>NZ_JBIRTB010000018.1:0-143617 GCF_044334475.1 Streptomyces sp. NPDC020780 | reverse complement strand
GCCACCCCGAGACGACACTCGGGCCCTCGCCCTGCCCGCCCTCAGCCCACAGCACGAAAACGGTCCACCGACTCCGTCGGCGGACCGTCACGAAAGATCGAGGCTAGTGTTTGGGGTCTTTGGATTCCTTGGAGCATTCGTGCAAAACGATGGAAGGGCTCGTAGGGAGCGGCGCTCGACGCGGAATTCCGGTCCGGCGGTGGTGAGCCGAGAAGCCGAGACCGCAGAAATCATCCGGCGTGTGGGCACTGACCGGTCCCACAGCGACGTTTTGATCGTCACGGGTGACCCCGGTGCCGGAAAGAGCACGCTGCTCGACCTCGCGGCCGATCACGCACGGGGCTCGGGTGGCCGAGTGCTGCGGGCGGCGGGGAGCGGTTCCGAGGCGCACCTCGGATTCGCCGGTCTTCATCAGTTGTTGCGCCCGGTACTCGCTGAAGCGCAGGGGCTGCCGTCGCGGCAGCGCTCCGCGCTCCGAGCCGTCCTGGGGCTCGAAGAGTGTGCGGAGACTCCCGACGCGATGCTCGTCGGTCTGGCGGTCCTGACCTTGTTGTCGGACCTGGCGGATACCGCCCCGCTGCTGGTGGTGGTCGACGACGCCCAGTGGATCGACCGCGAATCACTGGATGTTCTCTCGTTCGTGGCGCGGCGCATGGACAGCGAGCCTGTCACGCTGCTGGTCGCAGTCCGCACCGTGGACGCCCTGCCTGGATTCGACAAGGGATACGAGCGCCTCGAACTCGGCCCGCTGGACGCTGAGGCGGCCAACCTACTGCTGGACCGGCAACCCACGCCGCCCATCGGCCGGACACGGGTGCGCATCCTCCAGGAGGCGGCCGGCAACCCGCTGGCGCTGGTGGAACTGGCCCACGCCACCGCGATCCGGCACCCCGAGGGCAGTGGCGTGGAGGGCCCGCTGCCGGTCACCGACCGACTGGAGCGGATCTTCGCGGGGCACGCGGCGGGTCTGCCGGAACCGACCCGCCGCATCCTGCTGCTGCTCGCGGCCGCCGACACGGCGGACGCTCCGGCGGCGGCCGTGGGACTTCCCGAGGCGGACGACGAGGCATGGGTACCCGCGGACCGGGCCGGTCTCGTACGCCAGGACGGATCCCGGATCTCCTTCCGTCACCCGCTCATCCGCTCCGCCGTCTACCATGCCGCGTCGTTCGAGGCACGCCGCCGGGCCCACCTCGCTCTCGCGGAGTTGCTGCGCGAGGAGCCCGACCGCCGCGCCTGGCATCTCGCCGCCGCGACCGTACGCCCCGACCAGGACGTGTCGGCCGCACTGCAGCAGACGGCCGACCGGGCCCGGCGCCGGGGTGGCTTCGCGGCCGCGGCCGCGGCCCAGGAGCGTGCCGCGCAACTGAGCCCGCGCCGCGAGGACCGGGCGCGCCTGCTGACCGAAGCCGCCGCCACCGCCGTCTTCACCGGTCAACTCGGCTGGGTGGAACAACTGGCCGCCGCAGTCCGCGAGTGCACCGACGACCAGACACTGCTGGGCAAAGCCGCGCTGGCCACCGGACAGCTCATGTCCCTGGGCTCCCCTCACCCAGCAGCCTTCGCCCTGCTCATACGTGTTGCCGACGAGGCGACGTACGCCCGGTCGCCCCTCGTCCTCGACGCGCTGGCCGCGGCGGCGGTGGTCCGTTACTACTCGGGCGACGAGTCCCAACAGCGACAGATCCAGCGCCTGCTCTCCCGCGTGCCCGAGGATGCCGCCGGAGCGGCGCTGCGCGCCTGGGTCCTGGCCGTCTCCGACCCCAGCAGCGCAGGAGCCCTCCTCTCACCGGCCCTGCCCGGACTCATCGCCAAGGCCAAGGGCGACGCCAGTCGCCTGACCGCGCTGGCCATCGTCGCCTGGCTGCTCGACCAGACCACCCTCGCCGCCAGGACCTTCGACGTGGCGTTCGACCAGTGGCAGGCCCGTGGACGGCTCCCGGACGGACTGGGATGCGCGGCCGGCTGGACCCGCCTGGAGCAGGGCCGCTGGGCCGAGGCCCGCTCGGTGGCGACTGACCTCGCGGCCATGGCATCGTCGGCCGGACTCGACCACGCCGAGGCGTGCGCTTACGCACTCGATGCCACGGTGGTCGCACTGCTGGGCGACCCGGCCGCCGCACGCCGGCTGGTCGAACGGGCCCTGGCTCTCGTCGACCCACAGGAGAGCCGCTCCGTCGCGGTCTTCGCGTCGGGGCCTAGTAGGGCTTGGTCATATTCACTCGTGAGTGGCGTGTCTGTTTGTTCGTCGGTGTCGTTGGGCTGGTGTGACACCTGAGGAGATGGCCGGGGTCCGGGAGGACCTGGAGGCGTTCGCGGCGGAGTTGTTCGACGGGTTCTTCCGTGCCGATCAGCGGCGGTGGGGGCAGGCGTATGTGCGGGGGCTGTTGCTGGACGGGCGGCGCAAGTCGGTGGAGCCGATGGCGGCCCGTCTCGGTGAGGACGGCAACCGGCAGGCGCTGGCGCACTTCATCACCTCCAGTCCGTGGGATGCGGCGCATGTGCGGGCCCGGCTGGCCTGGCGGATGCACGAGGCGATCGGCCCGGAAGCGCTGATCGTGGATGACACCGGCTTCCTGAAGGACGGGGACGCATCGGCGGGTGTGGCCCGGCAGTACACCGGCACCGCGGGCAAGGTCACCAATTGCCAGGTCGGCGTCTCGGTGCACCTGGCTACCGATCATGCCTCGGCGGCGGTCGACTGGCGGCTGTTCGTGCCGGCCTCCTGGGATCCGGCCTCGCCCGGGGCCGATGCGGTCAAGGTTGCCCGCCGCACCCGTTGCGGGATTCCCGATCATGTGGGGCATGTGGAGAAGTGGCAGCTCGCTTTGGACATGATCGACGAGACCCTCTCGTGGGGCATCGACGTTCCGCTGGTGGTTGCGGACGCCGGCTACGGCGATGCCGCCGCCTTCCGCCTCGGTCTGGAGGAACGGGACCTGCCCTACGTGGTCGGGATCTCCTCCCGTCACACCGCGCATCCGGCCGGGGCCCGGCCCGTCCAACCGGTCTGTGCGGGCACCGGGCGTCCGCCGAAGATGCAGTACCCCGAGCCCGCACAGACCGTGAAGGACCTGGTCATCACAGTCGGGAAGGCGGCGGCCAGGCCCGTCTCCTGGCGGGAGGGATCCCGGCCGGGCAAGAGCCGAAGTGGCCTCAAGCGCATGTACTCGCGCTTCGTCGCTCTGCGCATCCGCCCGGCCGGACGCGGCGTCCGCAAGGCCGTCGAGGATCCGGAGCTGCCCGAACGGTGGCTGCTGGCCGAGTGGCCGGCCGGCGAGAGCGAACCGGTGCAGTTCTGGCTGTCGAGCCTGCCCTCCGGCATGCCGCTGGCCACCCTGGTGCGGCTGGCCAAACTCCGCTGGCGCATCGAACACGACTACCGCGAGATGAAACAGGCCCTGGGCCTGGCCCATTTCGAGGGCCGCACCTTCCCCGGCTGGCACCACCACGTCACCCTCGTCTCCGCCGCCCACGCCTTTTGCACCCTGCAACGACTGGCCCGTCACCCAAAAGACACGGCGCCGGCCTGAGCCTCTACCAAGTCGTCCGCGAGCTCCAGACACTCCTCGCCACCTGGACCGGCGCCTGCCCCACCTGCCACCGCGACATACCCACACCCATACGAACCTGACCAAGCCCTACTAGGGATGGCGGCCGTGGCCGAGGGCGACTACGACACCGCGTACACGCAGTTCCGCTCCGCGTTCACCGACGACGGCGATCCGGTCCACTACCACGTCTCCTACACCCTCCTGGCCGAACTCGCGGCGGCGGCCGTCCGCCGAGGACGACAGAAGCACGCCGCAGAGCTGCTGGAACGGTCGGCGCGGCGCCTCGGTACAGGCATGTCGGCACGGGTGAGGACACTGATCTACCGGGGCCGCGCCCTGCTGGCGGACCCCGGGCACGCGGAGCCGTTCTTCCGCGCAGCGCTCAAGGAACCGGCAGGTGAGCAGTGGCCCTTCGAACGGGCGCAGACACAGCTCGACTACGGGGAATGGCTCCGGCGGCAGCGCCGTATCGCCGAGGCCCGTCCGCTGCTGAGCGCCGCCCTGGAAACCTTCCAGCGGCTGGGCGCGCGGCCGTGGATGGAGCGGGCACAGGCAGAACTACGCGCCGCTGGCATCGGAGCCAGCGACGTCGTACCCACTGCCTTCGCCGAACTCAGCCCCCAGCAGCAGCAGATCGTCCAGCTGGCGGCCCGTGGCCTGACGAACCGTGAGATCGGGGAGAAGCTGTTCCTCTCACCGCGCACGGTCGGTTCGCACCTCTACCGGGTGTTCCCCAAGCTCGGCATCACCGCCCGCTCGCAGCTCCGCGACGTGGTCGAAGGCATTCTGTCGGGTACCGGCGTCCAGGGCTGAGTGAAGTTTCCCCGTGGACACTCGACGCTCACGCTGCAGGGGTGTGTTCTTGCTCGTGTCCATGGGGAGCTGAGGTCACCTTCCCGGTGGCCTGGAACCGCACCTGGATGCGGGAGGCCTACGCCCTGGCGCCTCCCTCGGCGAAGCGAGCGTCAGCGGTCTCCGGCACAGCGGACGTGTGGGGGCCGCGGCGGCGATCATCATGATCAGTGTGTTCGCCGGTTCATCGGGATGAGCAGGCCGACCATCCAGACGATGGGTGTCGGTTCGGCCGCCGCCGTCGCCTTCGACGCCTTCGTCGTCCGGATGGCAATCGCCCCCCGCGGTCCTGGAACTGCTCGGCCACCGGGCCCGGTGGCTGCCCCGTATCCTGAACCGCGTGTTGCCGAATGTGGATATCGAGGGTGAGGCACTGAGCAAGCGTGTCCCGGCCCCCGCAGCCGAGTTGGACGCAACAGGGCGGCGGCTGCCCGTCGACCGGGGCTGAGTCGGCCATGGCCAACACGGGTGGCGGTGGCCCGCGACCACGCGGCACGTGGTGGCGGGAGGCGGCGATCACGACGACGGCGTTCGCGCTCTGCCTGCTCGGCGGGGTGGTGCAGGACGACGGCCGCACGCTGTCACCGCCGTCCGCTGCCGCCTACTTCATCGCCGTGGTGTCCTGCGCGGTGCTGCCGGTGCGGCACCGGGCGCCCATGGCGGCCATGGCGGTCACGACCGCGAGCGGCGTGCTGGCTCCGTTCCTGGACCTCCTGCTGAGCCCGCTCATCGTGGCCCCCGCCGTGATCACCGCCTACTCCTACTCGCTCGCCGCGCGCTCCGAACGGCGCGCGGCGAGCGCCGTGGCGCTCATCTCCGTGGCACTGCTGGTCGCTTCGACCCCCTTGCTCGGTGCCCTCTCGTGGAAGGACGCGAGCAGGGTAGGAGCGGTGGCGGCGTTCCCGCTGGTGGCCGGCGTACTGGGTCACTCGGTGCAGAACCGACGCGCTTACCTGGCGGCCGTGGAGGAGCGGGCCCTGCGCGCCGAGAAGAGCCGGAACAGCGAGGCGCGCCGCAGAGTGGCCGAGGAGCGGGTACGCATCGCCCGGGAACTGCACGACCTCGTGGCCCATCAGATCACCCTGGCCAACGCGCAGGCCACGGTCGCAGCCCACCTCTTCGACACCCGCCCGGAGCAGACCCGCAAGAGCCTGGAGGAACTTGTCGAGACCACCCGCGACGCGCTCGACGACCTGCGGGCCACGGTAGGTCTGCTGCGTCAGTCCGGGGACACGGCGGCGCTCGCCGAACCGGCGCCCGGGCTGTCGCGGCTCCCCACGCTCCTCGAGTCGTTCCGCCGCGCGGGTCTGGAGGTGTCGATGGACCAGGAGGGCACGGTCAGGCCCCTGCCGCCGGGGGTTGACCTCACCGCGTACCGCATCATCCAGGAGGCCCTGACCAACGTGACCAAGCATGCCGGTACGGGCAGCGCCCGGGTGCGCCTCGCCTGGAACCGCGATCGCGTGACCATCACCATCGCCGACGACGGAGCCGGCGCCCGTACGACATCGACCGCATCCACGGGATCGGCTATGTCGACGGCGGGGGGCCGGGCGACCGGTTTCGGTGTGATCGGGATGCGTGAACGTGCCACCGCGGTCGGGGGCCACCTCTCCGCGGGCAGCCGCCCGGAGGGCGGCTTCCTCGTCTCCACCAAACTGCCCCTGCCGCCTGTCAAGAACCCGGCGCCGAGGACTGACGAAGCAACAACCACCGAGGGATGGACGACCGGCGGATCGACAGGTGACGAAAGGGCGGGCGACCGGAAGACTGGGGGTACGCCGTGACGCTGCGGGTGCTGCTCGCCGACGATCAGGCCCTGCTGCGCAGCGCCTTCAGGATGCTCCTCGACAGCTCCGACGACATCACCGTGGTCGGCGAGGCCACCGACGGCAGGGAGGCGGTGAGGCTCACCCGGGAACTGCGCCCCGACGTGGTGATCATGGACATCCGTATGCCCGAGGTGGACGGTCTCACCGCCACGTCGGAGATCTGTGCGGACCCGGAACTGCGTGCCTGTCGCATTCTCATCCTCACCACATACGAGACCGACGAGTACGTCGCCCAGGCGCTGCGCGCGGGAGCCGGTGGCTTCATCGGCAAGGGCATCGGCGCCGAGGACCTCCTGGACGCCGTGCGTACGATCGCCGACGGCGACACCCTTCTGTCCCCCGCAGCGACCCGCTCCTTGGTCGCCCGTTTCCTGGCCACACCGGACGCCGCACCGCCGCACCACCCCGAACGGCTCGCCGTACTCACCCCGCGCGAACGCGAGATGGTGGCTCTGGTCGCGACCGGCCTGTCCAACACGGAGATCGCCGAGCGGATGTTCCTCAGCCCCTTCACCGTCCGCGGCCACGTACAGCGCGCCATGACGAAGCTCCAGGCCCGTGACCGGGCGCAACTCGTCGTCATCGCCTACCGGACGGGCCTGGCCCACGCCACCGACGACGGTGGCACCGACCGCCTCTCGTAATCCGATAGGGAGAGGCCGGGGCTGAACGGTGGGGTGATGGCCATTCCGCTGACGGAGTCCTCGTCGTCAGGGCCGAGTAGGCGGGGATCGGTGGATCGCGTCCCGGACAGTGTCCTCGTCAGTCTGGACCCTTCGAGTTGTCACCGGGACGCGGTCCTGCCGGCCGAGGCCGGCAGCATCCTCGCGCGCCGGTAGCGGACCGGACTGGTGCTGCCCCGGCGTACGATCTCCCCTTCCCGCTCGTTTCGGTCTGTGCACACGGACAGGCTCAACCACCGCGCCTCCAGCCGGCCCGGCCATGTGGCGTGGCCGCACACGAGTCGTCGATCGCCGGGAGGACTGCTGGAGTCCCGGGTCATGGCATCGAAGCGAATTCGGGCAGCGTGAGGGCTGAGTGGGCCGGTCGCGCGGTCGCGGAGGGCATGGTGGTGAGGCCACGCAAGAGGGTGTTGCGTTGCTCCAGGGCCCGCATCGTGGTGGGGAAGAGCGTGGCGGCACCGTTGGCGACCAGTGCCTGATTCACGGCGACGAATGCGCGAACGTCGCGCTCGTAGGCGGCGAAGGCCGCGGTGTGGTCCGGATTCGTGGCCAGGGCATGGGCGAGCATGTAGGCACCGACCAGCGCAAGGCTTGAGCCCTGTCCGGTGAGGAACGAGGGTGCGTACGCGGCATCTCCGACGAGCGCGACGCGGCCGCTGGACCAGCGGGGCAGGTGGATCTGACCGGCCGTGTCGAAGAACAGGTCATTCGCGTCGCGCATGGCGTCGATCATGCCGGGGACCTCCCATCCCGCACCTGCGAAGGCCGTGGCGACCAGGTCCCGTTGGGCGTCGGGGTCCCGGAGGGCATCGAACGGCGGGTCCGGTCGGTGAAAGTTCAGGAAGGCGTGCAGCTCGGTGTCGGCCCCGACGGCATAGAGGGCCGCGGCTTTCCCCGGGGCGCTCCACATCATGAGCTCGCGGGAGAGCCCGAAGGTGTTCGGCATGGTGAATATGGCGAAGCAGTAGCCGAGGTAGCGGTGGAACTGTGCTTCGGGGCCGAAGAGTGCGCCCCTGGTGTGTGAGTGCAAACCGTCGGCGCCGATCACCAGGTCGAACGTGCGCTGTTGACCACCGTGGAAAGTGACCTCGGCCTTGTGTGCGGACTGGCAGATGGTGTCGATGGAGTCGTTGAACAGGAATTCCACGTCGTCGCGAACCAGCGCGTAGAGGATCGCACCCAGGTCCCCCCGGCGCACCTCCAGGTCCTGCCCCTTGACACTGCCGGCAACGGCGTCCGGGCTGAGTACAGCCAGTTCACCGCCATCGGCGTCGAGGAAAGTGTAGCGATGCGAGTGGATGTGCGCGTCGTGCAGTTTCGGCAGTATGCCCATCCGCCGGACCACCTCTGTCGCAGTACCGCGGATGTCGATCGGATATCCGCCGTCGCGCAGTGTGCTCGCCTTCTCCACCACGGTGACGGAGAAACCGGACCGGCTCAGCCAGTACGCCAGCGCAGGTCCGGCAATGCTGGCCCCGGAAACCAGAACCGTGCGCTTCGCGGTAGTACTCACGTCCATCGACAGACCGGTAGGCGTCATGCCTGGGCTCCCTTCTTCGTCATGTTGCGGACAACGAGCAATGACAACGCGGCGACGAGGCCGGCGATGGCGAAAGCTGTGGCGAAGGCCGATTCGGTCGACAGACCCGTTGCCGGATCGGCCCAGGCATCGAGGATCGCGCCGGCGATCTGGGCGCCGAGGACGGTGCCGATCACGCGGGTCACCGTGAGCAGGCTGGTAGCGATGCCGATGTCCTTGGTTTCCACGCCGGTGGCAGTACTGGCGAGCAACGCCGTCGTACCGATGCCCGCGGCGAACGCGATCAGCACCTTGGCGAGGACGAGCTGCCATTCCGCAGTGTGCAGCACCGTGAGGGCCGTCATCGTGGTCACCGTGGCGGCGGCTCCGACGGTGACCACGGCGCGCGTACCGAAACGCCGCGCCGCGATCCCGCCGATCGAATCGCTTACGCACCCGGCGATAGCGCCGGGCAACAGGAGCATTCCGATGTCGGTGGTGTCGGCTCCGAAGCCGTACCCGTCGGCCGGTGCCCCGAACATCTGCGGGAAGAGATAGCCCACCATCCCGAAACTGGCGGTGATGACGAAGGTGAGCCCGAACGCATGTCGCACGGCGGGCTGTGCCAGCATGCGCAGATCGACCATCGGCGAGGCTGCCCTGCGCTCGACCGAGACCCATGCGGCAGCGAGTGCGGCCACGCCCACCACGATGGCACCTACCGCAGGAGGCGACACGCCGCCGCCCTCCGTCACCGCCTTCAACCCGAGCATGAACGCGAGCAATGTGGCGCTCAGCAGAGAAACGCCAGGCCAGTCGATCCTGTTGTTCGACTCGATCGGCGGATCATGCGGCATCAGCCACATCACGGCCGACGTCATCACGATGATCACAATCGTCGGCAGCGCGAACATCCAATGCCAGGACACTCCTTCCGCGACCGGCCCGGCGAACAACATTCCCACCATGCTGCCGCCCGTGAACAGCGCGACGACCACCCCGATCGCTGCCTGTGACTCTCCTGTCGAGAGGTGTTTGCGCGCGAGGATGAATGAGAGGGGCAGCGCACCCACCATGGCGCCCTGCAACACCTGACCGAGTAACAACAGCGGCAAGTTCGGCGCCAGGCTGGCCAGCAGACCACCGGCCGACACTACGGCCATCAGCGAGACCAGCACTCGCTTTCCCCCGTAGCGGTCGCCAAGTTTGCCTGCCACAGGCGTGATGACCGCGCCGGTGACGAGCAATACGTTGCCGATCAGTGCCGCATCGCCATTACTCACCCCCAGCTCACCTCGCAGCAACGGGAGCGCAGGCTCCACCACTGACTGCAGGGGTGCCGAGGGCGAGTGCCAAGAAGGCGAGAGCACCGATCGCCGGCCTCCCGATAGGGGTTGAGGAAACCCCGGCTACGGACATGGACGTCCTTTCATCGTTGGTTGCGAGCACGCGCGTGAACCTGCTGGATGTGTGCGCTGCGCTCCCGTGGCGCACACGCGAACGAGGACTACCGATCGCGCTGGTCCGTCGATGGGATGCCTGCTTGGCCAGTCCGCCGACTGAGTCGACCCGCCGCGCCGTAGCGGCACCGCCGGAAGTCCCCACATCCGATGCGGTCAAGAAATGTCGCCTGTTGATCACTCCAAACACCGCCAGGCAGGGGAAGCGTGCGGGATTCGCACGCCCCCAACACTTCCTTGCGGCGCCCCGCCGGGCATCGTTCCCCGCGGCCGTCTTCCCCTGGTGCACCTGGACCAGCCACGCACATGTCCTGGTGCCTACGCACCAGAGGCCGACTACACCCCCAACGAGGCTCACCCCGGAGCTCCCTGACTTGGGTGACAGCCGGACTGTCACCCCCTCCTCGGACGAGCGGCGGGTCGCCTCCCGGACGCAGGGGCGTCCTGGGCGTGATCAGCTCGTGGGCCGAGCACGCAGCTCAGCAACGTACGCGTGTTCAGGGCGACATCGAGGCGGCGGGCGCATTCGAGGAGGCCGACGCCCTGGTCGAGCAGATGGTGGACCCGCTGCCAGCGCTCGCGGGTGGTCTGTTCGCGTACGCCTCCGGGTCGGGTGGGGTTCACGGCGGTGGCCCAGCAGGCGGTGTGGGATCGCTGTCGTCGCCCACACCCAGCTTCGACTGGCCCGGCCACTCGCCGCGGACCTTCGCAGGCCCCGGGAGAGGCCCACCCCCCTCGACCGGCTCACCCCGGCACGGGCCCGCCGGACGGTTCAGGAAACATCCGCCCTCACCTCGCCTGCCCGGCCCGTGTATTCGAACCCCGAGAAGCCGGCCCCGGACGGCCTCCAGACGCCGAGAACAAGCGCCGGGCACCTCACTACGTCGGCAGGACAGTCGCACGCCCCGAGACCCTCAAGACCATCGGCAAGCCTGGAAGATCTTGATGGACAAGGAACACAAGCTGAGGCCAGGCCTCCCGCTTCGGCGGGGGCGCGGCCCAGAGGTCCCTATTGCCCGGCCGAGGGGTTGAATGCGGCATGGAGCAGACGGTTGAGGTTCTGATCGAGACCGCGCGTGAGCGAAGGGTAGGTGTGCTTGCCCAAGTGCCTGTACTCAAGCACTTTTTGGAAGTCCTGGGCGAATACCGGCGCAGCGGCCTGGAAGACCACCGCTTCTCTCTCACCCAGCGTCTGGAGCACGGGAACATCAAGGGGCCGGGTCTTCTCAAATACCCCCGCGCGCTCATGGGCAGGTGATCGCCACGCGGACATCGCGATGAAGAACCGTACATCCCCCAGACCTACGTCCTGCCCGAGAGCCTGACTATGGAGAGCCGCGGAGGCGATCGCGGCGCCTTCACCGAACCCGGCGACGCCCGACATCGGCCCATGGCCCTCCGCAACCGACTTGAGGTACTGAAGGGCCGGGTCCAAAGACCCAGCAGAATCGGCGGGTTCCACGTAGGCCGGCCTACCGTGGTATTGATGCCACAGCTCGGCGAAACCCGCTCTCCACTCCCGGTACGTACCCGCCACATCGTAGAGACCCTGTTCAGCCAAGGAGTCCAGGCCCCGCATCTCGAGCTGCTCCGCACTGGCGAACGCTGGCATCGGATAGGGCGCGTCGGGAATGACAAACTCGAGATCATCGCGCCTGGTCCAGCCAGCCTTCTTCAGCATGGCCCGCGCAAGGCGTCCGTCGGTCCCCCGCCCCGGCAGGAACAGCACCCGGTGTCGCCGTGGCACGAAGATACTCACGGAGCCGAAGCCGGTGTGATCGACCCGCCGTTCCACGGGAAATGAGGGATCCCGTCGGTGAAGCAGCGACATGGTCGGGGCCATCACACCCCAAAGCCCCTCCCCCGCATCGACCGGCTCGCCCATCAACGCGGCGTACATCTGCCACTCCGACTCCCTCTCCTTCTGGAAGCGGTCGAACGAGCAGAGCTCAGCGGTGCGCGAGGCAACGTTCTTCTTCGCACGCTCAATGAAGCCCCACAGCTCCACAAGCAGACGCTCGGAGGACGATTTCTCCGAATTATCGACCGAAATAATTTCGAACAACGCCTCCAACTCGGCAGGGTTGTCCCGGAAATGCAGATACGCCTCAGCGAATGCCTGCAGGAAGAACACATAGCTCGAACAGAGCAGAGACTTTGCTCTACGGGGGATCTGCGCGCCGTCGTTGTACGTGAACAGGTTGGGGTCCCGGTCGACCCAGAGCCCTTCCACTCTGCTGTTCTCGCCGAAGATCTTCGACAGGACGGTCCGGTCCGTCTGCGACCCGAGGCATTTGAGCAGCACATCGGCCTCCACCTCCTTCCCGCACTCCGTGACGACCGCATGGGGTGACACGTAGTCAATCTCGGTCTCGATGACGGTCACCTTGCCGAGCGCCTGCGCCAGGAAGTACACATCCGAGGCCGCCGGAACCGTCGACTGATCCAGTACGAAACCTCCGTCCGCGTCCTGAGAGAGCGACGGAAGAGCTTCCATGTCTACACCGCAGAGCTCGTAGAACGGTCGCATGATGTCAACCACATCGTTGAGCGGTGTCGGTCCCTCGTTGGAGTTGATCATCCAGTTGCACAGAGTCGACACGACCAGATTGCGTCGTCGGCAGATGATCGTCACGTGGCGCGCACCGTTCTCCAGGGCAGTGCGCATGTTCTCCAAGGCGAAAGCACCGTGTCCGACGATCACCACCGACGCGTCGTTGAACCTTTCCGGCGGCGTGTCATCGGCAACCCCAAGCCCGACGTGCCCTACGAAGAGGTGCTCATCGCGAAATCGATGCTGCACGGGCCGGTGCAGCCCGCCTGTAAGTGCCGCGACACCGGAAACCCGGACGGACTTGGAAACGCCCCCCTGAAGGTACTCGGCCTCGTATTCCTGCTCTCGCACCTTCCGGACGGATACCACTTCGCAGTTGAAACGAATCGGCTCCTTCAGCTCGGATGCCACGGAATTCGACTGCTGGAGGACCTCACCCCTGCCAGGGAAAACTGCTTGCCACCGATGGTCGCCATGCACCATGGGCGACGCGCTGTCGAAGCTGTAAGCCGGCGAGTCGATCTGGACTCGGGAATCCGCATTGGCAAGCGAACTCCACACGCCGCCGACACCGTCCCGCTTTTCCAGCACGATGGCTGCGACGCCCAGCTTTTCCAGGCGGCGAGCGAAGCTGATGCCACCCATGCCTGCCCCTATGACCAGGACCGGCAGACTCGAAAGAGCCGGCGTTTGTGAGGCAGCGGGCACCCGGGACGCGGACTCCTTCGACGCGGGACGGTTTGATGCGGGCCCCTTCCGAGAGGGCCCGCCCTCATAAGTGTCGTCTTCGACCTGTGTTCCTGCGGCTTCCGAAGCCGCCGGGTGAACGCCCTGCCGGCCGTCGCCCGGTCCCGATACCGGTGCATCGGCCGACCGCCGGGCGGGGGCGGTGAAGCGCGACACGAAGGGGTCGGCCGGCGACACCGCGTCCCACTGCACGGGGGAGACACAGACTGTTCCCCGCTCGGGCCCGGCGAGTAGCCGGTCCAATACGGTGGTCCCCAGCTCCTTACCGATCACTCCGAAGCCAGGGGACCTCGGACGTTCGACGGCCTGGGAACGCACCGCGATGCCGGCTTCCGACGACATGCCCCACTGGATCGAGAGCACGGGCTCCCCTCGCAGCGACCACGACGTGGCCAGGGCGTCCAGCGTCGCGTTCGCCGCGGCATACGTTGCCTGGCCGAAGGCCCCGAAGATCGAAGCGGTCGAGGAGAACAACACCAGAAAGTCCGGTGGGGCAAAGACACTGCGCAGATTCTTGGCGCCCTCGACCTTGGCCCCGTAGGCCTGCTTCAGCTTCGTCTCCGACTGGTGGGCCAACACGCCATCGGTCAGGATGTCCGCGCCATGCACCACTCCGGCCACCGCCGGCATACCGGCCTGCGTCATGGCCTCCCGGGTCCGGTGGACACTCCGTAGATCACTCACGTCACACGTCAGGCACTCGACCCGCGCAGATCGACGCAGTTCCGCGACCTCAGGCGGCGCAGGCGACTCCGCTTGCGCCGACCGGGACAGCAGCACCAGATGCCGCGCTCCCCGGTCCACCAGGAGCTCCGCCGCCACCAGGCACAGAGCCCCCGAACCTGCGCTCACCACGTACGTCGCGTCCGGGCGGGCAGCGAACCCTTCGTCGTCGAGGTCGTGTCGTCGCAATCTCGGGACTTCGAGGACACCGGTGGTGGTGAAACGGTACTCGTCCTCCAACCGGCCGCTGCGACTCAGCGTCAACGCTCGTGACAACTGCTCTCGCGACACTTCGATGCAGTGGACCGCCAGATCGGACCGCTCCAGCCGGGCGGTCCGGCCCAGCCCCCATAGTCCCGCGTCGTCGACCGCACCCGGCGCAGGCAGGAAGACGATTCTTTCCGGAGACGCGAGCTCCCCCTGCGAGCAGGCTTGCAGAACGCGCAGCCCCAGCAGGACATCGGCCTCTCGCCCGTCGCTCAGCACCGCGACACAGCCCCATGGCTGCTCGCCGAGTACGTCGTCCAGCGCATCCGAGGCGCGCACCACACGGTTGACCCAGCCGCCCGGCAGGTCGGCCTCGACGGCCGCACCGGACAGCAGCAGATGCGCACCCGGCAGCGATACCCCTGAGGTCCCCTCCGCCTCGACCCATACCGTCGAGTAGAGACAGTCAGTGGCCGCAGACCGGGAGGCGGCTGCCCCGGAGGCACTCGCGGACCCACCCGGGGTTCGCGGGATCGGCCTGTGCTGGGGATAGGACGCCCCACTGGTCATATCGGTACTCCCTGTTCACATACTGCCAGCAGAGGTTTCTTGGTTCGCTTGTCGGTACTTCCGAGGTCAGTTGCCGGAAGGTCCGCGCCCTCCGAGATCCTGGAACTTCTTGGTCGCGATGTTCAGGCAGAGCGTCGGCGACAACCGGAAAAGCCACCAGAACAGCTTCCAGAACGCGGGAACCACGATGATTGCCTTGTTCCGGGCGACCGCGTCGAGTGACTTCTTGACGAACTCCTCTGCCGAGATGGGTTTCTGCTCCTCCCACCTGTCCCGCGTCATCTCACTGGTCACTCCCTCGACGCTGCGGCCGTAGACGCCGCCCTCGATGAGCGGGGTCCGGATGACACCCGGGCACAGCACGCTCACGCGTACGCCCAACTGGGCAGCCTCGATGCGCAAGTTGTGCGAGAGCCCGACGACGGCGTGCTTGGTGGTGACATACGAGGTCGTCCCCGCGCTCGGAACCAGGCCCGCCAGGGAGGCGGTGTTCACGATGTGGCCGAACCCCTGGTCGATCATGAGGTTGTATGTGGCCTGGACACCGTTGACGACGCCGAGGAGGTTGACGTCGATCATGCGCCGCCAGTCCTCGATGTGATAGTGCCGGGCGCCCGCACCCATGCCGTGGCTGATGCCGGCGTTGTTGAACAGGTAGTCCAGGCGTCCGGTGCGCGCGACGGTGTCCTTGACGAGTTGTTCGAACTTCGTGTCGTCGGTGACGTCCAGCCAGACAGCGGTCGCCTTTCCGCCGGCCATCCGCAGTGCTGCGGCCACCTCTTCGGCCTGCTCGATCTGCATATCGGCCAGTACGACCTCACAACCGCGGGCCACGAGCTCCTCGGCCAGCGCGCGGCCGATGCCCGACGCGGCACCCGTGATGATCGCGGTGGCGTCCTGGTACGTTCTGATGGCACTCAAATCTGACATGAACGGATGTCCCTCCTGGATTCCGGCGTGGCCTCAGCCACGTATCGCAGCTGTCTGCTCCTGGAACTCGCGGAGCGAGTTCAGGTCCTGTCCGAAACGGTTGATGGTGTGCACCTGCGCAGAGCCGCTGTCCGGCGGCAGGATGTACTTCACGAACGTCGCGAGTGTCGCGCTGGGCCCGAGGTCGATGAAGGTGGCGTCGCCGCGAGCGGTCATCTTCTCGATGGTCTGCGCGAAGTCCACCGGGCGTCTCATAGCTGCCCAGATGCCGTCGGCCGTCAGCTCGACGATCCGGTCCGTCAACGCTGACGAGATCACCGGGATCTGCGGCGGGGCGAATGTCGCGGTGCCGAGCAGGGCGCGCGCCTGATCCTCGACGGGGCTGATGAGTTCGGTGTGCACGCCGTAGTTGACCGGCAGTCGCTGGCAGACGACAGACTCCTGCGCCAGGGCGTGTTCGAGCCGCGCCACCGCCTCGACCCGGCCGCTGACCACGAAGTTGCCGTCGAAATTGCGTCCCGTGACCCAGCAGTCGGCGAACAATTCGGCGTGGCTGCGCAGGATTTTTTCGGAACACAGGACTGCCAGCATCCCGGCCCGCGGAGTCCGGTCGGCCAGCATCCGGGCGAACTCCACGGCGAAGGAGATCCCGAACTCCAGCGAGACCGCCTCCGCGACCACTGCCGCGGTGATCTCTCCCAGGCTGTAGCCCACCAGGACGTCGGGCTGGTAGCCCATCTCCTGCACGACCCGCGTGAGGCTGTACTCCACACACAGCAGTGCCGCGTTGGAGTCCGCCAGAGAATCGAACGGATCGCTCTTCTTGCGGTCCGGGTCGAAGAGTGTGTCCAGCACCGACTTGCCGAGCACCGGGAAGGCGATGTCGTCGCAGTACTCCAGCCACAGCCGGTAGCGCGGGTGCCGCTCATAGAGTTCGCGGGTCATGTGGAAGTACTGGGAGCCCTGCCCCGAGTACATGAACACGGTCGGTCTGGTCATCTCCGCTGCCTTCGAGAGGACTTGGTCGTGGGTCCGTTCCGCGATGCGCTCGGCGTCACCACTTTTCGAGGCAGATCGCCGCGCTGATGCCGCCGAAGCCCATACTCAGACTGACCGCCGTACGAAACGCGTAGTCCTCCGCCTTCTCCCGCACCCAGGGGAAGGCGTCGTCGAGCGGATCGTCCAGGTTGCGGGTCGGGTGCAGCTTCTGCTCCCGCATCTGCAGGAGGGTGGCCACGACCTCCACCGCCCCCGCCGCGGCGAGCCCGTGCCCGGTGATCGACTTGGTCGCGTTGATGCGGGCATGGGTGAGCCCGCAGCGCGCAAGCGCCTCCAGTTCGACCGCGTCCCCGGTGGGCGATCCGGTGCCGTGCGGGTTGACATAGTCGACGGCGGACGCGGACAGGCCGGCTTCCCGCAGCGCCGCCTCGACGACGGACACCTCGCCCTCCACGGAAGGGTGAGGGTTGCGGGTGCCGTCCATCGCCGTGGCTCCGCCGCGAAAACGCGCGTACGGCGTGGGATGCCGGCGCGCGTCCGCCCGTTCGACCACCACCGCGGCGCAGGCCTCGCCGAAGATGAAGCCGTCGTGGTCACGGTCGAAGGGGCGACAGGCCGAGGCCGGTTCGTCGGCCCAGCGGTGGGAGCCCATGGCGCCCATGGCCCGGAACGCCAGGCACTCCCAGTACGACACGTCCATGAGCGCTCCCAGGGCGATACAGACGTCGGCCTGGCCGGACTGCACCGCCCGGACGGCTTGGAGCACCGCGAGCAGCCCGCTGGCCGACGCACCGCCGAGGGTGTGTGCGAAACCCCGGATCGGGAACTGCTCGGTGCAGAACCCGCACAGGTCCGAATCCATGAAGCCCAGGCCGTACGTCGGGCGCAGGAACTCGGGCCGGTCCGCGTAGCGGGCGTGCTGCAGCGTCAACTCGCGCTGCTGCACGTTGGAGCCGCCGATCACCAGGCCGATGCGGGACGGGTCGGCCTCGTCCAGACCGGCCTCGTGCCATGCCTCGGACAGCGTGGCCAGGGCTGCCTTGGCGGAGAGCGACGCGGTACGCACCGTGCGCGCCGTGATGTTCCCGGGCAGGGCCGGCTCGCCCATCTCGGCGCCCAGGAAGGCCGCGGTGTCGCCGGCGAAACCGGCCGGCACCTGTCGGCCCGGACGCCCCATGACCCGGAAGGCACAGCGGCCTTCGAGAAGCGCTGCGACGAAGTCGTCCTTGCCCTGCCCCACCGCGGTGGTGACGCCCAGGCCGGTGACGACGACGTCTTGGGCGTCAGAGTGCGGACTTGTCATGGATGAGATCCGCCAGCTCGCCTATGTTCTTCGCGTCCGCCAGCTCGACCAGGGGGATGCGCACCGACAACGAGTCCAGGGTCATGATGATGACCTCCGCCCGGTCGATGGAGTTGGCTCCCAGGTCGCGCAGCGAGTCCGAGGGTTCAAAACGGTGGTCCTCCAGTTCGGGGATCACCTCGCGGACGTGGTTCACGATCAGGTCGTAGACGCGGGGTTCGGGCATGAGGTCAGCCTCCTGTGTAGTGGGACGTGATGAGAGCCCGGACCTCGGGCTGGTGAAAGGTCTTCTCGTGCATGGCCACCTCGCGCTCGATGTACCGCGGGAGTTCGGCGCGGAGTTCGGACACGAGGTGGCTCTTGAGGGTGACCAGGGAGATCCTGGGTTTCTCGGCGAGGCTCCCGGCCAGTTCGATGGCGTGCCGCAGCACCTCGGCGCGCGGCAGGACCGGGAAGGGGACGCCCCGGTCCTTGAGCTCGTGGCCGTAGTACGTCTTCGCGGAGAGCAGCATCTCGCCACCCAGGCTGAAGCCGAGCTTCTTGGGCAGGACCAAGGTCGCGCCCATGCCGGGTGTGAATCCGTATTTCATGAAGTTGGTTGTGTAGATGCTTTCCTGACCTAGTATCACGAAATCGGCGAACATCCCCATGGCGAAGCCGCCGCCGATGCCGTGGCCCTGCATCGCGGCGATGACGGGGACGGGGCAGTCCAGCGCGAGGCCGTAGATGTCCGCGTCGGTGAAACTGATGCGCCGCTCTTGGATCAGCAGCAGGCTCTCCTTGGTGCCGCCGCTGGCGAAGTAGTTGCCGTAGCCGGTGAGTACGACGGCTTTGCACCGGTCGTTCGCCCCGACCCTCGCGAAGGCATCCTGCAGGCCGGTGATGAGCGCGTCGGAAAAGGTGTTCTTGTGCACCGTGTCCTGCATCGTGATCTGGACGATGGAGGGGGTGATCTCCCGGTATTCCACGGGTGGGCTCTGCATGTCTACTCTCCTTCCCAGGGGAACTGCCCGGTGTTCACATAGCGTTCGATCTTGCGCAGGTTCTCGTGGTCGGAGAACACCTCCTGGTTGGCCGCGACGGCCTTGGCGCGGGAGGGGAGCAGAATGTCATCCAGCTCGCGCAGGTAGTGCTTGTAGCGGGTCATTCCCGTCTTGGGCAGATAGCGCAGCCGCAGCAGGTGCCGGCGCAGCAGATTGTCACTGCTCTCCGCGCAGGCGTCGGCGAGGTGCCAGTTCACGGCCTGTTCGGCGGTGAACGGCTGGGTCATCAGCGTGATGAAGTTGGCCTTGGGCAGGCCGACCTTCCTGATGAGGAAGGGCAGGACGCAGGCCGGCATGAGTCCGAAGAGCATTTCCGACAGGCTGAACGTCACGGTGTCCGCGCACAGCACGATGTCGCATGCCGCTACGAACCCCACTCCCCCGGCGTTGACCTTGCCGCGCACATGCGCCACGGAGACGAACGAGCCGAAGGCCAACGCGAGCCACAGGTCGTACAGGGCCACGGCCGGTGAGCCCTCGTCCCCTCCGTCCTTGTCCCCGTGTCCTTCTCCCCCTGCTATCTCCGCGAAGTCGGCGCCCCAGCAGAACACCTCGGGCAGGCCTTCCAGGACGAGGATCTTGGCGTGTTCCTCCGCGAAGCGCACCACTTCGGTGCACTCCTCGACCAGCCGGGTGCTGATGGTGTTGCCGTCCTCCGGGCGGTGCAGTTGCAGGAAGCAGATCTCGTTCTCGAAGCGGACCTTGACGGTGTCGTATCCCGCGGCGTTCAGGACACCCACTGGTACTCCCGGTGGAACTCGTCGATCTCCTTCAGGAACAGCAGTTCCTTTCCGAGCGCGGTCCGGGCCTGCGGCACGATTCCGGTGTTCAGCAGGGCCTTCCGGGTACCGAACTTCACCGCGTGGTTGGCCTTCAGCAGGGCATCGTACTCGGGCATCGTCAGCTCGTACCGGGCGCCGAGGTGTTTCTCCATGCCGAGGCCGCGGGTGCGGTCCTGGCTCTCCTGGCGGGCTATGCCGCTGAAGAACTCGGAGCAGCAGCCGGAGCCGTAGGAGAAGACGCCGATGCGCTGGGGGCTGGACAGGTCCGCGTTGTCGATGGTGCTGGCCAGTGACAGCATCGTGGTGGCACCCATGACGTTCCCGACGCGCTGGCAGTACGTCAGCCCGGGGTGCATGCGCCGCTGGAAGTCCTCCTCGATGGCCGCCGGACGCGCCTTGGCTATCTTGCGCATCAGATTGCGGTGCGCGCCCTTGATCATGCCGCCGAATGGCGTGTGGAAGGCGAGGTAGCCGAAGCTGGAAACCAAGTCCACTTCGCCGACGCGGCGTTGGTACTCGCGAAAGGAGTTCTCGCAGCAGTCCAGGTACGACAGCAGGGACAGATCCGCGTTGCCCGCTTCGCTGTCGGGCAGCGGACGGCAGGTGTCCATGACCTCGTAGCCGTAGTAGCCGCTCGCGCCGACGTCTATCTGGAAGATGTGCGGGGTGTCGCTGACGATCATCGCCACGGCGCCGGCGCCGCCGCTCGGCTCGGCGAAGGACCAGTCCTCGGAGAGCGCGTCGCCGCTCTCCGCAACCATGAAGCGGGTGATGTCGGTGGCGATGACCAGGGCCTTCGCGCCCGGCGAGGCCCCCGACAAGATGAAGTTCGCCGCTGTCTGCAGCGCCGCGACACCCGAGTAGCACGCACTCTTGATCTCGAACATGCGGCAGTTGCGGTTCAGCCCGAGGAGGTCGTGGAAGTACGTGCTCATGGACTTGCCGAAGTCGAACGCCGACTCGGTCCCTGTGATGACCAGCTCGATGGAATCGCGCTCCTCCGGCGACATGGCGTCGAGAAGGGGCTTGGCCGCGTTGACGCCGAACGTCACCGGGTCCTCGTAGGGCAGCGCGACGGTCTTCTCCTTCATGAGGAGGTTGTCGAACCTCGCGGTGTCGAGCCCGCGGTGGATCGCCAGCTTCTCCACGTCGAGATAGCAGGTGCCGGCGAAGATGTTCATCGCTTCGATGCCAACGGTTGTCATCAGTTCTCCTCCTGGGGCTTCTGGTCGGTTCGGTCCGATTTACTGCGTCGCTGGGACCGGCTCCAGCTCCTGGAGATCGAAATATCCTCGGTAGCCGTGCATGTAGACGGCTGCCCGGTGCCCGAAGAGGACGCTTGCCGCCGTGGCGGTCTCAAGGTTCCCGTAATTACCCGTGGTGGACCGGAACCGAGAGCCGATCGCATATTGCTCATTCCACTTACGGACCAGTTCGGCAGAATCCTCGCCCGACTTCCGCGCGGCACGCGGCGGCGAATCCTTCGCACTCGCGCCCTTCTCACTCACGGTCCCCACACTCGCGCTCTTCACGCTCGTGACTTCGCGTCGGATCTTGGCCAGCAGTTTGGTCAGCACATTGCCGTGACCGACCTCTTCGATCTCCATTCCGGAATGCCCGAGGAGGTACTCAACCGTATCGGACCACCGAACGGCGCTCACCATCTGCTCCGCCAAAGTCTTCTTGGTGAGATGGTCCTCATACACCCTCGCGGTGACATTGGAGACCACCGGGATGCGCGGTTTCGCGAACTCTATCCCATCCACGAATTCGGCGAACTCCGCGCGGGCCGGCTCCATGTACCGGGAGTGGAACGCCCCGCTCGTCCGCAGCGGTACGAACAAGTGGTTACCGGTCTGGAACAGCGGCTTCGCGGCCTCGATGTCCTCGGCCCGGCCGGACAGCACGACCTGCGACGGCGTATTGAAGTTCGCCAGGTCGACGGAGTCGAGCCCATTCGACGTGAGGATGGTGCGGATCTCCGCCTCCGAGGCGTTCAGCACGGCGGCCATCCCGCCGCCCGAGGCCCGGCCCATCAACTCGCCGCGCTTGCGTACCAGCGACAGACCCGTCTCGAAGTCGAAGACCTCGGCCGCCAGCAGCGCGTTGTACTCACCCAGGCTGTGACCTGCGACGAAGTCCGGGGCCAGGCCGGTCTCGCGGAGCTTTCGGTAGTAGGACAGAGCGTTGACGACGTACATCGCGGGCTGGGTGTACTGCGTCCGGTCGAGCAGCTTGTCCGGGTCCTCCAGGCAGAGCTCCTTGATGGAGTAGCCCAGGATCGCATCGGCCGCGCGGGTCAGGTCCTGGAATTCTTCGAACAGGGAAGAACCCATTCCCTTCTGCTGCGCCCCCTGTCCGGGGAAGACGTAGGTCCGCATGGTGAATCCTCTCTCGTCGTCTTTCGTAACCGTTCGCGACAATCCCGAAATCGTGTCGCCCACACTTTGCCAGAAAAACTATGCCGATGCCTCCCTGTGACCCAAGAGAATCGAGGAAGCCTCGCGCATCAGCTGCATCGCCATCCGGTCCGGATGCCGATTTCTCCAGCTTTCCCACGGAGCGCCCCGCGCCCACTGGTTGAAAGCCCCCAGCGCGGGACCCGTATGGACCTGCACATTGGCCCGGTCGAGGTCGGTGTCCAGGAACGACAGTCGGCTGGTATAGCCGTAGTACCAGCGGAAGACAAGAGCCATACGGCGTTTAGGACTGCGCTCGGCCCGCTCGATCTCCGACTCGCGTCCCGTCTTCCGCAGGTGCGCACAGGTTTCCCGCCATACCTCGTCGATACTCTTCTTGAAGTACGTGTCCTGGATCTGCCGGCGGATCTCCTGCGGAATTTCCTCCCAGGAGTCGTAGGTCTTGTACAGCGCGTGCAACCGGTTAGCTCGGGCGGGAAACAGCACGCCCTTCTTCAGGACCTGGACCAGGGCGCCGATCTCGAACATGTCGCCCGCCGGGCAGTAGTCGGTGTCCTGGACGTCGATGCTCTGCAACCGGTCCTTCACCGCGTCGCTGATACCGGCCTCGACCGTGCACTGGTTGATGGAGCCCGTCATGACGAAGTCGGCGCCCATGGCGAAGGCGGCGGCGACCGCGTGCGGCGTGCCGATGCCCCCGGCGAGTCCCAGCCGGATCTTGTCCGTGTAGCCGAACTCCCGTGTCATGCGCAGCCGCAGGCTCTGCATGGACGGCAGCAGCACCGTGGACACCCCGCGGTCGGTGTGGCCCCCCGAATCCGCCTCGACGGTGAGGTCCTGCGCCACCGGAATCTGCCGGGCCAGCGCGGCCTGCTCGCGGGTGACCCGGCCCTCCGCCAGCAGCCGCTCGACCATGTCCGGCGGCGCGGGCCGCATGAACTCTGCGGCCACCTCGGGCCGCGAGACCTTGGCGACGATCCGTGTGTCGCGGGCGATCCCGCCCTCCGGCCGGGCCCGCAGCCCCGACAGATGGTAAAGGACCAGGGCCGGGGTGACCTTGATGAAGGCCGATGCCTCGATGACGCGCACACCGTGGCCGAGCAGCATCTCCGTGTTGGCCGTCTCCCGCGCCGGGTCCCGCAGGTCGCACAGCAGATTCACGCCGAAGGACCGGCTGGGCCCCAGGTGGCGCCGGATGTGGGCGATGTCGTCCGCCACCCGTGCCGGGCTCAGGCCGGCCGCACCCAGGAATCCCAGGAAGCCTGCCCGCCCCATGGCGACCACCAACTCCTTCGAGGCGATCCCGCGGTACATCGAACCGGCCGTGTACGCGTAATCGACGCCGAAGTCCCGGCGGAAGGAGGCACAGCCCAGCCGCCCTGCCCCGTCCAGCCCGCCCTCTGCCACCGCGCTCACTTGGCGCCCCGCGCCTTCTGGTGGCGGGTGACCCACGCCTTCGCCACCGGCAGCCGCCTGTCCCGCCGGCCTGCGTAGAGCAGCTTGCAGAAGGACCGTACGGTGATGAGGGCCGCCGGGTCACCGAGCATCACGAAGTGGTTCGCAGCGGCCACGTCGATCTGGTGGAAGTTCGGCAGCTGCCGCTGCCACTGAGCCCAGTAGACGGTGTGGTCCAGGACCGCGCCGTCCTCCTGTGTGGAGAACAGCGGCTCCATCTCCCCGTAGAACAGGCCGCTCTCGTTGCGGAAGTAGAAGCATGTGACCGACTCCGGCCGGGGCAGCGGCACGATGTCGTAGTCCAGCAGCCCGTAGGACTCCTGTACGCGCAGATTGCGCAACACCTGGGCGCGCAGCACCTGCGCGTCGCCCTTCAGGCCCCGCTCGCGCGCCAGCGTGAGCATCTGGTCGAGCAGACCGTCCTCGTCCTGGTCCCAGTCGACCGCGCGGCCGGGCACCAGCACGGTGGCGAAGTCCTCTGGAGCCGGCTTGGACGCGGCGAACAGCAGCGCGTTCACCTGCTGCAACAGCATGTCGGTGCGCGACATGGTCACATCCCCGACGCTGTCGTCGTAGGTGTCCACCATGACGATGCTCTCGACCGTGGCGCCCTGCTCCTGGAGTCGCCGTGTCACCTCGTAGGCCAGCAGGCCGCCGAACGAATAGCCGCCGAGGTCGTAGGGTCCCTCGGGCTGCATCGTGCGAATGATCCGCGCGTAGTGCTCCGCCAGCGCCGGGATCCCGTGCAGCGGCTCGCTGGCGGTCATCCAGCCGCGGGCCTGGACCCCGTAGAAGGGCCGCTCGATGCTGTCGGTGACCGACGCGTACACCTCCACCCCGCCCAGTCCGCCGTGGAACCAGAACACCGGGCGTCCCTCGCGTACGGCGTTGAGGTGGACGATCTCCGGGATGCGCGTCGTTGCGGCGGGCACAGGCGCACCGGCCGGAGTGCCGGACTCGGACCCGAAGCGCCGCAGCAGGTCCCGGGTCGAGCGGCACTCGCTGAGCGCGCTGAGATCGGCCAGGGGGTCGACCTCGGCCTGCAGCGCCTGGAGCAGCTGGGTGGCGTGGATCGAGCTGAAGCCGAAGTCCTCCAGCGGCGTCGCGAGGTCGAGGTCATCCGCCCGCATCCCCAGCAGCTCGGCGACGATGACCGTGATCCGGTCCGCGCTACCTACGGCCGGAACCGCAGGCGCGGGGGCGGCCGTCGGCGCAGGGAGCGGGGTCGTGGCGTCCGGTCCCGGGGGCCGCTGCGCCCCTTCCGGGGGCAGGGGCACCCAGTACCGCTTCCGGTCGAAGGGGTAGGCGGGCAGCGACCGCAGCATCCGGGGGGTCCGGCCACCGCGCGGTACCGCGTTCCAGGGCACCCTTCCGCCCCGCGCCCACAGCAGGGCCAGCTTCTCGGGGCGGTTCTCCGCCAGCAGCTCGCGGACCAGCGTGTCGCCGGCCGGTCCGCTGAGCAGCAGGTCGAGGTCCGAGGCGTCGCGCCCGGCCGTGCCCGTGAACAGCGGTACGGGGGCGGCCTCCTCGGATCCGTCGAGGTAGTGCGTCAAGGCCGCGACGACCTCCTTGAGACTCCCCGCGACCAGCGCCAGTCGGCAGTCCATGGCCTCGCGCCCGCTCTGCAGGGTGTGGGCGAGGTCCGTCAGGGACAGGTCGGGCCACGCGGACAAGAACTCCAGCAGCCGGCCCGCGACGGCCCGCAGCCGGTCGTCGGTGGGGGCGGACAGGACCACGACCTGCGGCGCCGGGTCGGCGTCCGGGGAGTTCAGCGCCTCGGCGCTCCCGGCCGCGGGTTCGGCCACGTACTCCTCCACGACCAGATGGGCGTTGGAACCGCCCGCTCCGAAGGAGTGGATGGCCGCCCGCAACGGGTATTCCCGTTCCTGGCCGTCGAGGTCGACCACGGGCCGGAGCCACGGCTGCGCCTCCTGCGGCAGATGGAACGCGGTGCCCGCCGGCTCCACCCCCGGGTTGAGCCGGCCGGCCCCGACGAACGGGACGAGCCGGCGGTGTCCGAGCTGCAGGACGACCTTGCTCAGCTGTGCTATGCCCGAGGCCGCCTCAAGGTTGCCCAGCGTGGACTTGACCGTGCCGACGGCGCAGAACCCCTCGTCGCGGGTCTGCTCACCGAAGGCGGCCCGCAGCGCCGCGAATTCGATGGCGTCGCCCATCTGTGAACCGTTGGCCGACGCCTCGACGTAACTGATCGTGCGCGGGTGGACGCCCGCCCGCTCCAGGTTCTCCTGGATCAGCCGTTCCTGCCGGCCCGGGCTGGGCACCATCGGACCGCTGGTGCGGCCCTTGTGGTTGGTCGCGCTCGACCGGATGACGGCAAGGATCTCGTCCCCGTCACGGACGGCACTGGACAGCGGCTTCAGCAGCACCGCGCCGACACCCTCCGCGGGGATGAATCCGTCCCCGTCGAGGAGCGCGCGGCTGTCGGGGCGGCTGCCCGTGAGACCGGTCAGGCTCAGTCCCAGGTACTTCTTGGGGTGCAAGGAGAGATTGACGCCGCCGGCGATCACCAACTCGCTGCCGCCCCGGCGCAGTTCTTCGCACGCCATGTGGATCGCGACCAGCGACGAGGAGCACGTGGTGTCGATCGCGAGGCTCGGCCCTTGCAGGTCGAAGAAGTGCGACACCCGGTTGGCGATGGCGCTGGGGCTCATCACCGAGGTGACGGACTCGTGCACGAGGTCGGACGACAGCAGCTGGTAGTGCTGGTACATCGTGCCGACGTAGACGCCGACCTGGCTCCCGTGCGCGGCGTGCAGCCGCTCGCGGGGGTAGCCGGAGCTCTCCAGCAGGGTCCAGACGCACTCCAGGAACAGGCGCGTCTGCGGATCCATGATCGCGGCTTCGCGCGGTGAGACGTTGAAGAACCGTGCGTCGAAATCGGCCACACCGTCGAGGAACCCGCCCCACTTGGTGGGGGTCGTGCCGGGCTTGCTCCGGTCGGCGTCGTAGAACAGGCTGTGCTCCCAGCGGTCCCGGGGCACCTCCGTCACGCAGTCCTCTCCCGCGACCAGTTTCTCCCAGAACCCGTCCAGGTCCTTGGCGCCGGGGTAGCGGCCGGCGAGTCCGATCACGGCGATCGCGTCCTCGCGGGCCTCGGGGTGTGCTTGCCCGGCGGACGCCGCGGGCGTTGTGACGGTGACCGGTCCTTCGGGCTCGGATGCGTACGAGGCTTCGGGTGCAGGCTTGGCCTCGGGTGCGTGCGAGACCTCGGGTGTGTACGAGGCTTCGGGCTCGTCCTGCGTGCCGACGACCGTCCGTACCGCGTCCGCGTGCGAGCGCAGGAAGTAGGCACTCAGCTCCTGGAGGTTCTGGTACTCGAAGAAGAGCGTCTTCGAGAGCGAGCCGAAATCGGTCTCCAGCCGGTTGGTGACCGAGAGCGCCAGCACCGAATCGATGCCGAACCGCTCGAAGGGTGCCGCCGCGTCGATCCGGTGACCAGGCACGTGGATGACCTCGCTCAGCGCCGTCCGCAGATGCGCGACCAGGGCGGCACGTACCGCTTCGGTCCCGGTGCCCGTCGCATGCCGGGGCCGGGTGGCAGCCGGGCCTTCCGCGGCGGCCGACCGCGGCGGTACGGGCCGTGACGCCTCCGGCGCCGCCGGCCGGCCCAGCACGGTGCGCCTGATCCGGTCGGCGTCACCCGCGACGACCATGACCTGGCTGTGCGGCGCGTCCAGCGCGGCGTACAGCGCGCCCATGCCCTCGGTGGTCGGCATGGGCGCCATGCCCAGTCGCTCCTTCATCATGGCCTCGGTACCGGGACCCACCCGCATCCCTCCCTCGGCCCACAGCGGCCAGTCGACCGACACGGAGGCGCCCGAGCGCTCCCCGAGGTCGACCAGCTGCCGCCGGTGGTCCGTGTAGGCGTCCAGGAACGCGTTGGCCGCCGCGTAGTCGCTCTGCCCTGCGTTGCCGAACACCCCGGCCGCGCCGGAGAACGCCACCAGGAAGTCCAGCGGTACGTCCTTGCTGGCCTCGTCCAGGTTCACCAGGCCGGCGACCTTCGGCGCGAGGACCGCGCGGCACTCCTCGGTGGTCTTGCCCTGTACCAAGGCGTCGCGCAGTACCCCGGCCGCGTGGATGATGCCGTGCAAGGTGCCGTGTTCGCGCACGATGTCGTCCACCAGGGCGCACACGGCCGAGGCTTGGGTGACGTCGACCTGCGCGTAGCGTATGTGGGCTCCCTGGCCGCGCAGCGCGGCCAGGACGGGCTCGTGCTCGGGCCCTTGGGGTGAGCGGCCCGCCAGGACGATCGTGATGTCGCGCACCCCGGCCATGTCCCGTGCCACGAGCGTGCCGATGCCGCCCAGTCCGCCGGTGACCAGGTAGACCCCGCCATTGCGCCAGGGCACGCGGGCCTCCGCGTGTGCCTGCTCCTCGCGCCAGGCGAGGGCCTCGACGCGGCCGGCCCGCAGCCGCAGGCAGGACTCGTCGGGATACCGGCGGGCGGCGACGACACGGGACAGCAGCTGCTCGGCGGTCTCGGACGCGTCGACGAGCACCACCTGCGGCAGCAGCCCGGGCTCCTCCGCCTGTGCCGACTTCAGCAGCCCCGACAGGCCGCGCGTGGTGGCCAGTACGCCCGCGTCGGGTACCACGAGCTGTACGCGGACCCCGTGCCCGAGGCCCTCGGCCATCAGGCGGCGCAGGTGGTCGAGCGTCTGGACGGTGTACTCGGTGAACCGCTCCGCGATCCCGGGTGCGGTGGACGTCAGCGGCAGGAGCCGCGCCCGCGGGTCCTGCTGGGCGAGGAGCGTGCCGAGATCGGGCAGGTCGGGCAGCAGCACGACGGATTCCCGCGGCGCGGTGTCCGGGGCGCCGGGGGCCGCTTCGCTCCAGACCGGCAGGAAGCTGACGCAGGACAGCGCCTCGGTCGCGGTCGCGGTCCCGGTCCCGCCCACCTCGCCGCCCAGGACGCGGTAGGACATGCCGCGGATGCGGACGCACACCCGCCCCTGGTCGTCGCAGAGGTCGATGTCGAGCTTGAAGACCGTGCCGTCCGTCCGGGAGCCCGCGCTGGAGCGGATCCAGGCCCACATCGACACCGGGCAGCGGCCGAGCACTTCGAGCTCGTCCAGGGCGAACGGCAGGGAGGGCTTCATGCCGGTCACGTCGAGCGCTTCGGCCGTCCCGGTCGCGAGCCCGATGCCCAGGGAGGCCTGCAGGGTCGCGTCGAGCAGGGACGGGTGCAGTACGTACGCGTCACGCGCGGCGCGCATCGCGTCGGGCAGCACCAGGTGGGCCAGGACCTGGCCGTGGCCGATGTGCAGGCGCTCCAGGCCCCGGTGGGAGGGTCCGTAGCTGAAGCCGATGGCCTCGTACGCCCGGTACAGCTGCGTCGCCGTCAGCTCCGCCCGGCCGCAGGCGGACCGGAGGGCCGGCACGTCGAGCAGCGCCACCGGCTGCACTGTCCTGCGCACCACCTGCCCCTGGCTGTGCACCACCGGGGCGGCGCCGGGCGCGGGGCCCGGCATGCCACCGATCACGTACTCGGCCACGTCGGGGCCCCCGGGCACGAGGGAGGTGACGAGGGTGACGGGCTCGGCGTCCACCGCCACGGGCCGGGCCCACACCACGTTGCGCAGCACGATGCCGTCGGCGCCGCCGCTCTCGCGCGCCCCCAGGGTCAGGGTGGCGGCGGCCCGCGCCATCTCCAGGCAGGCCACGCCCGGCAGCACCTTGCGTCCCTTGACCACGTGGTCGGCGAGGAAGTGCTCCTGGCCGGTGAACCGCGTGCGGTAGCGCCGGGCGCCGAAGTCCGAGACGTCCTCGTGCAGCAGGGGGTGCGGCTCGGCCGTGCCGGGGCCGGCCGCGGCCGACGTCTGCGCTTCGGGCACCCAGTACCGGTCGCGGGCGAACGGGTAGGTCGGCAGCGGTACGCGGGTGCGGCGGTCTTCGGCGAAGAGGGCTGCGTAGTCCAAGGCGTACCCCTGGACGCAGAGGTCCGCGACGGTCGCCAGCAGCTCGGTGCGGGAAGCCGGGTCGGCGGCGGCGGCCTGCCGGAGGCAGTCGTTGCCGAGGTTGCGCAGTGCGGCCCGCTCGTCGAGCCCCTGCGCGGGGACCTCACCGGCGCGCACGCGAGGGCTCTGCCCGCGGTCGAGCCAGCTGCGCAGGCTCTGGAGCAGGTCCTCGCGGTCGCGTACGACGCAGGCCAGCCGGTGCGCGAGGTGTTTGCGGCCGAGCAGGAGGGTGAAAGCGATGTCGCCCGCTTCCAGTTCGGGCCGCTGCTCGCAGTGCTCGATCAGGCGCTGGGCCTGCTCGGCGAGTTGCCCGGCGGTGGCCGCGGACAGGGTGACGAGGTGTGTGGTGGGCGCAGTGGAGGAGCGCTCCGCATCCGGAGCCGCCTCGAGCACGATGTGGGCGTTGGTCCCGCTGACCCCGAAGGAGCTGACCGCGCCGCGTCGTGTGCCGTCGCTCCCGGCCGGCCAGGGCCGGTGCACCGTATTGACGTAGAAGGGGCTGTCGGACATGTCGATGTGCGCGTTCGGCTGCTCGTAGTTGATCGAGGGCGGGATGCTGCGGTGTTCCAGCGAGAGCAGGACCTTGATGACCCCGGCGACGCCGGCGGCGGTGACGGTGTGGCCGAGGTTGGACTTGACCGACCCCAGCGCGCAGTAGTCCCGTCGGTCGGTGTAGCGGCGGAAGGCCCGCTTCAGCGCCTGGTACTCGATCGGGTCGCCGAGCTTGGTGCCCGTGCCGTGCGCCTCCATCATCTGGATGTCGGCGGGACGGATGCCGAAGGTGTCGTAGACCGAAGCCTCCAGCCGCTCCTGGGAGGCGGCACTCGGCGCGGTGATCCCGTTCGACGCGCCGTCCTGGTTGATCCCCGAGCCGCTGATGACGCCGCGGATGTGGTCGCCGTCGGCGAGCGCGTCGCTGAGCCGCTTCAGGACGAGGACTCCGACGCCTTCGCCGGGTACGAAGCCGTCGGCCCGGTCGTCGAAGGTATGGCAGCGGCCGCTCGGGGAGAGCATCCCGGCGCGGCCCGCCAGCGCGTAGAACTGCGGCGTGCACTGCACGGAGACACCGCCCGCCAGGGCCATCTCGGTCTCGCCGCCCCAAAGCCCCTGGCAGGCGAGGTGGATGGCGACCAGCGAACTGGAGCAGGCCGTGTCGACCGCGACCGCCGGACCCTGGAGGTCGAGGTGGTACGAGATGCGGGCCGGCATCGCCGACAGCGCGTTGCCCCACATGGACTGCGGGGGTGCCTCGGCGCCGAACAGCCGCGCGTACCCGCTTTCCTGGCAGCCGACGTACACGCCGACGCACCGCCCCTGGGTGTCGGAACCCGCGCGGCCGGCGTCTTCCAGCGCCTTCCACGACTCTTCGAGGAAGATCCTCTGCTGCGGGTCCATGTAGGTGGCCTCGACGCCGGAGATGTTGAAGAAGGCCGGGTCGAAGCGGTCGATGTCGTCGATGAAGCTGCCGCGTTCGCAGCTCTGCGTGTCGGCCGGGTAGAAGCGCGACAAGTCCCAGCGCGACACGGGCTCGGTGAGGTCGTGGCCCTGGGCGAGGTGGTCCCAGAGCTGCTCGAGGTCGGCCGAGCCGCCGAACCTGCCGCTCATACCGACGACGGCGATGGGCTCTCTGGAGGGGGCGCCCGCGGCGGTCCGCCCCGCGTCAGGCCGGGTGGCCCGGCGGGAGGCGGCCGGACGCGACGCGAGCTGCTCGGGCGCGCCCTGCTGGCGGGCCGGCAGAGGGGCAGCCAGGCCCGCGTGGTCGACGATGTGCCGTGTCAGCCGGCTGACGGAGCCGTGGTCGAAGAGGTCGGTCGTGGACAGGTCGGTGCCGAGCGCACGGTTGAGCTCCTGGATCAGCCGCACGCCGATGATCGAATCGACGCCGTAGTCCATGAAGGCGTCGTCCGCGGCGATCTGCGTCCGGTCGATCTTCAACGACAGCCTCAGCTGCTCGAAGATCGTGTCCGTGACGTGCCGTTCCAGCACCTCGCCGGAGGCCGACGCCTGCGTCACCCGGGACCGGGCGGTGCTTTCACCGACCGTTCGCGGCGCCTCTGTCGCCGTTTCCTGGGCCGGCTGCCGGACGAGGCCGTCGCTTTCCGCGGCGATCACCTGGTAGCCCAGCTCGTGCAGCCGCCGGGCCGGGAAGACCACGGAGGCGAACCCCTCGTCCTCCAGCGCGTCCTCCCAGGACTCGGGCGACAGGCCGGGGCCGCCGGGCATGCGCAGCTCGTCGTCCTCGTAGAGCCACCAGCCGTCGAGGAGGCCGAACGTCAGGTGGGTGAAGAGCGAGTGAGTGGAGATCTCGTTGGCGACCAGGACACCGTGCCGCTTGAGCGCCGCCTTGGCGTTGCGCAGCGTCCGGCGGACGTCCTTGGTGGCGTGCAGGACGTTGGTGGCCAGCACCAGGTCGTAGGAGCCGGGCACGACGTTCTGCGCGGCCAGCGGTTCCTCGACGTTGAACAACCGGTAGTCCAGATAAGGGTACTGGGGCCCGTACTGCTCCTGCGCGTACATCAGGAAGGACTGTGACAGGTCCGTGTAGGAGTACGTCTCGATGTGCCCCGCGAAGGGCTCCAGCCGCTGCAGGACGGTGACGCTGCCACCGCCGGTGCCCGCCCCGATCTCCAGGATGCGGATGCGGGCGGCCGGGTCGGCGCGCACGATCTCCCGCACCACGGCGGCCGCGGCGTCCGCCAGGATGCCGTTGAAGCAGTCGGACACGGGGTTGTCCCGGTAGATGGGTTCGACCAGCTCCATCGACGAGCCGGGGAACATCACATCGGTGGCGAGCACCTCGCCGCGCAGGATGCCCGGCAGCGCCCGCAGCGTGGCGTCGAGCAGCGTGAACTGCGCCCGCAGCGCGGCATCGTTCTGTGAGCGGGCGGCGACGTCCTCCCACTGCGCCCACACGGCGGCGCTGTCCACCGCCGCTGCCGGAGCCGGTCGCGCGGGGGAACCGGCCAGGAGCCCGTGACCGCGCAGCCGCCGTACGGATTCTCCCAGCCAGCGCTGTAGTCCGCCGCCGGAAAGGAGGGCGGGAGCCTGGCCGGAGAACTGCCCCGCGTTCTGCAACTGCACAAGCAGCAGGCGGCTCAGCAGGTCCTCGTCCACGCCCGCGGCGGCGCCGGTCGGCGTTCCTGCCGCCGCTGCGGGCGCCGGCGTACCGGCCTGCTCCTCGCACAGTTGCTGCAGGGGGACCCGCGTGCCTGCGGGCACCATCGTGATGGCTTCGCGCTGGATGTCGTTGAGCATGTCAGGAATTACCCCCGTGGGCCTTGATCAGCCCAAGTTGATCGAACGTGCCCGAAAGAAGGACGTCGAGAGCCGCCATGCCGTCCGCCGGCTCGATCGAGCCGGCCCCGGCCCTGTGCATGCGCTCCCGGTACTCCGGTGCGGCGACGATGCCGACGGTGCCCCAGTAACCCCAGTTCATGGTCTTGACCGGAAGGTCCAGCCTGCTCGCGAGGTGCTGGGCGAAAGCGTCCTCGAACACGGATCCCGCCACGTAGTTGCACTGCCCCGACGCCGTCAGGAACGAGTTCATCGAGGAGAAGAAGAGCAGGAAGTCCAGCGCCTCGTCGCCGAAGACCTGGGCGAGTCGGACGCTCACGTCGACCTTGGCCGTGACCGCGGCGCGGAAGCGCTTCTCGTCCATGCGCTCCAGGCTCTGGTCGAGCAGCACGATCGCCGAGTGGATCACACCATGGACCACCGGATGGGTCCTCTTGATCTCCTGGTACGCCCGCTCCAACGCTGCCCGGTCGGTGGCGTCGGCTCGCACGTAGCGCGGCGGGGGACCGTACTCCGCCAGCCGCCGCAGCTTCGCCCGTATCTCCTCGTCCTCCTCCCGGCGCCCGATCCACACGACCTGCGCCCCGTAGGTGCGGATCAGGTGCTCGGTCCATGCCTCGCCGATGCCTCCCGCGCCTCCGATCACGACGTACACGCCGCCCTGCCGGTACACCTCAGGGCGGGTGCGCTCCGTGGCCGTGTCCTGCACCGGGACGAGGCGCCGGCGGTACCAGCGGGAGCGGCGGTACGCCCGCACGCTGCCGCTCTCCTCGCGGGGTATCGCGAAGAGTTGTGCCACCGGCCAGTCGCGGTCCGGGTCGAGATCGGCCAGGCGCACCGTCCAGCCCGGGTACTCCTTCGCCACCGAGCCGAGCAGTCCGTGCAACCCGGCGTGGGTCGGGTCCACGGCGTCGGTCCGCCGGACCCGCACCGCCCGCTCGGTCACGACCGTGACGTCGAGCGCGCGACGGCCGTACCCCCGGCTCACCAGCGCCTTGAGCGTGCGGAAGCAGGCGTACAGACCGGCCTCCTGCGCGTCCACCAGCGCGTCGTCCGCGACGTCGGTGACGCCTGCGTACGGAGCCAGCCAGACCAGGTGCCCGAGGGGCTCGCCGGTGGCGTCGAGCTTCGCCGCGATGCTCTCCGTCGTGTCCGCGGGGTCCAGCGGCAGGTGTTCGGCGCCCGGATGGGCACCGCGGATCCGCTCCAGGTGCTCCGCGGCGCCGCCGATGACGACGACCCGGCCGGGCGGCACGGCGGTGTCCTGCGGCGTGCGCGGGGCGACCGCGTCCCAGACCGGCGCCAACAGGACGTTCGTACCGTCCGGGACCTCGCTGTCGGGCCCGACCGGTGCGCGTTGTCCGTCGGTGACGACGGGGTTCTGTGCCGGGAGGGACACCGGGGGCTGCTCGATCGCCGGGACGCCGTCGAACCAGTAGCGCTCCCTGGCGAAGGGGTACGTGGGCAGCGGGACCCGGCGGGCCCCGGTCCCCACGGACAGCCGCGCCCAGTCGACGCGCGCGCCACCGCTCCACTCCGCGGCCAACCGCTCGGCCTCCGCCGCCGACACCGCGCCGTCCGGACCGGCCTGCGGCACCAGCTCGAAGTGGCCTGCCCTCTTCTTGCCGGCCCGGCCGGTGAACACGCCGTCCGCCCCGCCGTCCTCGGCGTACCGCGTCAGCTTCTCCGCCAACTCTCCCGGCGTGCGGGCCACGACGGCCAGCCGCCGTGCCATGGCCTCCCTGCCGTGTTGCAGCGTGTGGGCGACGTCCGCCAGGACCAGCGACGGGTGTCCGCGCAGGTGCGCCGCGAGGCGGGCGGCCGACCTCCTCAGCTGCTCCTCACTCCTGGCGGACAGCACGAAGACCTGCGGCGACGCCCCGGCCGGCCGCTCCGCGGCGTCCGGCGGGTACTCCTCCACGACCAGGTGGGCGTTGGTGCCGCTGAAGCCGAACCCGCTGACGGCCGCGCGTCGCCGCGAACCCGGTTCGCTCTTCCACGGCGTGAGCTCGGTGTTCACGCGGAACGGCGAGCCTTCGAAGTCGAAGTGCTCGTTGGGCCGGTCGAAGTGCAGCGTCGGCACCAGCTGCTCGTTGCGCATGCACAGCAGCACCTTCTGGATCGAGGCGATGCCCGCGGCAGCCGAGGTGTGGCCGAGGTTGCTCTTCACCGAACCGATCGCGCAGTAGCCGGTCTTGTCGGTCCGCTCCCGGTAGACCGTCGCGAGGGCTTCCAGCTCGATCGGGTCGCCCAACTTGGTTCCCGTACCGTGCGTCTCGACGTAGCCGATGCCGGCCGGGTCGATGCCGTACCGCTCGTAGACGTCGCGCTCCAGCTCGATCTGGCTCGCGACGCTCGGCGCGGTGATGCCGTTGGTCCGGCCGTCCTGGTTGATGCCTGAGCCGACGACCACACCGTGGATGTGGTCACGGTCACGAACCGCGTCGTCGAGGCGTTTGAGTACGAGCGCACCCACGCCCTCGCCCGGCACGAACCCGTTCGCACTGTTGTCGAAGGCCTTGCACCGGCCGTCCGGGGACAGCATTCCGGCGCTGGACATGCTGAGGTAGGAATCCAGGCTCAGATAGAGCGTGACACCGCCGACGAGGGCCATGTCGATCTCACCGCTCCGCAGGGCCTGCGTGGCCAGATGGGTGGCCACCAGCGAGGACGAGCAGGCCGTGTCCAACGCGATGGCGGGACCCTTGAGGTTGAGGAAGTAGGCGATGCGGGCTGCGGTGATGGCGTTGCTGCCGTTCGTGGCCGCCGCGTCCGACCCGCCGTTCTGCCGCTGCATGAGCATGCCGTACTCGCTGCTCATGATCCCGAGGTAGACACCGCACTTGCGGCCGCTCAGCGCGCTGGGATCGTATCCGGCGTCCTCGAACGCGTGATACGCCTCCTGGAGGAAGAGCCGCTGCTGCGGGTCCATCGACTCCGCTTCCGCGGGCGGGATACCGAAGAACAACGGGTCGAAGAGCTCGATGTCGTCGAGGTGCCCCAGCCACTTGCAGTTGACCTTGCCCTCCTGGTGGGGCCGCGGGTCGTAGTGGTCGGCGACGTGCCACCGGGACTCGGGGACCTCCTCGACGCAGTCGCGGCCCTGCGCCAGGTTGTCCCAGTACTCGTGCAGGGTCCCGGAACCCGGGTACCTGCCGGACATGCCGACCACGGCGATGGCGCCGGCCGGGAGGGAACGCGCTCGCGGCGCTACGGCGCCGGGGCGGGCCGTCCGCTCGGCCACCACGACCGGCTCGGGCACCGCGACGGGCTCGGGCTCGGGCTCGGGCTCGGGCTCGGGCTCGGGCTGCGGCTCGGTCACTTCACGAAAGGGTCGCCCTTGAGGGGCGCCTCCCTGGGCCAGCTCCCGGACGACGTACGCCGACAGTTCCACGAGGGTGGGGTGGTCGTAGAGCCGGGTGACCGTCAGCTCCAGTCCGTACCGCTTGTTGATCGCGTTCATCCACTCGACGCCCACGATGGAGTCCAGGCCGAGATCGGTGAACTTCGTGTCCGGGTCGATCTCTTCCTCGACCATGTACAGGGCTTCGGCGAGGCTCGCCGCCAGCTCGGTGACGACACTGTCCTGGTCCGGAACGGCGGGCGCCGCAGGGGTCGGCGTGACGGGCGTCGGGCCGGGCGTCGGGCCGGGCGGGGGCGGGCCTGCCGGGACAGGGCCCGGGTGGCTTTCCGTGCTGGTCACGGCGGCTGCGACAGCCTTGTCGGCCGGTACCTCCGGCGCCAGGACGACGCCCGGGGAAGCAGGTCGCGCAGGCGCCGACCCGCCGTTGTGCCCGAAACTCGCGTCCAGGGGTGTCAGCCCGATCCCGCGCGGCTTCGCGGTGACCCGGGTGGAGGGTGCCGGTGCAGCGACCGGCACGGTGGTGACCGGCGCGGTCAGGACCGGTGCGGCGGGGAGCACCGGCGGCTCAGCCGGTTCGGCTGCCGTGACGGCGCTGGGGCCGGCAGGCCGGGGGCCGGACCGCGCACCGTCGGCTATCCAGAACCGCTGGCGGGCGAACGGGTACGTCGGCAGGGAGATCCGCCGCGGCAGCGCGTTCGGGTAGTAGCTGCGCCACGGCAGATCCAGACCGTTGGTCCACAGTTCGAGCAGCTTGGCGAACTTCCTCTTGTCCACCCAGGCCGTGATGGTGGCTTCCATGTCCTCGTCCTCGACGAGGAGCGAGACGACGTCCTGGGAGCGCCTGCCGCGACCGCGGTACAGCTCGGCGTCGTCCTTGCCCTCCACGTAGTCGCCCAGCCGGGCCGTCAGCTCGGCCGCCGAACCGGCCAGGAACGCCAGCCGCTCGACCATGTGCTCGCGGGCCACCTGGAGTGTCGCCGCGACAGCGGACACCTCGGTGTCCTCGATCCGCTCCTCGCGCGCCCAGTCCAGCAGGCGCCGGGCCTGCTCGCGCAGCTGCTCCTCGGTCCTGGCCGAGAGCACGATGAGCGACCCCAGGGGCCACGCCGCCGGATCGTCGGCGGGCGCGGGTCCGGCCGGTACGTACTCCCCCACGATGACGTGGGCGTTGGAGCCGCCGGCCCCGAAAGACGAGACACCGGCGATGCGCGGATACTCCCGAGGTCCGTCGGGCGTGTCGATCACCGGCCGCCGCCACTCCGCCAGTTCCTGCTGCACGCGGAAGGGGGTCTCGCTGAAGTCGATATACGGATTCAGCGTCTCCGAGTGGAGCGAGGGGGCCAGCCGGCCGTGTGCGAGCTGCAGCAGCACCTTGGTGAAGGCCGAGATGCCCGCGGCGCTCTCGGCGTGCCCGATGTTGCTCTTGACCGAGCCGATCGCGCAGAACTGCCGGTCACCGGTGTGCCGGGAGAACGCCTTGGCGAGGCCGGCGATCTCGATCGGGTCCCCCAGTGAGGTGCCCGTGCCGTGCGCCTCGACGTAACTGACGGCGCGCGCGTCGACCCCCGCCCGGTCCAGGGCGCGGGCGACCACGTCGGCCTGGGCGTTCGGATTGGGGACGGTGTAGCCGTTCGTCCGGCCCCCGTGGTTCACCGCTGTCGCCTTGATGACGCCGTAGATACGGTCGTTGTCGGCGATGGCCCGGTCCAGCGGCTTGAGCATCACCGCTCCCACCCCCTCGGCGGGCACATAGCCGTCGCCGCCCTGCCCGAAGCTCTCGCAGCGGCCGGTGCTGGACGCGAAGCCGGCTTGTCCCAGCAGGAGGTACTTGGCGGGGTGCATGGAGAGGTTGACCCCACCGGCGATGGCGACCTCGCAGTCGTCCCCCTGCAGGCTCTGGCAGGCAAGGTGGAGAGCCGTCAGGGATGAGGAGCACATCGTCTTGACCGTGAGGCTCGGTCCCTGCCAGTCGCAGAAGTAGGAGACGCGGTTGGCGATGTTCGCGGCGTTGCCCGGAACGGCCCTTCCGTCGGCCATCGCCTGGTCGGTCGCGCCGTACAGCTGGTACTCGTCGTACATCGAACCCACGAACACCCCGACGTTGCCCCCGGCCCCCTTCGGGGAGGGCGCGGTCAGGTCCTGGCGGGTGTACCCGGCGTCCTGGAGGGTCTCGTAGACACACTCCAGGAACAGGCGCTCCTGCGGGTCCGTGAACTCGGCCTCGCGCGGCGACATGTTGAAGAACAGCGGGTCGAACCGGTCGATGTCGTCGAGGAAGCCGCCCCACTTGGAGTTCGTCCTCCCCGGCGTGGAACGGTCCGCGTCGTAGTAGGCACCGGCGTCCCAGCGGTCCTCGGGGACTTCGGTGACGCAGTCCCGGCCTTCGGTGAGGTTGCGCCAGAACGTCCGCAGATCGGGCGCCTGCGGGTATCGGCCGCCCATGCCGATGACGGCGATCTCCGTGGGGCGCGGTGCGGGTCCGGGCCGCGGCACGTCGTTGACCGGGGCCGCCCGAACTGCCGACGCCCGTGGGGTCCTTGCGGGCCCGGCGGAGGGCTCGTCAGCGGACGCGGGAGTGGGCGCGGGAGTGGGCGCCGTGGCGGCCGGTCCGGTCCCCCGCAGTTCACGGAGCCGGTCCTTGTGGGCCTCGATGAAGTACCGGCTCAGCTCGTTGATGTTGCGGTACTCGAAGAACAGCGTCTTCGGCAGGTTCCCGAAGGACGCCTCCAGCCGGGCGGTGAGGTTGACGGCCTGGATCGAGTCGATGCCGTAGCGCTCCAGCCGGCTGCCCGGCTCAAGACGCTGGGCGGGCACCTTCAGCACCTCCGACAGCAGCGAGGTGACGTATCGAACGGTCCACCCCTCCAGGCCGTCGTCCGGGCCCGCCGCCGGGCGGCCGCGCGCTCCGGTGTCCGCGGATGCCGTGTGCTCTCCGGCTTGCTGCATCGTCAGCGCCTTTCTGATCCGGTCCGTGTGCCCAGCGGCGACAAGCACCTGGCGGTGGTGGGTCTGGAGGCACCGGGCGAAGGCTCCGAGCCCGGCGCGGCGCTCCAGCGGGGAGATCCCGAAGCGGTCGTACAACACCGTTCTGGTGTCGGCATCGGCACCCATGCCGCCCTCGGCCCACAGCGGCCAGTTGATCGAAAGGGTGCGGCCCGACCGTTGTCCGTCGGCGACGAGACCCTGGCGGTACTCCGCGAACGCGTCCATGAACGCGTTCGCCGCCGCGTAGTCGGCCTGGCCGACGTTGCCGGTGACAGCGGCGCCGGAGGAGAACGTCACGAAGAAGTCCAGATCGAGGTCCCCGGTCGCTTCGTCGAGACTCGCCAGGCCACTCACCTTCGGCGCCAGGACCGCGCGGAACGCCCGTTCGGACTTCCGCAGAATGAAGTCGTCCTCGACCACCCCGGCGCTGTGGATGACGCCGTGGATGGTCCCCGCGGTACGCCGGACCCGGTCGACCAGCGCCTTGACGGCTCCGCGGTCGGCGACGTCGAGTGGCGCGTAGGACACCTCCGCGCCCGACGCGCGGAGCTGCTCCAGGACGTGGCGGGACTGCTCCTGCTCCGGGGAGCGGCCGACCAGGACGAGTTTGGCGTCCTTCACCTGCCCGGCGATCTCCTCCGCGAAGATGCGCCCGAGGCCGCCCAGGCCGCCGGTGATGAGGTAGACGCCGCCTGCCCGCCACGGCGAGCCGGGGATCTCCTGCGGGAACTCCTCGGCCCAGGTGAGCACCTCGCGGCCGCCCCCGCGCAGTCTCACGGTGGCGTCGGCGGGGTCGCGCCGCTCCCGCGCGAGGAGACCGGGCCGCGCCGCGACCGGTGTCGCGGCGGCTACGACCACGACCTGCCCGGTGATCCGCGGGTTCTCCAGGGCAGCGGTCCTCAGCAGCGCACCGAGACCGGTCAGCACCCCTGACTCCGGTCCGTCAATCAGCAGGACCTGCAGGACGTACTTGTCCTGCGTACCGTCCTGCAACAGTTTCTGCGTCCTCTCCAGCACCTGGACGGCGTAATCGGTGTAACGGGCGTCGGCGGTGGCGCCCCGGGAGGTGAGCGTCACCACCTCGCAGTGCGGATCCGTCGCGGCACCGTCCCCGAGCGCACCGTGCTCGGCGAACACCACGGCCCGCCCGCCGACGGCACGGACGGCCGCGTCGGGCCACGCACGCTGCTGCCAGCGCGGAGCGGCGAACACCTCGCCGGCCGCGGACGTGACGGGGGCCTCAGCTGCCGTCTCCGGGTGCGTCGCCCGCAGGGAGAGGCCCCGGACGAGTACCTGGACCCGTCCGGCGTCATCACACAGATCGAGGTCGAAGGACCGGATGGTCCCGCCCACCGTGTCCCGCGCGCCACGTCGCCCCCAGACCCAGAGGGCCTCGCCCGGGGCGGTGAGCACCTCGACCCGGTCCACGCCGAACGGCACGAGCACCTGCCGCTGGTGGTCCGGTTCGCCGGCCAGCAGCCCCGCGCAGGTCTGGAAGGCCGCGTCCAGCAGGCTCGGGGGCAGACAGCAGCCGGCCGCGTCGCCGCGCGCCGCGGCGGGCAGCACCAGCCGCGCGAGCACCTGGGACTCGCCGACGAGCAGATGATCGATGCCGCGGAACGTGTCGCCGTACGCGATCCCCGCGGATTGGAAGGCGGGGTAGATCTCCGCCGCGTCCAACCGCCGTTCGCCGCATACGGTCCGCAGCCGCGCCAGGTCCACGGTGGCCGGCGCCGCGTCGCACGCCACCACCGAGCCCGTGCACAGTACGGTGGCGTCGGCGCCCTGACCTGCGACGGACATCTGGAAGGGGACCGCGTCCGGGGACTGCGGCCCGAGCTCCACGCTCAGGTCGCGCGGCCGCGTGTCGATGCGCAGCGGCCGGATCCAGACGACGTCCGTGAGCGCGACGCCGGCGCTGTCCGCCACCGGTCTTCCCTCGGAGGCGGCTGCCGCTGCGAGTGCCAGCTCCAGGTACGCGGTACCGGGCAGCGTCCGCGCCCCGTGCACCAGGTGGTCTCTCAGGACCGGCTCGTCGCCGGTGAAGGTCGCACGGTAGCGCCGGTCCCCGGGCCCGGCGAGGGCGTCCAGCAGCGGGTGGAGTGGGGCAGACGCCTGCGGCGGCACGGAACCGGCCCGTGCCGGTGCGCCCACCGTCACCCAGTACCGCTCCTTGGCGAACGGGTAGGTGGGAAGCGGGATGCGAAAGGGCCTGCGCGGAGCGTAGAGCCCCGCCCAGTCGACGGCGCGGCCGCCGACCCAGACCTCCGCGATACGGCGCCATGCGCGGGCGGAGACCAGCGATCCGACCAGGGTGCGGTCGTCCTCGCTCTGCTCCTCCCAGGTCGGCGACTCCGGTGCCCGGCCGCGGAAGAGTTCGACGGCGCCGTCCTGCTTCAGATGCGTCCGCAGCCCCCGGGTCACCGCGTCGAGGGAATCAGCGGTGAAGGCCAGCCGGCAGTCCAGCGGAGCCCGCCCCACCTGGAGCGAGAAGGCCAGGTCGACCAGGTCGAGCCGCGGCTGCTCCTCCACGAATGCGAGCAGCTCGCGTACCCGCGTGTCCAGCTGCTCTTCTGCCGCTGCCGACAGGGTGATCACAACAGTTGACGACTGTTCTCGGGCGTCACGCATAGCGATATTCCTCCAGCACCACGTGGGCGTTCGTCCCGCTGAATCCGAAAGAGCTCACGGCGGCCCGCCTCAGCTCATGGCCGTTCCGTGCCTCCCAGAACTGGAGGTCCTTGCTGACCGACAACGGGCAGTCGTCGGCGTCGAGGAGTTCGTTGGGTGTGTCGAAGTGGAGCGACGGTACGAGCAGTCCATGGCGCAGGCCGAGCAGCACCTTGTGTACGCCGGCGATGCCTGCGGCGGCGGAGGTGTGCCCGATGTTGCTCTTCACCGAGCCGATGGCGCACGCCCCCGGGGCGACTCCCCGCTCGCGGTAGACCGTGCTCAGGGCGTCGAGTTCGATCGCGTCCCCGAGTCTCGTCCCCGTGCCGTGCGCCTCGATGTATCCGATGGACGCCGCGTCGACGCCGTGCCGGTCGTAGACCGAGCGGAACAGTTCCATCTGGCTGTTGGCGCTGGGAGCCGTGATGCCGTTGGTCTTGCCGTCCTGGTTCGTACCGGACCCGAGGACCACACCGTAGATGTGGTCGTGGCCGGCTTCGGCGTCACTCAGCCGCTTCAGCACCAGGGCTCCGACGCCCTCTCCCGGCACGAACCCGTCGGCTCCCTGGTCGAACGACCGGCACTGCCCGCTTGCCGACAGCATCTGCGCTCCCGACATCCGGACGTAGGAGCCCGCCAGCAGGTACAGCGAGACGCCACCGACCAGAGCGACGTCGATCTCCCCACTGGCCAGTGCCTGCTGGGCGAGGTGCAACGCGACGAGCGAGGACGAGCAGGCGGTGTCGAGGGCGATCGCCGGGCCCTTGAGGTTGAGGAAGTAGGCGATCCGGGCGGCGGCGATCGCGCTGCTGCTGCTCGTCGCGATGGTGTCCCCGTCGTCCTGGTTGCCTGCGGCGAGGAAGCTGTACTCGTTGCCGCTGATGCCCAGATAGACACCGCACTTCATCTTGCTCAGCGACCCGGGATCATAACCCGCGTCCTCGAAGGCCCGGTAGGCCTCCTGCAGGAACAGGCGGTGTTGCGGGTCGATACCTTCCGCCTCGGCCGGCGAGATGTTGAAGAACAACGGGTCGAAGCAGTCCGCATCCTTCAAATAACCCATCGACTTGCAGTAGGTCTTGCCTTTCCGGCCGGGGCGCGGGTCGTAGTAGCGAGACACGTCCCACCGGTCGGCGGGCACTTCGCGCACGGAGTTACGACCGTCGCGGAGGTTGGCCCAGTACGCGCGGAGGTTGTCGGCGTCCGGGTAGCGCCCGGACATTCCGACCACGGCCGCGCGCTCACCGCGAGGTGCGGTGGGCGGGGCGGCTGCGGGCGGCGCGGTGGCACCGGTCGCGGTCTCACCCGGATGCTCACGCGCCCCGGAGGGGCGGTCACGTCGAGGCGCGGGATTCGGCAGGGGCGCTCGTACCGGCTCGGGCAGGGGCGACCGTACCGGCTCGGGCAGGGGCGCTCGTACCGGCTCGGGCAGGGGCGCTCGTACCGGCTCGGGCAGGGGCGCTCGTACCGGCTCGGGCGTCCGCGCCCGTACCGGTTCCGGCATCGGTACGAAACTCGGCACCGGGTCCGGTGACGGCTCCGGGGCCGGCTCGGCCTCCGGCGGAGCGACGTCCCCGGCTGGGATCTGCTGCGCCAGATGAGCCGCCAACTCCGTCACCGACGGGTAGTCGTACAGCCGCGTCGCGGTCAACGACGTGCCGTACGCCTTGTTGATGTCCTTCACCCACTCCACCCCGATGATGGAGTCCAGACCCAGCTCCACGAAATTACGCCGCGGATCAACCTCACTCTCCGAGAGGAACAGCACCGTCGCGAGCCCCGCCCGCAACTCCGCCCGCAGCACACTCAGATCACGGCCCGACCCGCCATTCCGCTCCACCGCGACCGGCACGACCGGCGAGGCCGAAGGAACCGGCGCGACCGGCGCAACCGCGGGAGCAACAGGCAAAGGCGCGAAACCCGGCTCCGGGGCCGGCTCGGCCTCCGGCGGAGCGACGTCCCCGGCTGGGATCTGCTGCGCCAGATGAGCCGCCAACTCCGTCACCGACGGGTAGTCGTACAGCCGCGTCGCGGTCAACGACGTGCCGTACGCCTTGTTGATGTCCTTCACCCACTCCACCCCGATGATGGAGTCCAGACCCAGCTCCACGAAATTACGCCGCGGATCAACCTCACTCTCCGAGAGGAACAGCACCGTCGCGAGCCCCGCCCGCAACTCCGCCCGCAGCACACTCAGATCACGGCCCGACCCGCCATTCCGCTCCACCGCGACCGGCACGACCGGCGAGGCCGAAGGAACCGGCCGGCCCACCGCACCGCCCGCCTCGGTCAGTACGACGGTGCGGGGCTCGGTGGCAGGAGCTGCCGTCAGGGCTACCGTCGCGCCCGGATCCTGTAGCCGAATCCGGTGCTTCTTCCCCGGAACCGCACCCGGTACGAACGGCTCGACAGGCGCCCGAAGGGTGACCGGTGCGGGCGACTTCTTCGGTTCCTGTACGGGTACGGACGGCTTTTTCGGTTCCGGTACGGGCGGGAGCGCCCGCGCTGCCGGACCTGCCGGGCCTGCCGGGCCTGCCGGGCCTGCCGGAGCACGACGCCCATCCGTCGCCCAGTGCGTCGAGCGCGCGAAGGGGTAGCCGGGCAGCGTGATGATCCGTGGCCTGTCCTCGCCCGCGAACAGCGCCGGCCAGTCCGGGACGGCGCCCTGACAGTAGAGCTCGGCCAGGGCGCAGCACACCTCCCGGTACCGCTCCGCCGGTACGCCAGGTGACCCGAGAACGTCCAGGAGTGCCCGCGCCTGAACCTCCAGCAGCGAACGGTCCTGGTCGCGAGGGACTTCGCCGCGCCTGACCATGGGGTGTTCCCGGCCGCTCCTGGCCGCTGACAGCACCGACAGCACGTCTTCGACGCCACTGACGACAACTGAGCAACGGTGGGCGAAGTGCTGCCTGCCCTCCAGCAGGGTGTAGGCCGTGTCCCTCAGGCGCGGAGGGTCGAGCTCTCCTTGCGCGAGCGCCGACCGGAGATCCTCGATACGTCCTCGCAGTCCCTCGGGGGTCTTGGCGGACAGCAGCAGCGGCAGCGCCGGGGCATCGGCGACGGGGGCGCGGCGGGTGGGCTCGGGGTAACTCTCCACCACCATGTGGACATTGGTCCCGCTCATCCCGAAGGAGCTCACCGCGCCGAGCCTTGTGCCCGACGGCCCCGCCGCCCAGGACTCGGTCGCCTTGTTGACGTAGAAGGGGCTGTCCTTCCACGCGATGTAGTCGCTGTCCTGCTCGCAGTGCAGACTCGCCGGGACGACGCCGTGCCGTACCGACTGGACGAGGGCGATCAGGCCGACGAGTCCGGAAGCCGCCAGGGTGTGACCGACATTGGTCTTGGTGGAGGTCAGTGCGCAGAAGCCGGTCTTGTCCGTGCGCTCGCGGTACACCTCGTTCAGGGCGTTCACCTCGACCGGGTCGCCGAGTCGGGTGCCCGTGCCGTGCGCCACGATGTGCTCGACGCGCTCGGGGTCGATGCCGTGCCGGTCGTAGACCTGGCGGTAGAGCCGTGCCTGCGCTGCGCCGCTCGGCGCGGTGATGCCGTTGGTCCGTCCGTCGTAGTTCATACCGCTGCCGCGGATCACGGCCAGGACGCGGTCGCCGTCGGCTTCCGCCTGGGACAGGCGCTTGAGTACGAGGGCGGGGACCGCCTCGCCGAGGACCATGCCGTCGGCCTGCTGACCGAAGGCGTGGCAGACGCCGCTCTCGGAGAGCATGCCCGACCTGCCCATTTCGCTGTAGCCGCGCGCGGTGGTCGCCAGGCTGACGCCGGCGACCAGCGCGGTGTCGCACTCGCCACCGCGCAGGCTCGCGCATGCCTGGTGGGCGGCTGTCAGCCCCGAGGAGCAGGCGGTGTTGATCGCGAGCACCGGGCCGGAGAAGTCGAGCAGGTAGCCGAGGCGCGAGGCCATGATCGCCTCGTGCTGGGCGGTGATGCCGCCTTCGCCTCCGGTCAGCTCGGGGTAGTCACCCTGTTCGGCACCGACGAACATGCCGATCGTCCCGGCGCGCAGTTTCCGGTCGCCGTAGCCGGCGTCCTCCAGGGCATGCCATGCCTCCTGGAGCAGGAGTCGCTGGCGCGGGTCCATGGTGCGTGCCTCGCGTGGCGATATTTCGAAGAACGCGGCGTCGAACTCCGCGACTCCCGGGACGAATCCGCAGCGTACGGCGTCCTGCTGGTCAGCCTCCAGCCCGTCCCAGTCGGCGCGCCGGTCCCCCGGGACGGGGGTCAGCGCATCCTTGCCCTGGAGGAGGTTCTTCCAGAACTCCTCGACGGACCTGGCGGCGGGGAACCGGCCGCTCATGCCGATGACGGCGATCGGTTCCGGTTCTGTGTGCGCCCCGGGCCGCGGTGCCGAAGCGGCCACGGGCCGCTCGTCGGCGGCGGCTGCGGAGTTTTCCGCAGCCGGGGTCGCGGCAGGCGCCGGGGCGCTGTCCGCGGCTGTGGCCGCCGCGCCGTGCCGACGGAGCGCGTCGCCGTGTTCCGCGACCAGATGCGCCACCAGCTTCTGCGGGGTGGGGTAGGAGAAGAAGATCGAGGGCAGCACCTCGATCGCGAGGCTCTCCCCGAGGGCCCTGGCCAGCTTGATCAGGCTGACCGAGTCGAGCCCCAGCTCGGAGAGGCTCTCGTCGGCGTGGATCTGCTCGCGGGGTACCCGCAGTACGTCGACGATCCCGGTCTTGAGGGCCGAGAGCACCAGCGTCGCTACATCTGTGTCCTGCATGGTCTCCGTGTCCGGGACGTCCGCACGGCGGGCGGCGCCCGTGTCGGTGACAGGTGTGGCAGCGAGAGCGTCACGGTGTGCTGCCGCCGGCGCCGGGTCCGCGTCGAGCAGGCGCCGTACGCGTACCGGATCGCCTGCCATGACGATCTGCTGGGTCGGTCCCTCTCGCAGGAGGTGTTCGAAGAGCGTGAGGCCCTCGGCTTCCCCGAGCAGGTGCAGCCCACTGGCGGAGAGGTACAACTCGACGCCGTCCGCGTCCTCGAAGCCCATACCGCCGCCGCTCCACAGGGGCCAGTTGATGGCGACCGTCGCGCCGGACAGTGCTCCCTGGCGCACCCGCTCCTCGCGGTGGCGGGCATAGGACGTCTGGAAGCGGTTGGCCACCGAGTAGGCGCAGCCGCCGAAGTCGCCGAGGACCGCCGAGGTCGACGAGAAGTAACAGACGTAGTCGAGCGGTTCGGCGGCCAGTACGTCGTCGAGTACGCGGGTGCCGTCCACCTTGGCGGACAGCAGATCCTGGAAGGACCGGGCGTCTCCGGTAAGCAGCGAGTTGCCTTCGGTGACGCCGGCGGCGTGGACGACGCCGTGGATCGGGCCGAACCGCTCGCGCGCCGCGGCCACCACCTCGCGCATGGCCTGCCGGTCGGAGACGTCGGCCTGCTGGTAGAGGACCTCGCCGCCCAGCGACTCGATCCGCGCGATGCTGCGACGTTTGCCGGCGTCCAGGGCCGAGCGCCCGGTCAGCACCAGGCGCGCCGACCAGAGCCTGGCCAGGTGCTCGGCGAGCAGGAGGCCCAGGCCGCCGGTGCCGCCCGTGATGAGGTACGTGCCGTTCGGCCGCAGGAGGTGCTTGCCTGCGCCGGGCAGGCTCGGCCGCACCCGGCTGACCTGTCGCGTACCGGCGCGGTACAGGACGCTGCTGGACGTCCCGGCGGACCACTCGTTCCACAGGCGTTCGAACCAGGTGCCGCAGGCTGTCCTGCGGGGCCCGTCCTGGGCCTCCTCCAGGACGGCGGCGAACCCCACGTCGGGAAGCACCCTGCCGAGGGAGCGCTCGAAGCCGAGCCACGACTCCGTGTACGCCCGCCCGATCCCGTCGTGGAACTCTCCGGCCTGCAGGACCCGGCCCACCGGCAGCCCCGACGCGGCGATCGCCTGCAGGAGGTGCACGGTGAGGGTGTACGCGCCGGGCCCCGCGTCGTCCAGGGACCACAGGTTCACCACGCCGTCGACCGCGCCGTACCGCGACCTGATGTCCGTGAACACGCGGACGCAGTCGTCCGGGGATTCGTGGTCGGCTTCGTAGGAGTGGTCGGACGTCCGGGCGAAGCCACGTCCCCGGGTGACGAACAGCAGGGTGAGGGCGGGATCCAGCTCGCGTGCGGTCCGCGCCAGCTCGGCTCGGTCCGCCGGGTCGGCGCACAGGCAGAGCAGGATCCGCGGCGCGTCGGCCCGGCGGACGGCGGGTAGCGCCTCCGGTTCCCAGGACTCCGCGAAGAGGAGGGCGGCCGGCTGCTGGTCGCCGGTCACGTCGGCGCCGGACTGCGCTGCCGGGCCCTGCGGAGCGAGGGCCGCGGCGGAGCGTGTGGTGTCGATCCAGTACCGGTTCCTGGCGAACGGGTAGGAGGGCAGGGCCAGGTGGGCCGGGCACCGGCTGCCGTGCAGGGAGTGCCAGTCGACGGTGGCGCCCTTGACCCACGACGCCAGCAGCCCCGCGAGGTCCCCCCGGGCGTCCGCTTCGGGCTCGCCCGTACCGGCGCCCGACGCGCTCGCCCTGCCGCGTACCAGCCCCTCGACGTCCTGGCGTCCGTCACCGAACTCCCGCAGGCGTGCGAGTAGGTCCGGCAGGCCGGCCACGACGAGCCCGAGCCGCTCCCGCATGGCCTCCCGGCCCACCTGGAGGGTGTGGGCGAGCGCCGGCAGGTCGACGGCCGCGAGGTGCTGCTGCTCGATCCAGTCCGCGAGTTGCGCCGCCTTCTTGCGCAGGAGCTCAGTGGTGCGGGCCGACAGCACGACCGGGACGGGGGCTCCGGCGGCGTCCGCCGGGTCCGGCGCGTCGTCCGGGTCCGGACGGTACTCCTCAAGGACCAGGTGCGCGTTGGTACCGCCCGCGCCGAAGGAGGAGATGCCCGCGATCCGCGGCAACTCGCGCTCCTCGCCGTCGACCGTGGTGACCGGCCGCGGCCAGTCGGTGAGGGTCTGCTGGACCCTGAAAGGTGTGCCGTCGAAGTCGATGTTCGGGTTCAGGTCGGTGGAGTGGATCGAGGGGGCGATCTTGCCGTGCCGCATCTGGAGCAGCACCTTGGTGAGCCCGGAGATACCGGCGGCGCTCTCGGCGTGGCCGATGTTGCTCTTGACCGAGCCGATCGCGCAGAACCGGCCGTCGCGTGTGTGCCCGCGGAAGGCCCGGGCGAGTCCGGCGACCTCGATGGGGTCCCCGAGGGCCGTGCCGGTGCCGTGCGCCTCGATGTAGCTGACCGCGTCGGGGTCGATGCCGCCCTGCCGCCAGGCGTCGGTGATCACGCGGGCCTGGGTGGTGGGGCTGGGAACGGAGTAGCCGTTGGTCCTGCCCCCGTGGTTGACGGCGACGCCCCGGATGACCCCGTGGATGTGGTCCCGGTCCGCAATGGCCCGTGCCAGCGGTTTCAGCAGCACCGCGCCCACGCCCTCGCCCGGTACGTATCCGTCGCCGCCCTCGCCGAAGCTCTCGCAGCGGCCCGTGCTGGAGACGAACCGGCTCTGACCGAGGAGCAGGTACTTGTTGGGGTGTACCGAGACGTTGACCCCGCCGGCGATCGCCAGGTCGCAACTGCCGGACCCGATGCTCTGGCACGCCAGCTGGATGGCGGTCAGCGACGAGGAGCACATGGTGTCGACGCTCATGCTGGGGCCTTGGAAGTCGAAGTAGTACGAGACCCGGTTGGCGACGGCCGCGAGGTTCCCGGACACGGCCACCGGGTTCTGGAGCACCTGCTCCTGGGCTCCGTACAGCTGGTATTCCGAGTACATCACGCCGACGTAGACGCCGATGGCGGGCTTGCGGCCGGTGTGCGTCGGGGCCTTCAGCCGCTCAGGGGTGTATCCGGCGTCCTCGACGGTCTCGTAGACGCACTGCAGGAACATGCGCTCCTGCGGATCCATCCGCTCCGCCTCGACGGGCGAGATGCTGAAGAACAGCGGGTCGAACTCGTCGACCCCGTCGATGAATCCGCCCCACCGGCTGTACGTCTTGCCGGGGGCGTCCGGGTTCGGATCGAAGTACGCCTCGTGATCCCAACGGTCGGCGGGAATCTCGGTGACGCAGTCGCGTCCGGCCGCCAGGTTCGCCCAGAACTCGTCAACGGTGCGGGCCTTGGGGTAGCGCCCGGCAAGGCCGATGATCGCGATGTCCAGCCCCTGCCGCTCGGGGAGAGTGGGCGCGGGCCGGGGCGCGGGCGGCGACGGCTGGTCGGTCTGCTGCGCGGACCACCGGGGCGACGACAGGGGTTTGCGTCGCAGCGGGCCTGCGGACCGGGCGCCGGCACGGGCTGCCGGCCCGGCGGGGGGCGGGGCGTCGGCAGCCGGGGCGGCCGGGGCGGGCGCGGCCTGTCCGAGCAGCCTCGACACGGCCGGCCGACGGGTGGCGACCAGGTGCCGGGCCAGCTCACGTGGTGTGGCGAACTCGAAGAACAAGGTGGTGGGCAGCGACCCGAAGACCGCTTCCAGCCGCGCCGTCATGGTCATCGCCATGACCGAGTCGAGACCGAAGCTCTCGAACGCGGCCCGGGCATCGACCCGGCCGAGGGGGAGCTTGGTGATCTCGGACAGAAGGCGCTCAAGGAACTCGCTCGCCTTCTCCTCAAGCAGGTCGCCGTCATAGTGCTTCACGAATTCGTCCCATCGGTGGTGAAAGTAGGGAACTTCCGCTGCGTCGGGACCGAGGCGTCCCTCAAAGTGCGGCCGCCAGGCGGAACCGCGACCATGACCTGGCTGTACTCGGAGTGCAGGATCCGGTGGAAGTCACCGATACCGTCCGGCGCCGGGACCGGGGCGCCCGGCGGGCGGGGGCCGGGATCGGGGTGCGCCCACTGCGGCCGGCCGTCGGCGCCCAGCGGCCAGTTGACGGACTGGCTGTGCCCGAAGCGCTCACCGCCGGCGACGAGGTCCTGCCGGTGGCGGGCGTAGGCGTCCAGGAACGCGTTCGCCGCGGCGCCCTCGACCCGGCCGACGCCACCGTCCGTCCCGGACAGGAAGGAGAAGGTCACGAAGAAGTCCAGCGGGAGCGCCCGGGTCGCGGTGTCCAGGTTCACCACCCCCGCCACCTTCGGGGCCACACCGTCCAGGAAGTCCCGGCCCGATGTGTCGACGATGAGCGCCTCGCGGGCGGTCCCGGCAGCGTGGATGACTCCATCGATCGCTCCGTGCCGCTCCAGAACGCGCGCGACCAGTGCGTCCGCCGCGAACCGGCCGGAGAGGTCGGCCTGCTCGTAGCACACCGTGCTGCCGGGTGCCCGCTCCCGCAAGGCCTCACGGGACTCGGCGTCCAGCGGGGAGGGGCCGACGAGGATGACGGTCGCGTTCCCCGCCTGTGTGGCGATCTCCCGTGCGACGATCCGTCCGGGCCCCTCCGCTCCGCCGGCGACGAGATAGACACCGTTCTCCTTCCACGGCTGTGTGTGAGGCGCCGTAGGGCCGGCGCACACGGCCCAGTCCTGTATCTCCCGCCGACCGTCGACGTACCGCACGAGGGTCTCCTCGGGGCAGCCGCGGTTCTCCCGGATCCGCGCCACGGCGCGCTCAGGGGTGTCCGTCCGGTCCAGTACGACGACCTGACCGGTGACCGCCGGGTTCTCCAGGCGGGCCGTCCTGAACATGGCCGCGAGGCCGGTGAGCAGGGTCGCGTCGGGTGTACCGGGAATCACCAGCTGGACGTGGCTGCGGCCGCCGGCCGCGCGCAGCAGGGAGCGCAGGTGGCGCAGCACCTGCACGCCGTAGGCGGCGTACCGGCCCTCCGGGGCTTCGTCGTCGGCGGTCAGCAGGAACACGTCGGCGTCGTCGCCCCGCAGGAGGGGCGCCAGTTCGGGCACTCCGGCGAGCAGCACCACCGGGCGGCCGGCGGCGCCGGACGGCCGGGCCGGTGCGGGCCGGGCCTGCCACTGCGAGCGCAGCAGTACCGGCTGCCCGACGGCCTGCGTCCCACCGGCCGGGGTCGTTTCGGGGTGTTCCGCTGCCGGGGCAGGCATCGCCGACCCGGGGTCGACACGGTCGGACGTGGCCGGGTCGAAGGAGAGCCCCCCGACGCGGACGCGGACGCGGCCTTCCTGGTCGGCCAGGTCGAGGTCGAACCCGGGGGCCCGCCCCTGGCCGGCCGGCTGTGTGCCGGGCCGGATCCAGGCCCACATCGCGGGCGTGCAGGCGTCGAGGACCAGAACTTCGTCGATGGCGCGGATCACCGTGGGTCCACCGCCGCCCGCCGCCCGCTGCCCGGCCGGCCGGACGAGGAGGTCGGAGCAGGCCCGCACCGCGGCGTCGAGCAGGCCCGGATGCAGCACCAGGCCGTCCTCGGTGTCGCGGACCGGGTCGGGCAGCGCCAGTCGGATCAGGGCCTGCCCGGGCCGGGTCCAGACGTGCTCGACCGCGCGATACGCGGGTTCGTACGCGAGCCCGCCGTCGTGGTGACGCCGGTAGTACTGATCGGCGGTCAAGCCGACGCCGCGGCAGGCCTCCCGCAGAGCGGGCACGTCGAGCACGGTCTCCCCGACTTCTTCGGCAAAGTACAGGACGCCCTCGCTGTGCTCGACGGCGTCACTCTCGCCGTCCCCGCCCGACGGTGTGCTCGTGATCCGGAACCGGATGTCACCGTCGTCCTCCGGACGAAGACCCACATGCGTCTCGCGGGGGCCGTCGGCCGGATCGAGCGGCCGCGCGAAGACGACGTCGCGCAGCACCACCGGGGTGGCGGGATCCACAGCGGTTCTGCTGCTGAGGCAGCACGCGGCCACGGCCATCTCGAGGAAGGCCGCGCCGGGCACACCGCGAGCGGCGTGCTCACCCAGGAAGCGCTCCTGGCCGGTCACGACGGAGGTGAAGCGCTGCTCGGTGAAGTCGGACGTGTTGACCTGGACCAGGGGGTGCAGCGGCGCCGGTCCGCCGAGCGCCCGCGGCTGGGCGGCGGGCACCTCGTCGAAGGCGCAGTACCGCTCGGCCGCGAAGGGGTAACTCGGCAGCGCGATGCGCCGCGGAGTCCCGCTCCGGTGGAGGTACTGCCAGTTCACCGGCACCCCGCTGACCCACAGTTCGAGCAGCTTCTCGTACTTCCCCTTCTCCGCCCACGCCGCGATCATCACCTCGAGGTCGGAGTCCGACGCGAACAGAGTCAGTGCCTGGGCGCCGTCGGCGACCGAACCACGGACGATGTCCCCTGCGGCGAACTCACCCGCCGAAAACCGGCCGAGGCGCTCGACCAGCTCGGGCACGGAGGCAGCGACGACTCCGAGGCGTTCCTCCCGTGCCTCGCGGCCGACCTGGAGGGTGTAGGCGACGTCGGTGAGGGCCAGGCCCGCGTTCTCCGGGCGGTCCAGCCACGCCACCAGCTGTTCGGCCCGCTCCCTCAACTGCTCGGTCGTACGCGCGGACAGCGGGATCACGGCCCGCGGGTCGGCGCCGGCCGGCGGACGCGGCGGTGGGCTGCCCGGGACGTACTCCGCGATCACGACGTGGGCGTTGGAGCCGCCGGCCCCGAACGCAGATACGCCCGCGACGCGCGGCAGTGTGCCGCGTGTGCCGTCGGCCGCCGCGGGGGCCGGCCACGCTGCGCCCACCTGCTGCACCACGAACGGGGTCTGCTCGAAGTCGATGTGCGGGTTGAGCTCCGCGGCGTGCAGGGACGGGGCCAGCCGGCCGTGCTGGAGCTGGAGCAGCACCTTGGTGATGCCGGCGATACCGGCCGCGCTCTCCGCGTGCCCGATGTTGCTCTTCACCGAGCCGATCGCGCAGAACCCCCGTTCGTCGGTGTCGGGAGCGAACGCCTTGCACAGCCCGGCGATCTCGACCGGGTCGCCCAGGGAGGTGCCGACGCTGTTCGCCTCGATGTAGCTCACGTCCCGCGCGTTCACGCCGGCCCGCCGCAGGGCCTCACCGATGACCCCGGCCTGCCCCAGCGGTTCCGGAACCGAGTAACCGCTGGTCCTGCCGCGGTGGTTGGCGGCGGTGCCCTTGATGACGCCGTAGATCCGGTCGCCGTCCGCGATCGCCCGCGCCAGTGGCTTGAGCAGGATCGCGCCCACACCTTCGCCCGGTGCATAGCCGTCGCCTCCGGCGCCGAAGCTGGCGCAGCGGCCGTCGCTCGCCGCGAGCCGGCCCTGGCTGAGGAGCAGGTACTTGTTCGGGTGCAGCGAGAGGTTCACTCCCCCGGCCACCGCCGTGTCGCAGTCGCCCGACTCCAGGCTCCGGCAGGCCAGATGCACGGCCGTCAGCGACGACGAGCACATCGTGTCGACGCTCAGGCTCGGGCCGCGGAAGTTGAACACGTGCGACACCCGGTTCGCCACGGACGCGGAGCTGCCCGACACGACCGGCGCCGCACCGGCCTCCTGCGACCGGGCGCCGTGGAGCTGGTACTCCTGGTACATCACTCCGACGAAGACACCCACCCGGCCGTCGAGCAGGTTGCCCGTACGGTCCTTGCCGATGTCCCGGACGTACCCGGCGTCCTCCAGGGTCTCGTGCACGCACTGCAGGAACAGCCGCTCCTGCGGGTCCATGATCTCCGCTTCGCGCGGGGAGATGCTGAAGAACTGCGGGTCGAAGTCGTAGGCACCGTCGAGGAATCCGCCCCACTTGCTGTACGACTTCCCGGGTGTCCCCTTGCGCGCGTCGAAGAAGCGCTCGTGGTCCCAGCGGTCGGCCGGGATCTCGGTGACGCAGTCCTTGCCGGCGGCGAGGTTCTGCCAGAACTCCCGTACGTCCCGCGCCTGGGGGTAGCGGCCCGCCAGGCCGATGATCGCTGTGTCGCCGGCTGCCGTGACCGGGGCCGGGGCGGTGGTACGCACCGTCGCGGTGGCGGACGGTACGGGCGGCCAGGTGCGGCCCGTCACCGGAACGGGCTGCTCCGGGGCGTCCGGCGCCGCAGCGGGTGGCTGTCGGCGCCCACCCGCGGCGGGTATCAGCTCCCCGATGTGGCGCGGATGGGTCTGGAGGAGGTGGCGGGTCAGGGCGGTGATGGTGCGGTGCTCGAAGAACAGGGTCTTCGGAAGCGTGCCGAAGACCTCCTCCAGGGTGCGGGTCATCTCCATGGTCATCACGGAGTCGACGCCGTACTCCTCCAGCGACGCCTCGGCGTCGATCCGGTCGGCGGGCAGGTCGATGACCGAGGCCAGGAGCCGCTTGAAGTAGGCCACGGCCTGCTGCGTGGTGTTCTCGTCAGGGCCCTGCGCGGGCGCCTCCGCCGTGTTCCCTCCGGGGGCGGTCGCGGTGTCCGGCGCAGGCCGGGGCCGCGGTGCGGGGGTGTCCACGAGGAGTCCCGCCAGGAGGGTCCGCGCGATCCTGGTGCGGTCGCCCGCCACCACCATGACCTGGTCGGACGGTGATGCCATGGCCACGTACAGGGCGCGCAGCCCGTCCTCGTCCGGCAGCGGCACGAGCCCGAAGCGCTCGTGCAGTGACCGCTCCGTCAGTTCGTCGACGCGCATCCCGCCGTCGGCCCACAGGGGCCAGGCGACCGACAGGGTCCTGCCGTGCCGTTCGCCCCGGGCCACCAGCGTGTTGCGGTGGGCGGCGAAGGCGTCCATGAACGCGTTCCCGGCCGCGTAGTCGGTCTGTCCGATGTTGCCGAGGGCCCCGGCGACCGAGGAGAAGGCGACCAGGACGTCGAGATCCGCGTCCTGGGTGGCCTCGTCCAGGTGCACCAGTCCGGCGACCTTCGGTGCCAGCACGCGGGAGAACTCGTCCGCGTCCTTCTTGATGACGAACGCGTCGCTGGTGAACCCGGCCGCGTGCAGGATGCCGTCGAGCCGCCCGTACCGCTCGTGGATGTCCGCGACGAGCGCCATGACGTCGTCCCTGACCGCCACGTCCGCCTGTACGTAGATCGCTTCTGCGCCGTGAGCCCGCAGTTGTTCCAGCAGCGCGTCCTTGTGCGCGTCGCGGGGCGAACGGCCGGCGATCACGATGCGGCCGCCACGGATGCGCTGGGCGATGTCCTGGGCGAAGACCCTGCCCAGGCTGCCGGCGCCCCCGGTGATCAGATAGACGCCGCCGTCCTTCCAGGGCGCCACCGCCGACCGGCGCTGGACGTCCTCCTCACGCCACCGCAGGACCTGGCGCAGACCGCCGAGATGGCGCACCGCGACGTCCGCGAGGACCCCGCGCTCCGCCGTCACCCGGGACGCGGCGCGCTCCGCGGTGTCCTGCGGGTCCACCAGCACCAGTTGGCCGAGCAGCCGCGGATTCTCCAGTGCGGCCGACTTCAGGATGGCGGCCAGGCCCGTCCACAGCGACGCCTCGACGGCCGGGGCGACCAGTTGGATCCGGACCGGGTGGTGGGCGGGCGCCCCGAGCAGTCGTTTCACCTCGTCGAAGACGTGGAGCGCGTAGTCGGTGTAGCGGCGCCCGACATCTGTGGCGGCCGAGGACAGCCGCACGACACGCGCGGCACCCTGCGCCTCCAGGGCCGCGGCGACCTCGGGGAGCTCCACGACCAGCACCAGGCCCTCGGGCGCCGGGGCGGTGACCGGAGCCGGGCCCGCGGTCACCCAGTGGGGAACGGCGAACAGTTCCCGGGCGGCGGTGGCAGCCGGGGCCGAGCGCAGCGCGACGCCGTTGATCCTGACCCACACCCGCCCTTCGTCGTCGCAGATGTCGATGTCGATGCGGCGCAGGCCCTCGTCCTGCCGGCCCGCGCTGTCCCGCAACCAGGCCCACGCCTCCGGCGGGCAGGGACCGAGGATCTCGACCTCGTCCAGCGCGAACGGCATCAGCAGTTGTTCCTCGCCCGCCGTCGCGGGCAGCAGGCCGGCACACGCCTGGAGGCTCGCGTCCACGGTCGACGGGTGGAGCCCGTAGGCGTCCTGGGTGTCCCGTACCACCGACGGCAGCACGATCCTGGCCAGGACCTGTCCCGCGCCCGTCCACAGGCGCTCGACGCCGCGGTGGCCCGCACCGTAACTGATACCGCGCGCCTCGGCGGTCGCGTACAACGTGTCGGTGTCGGGCCCCGGGGTGGAGCACACCTTCCGCAGTCGCGACAGGTCGACGCGGGCATCGGGGTCCGCCGCCGCGGGGTGCGCGGTCACCTGCACCGAGCCCTCGCTGTGGACCGTGTCGGCGGATCCGGTGGCCGGGTCGCCCGGGCTGAGCAGCGTGAATCCGATCTCGCCGTCCTGTTCGGAGCGCAGATGGATCTCGACGGTGAGCCCCGGCTCGTGCAGGGTGACCGGCCGTGTCCAGGCCACGTTGCGGATGGCCGAGACGCGGTACGGCGCGTCGACCGAGGCCGCCACGGCCGCCCTTGCCAGCTCCAGGCAGGCCGCACCGGACAGGATGGGCCTGCCCCTGACCTGGTGGTCGCGGAGGAAGAACTCCTCGCCGGTGTAGACCGAGGTGAAGCGCTGACCGTGCAGGGTGGAGCTGTTGACGTGCACCAGCGGGTGGAGCTGCGCCGGAGCCGCCCGGCCCCGGGCGGTCGCGGCGTCGTCGGCCAGCCAGTGACGCTCGCCCTGGAAGGGGTAGGTCGGCAGCGATATGCGGCGCGGCGCCGCGGCGGCTGTGGGGTGCAGCTTCGACCAGTCCACTACGAGACCCGTCGTCCACAGCTGGAGGAGCTCGCCGTACGCGCTCCGCGCGAGCGCCGCCTCCAGCGTCCGTGTCTGCTCCGCGTCCGCGGTGAAAACGGCCAGGGTGCCCTGCCGGCGCTCCACCCGGCCCCGGTACAGGCCGGTGACCGCGGGCTCGCCGGCCAGGAAGGCCTGTAGTTTACCGATGAGTTCCCCGGTCGTGGCCGCGATGAACCCGAGGCGCTCCTCGTAGGCCTCCCGACCCGTCTGGAGGGTGTGGGCGATGTCCGCGAGCACGGCCGTGGCGCCCTCGTCCCCGGTCGCCCAGCCCAGCAGCTGCTCGGCCTGGGCCCGCAGGCCGTCTTCGGTCCGCGCGGACAGCACGACGGGGACGGGACCGGCGGGACCGTCCTGCACGGGGGAAGCGCCGGCCGGGCGTGGAGCCGGGAGGTACTCCTCCACGATCACGTGCGCGTTCGAGCCGCCCGCCCCGAACGAGGAGATGCCGGCGACCCGGGGCGCCTCGGCGCCGTCGGCGCCCACCGGGCGGCTCCACGGCGCCAGCTCCCGCGCCACGTAGAAGGGGCTGCTCTCGAAGTCGATGTGGGGGTTGAGTACCTCGGAGTGCAGGGAGGGCGCGAGTTGGCCGTGCTTCATCTGCAGCAGCACCTTCGTGAGCGCGGCGATCCCGGCCGCACTCTCGGCGTGCCCGATGTTGCTCTTGACCGACCCGATCGCACAGAACCCCGTCCGGTCGGTGTGCTCGCGGAAGGCTTGGCTCAGTCCGGTGATCTCGATGGGGTCGCCGAGTGAGGTGCCCGTTCCGTGCGCCTCGACGTAGCTCACCGCCTCCGCGGCGAGCCCGGCCTCACGCAGCGCGTGGCCGATGACGTTGTACTGCGCGCGGGGGTTGGGGACGGAGTAGCCGTTGGTCTTGCCGCCGTGGTTGACCGAGGTGGCCCGGATGACGCCGTAGATGGTGTCGTTGTCCTCGCGGGCCCGGGCGAGTGGCTTGAGCAGGACTGCACCGACGCCTTCCCCCGGGACGTAGCCGTCTCCGCCCTGCCCGAAACTCTCGCACCGGCCCTTGCTCGACGCGTACTTGCCGCTGCCGAGCATCAGGAACTTGTTGGGGTGCAGCGAGAGGTTCACACCGCCCGCGACGGCCACTTCGCAGCCACCCGTCCGCAGGCTCTGGCAGGCCAGGTGCAGCGCGGTGAGCGACGACGAGCACATGGTGTCGACGGCCATGCTCGGACCGTGCAGGTCGAAGACGTAGGACACCCGGTTGGCGATGGTCGACGCGCTGCCGGACAGCGTGACGTTGCGGCCGCGCGCCTGCTCCTGGGCGCCGTAGAGCTGGTACTCCTCGTACATCACCCCCACGAAGACACCGACGTTGCCGGGCAGACCGCGGTCGTCGCAGCGGCTCAGCGCCTCGCGGGTGTACCCCGCGTCCTCCAGTGTCTCGTGCACGCACTCCAGGAACAGCCGCTCCTGCGGGTCCATGAACGCCGCCTCGCGCGGGGCGATGTTGAAGAACAGCGAATCGAAGCGGTCGACGCCGTCCAGGAAGCCGCCCCACTTGGTGTAGGTCTTGCCGGGCGCGTTCTTGTCCGGGTCGAAGAAGGGGCCGTGGTCCCAGCGTTCGGCGGGGATCTCGGTGACGCTGTCGCGGCCCTCGGCCAGGTTCCGCCAGAACTCCCGGATGTTCCGCGCCTGAGGGTAGCGGCCCGCCAGTCCGATGACGGCGATCTCCGTGTCCGCGACCGCCGGTTCCCGGCGGCCGCGCCGCACGGCCGCCGGGCGGGTGTGCGCGGATCGTGTCCCGTCCCGGGGGGTGAGCACGTCCGCCGGGGTCGCGGACAGCTCCGGGGTGCTGGCCGCGAGCAGCTCGACCAGGCGCGGCCGGTGGGCGCCGACGAAGTACCCGGCCAGGGCGCGGATGCTCTGATACTCGTAGAACAGCGTCTTGGACAGCGAACCGAAGACCTTCTCCAGCCGGTTGGTCAGGTTCATCGTCAGGATCGAGTCGATGCCGTAGTGCTCCAGGGCGTCGTCCGCGTCGATCCGCTCGGCGGGTACGCGCAGTTCGGAGGCGAGGAAGTCGATCAGGTACTGGCCGGTCCGCTCTTCCAGCGTGCTCTCCGGGAGGGCGCCGCTGTCCTGCGCGGCAGCGGCCGCGACGCTCACGTCACCGGGAGGCAGGCTGCCGCCGGTCCGGCCGGCGGGCGCGTCCGCGGCGTACGCCCGGGAGGTGAATCCCCGGAGGCGACAGGCCTGCACCCCGGCGTCGTCGAGAAGGTCGATGTCCAGTTTGCGGATCCCCAGCTCGGGCTGGTCGTCGTCGCTGTAACGGACCCACGCCCACATCTGCGCGGTGTACGGCCCCAGGACGTCCAGCTCGTCGAGCGCGAAGGGGAGGTGCAGCGTGGCGGGGGCGGGGTCCGCGAGGTTGCCGTCGCGGCCGAACAGGCCGACAGCGGACTGCAGCGCGGCGTCCAGCAGGCTCGGGTGCAGTACGTACCCGTCGGCCTTGGCAGGCGGCCCGGACGGCAGTCGCAGCCGGGCCAGCGCCTGCCCGTCACCGAGCGCCACGCTCTCGATGCCGCGGTGCGCGGGACCGTATTCGAGACCCAGAGACCGGTAGACGCGGTAGCACGCGTCGGCGTCCAGCTGTGCGGTATCGCACGCCGCGCGCAGCGCGGCCACGTCCACGGCCACCGGGGCAACAGCGGCGAGGGCGCGCACCGTCCCCTGGCTGTGCACGACGGCGTCCGCGTCGGACTCGCCTTCCGCGACGCTGGAGATCTCGAAGGCCACCTCGTCGGCCGCTTCGGCGCCGCCGGGCACCGGGGCGGCGTACAGCGTCGTCGTGACGCGTGCTGCGTGCTCGGCGACCGTCAGGGGCTGGGCCCACACCACATTACGGAGCACGATACGGCCCGTCGGCGCGTCCAGTGAGGCGCCCAGCGCGGCCCGCGCCATCTCCAGGTACGCGGCCGCGGGCAGCACCTTGCGGCCGTTGACGACATGGTCGGTGAGGAAGAACTCCTCCCCGGAGAAGACCGAGCCGAACCGCTGGGCGTCGAGGGTGGAGGTGTTGGTGTGCAGGAGCGGGTGCAGCCGGCCGGCGCCGGGAGCCACGGGGCCGGCCACCTCGGCCAGGTCGCCCACCCAGTAGCGCTCGCGGGCGAAGGGGTAACCGGGCAGCGGAAGCATTCGGGGGCGCCGGGAGCCGTACAGCCTGCCCCAGTCGACGTTCAGGCCCTTGACCCACAGGCCGAGCAGCCGGTCGAACTTGCCCTTCTCGATCCACATGTCCACGGTGGCGGCCATGTCGCCGTCGTCACCAAGGGCGGTCAGCGCCTCCCGGTGCTCCTTGACGTTGCCGACGTGCAGGTCCTCGATGTCCTGCTCGCCGGCGACGAACGTGGCGAGTTTCGCGGTGAGGTCGGCGGCCCGGCCGACGGCCAGGGCCAGGCGTACGTCCATCGCCTCGCGGCCGAGTTGCAGCGTGTGGGCGACGGCGTCGAGGTCGAGAACGGCGGGGTCCTGCGGGAGCAGCCAGTCGAGGAGGTCCCGGGCCCGGTCCCGCAGCCGGTCGGTGTCCTTCGCCGACAGGACGATCAACCGCGGGGCGCCCTCGGGTGCGGGGACCGGCGAAGGGTCGATACGGCGGTACTCCGCCACGACGACATGCGCGTTGGATCCGCCGGCGCCGAACGAGGAGACGCCGGCGATCCGGTCGCCCCCGGCGCTCTGTCCGTCGCTGCCCGTGACCGCGGGCCGCGTCCACGCGGTCGTCTCCCGCTGGAGGTGGAACGGCGTGCGGGCGAAGTCGATGTTGGGGTTGGGTTCCTGCGCGTGCAGGCCCGCCGCGAGCTGCCCGTGCTGCATCTGGAGGATGACCTTGAGCAGCCCGGCGATGCCGGCGGCGGCCTCGAGGTGGCCGATGTTGCTTTTCAGGGAGCCGATGGCGCAGCGCTGCCCGGAGCCCGACGCGAACGCCTGGGTCAGCCCTTCGACCTCGATCGGATCGCCCAGTTCGGTGCCGGTGCCGTGCGCTTCCACGAAGCTCACCTCGTCGGCGCGGATGCCCGCCCCGGCGAGCGCCTCGCGCACCACCTCGGCCTGCGCGACCGGGCTGGGGACGGTGTAGCCGTTGGTGCGGCCGCCGTGGTTGATGCTGCTGCCGCGCAGGACGGCCCGGATGTTGTCGTTGTCCCGCTCGGCATCGGACAGCCGCTTGAGCAGGACGACGGCCACACCCTCCCCCGGCACGAACCCGCTGCCCCCGGCTCCGAAGCTGCGGCACGTGCCGTCGTCCGACAGCATCCGCTTGCCGGACATCAGGGTGTAGTTCGACGGGTGCAGGTAGAGGTTGACCCCGCCTGCGACGGCCAGGTCGCACTCGCCGCGGCGAAGGTGCTGCATCGCCTGGTGGACGGCGCTGAGCGACGACGAGCAGAGGGTGTCGACCGGCAGGCTGGGCCCGGTGAGGTCGAGCAGGTACGACACGCGGTTCGCCACCGAGGCGAACGAGGTCAGCGGGTGCAGCTTCTCGTTACGTTTCCACAGGTCGGGCCCGTACAGGTCGAACCCGGTCTTCGAGACGCCGGCGAAGACGCCCACCCTCCGGCGATGGGCGTCGGCCAGCCGCTGCCGGGTGTAGCCGGCGTCCTCCAGCACGTTCCAGGACTCCTGCAGGAACAGCCGCTCCTGTGGGTCCATGCTCATCGCTTCTTGCGGGGAGATGGCGAAGAAGAGCGGATCGAACTCGGCGAATCCGTCGAGGAATCCGCCCCATTTGCTGTAGCTCAGGCCCGCTGCCACCGCATCGTCGCGGTCGGGGTGGTAGAAGCCCTCCAGCGGCCAGCGGTCCTCCGGGATCTCCGTGACGCAGTCACGGCCGGCGGCGAGGTTCTCCCAGAACTCCCGCAGGTTGCGGGCCTGCGGGAAGCGCCCGCTCATGCCGATGACGGCGATCGCGTCCTCGGGGGGAGCGGCGGTGGCCGGGGCCGCCGCGGGTGCCTGCCGCTCGGCGGGGGTGTGCGTCGACTGAGGCGCCGGAGCGGCCAGGGGCGCCGGGCTGGCCGCCGTCCCCGTCCAGTCCAGGCAGCCCTGCCGGCGCGTCCGAACGAGATAGGAGGCGAGGGCGTCCAGCGAGTTGAACTCGTACAGCAGCGTCTTGGGCAGATCCGCGAAGTTCTCGGCGAGCTTCCGGTTGAGCCGGGTGACGACGATGGAGTCGATGCCGTAGTCCGCCAGCGGCACCTGGGCGTCGATCTTCGCGACGGGCAGGCCGATGACACCGCTGAGCAGCTGCCGGAGCCTGCTGACGACCTTGTCGCGCAGCGCCTCCTCGCCGATGCCCTCAACACCCGCGGGGGCGGGCGCGGAGGCCGGGGCGGACCCGGTGGTGGCCGCCGGCTGCCCGAGCAGGGTCCGGCGGATGCGCGGGCCGTCGCCCTCGACCGCCATCACCTGGCAGTGCCCGGACCCCAGGGACTCGTGGAAGACCCGGATGCCCGACGCGGTGCGCAGGGCGTGCATGCCGGTCTGCTCGCGCAGGACCTGCTCCGTCTCCGCGTCCACCGGCATCCCGCCCTCGGCCCACAGCGGCCAGTTGAGCGAGAGGCTGCGCCCCGCACGCAGGCCCTGCGCGACCAGGCCGCCGCGGTGGTGGGCGAACGCGTCCAGGAACGCGTTGGCGGCGGCGTAGTCGCACTGGCCGACGTTGCCGGTGATCGCCGCTGTGGAGGAGAACAGGGCGAAGAAGTCCAGGGCGTCGTCCTTGCTGGCGGCGTCCAGGTTGAGGGTGCCTGCCGTCTTCGGAGCGAGGACCTCGCGCAGCTCCTCCGCGCTCTTGCGGGACACGAAGCTGTCCCGGATCACCCCGGCGCTGTGGATGATGCCGTGGATGGCGCCGTGCTCGCGCCGCACGCCGGCCAGGTACGCCTCAACGGCGTCCGGGTCGGCCACATCCAGCTGTGCGTACTCCACCCGCGCCTGCGGCCGGTACAGACCCTCCAGCAGATGGCGCCGGTCGCTGTCGAGCGCGGAGCGGCCGCTCAGCAGGACGGTCGCCTTCTGCACCGAGCGCAGCAGATCCCGGGCAAAGATCAGTCCGAGCCCGCCCAGGCCGCCGGTGACGACGTACGTGCCGCCTTCCCGCCAGGGCATGGCGGTGTGCTCGGGGCTCGCCGACTCCTGCCAGGTCAGTACCTCGCGCACGCTGTCGCGGAACCGCACGACGCGGTCCTCGCCACGCTCGCGGCTCTCCAGGATCCGGGCGGCGGTCTGCGCCGGCTCGGCGGCCGGGTCGACCAGGAGCAGCTGGGGCACGATTGCGGGGTTCTCCAGGCCCGCGCTTCTGACCATGCCGATCAGGCCGGACAGGAGGGCGTCCTCTCCCCGCAGGGAGCAGACGAGCTGCACGAGAGTGGCGGGCAGTTCCGGGTCGCCGGCCAGCGCGCGGAGCGCGGTGAGCACCTGGCCCGCGAGATCGGCGTAGCGGTCGGCCAGGCCGGTGGCCCCGGTCCGCAGCTGGCGTACGTCGACCGTGACGTCCTGCCGGCGCAGGGCGTCCGCCAGGGCCGACGGCCCGGCCAGCAGCACCACATGTCGGGGCTCGCGGCCGGTCGCGGGGCTGTCCGCCGCCCGCCAGACCGGGTGGCAGCGCAGCAACTCGGGTGACGGCGCCGTGTCCGGGGCGTCCGTGAGCGGTCCCGTCCGGTCCTGACGGTGCTTCGCCGTCCGTTCCTGACGGGCTTTCAAGAACTGCTTGACGTGCTCCTTGGAGACGCGATCGGCCTTGAGATCCGCCAGAAGCCGCTCCAGCTGGCTGTCCATGATCAGCGCCCCTCGTTGTCGGTGGTCCGGCCGGTGCCGTCGATGACGGACCGTCGGATGTTCTCGGCGGCGGTCGCGACGTCGAGAGAACCGCTCACCACCTCGTCGAGGAGGTCGTCGATCAGTGCGTCCGGCAGGTCGCCGGCCGGTTCCCCGTCCGTGGCGACGGGCGGGTGCTCGGGCGGAGCGCCGTCGATCGGCCGCTCGGCGATCCAGTACCGCTCCCGGGCGAAGGGGTACGTGGGCAGGGGGACGATGCGCGCCGCTCCCGCCGGGTGGAGGCCGCCCCAGTCCAGTTCGAAGCCGTTCACCCACAGGTCGAGCGCCTTGGCGTACTGGCCCTTGGCCAGCCACGTCCCGACGACCGCGGTCAGCTCCGCGTCGGCGGTCAGCGCCGTCAGCGCGCGGTCGCCGCGTGCGGCGCGGCCCCGGTGCAGCCCGGCGCCGCCCTGAGGGTGGTCCAGGAATGCCCGCAGCCGGTCCCGCAGCTCGGCGAAGGAGCTGACGACCGTCCCCAGCCGCTCGCTCATGGCTTCGCGTCCGACCTGCAGGGTGTACGCGACATCGGCCAGCGCGGCCCCGCTCCGCTCGGAGTCCGCGAGCGCGTCCAGCAAGGCGCGTGCCTGGTCCCGCAGCCGCTCCTCGTCCTTGGCGGACAGGACGACCACGGCAGGCCCGCCGACCCGGGCGGCCCCGGGATCGGGCTGGTCGCGGACGTACTCCTCTATCACCACATGGGCGTTGGAACCGCCCGCGCCGAAGGACGAGACACCGGCCCGGCGCGGCACCTCGGAGCTGACGCCGTCGACGGCGACCACCGGCCGCTTCCATTCCGCGCCCTTGCGCTGGACGACGAACGGCGTGGCATCGAAGTCGATGTGCGGGTTGACCTCGTCGGCGTGGAGGCTGGGGGCAAGTTCACCGTGCCGCATCTGCAGCACGACCTTGAACACGCCCGCGATACCGGCGGCGGCCTCGGCGTGACCGATGTTGCTCTTGACCGAACCGATCGCGCAGTACCGCAGATCCTGGGTGTCCTGGGAGAACGCCCGGGTCAGGCCGTTGACTTCGATCGGGTCACCCAGCGCGGTGCCGGTGCCGTGCGCCTCGATGTAGCTGATCGTGCGCGCGTCGATGCCCGCCCGGTCCAGGGCGTCCCGCACGACGCGGCCTTGGGCGACCGGATTCGGCACCGTGTAGCCATTCGTCGTACCGCCGTGGTTGATGCTGGTGCCGCGTATGACCGCGTGGATGTGGTCGCCGTCCCGCTCGGCGTCCGCCAGCCGCTTGAGGACGAGCGCGCCCACGCCCTCACCGGGGACGAAGCCGTTGCCGCCGGCGCCGAAACTGCGGCACTTGTCCTCGTCGGCGAGCATCTGCAGACCGCACAAGTTGACGTAACTCGACGGGTGCAGGTAGAGGTTCACGCCGCCGGCCACCGCCACTTCGCAGGCGCTGTGCAGCAAGTGCTCGCACGCCTCGTGGAGCGCGGTCATCGACGAGGAGCACATCGTGTCGATGGGCATGCTCGGACCGTTGAGGTTCAGTTTGAACGAGACCCGGTTGGCCGCCGACCCGAACGAGGTGTAGGGCTGGGCGGTGTCACCCCGGCGCCACCGCTCGGGGCCGTAGAGGTTGTGTCCTGCGCGGGTGATTCCCACGAAGACGCCGACGTTCGAACGGTGTTCGCGCTCCAGGCGGCCGCGGGTGTAGCCGGCGTTCTCGAAGGCCCGCCACGCCTCCTGGAGGAACAGCCGCTCCTGCGGGTCGATCTCCGTGGCGTCGTTCGGCGTCATCTCGAAGAACAGCGGGTCGAAGTCGGCGAAACCGTCGAGGAAGGCACCCCACTTGCTGTAGCTCCTGCCCTTCGCGGCGGCGTCCTCCTTGTCGGGCTCGTAGAAGCCGTCGAGCGGCCACCGGTCGGCGGGGATCTCCGTGACGGTGTTGCGGCCCTCGCGCAGGATGTCCCAGAAGGCGTCGAGGGTCTCGGCCTGGGGGAAGCGCGCGCTCATTCCGACGATCGCGATGCCATCGTTGCGCGCGGGCAGCGGTGCGGGACGCGCCGCCGTGCGGGCGGGGCCGGGCCGCGCGGCGGCCTCGGCAGGCCCCGTGTCCGGGACGTGGGCCTGCGCGGTCGCCTGCCCGGCGGCCGGACCCTGGCCCACTCCCAGGGCGCGGGCCACACTCTCGGCCCGCTCGGTGACGAAGTACTCCGTCAGCTCCTCGATGGTGCGGTACTCGAAGAACAGAGTGCTGCTCATCTCCCCCAGGTCCTTCTTGAGACTGGTCAGCAGCTGCAGGATGAGGATGGAGTCGATGCCGTACGCCGACAGCTGCTCGCGGGCGTCAATGGATCCGGCCGGGATCATGAGGGTCCGCGCGACCAGTTCCATCAGATAGCCGCGCACGGTGTCGTCGAGCAGCGCCCCGTCCACCGGGGAGGCATCGGGCTGCGCCACCGGCTGCGCGCCGGCCGGCTGCGGTCCGGAGTCCGGCGCCATCACGGGAAGCGGCTGCGAGTGCGGCGCGTTCGCGGGAAGCGGCTGTTCGCCGCGGGGCCTGCGGATCACCCCGTCACTGAAGCCGACCACCACCTGCTGGCCGAGCGGGTGCGCGTCCCGCGCGGGGAACTCGACGCCCTCGAAGCCCTCCCACCGCAGCACCGACTGCCACATCTCGGGCCGCAGACCGGGTCCCCCGGTCTCGCGCAGATCACTGTCGTGCAGCCACCAGCCGTCCAGCAGCGCGAACGTGAGCATCCCGAAGACGGTGTGGCCGTCGATCTCGTTGATGACCAGACCACCACCGGACCGCAGCAGCGCCTTGCTGTTACGCAGTGACGTGCGGATCTCCTTGGTGGCGTGCAGCACGTTGGTCGCGATGACCAGGTCGTAGCCGCCCTCGTCGAATCCCTGCTCGGCGGCGGACCGGCCGGCGTCGAAGATCTCGCAGCGCAGGAACGGATTGCCCGCGCTGAACTCCCGTTGGCCGTGCAGGAGGAACGCCTTGGACAGATCGGTGTAGCAGTACTCGCCGATGTGCCGCTGGTACGGCTGGAGCCGGCGCAGCACCGTGGCGGTGGTACCGCCCGTTCCCGCGCCGATCTCCAGGATGCGGACGCGGGCTCCGGGGTCCTGCGCGAGCCTGCTCTCGACGAGGGCGACGACACAGTCGCCCACCACGTCGTTGAAGTAATCGGCGATCATGTTCCGCTTGTAGATCCCCTCGACCAGTTCCAGCGAGGAACCTGGGAAGATCACGTCGACGGCGGGGACCGTGCCGATGAGGACGTCGGGCAGCGCGCGCAGCGTCTTGTCGACCAGGTCGACCGACGCCCGCAGTTCGGGGTCCTGAAGCCACGCGCGCCGGTCGCGCTCCCATGCGGCAGCGGTGGCGTCCGGGTCGACGGGGTCGGCGGCGGGCGCCCGGTAGCAGCCCGCGGATCCGGTCTCCGCGAGCCAGCCCTGCCGCGCGAACAGCTTCAGGGTCTCCTTCGCCCAGGGGTCGTACTTCCGCAGTATCCCGCCGGCCTGCCGGAGGGAGTCCGCGTCGACGGTTCCCGTCCCGATCCAGCCGCGGCCGCGCAGTTCGCACCACAGCAGCCGCAGGAGCAGCTCGTCCAGCATCCGCAGTGTGGACTTGGCCTGTGTCTCGACCGTCCGCAACTGCTCCCCGCGCGCGGGCAGCAGCGGGGTGAGCGGCGCGCTGCGGCGGACCGCCGGGTCCAGCACACGGATCGCCTCGCGGTCGCTGAAGCCCTGGAACCGTTCGGGTTCGCTGGTGTTGAGGTAGGCAACCTGCCCGAGCGGAGCGGCCAGGAGCCGCTCGACCGCGTCCATCGCCAGCGCGGGGTCGATGTCGCCGAGGCCCTCGCGCCGGTAGATGCGCTCGCGTACGTGCTCCGGAACGTCGAGTCCGCTGCCGACGGCGCCCCAAAAACCCCAGTTGACCACCTTCACGGCGTACGGGCGGGTGCCGGCGAGCCGGCGGGCCAGCGCATCCTCGAAGGCGTTGCCTGCCACGTAACTGCAGTATCCCCTGGCCGGGTTGACCGACGCGATCGAGGAGAAGAAGAGCATGAAGTCGAGTCCGTCGGTGTCGAAGACCTCCGCCATGCACACGCTGGCGTCGATCTTCGCGCTCAGACCCTGCCGGAACTGCTGCTCGGTCGTGTTGGGCAGGCTCTGGTCCACCAGGCCGAAGGCGGACTGCACTACGCCGTGAATGGTGCCGAACCGCTCCTGGATCCGGGTGTACGCGCTCCGCAGCGAGTCCACGTCGGCGGCGTCGGCCCGTACGTACCAGGGCGCCGGCCCGAGCGCGGCCAGCCGCTCGATCTCCGCCCGGATGCCGGGGCCCTCCTCCCGGCGGCCGATCCAGACGACCTGGGCCCGGTGGCGCCGGATCAGGTCTTCGCTCCAGAGCCGGCCGATGCCGCCGGCCCCGCCCAGGACGACGTAGACGCCGCCTTCCTTGTACGGGGAGTGGGACGGTGCCGGCAGTTCCGCCAGGTACAGGCCGCGACGGAACCACTGGCCGTCGCGCAGCGCCCGCACGGTCGGGGCCGGGGCGGCGAGCAGGATACGGGCGGGGAGCTCGTCGGAGCCGCCCAGGTCGAAGCCGCCCAGGGTCCAGTTGGGCAGTTCCTTCGCCATGACCTCGGCCAGGCCCAGCACGGCGGCGTCGGCGGGCAGCACTGATTCGCTCTGCCGCACGGGCTGGGTCTGCCGCGTCACCACGGTCCAGGTCAGTTCCTGGCCGCCGTAACCCAGCTCGAACAGTGCCTTGACCAGCCGGAAGAACGCGATCACTCCGACGTCGGTGCGGCGCAGCAGAGCGTCGGGCCCGGCGCCCGCGTCCGCCGGGGAGATCCACACGAGGTGGCGGACCGTACCCGCGCCCCGCACCTGTTCGGTGAGTTGCGCGGCGCTCACCGAGCCGTTGGCGACGAAGTACGCGTCGGGGCACTCGGCCGCCAGGGCGGCGCGCTCCGTTGCGCTCCCGCCCACAACGACGACGCCACTGCGGATGTCCGGGCCGGGGCCCGGCTCCGGGGCCTGTTCCTCGACCCATATCGGTGCCAGCGTCAGATGGGAGGAGGCGCCGGTCTGCGGGCTCGGCGCGGGCGCGCGGTCGGCGGGCGGGACGGGAGCGGTGCGGCTGGAGCCGCCCCCCGCGGGCAGCCAGTGGCGCTGTCGCTGGAACGGATACGTCGGCAGGGGGACGCGCCGGTACGTACCCCGTTCGAAGAGCCGCTCGTACCGCAGCGGGTATCCCTGGAGGTAGAGGGCGCAGACGGCGTCCAGGTGCTCCCGGCGGGCTGTCCCGGTCGCGCCCTCGGCGCACGCACGCAGGCAGGAGTCGCCGAACTGTTCCAGGGCGGGCTGCGGGCTCACCGCGTGCTCCGCGAGGTCGGCGGTGCGCACCTCCTGCTCGTGTCCGTCCGTGAGCCACCGGTCCAGCAGTTCCACCAGGTGGGCGGTGTCACGGGCCACGCACCCCAGCCGGACGGGGCAGTGCCGCCGGCCGCGTACCAGGGTCGAGCTGACGTCGCCCAGGTCGGTGTTCGGGTGCCGGCGCACATGCTCCACCAGTTGTTCGGCCTGCGTCCGCAACTGCTCGGAGGACAGGGCGGACAGCACCACGAGGTGGTCGGGTGCGGGCGCGTGTGCGCGGTGCGCCGGATCGGGGGCTTCCTCGACCACCACATGGGCGTTGGTGCCGCTGAACCCGAAGGAGCTGAGCGCCGCCCGCCGGGGCCGGCCCGGCTCGGCCGTCCAGGGGCGGTGCTCCGTGTTGACGTAGAACGGGCTGCCCGCGAACTCGATGTGGGCGTTGCCCTGTTCGAAGTGCAGGCTGCGTGGCAGCTCGCGGTGGCGCAGGGCGAGCAGGATCTTGATGAGCCCCGCCATTCCCGAAGCCGGCGCGGCATGCCCGATGTTGGTCTTGACCGAGCCGATGGCGCAGTACTCGCGCCGGTCGGTGTAGTGGCGGAACGCGCGGGTCAGCGCCTGGAACTCGATGGGGTCCCCGAGCTGGGTGCCGGTGCCGTGCGCCTCGACCAATTGGATGCCTGCGGGGTCGATGCCGAACGTGTCGTACACCTGGCGCTCCAGCCGTTCCTGCGACTTGGCGCTCGGTGCGGTGATGCCGTTGGACGTCCCGTCCTGGTTGATGCCCGACCCGCGGACCACACCGTGGATGTGGTCACCGTCGGCGAGGGCGTCCCGCAGGCGCTTGAGCATGACGACGCCGACGCCCTCGCCGGGTACGAAGCCGTCCGCGCCGTCCGCGAAGGTGTGGCACTGACCCGTCTCGGACAGCATTCCGGCCTTGTGGGCGTTCAGATAGTAGTCGGGGGCGCACTGTACGGACACTCCGCCGACCAGGGCCGACTCGATCTCGCCGGCCCGCAGGGCCTGGCACGCGAGGTGGAGGGCGACGAGCGAGCCGGAGCACGCCGTCTCGACGGCGATGGCGGGACCTTGCAGGTCCAGGAGGTAGGACAGGCGGGCCGGGATGATCGCCTCGGCGTTGCCCCACATGGCCTGGGCCGGGGCGTCCTCGCTGGAGCCGGGCAGGTAGTCACTGACCTGAGTGCCGATGTAGACGCCGCAGGCCCGGCCGCGGATGGCGTCGCCCGCGTAACCGGCGTCCTCCAGGGCCTTCCACGCCTCCTCCAGTACCACCCGCTGCTGGGGGTCCATATAGGCGGCTTCGAGGCCCGATATCTGGAAGAACAGCGGGTCGAACTGGTCGATGTCGTCCATCAGCGAGGCATACCGGGGGTGGGACGCGCCCGGTGCCACGAAGGCCGGCATGTCCCAGCGGGAGATCTCGCCGACGAGACTGCGGCCTTCGGCGATGTGCTGCCACAGCTGATCGGGGTCCTTGGCCGTGCCGAACCTTCCGCTCATACCGATGATGGCGACCGGCTCGCCGACGGGGCCGGGGGCTTCTACGGCCACCGACGCCGATGCCGACACCGAGGCGGACGGCAGGCCGGGCACAGCGGGCACAGCGGCTATGGGTACGGTCGCGGCAGGCGGTGCCGGCGGTGCGGCGACGGGCGCCGGGACGGCTGCGGGTACCGGGGGAGCCGGGAGCGGCGCCGCGTCGAGGTGGTGCTCCGCCACGTACGCCGCCAGCGCGCGCACCGAGCTGTGGTCGAACAGGTCCGTGACGGAGAGCGAGATGCCCAGGTCGGCGCTGAGTTGCTGGGTGAGTTCGACGCCCAGGATGGAGTCCACGCCGTAGTCGGCGAAGGAGTCCTCCTCGGAGATCTCCCGGCGGTCCAGACCCAGCGACGTCTGGAGCCGCGTGACGATCACGGACCGCACCCGTTCCTGCCCGTCCTCCACACTCGGCGGTGCGGGAGCGGGAGCGGGGGTGGGGGTGGGGGTGGGGACGGGTGCGGGCGTGCCGGTCCGTGCGCCGGTGTCGGCCACCACGATCTGGTGACCGGCCTCATGCACGGGGGCGGCGGGGAAGGACACGGTGGTGAAGCCCTCCTCCCCCAGCACCTGCTGCCAGGTTTCGGGGGCCAGCCCCGGGCTGCCCGGAATGCGCAGTTCGGTGTCCGCGTAGCGCCACCAGCCGTCGAGCAGTCCGAAGGTCAGGTGCAGGAACGGGGTGCGTGTCGCGAGCTCGTTGAGGACCAGTACGCCGTCCGCTCCCAGCAGCGCCCGCGCGTGCCGCACGGCCGCCCGGACGTCGCGGGTCGCGTGCAGGACGTTGGTGGCGAGCACGATGTCGTAAACGCCCTCGCCGATCCCCTGCTCCGCGGGGGCGCGCTCCACGTCGAACAGCTCGAACCGCAGGTACGGGTGGCCGGCGGTGAACTCCTGCCGCCCGTTGCGCAGGAAGTACTGCGAAACGTCGGTGTAGCAGTACTCCGCCATTCCGGCGCGGTACGGCGTCAGCCGGCCCAGCACCTTCTCGCTGGTGCCGCCGGTGCCTGAGCCGATTTCCAGGATGCGGACGCGGTGGGCGGGGTCGTTCTCCAGCAGGGCCTCGACGCGGGCCGCCACCAGTTCCGCCATGAGCTCGTTCAGCGCCACGGCGCTGTCGCAGTCCCGGTACACGCCGCGGACCAGCCGCATCGACGACGCGGGGAAGATCACCTCGGTCGGGGGCCGCCGGCCCGCGAGCACCTCGGGCAGCGCGCGGAGGACCGGATCCAGCAAGTTGACGTAGGCGTTGGTGCCGTCACCGCGCCGGCACACCGCCTCCCAGCGCCGCCACACCTCGGCAGGGTCGAGGCGCGCCCGGTCGGCCAGGGTGTAGTGCTCGGGGCCGTGCTCCAGGTAGCCGTGCTCGGCAAGGATGCGCAGGCTCTCGGATAGCCAGCGGTCGTAGCCGCCCCCCGGATCCAAGGCGGCTCTCAGGTCGGCGACCGACCCGCCGGCGCGGTCCATCCCCAGCGTCTGCAACTGCGACAGAAGCAGTTCGCACAGCAGGGCGTCGTCGAAGCCCCGGGCACTGCCGGAGTCCGCGAGCACCCGCCGCAGCCGCTGGTCGTTCGGGCCGCCGGACTCGGCGGGCGGGGTGTCGTGCCCGGCCTGCCCTGCGACGGTGGTCTTCTCCAGGGCGAGCTGGTGGTACGGCCCGGAGAGCAGCAGGTCCAGCGCCGCCATGCCTTCGGCGGGTTCGATGGAGCCGATGCCGCTCTGCTCCATGCGCTGTTGGTACGCGGACGAGGCGACGACGCCGACGCTTCCCCAGTAGCCCCAGTTGATCACCTTCACGGGGGTGGCACGGGTCTGCTGCCACAGCCGGGCGAACGCGTCCTTGAACACGCAGCCGCTCACGTAGTTGCTCTGTCCTGCGGACCGCTGGAAGGAGTTGGTCGAGGAGAAGAACAGTACGAAGTCCAGCGGCTCGTCCGCGAAGACCTGCGCGATACGGACGCTGACGTCGACCTTCGCGCGCACGGCGGTGCGAAAACGTTCCTGCGGCATCCGGGCCACGCTCTGGTCGAGCAGCGCGAGCGCCGAGTGGACGACGCCGTTGATCTCGGGGAAGCGGGCCCGGATGTGCGCGACCGCGGCCGCCAGCGCCTGCCGGTCGGTGGCGTCGGCCTGCACGTACCAGGGGGCCGGTCCCAGCAGGGACAGTTCCTCGATCCTGGCCCGGATGGCGTCGTCCTCGGCGCGGCGGCCGATCCAGACCACCTGCGCCCCGTAGGTGCGTATCACGTGCTCGGTCCAGACCGCGCCGAGGCCGCCGGCGCCGCCGATGGCCACGTAGACGCGGCCGCGTCGGTACGGCGCCGTCTGCGCGGGCAGCGCGTCGAACGGCACCGGTGCCAGGACCTGCCGGTACCAGCACCCGCCACGATGCGCCCAACTGCCGTGGGACGGCTCCGCCGGCAGGCGCAGCGCCTCCCTCAGTACGTCGTCCCGCAACGCCTCCACATCGACCGTCCGCACCCGCCACCGCGGGTTCTCCTTCGAAAGCGACCCCAGCAGACCGTGCACTCCGGCGTGGGCCGGGTCGATGCGGTCGGTGTCGATGACCTCCTGGCTGCGGACCGTGAGGGCGGTCCACTCCAGGTCCCGCTTGTCGTAGCCGAGGGCCAGCAGCGCCTTCGCCAGGCGGAAGCCGGCGTACAGCCCGCCCTCCTGACGGCTGATCAGGTCCTCGCTCTCCGGCAGCACCGCCGCAGCGCCGCCCGCGACCCACACGACGCTGTCGTAGGGTCCCCCGCGCGCGAGCCGCTCCCGCAGGCCGTCGACGGTGTCCTCGGCCCGCAGCAGGACCACGTCCACGTCCTCGCCGCGCCCGGTGAGGACGACGGCCAGTTCCTCCGGGTCGGCGCCGACCAGCAGCGTCCGCCCCCGCAGTCCGTCGCCGTTCGCCGACAGGGCGGACCGCGCCAACTCCCAGCGCGGCTCCAGCAGCGCCAGGCTCCCGGCGGCGGGCCGGGCGGGCTGCGCCGCCGGCGCCGGCTCGGCCGCGGCGCGCAGCGGCCGGGTGCTGAAGGCCCAGAACCGCACGCGGACCTCGCCCCGCTCGTCGCACAGGTCGACGTCGAATGTGTCGCCGCTCCCCGAGGTACCCCTGAGCCACGCCCACATGACCGGCTCGCAGGGACCCAGGATCTCCACCGCCCCGACTGCGTAAGGCAGTCGGAGGCCCTCGCCGTGCCGCAGGCCGATCGACGCCTGCAGGGCGGCGTCCAGGAGCCCCGGAGGCAGCACCGGGGTGCCCGCGCCGTACTCCGGCGCCTCGGGCAGTGTGAGTTCGGCGAGGACCTGGGCGTCCCCCACGAGCAGGCGCCGCAGCCCCTGGAAGGTGGGCCCGTACACGATGCCCTGGCGCCGGTAGACGAGGTACGCCTCCGTCGCGGCCATCTCGTAGTGGTCGCACGCGGTCCGCAGTCCCGCGAGGTCGAGCCGTGGCCGCGCCGCCGGTCCGCCGCCGGTCTCGATGCGCCCCTGGCTGTGTACGACGGGTCCGTCGGCGCCGGGCGCCAGGATGCGGTAGCGGGTTGCCGCGGCGCCGTCCGGCTCCAGTTCGACGTGGAGATCGAGCGGTGTGTCCGCGACGGTCACCGGGCGCAGCCACACGACGTCGCGGAACGTGACACCGGCCGTGGGTGTGTCGCGCCGCGCGGGCAGCGCCGCATGCGCGGCGCGGGCCAACTCCAGGTGGGCGACGCCCGGCAGGATCTTCTCCCCGGCCACGACATGGTCGCGCAGGAAGGACTCCGCTCCGGTGAGCACCACGTCGAAGCGGCGGCCCGTCACGTCGGCGCGGCCGGCCGCGGACGCGAACATCGCGTCGGGCGCCGGGCGCGTGGTACGCGGGCGCCACAGGCGCTTCGTGGCGAAGGGGTAGCCGGGCAGCGCGACCGGCGCGGTGCGCCGGCCGCCGAACAGCCGGCGCCACGCCAGGTCGTACCCCTGGCAGTACGCCCGCGCCGCGGCCCGCAGCGCGTCGCGGAGGCCGGGGCCGTCCTGGTGCCGGCCGGCCGCCTCCACCAGCAGTCGTTCGCCGGCCTGCCGGGCCGCTTCGCTCGGCGCGAAGTCCTTGGGCACCTCCCCGGCGCAGACGTCGGGGTCGTGGCCACCCGCACCCTGCAGACGCAGCAGGCGTACCGCCTCGGCGCGGTCACGGGCGACGACGGCGCAGCGGTGGCGGAAGTGGGGCCTGCCGTCCAGCAGCGTCGCGGCGACGTCCCGCAGGCTGGGTTGGTGCCGGGGGCTCTCCAGGAAGTCGACCAGGTCGGCGACCCGCCGGCGCAGCGACTCCTCGGATTTGGCCGACAGGGCCAGCAGGTGAGCGGGCATCTCCATGACCTCGTCCTCTTCGCGTTCCGGGCGACTCTCCACCACCATGTGGGCGTTGGTGCCGCTCATGCCGAAGGAGCTGATGGCGGCGATCCGTCTGCGCCCGGCGGCCTCGGGCCACGCCCGGTTCGCCTTGTTGACGAAGAACGGGCTGTTCTTCCACTCGATGTACTCGTTCTCCTGCGCGCAGTGCAGGGAGCCCGGGATCGTCTCGTGCCGCATGGCCTGCAGGACCCCGATGAGGCTGACGAGTCCGGAGGCCGCGAGCGTGTGCCCGACGTTCGGCTTCACCGATGTCAGCGCGCAGTACTGCCGTTTGTCGGTGAAGCCCCGGAAGACGTCGTTGAGGGCGTTGACCTCGACGGGGTCCCCGAGCCGGGTGCCGGTGCCGTGGGCGACGACGTACTCGATGTCGCCCGGGTCGATGCCGTGCCGCTGGTAGGTGTCGCGCAGCAGCGCGGTCTGGGCGTCGCCGTTCGGCGCGGTGATGCCGTTGGACCTGCCGTCGTAGTTGATGCCGCTGGCGCGGATGACGCCGTGGATCCGGTCGCCGTCGGCCACCGCCGCCGAAAGCCGCTTCAGCACCACCACGGCGACGGCCTCGCTGAGGACCATCCCGTTCGCGCGCTTGTCGAAGGCATAGGTGACGCCGTCCTCGGACAGCATGCCGGCCTGCTGGGTACGGGTCAGCAGTTGCGAGGTCGTGATGAGGCTGACCCCTGCGGCCAGGGCGACGTCGGACTCGCCGGTGCGGATGCTCGCACAGGCCTGGTGCGCGGCCACCAGCCCCGACGAGCAGGCCGTGTTGATGGCCATGACGGGACCGCTCAGGTCGAGCAGGTAGGACAGGCGTGCGGCGAGAATGCCGTCGTGGTTGGCGGTGACGGTGCCCGCTGCGGGGTCCAGGGTGTCGTAGTCGCCCTGTTCGACCCCCACGAACATGCCGATCCTGCGGGTCGCCGCAGGCGTCCAACCCGCGTCCTCCAGGGCGTGCCACGACTCCTGGAGCAGGAGCCGCTGGCGCGGGTCGAGGTTGCGCGCCTCGTTGGGGGAGATCTCGAAGAACAGCGGGTCGAACTCGTCGGGAGCGGACACCTGACCGACGCGGAAGGCCGCGAAGGGACTGTTCTGCGGCTCGCCCCACAGCTCCAGGCGCTCGCGGGCGACCGGGCTGACGACGTCGCGGCCCTCCGCGAGGACGGACCACAGCTCGGAGGGGTTGTCGGCGCCGGGGAAGCGCCCGCTCATGCCGATGACGGCGATGGCGTCGTCCTCCGTCCGCTGCTCCCGCACGCGGCGCTCCGCGCCTGCGTCCGGGGCGGTGCCGGCGTCACGCTGAGGGGAGGCGCCGGGCCCCGGCCTGCCGGCGGGATTCGGCTCCTGCGGCGGTACGGTCTGCGCTGCGGCCGGTTCGGTGGTGGCCTCGCCATCACCGTGGTCGCTGTAGAACACGGCCAGGAGATCTCGGTGTTCGGTGGCGAAGAACTCCCGCAGCTTGCGCAGTGTGGAGCGGCTGTAGAAGAGGGCGGGCGTGACCTCGATGCCGAAGTGCTGCCCCAGCCGGGTGGCCAGGCCGGCCAGACTCACCGAGTCGAAGCCGTAGTCGGCCAGGTTGTCGTCCTCGTAGAGCCGCTCCGGGGACAGGCTGACCGCGCCGCTGACGATCTGCCGCAGGTCGTGTGCCAGGCGTTCCTCGGCATCGGGGGCCGGCGCAGCGGGCACGCCGCCCACGACCGAGTGGACGGTCAGCCCGGCCGCGGTCGCCGCCGGTTGGGCCGGGGCGCCGGCGGAAGGCGTCAGCCCCAGGAAGCGCGCCACCCGGCTCGGCCTGCCGACCAGGATCATGTGCTGCGCGGCCTCCTGGGACAGCAACCGCTCGAACAAGTCGATGCCGACCGCTGTTTCCAGGAAGTCCTGGCCGCTCGACTTCAGGAGCATCGTGGTGGTGTCGTGGTCGAAGCCCATGCCGCCCTCGCGCCACAGCGGCCAGTTGACGACCACGGTCCGGCCGGACAGCCGGCCCGCCCGCACCTCGGCGTCCCGGTGTCGTGCGTAGGACATCTGGAAGCGGTTGGCCACCGCGTAGTCGCAGGTGCCGAAGTCGCCGATGACGGCGGCGGTGGAGGAGAAGTAGCAGACGAAGTCCAGCTCGGCGCCCGCCAGCACCTCATCCAGTGCCAGCGTTCCCTGGATCTTGGGGCTCAGGACGTCTTCGAAGGACCGCAGGTTCTTCTCCAGGACGCTGCCCTCGCCCTGGACCCCGGCCGCGTGGATGACGCCGTGCAGCGCCCCGAAGCGCTCCCGCGCCTGGGTCACGGCCCGCTTCATGGCATCCGCGTCGCAGCTGTCTGCCTGGACGTACAGGACCCGATCTCCGGCGGCGAGGCCGCGCAGCGCCTCCTGGCGTGCCGCGTCCAGCGCGGAGCGGCCGGTCAGGACGATGGTGGCCGCGTAGTGCTCCGCGAGGTGGCGGGCCACGATCAGCCCCAGCCCACCGCAGCCGCCGGTGATCAGGTACGTACCGCCGTGCCGGAGGGCGCCGGGGCGGTTCTCGTCCAGCGTGGCTTCGCGTACGCGGCTCACGAAGCGGCCACCCGCGCGGTACAGCGCGCTGACCGGCCGCTCCTGACCCAACTCGGCGAGCAGCCGCTCCAGCCGGCCGGCGGTGTCCGCCGGCCGCAGCGGATCGGCGGTGTCCTGGAGTACGGCCACCACCGACAGTCCGGGCATCACCATGCCCAGTGAGCGCTCGAAGCCGAGATGCGCCTCCAGCAGCGCGCGCTCCACGCCGTCGCGGTATTCCCCCGCCACCACGAAGCGCCCCGCGTCGAGGCCCGCGCCGGCGAGTGCCTGCACCGTAAGGACGACGTCACTGAAGTCCTCGGTGGCGGCGCCGGGTTCGAGCGCCTCGATGCTCACGACCGCGTCGATGGGGGCCGGCCCCGCCGCGATGTCCCGGAAGGCCTCCAGGTAGTCCTGGGCCGAGCCGCGGCGGACCTCGTAGCAGTGCGGGTCCGCTTTCCCGAAGGTGTCCCCGTGTCCGACGAAGACCGTGTGCAGGCCGGGGCGCAGGGCCCGTACGGCCTGCGCGACCGCCGCCTGACGCTCCGCTCCGGTGCACAGGAACACGACGCCCCGCAGCGCGCGCACGGTGCCCGCGTCCAGAGCCGCGGGCTCCCAGTCCTCCACGAAGGTGAGCGGCCGGATCTCCTCGTCTGCGGTGGGCGCGGATGCGGGGGGCGGGGTGCCGGCCACCGCCGGGGCCACCGCCGGCGGTGGCTGGAGCGCGAGCGCGGGGGGCGCGTCGAGCCAGTGGCGTTCCGGGGCGAACGGGTATGTCGGCAGGGAGATCCGACGCGGCTCTGCACCGCGGGCGAGGGACGCCCAGTCGAGGGCCAGGCCCTTCACCCAGACGTTGGCCAGCTTGTCGCAGCGGCCCTGCGCGAGCCACTGCTGTACCAGGTCCCGCATCTCCTCGTCGGCTTCCAGGAGAGCGACGGCGTCCCTGTTCTGCCGCACGCCACCGCGGAAGACGTTCGCGCTCTCCTGCTCGCCGTCGAGAAACGCGCGCAGGTGCTCACGCAGCGCGTCCGGCCCGTCCACGACCAGAGCCAGGCGTTCCTCCATGGCCTCGCGGCCCGCCTGGAGGGTGTGGGCGATGTCCGCCAGATCGGCGTCGCGGCCGGGCCCGGCCAGCCAGGTCAGCAGCGCCCGGGCGCTCTCCCGCAACCGTTCGTCGTCCTTCGCCGACAGCACGACCAGCTCCGGACGCGGCGCCGGGGCCGGACGGGCCGGCTGCTCCTGCGCGGGCGGGTACTCCTCGATGATCACGTGGGCGATGGCGCCGTGTGCGCCGAACGAGGAGACGCCGGCTATCCGGGGCAGGGTGTGCGGCACCCCGTTGACCGTCCGGGTGGGCCTCTCCCACGGCTCCAACTCGTGCTGTACGTAGAAGGGCGAGCTCGGAAAGTCGATGTACGAGTTCGTCTGCTCGGAATGGAGGGAGGGCACGAGCATCCCGTGCCGCATCTGGAGCAGGACCTTGGTCACCGCGACGATCCCGGCGGCGCCCTCCAGGTGACCGATGTTCGACTTCACCGAACCGATCGGGCAGTACTGCTTCTTGTCGGTGTACTTGCGGAACGCCCGGGTCAGACCGCTGATCTCGATCGGGTCGCCGAGGGAGGTGCCCGTGCCGTGGCCCTCCACGTAACTGATGTCCTCGGCCGAAAGCCCGGCATCCTCCAGCGCGGCGGCGACCATGTCCGCCTGCGCCAGCGGGTTGGGTACGGTCATGCCGTTCGTCTTGCCGCCGTGCACCGTGGCGACGCCGCGAATCACACCATGGATGTGGTCCCCGTCCGCGACCGCCTGGTCGAACGGCTTGAGCAGGACGCAGCCGACCCCTTCGCCCGGTACGTAACCGGTGCCGCCCTCACCGAACGAGCGGCAGCGGCCGTCCTCGGCGAAGAAGTTCATCTGGCTGAGCGAGACGTACTTGTTGGGGTGCAGCGACAGGTTCGCGCCTCCGGCGAACGCGAGCGACGAGGAGCCGTTGCGGATGCTCTCGACCGCCATGGCGATCGCGTAGAGCGACGAGGAGCAGGCGGTGTCGACGGTCAGGCTCGGCCCGTGCAGGTTGAAGAAGTACGAGACGGCGTTGGAGGCGGCGGCGCGGTCGGACAGGACGACGTCCTGGCCGCTGTACAGCTGGTACTCGTTCCACATCATGCCCAGGTAGACACCGACCTTGCGGGCCTTGCCGGGGCTCAGGGACTGCCGGGTGTACCCCGCGTCCTCCATGGACTCCCAGGCGGCCTGGAGGAACAGCCGGCTCTGCGGGTCGGTCAGCGCGGCCTGCTGCGGCGACATGTTGAAGAACAGCGCGTCGAAGTTCTCGGCACCGTCGATGAAACCGCCCCACTTGCTGCTGCTCTTGCCGGGCGTCTTCTCGGCCGCGTAGTACACGTCCTTGTCCCACCGGTGCGGCGGGATCTCCTCGATGCAGTCCTCGCCGCGCTTCAGCACCTGCCAGAACTCGTCGAGGTTGCCCGCCTTCGGGTAGCGGCCGCTGATGCCGATGACGGCCACGTCGCGTGAGCGGCCCGTGGCCCGGCCGCTCACCGCCTGCGCCGGCGACGCCTCGCCGGGCTCCACGGCCTTCGCGAACCGGCCACGCGACGCGGCAGGCTGGGCAGGCGCGACCGGCTGGGCAGGCGCGGCAGGCTGGGCAGGCGCGACCGGCGCGGGCGCGCTCTCGCGCACCGCCTCCGGAGCCACCGCGGCGGTCCGCTCCAGCCCCAGCAGGTCGGTCAGGCGCGCCGCCTGGTGCTCGGTGAAGTACTCCGCGAGTTCCTGGATCGTGCGGTACTCGAAGAACAGCGTCCCCGGAATGGAGTCGAAGTCCTTGGTCAGAAGCCGCATCAACTCCATGATCTGGATGGACTCGATGCCGTACTCCCCCAGCTCCGCGGCGGGGTCGATCCGGTTCCTGGGAATGCGGAAGACCTGCGACAGCCGGTCCCTCAGGTACTCGACCGTCCGGGCGAACAGTTCTCCCGAGCCCTCCTCGGGTGCTGGGGGCACGGCGCTCGCGGTGGCCGCGGGCTTCGCTCCGGCCGCGGCCACCGCCTGCGGATCGACCGCGGTCTCACCCGGCTCGGCAGCGCCGCGCGCGGTCCCCTCGACGCGCAGGACCTTCTCGATCTTCTGACGCTCGCCCTTCGTCACGACGACCTGGGTCTCGTCGGACATCAGGATCCGCAGCAGCGCCCCGATGCCTTCCTCGGTGCGCAGTCCGCGCATACCCGAGTGGTCGCGGTAAAGGGTCTTGGCGGGGCCCTCCTCGGCGAGCTCGCCGAGCATGCCGCCCTCGTCCCAGTACGGCCAGTTGACCGAGATGCTCCGCCCGTTCCGCAGGCCCTGCGCCCGCAGCTCCTCCCGGTGCTGGACGTAGCCGTCGAGGAACCGGTTGGCCGCGGCGTAGCTGCCCTGTCCGAAGTCACCGACGTAGGCGGCGATGGACGAGAACATGAGGAAGAAGTCGAGCGGGTCCGCGGCGGTCAGTTCGTCCAGATGGACCGTCCCGTGCGTCTTGGGCGCCAGCACCGCCTCGAAGCCGGCCCAGTCCGCCTCCATGACACCCGTGCCGCCGATGACACCCGCGCCGTGGAAGACGCCGTCCAGCGTGCCGAATCGTTTCCGTGCCGCGGTGAGCGCCGCGCCCACGCTGTCACGGTCGGCCACGTCGCAGGCGAGGTAGAGGACCTCGGCCCCGGCGGCCTCCAGTGCGGCGATCTTCTCCCGCAGCGCGCCGTCCGGCTCCCGGCGGCCGAGCAGGACGAGCCGCGCCCTGCACTGCGCGGCGAGGTAGCTGCCGAGGTGCAGTCCAAGGGCGCCGGCGCCACCGCTGATCAGGTAGGCACCGCCCTCCTTCAGCGGCAGCGCCGAGGTGGCGCCGCGCGTGCCCGCGGTCCACGGCCGCAGCACCCGCTCCGCGCGGATCCCGTCCGCGTGCCGGATCTCGTGCCAGCCCTGCGGGGCGGCGCTCTGCGCCCTGCCGAGTTCTTGCAGGACGCTGTCGACGGTGGCCTCCGCGTCCCGCGCGTCGGCGATCTGCAGGCTCTCCACCCGGAACAGGTGATCGACCACCGTCATGGCACGGCCGAAGCCCAGGAGCGCCTCGCCGGCCGCCCGCTGGGGTCCGGGCTCGGCCGGCAGCACCGACAGGTACTGGATCTCCTGCTCGGGGCCAGCTCGGTGCACGGCCCGGAAGAGGTGCAGCAGACCCTCCAGCTCGATCGTGAGGCCGGCGGGGTTCTGGGCCAGCGGCCAGAAGTCGACGATCGCCCGCGGCAGCAGGTCGCGATCGGCCAGCGTCCGCAGGAGCCGGTCGTAGTCCTCGGGGTTGCGGCGGTCCACGCTGAACAGATCCGGTCCCGACTCCTGGAAGGCGCTGCCCCCGCGCACCCGCACGACGCGGCCCGCGTACCGCGCCGCCAGCCGGGTCGCCCGCGTGTCCCCGTTGTCGAGGAGGAGCAGGGTGCGCCCTGCGCCCACGGGCTGCGCGTCCTGGGCGGTAGGGGCCTCGGCCTCGGTCCAGCGCGGCACGTAGTAGTGCAGCTGCTCGCTCTTGTCAGCCGTGACCTCCTTGAAGACCAGGCCCGTGAGGCGCACGCACTCGATGCCGCTGTCGTCACAGATCGCGAGGTCGACACTCATCGCGCCGTCGCGGGCGATGCGGTGGATGGTGGCGTGGCAGTACGACTGGCGCGGGATCGGCGCGAACACCTCCAGCTCTTCGAGGCTGAACGGGATACGCAGTACGCCGTCCTGCTCCCCGATGCCCCGCAGCGTGTTGAGCGCGGCGTCGAACAGCGAGGGGTGCAGGGTGAACCGGGAGTACTCCTCCTCCAGGTCCTCGTCCAGCACGATCCGGGCCAGTGCCTCGGTCTCGCCGCAGTACAGCGTCTCCATGGCCTGGAAGGTCGCGCCGTACCCGAAGCCCAGGTCCCGCAGGCTCGCGTAGATCTCGGCGTGCTCGCGGCGGCCGATGCACCGCGCCTTGATCGCGGGGATGTCGATCGCACCGCGCGCCCGCGTGGCCTGGTCGGCGGCGTAGCCGGCCCGGCCCTGGGAGAAGACCGTACGTTCTGCCTCCGTGCCGTCGTGGATGGCGAACTCCAGCGCATCCTCGTCGAGCGGGGTCAGCTCGATGTGCACGGAGCGGGACACGTCGTCCATGACGACCGGACGGCCCCAGATGATGCCGCGCAGGATGACATGGTCGCAACCGGTGGCCAGCCGGGAGGCGGTGTACGCCATCTCCATGTGCGCGACCCCCGGCAGCAGGATCCTGCCGCCCACGACGTGGTCGCGCAGGAAGAACTCGCTCGCCGACAGCCGCTTGCCGAAGCGCTGCGACCGCAGGGTGGAGTCGTTGCTGTCCAGCAGCGGGTGCAGTGCGGCGGACGCGGGCCGGGCGTGCGGCGCCGCGCGGCCGGCCGTCGCGGCGTCGGCCCAGTAGGTCTCGCGCGCGAAGGGGTAGCCCGGCAGCGACACGCACGGCAGCGGCCGGTCGTCGAACAGGTTCTCCCAGGCCAGCTCGTAACCCTGGCAGTACAGCTCGGCCAGGGCTCGGACCGCGTCCCGGTACCGGCTGTCCTCGTCCCCCGTACGGGCCCGCGCTATCAGCTCGTTGCCGTACTCGGTGAGGGCGTTCTGCGCGCGGAAGTCCCGCCCGGCCAGCCCCTGGAACACCTGGGGGTCCTTCTTACCGTCGAGCACCCGCTGCAGCAGCAGCTCGGCCTCCTCGGGGGTGGCGGCCACCAGCGCACAGCGGTGCGCGAAGTGGTGGCGCCCGGCGAGCAGCGTGCTGCTGATCCGCCCGAGCCCCGCGTCCTCGGCTCCGCCGGCCCGGACGAAGGCGAGAAGGTCCTCCACCCGCGTCCGCAGCGCGTCGTCGGTCTTCGCCGACAGCGCGAGTACGTACGAAGGCCGGGACACAGCCGGCCGCGCGGCCGCGCCGTCGCCGTGGCTCTCCACCACGACGTGGACGTTCGTCCCGCTGATACCGAACGAGCTGACGGCGCCCACCCGCTCGCGCCCGGCCCTGGCCGGCCAGGGCCGGGCCTCCTTGTTGACGTGGAAGGGGCTGCGCGCCCAGTCGATGTACTCGCTCTCCTGGCCGGAGTTCAGGCTCGCGGGCACCGTTTCATGGCGCAGGGCCTGCACCATGGCGATCAGGCTGACGACGCCCGAGGCGGCCAGGGCGTGCCCGATGTTCGTCTTGACCGACGTCAGGGCGCAGTACTGGGTCTTGTCGGTGTACCGGCCGAACGCCTCGGTCAGCGCGTTGACCTCGATGGGGTCGCCCAGCCGGGTGCCGGTGCCGTGGGCGATCACGTGCTCGACGGCGGCCGGGTCCACGCCGAACCGCCGGTACACGGAGTCGAGCAGGGCGACCTGCGCGGACTGGCTGGGGGCGGTGATGCCATTGGTGCGGCCGTCGTGGTTCAGGCCGCTGGCCGTGATGACGGCATGCACCCGGTCACCGTCCGCGAGAGCCTTGGCCAGCGGCTTCAGTACGACGGTGGCGATCGCCTCGCCCATCACCATGCCGTTGGCCCGCTTGTCGAAGGCGTAGCAGACCCCGTCGGGCGACAGCATCCCGGCCTGGGTGGCGTGCTCGTAGAACTGGGAGCCGGACAGCAGGCTCACTCCGGCGGCGACCGCGGTGTCGCACTCGCCGCTGCGCAGGCTCAGGCAGGCCTGGTGCACTGCTGCCAGCCCGGCCGAGCAGGCGGTGTTGACGGTCAGTACCGGTCCGGAGAAGTTCAGGAAGTAGCTGAGGCGGGCCGCCAGGATGCCGTCGTGGCCGGAGGTCAGGGTCTGCTCGTCGCGGACCAGACCCGGGTAGTCGCTCTGCTCGGCGCCGACGAACATGCCCATGGTGTGGTCGCGGAGCTGGCGCGCTCCGTACCCGGCGTCCTCCAGGGCCCGCCATGCCTCCTGCAGCAGCAGACGCTGCCGCGGGTCCATCTGCTCGGCTTCGCGAGGGGAGATCTCGAAGAAGAGCGGATCGAACTCGGCTTCGCCGGGCAGCCACCCGCCCCTGACCTCCGACGCACCCGTGACACCGGCCCAGTTGCCCAGCCGGTGCGCCGGCAACGGCGTCACCGCGTCCCGGCCGTCGGCGAGCAGCTGCCAGAACGCCTCGACCGTACGGGCCTGCGGGAAGCGCCCGCTCATGCCGATGACGGCGATCCGCTGGTCGCGGTCGTCATCGGTCCCGGCTCCGGGAGTTGCCGCGCGCCGCGCGCCGGTGTCGGGCTCCTCTGCAGCCCCGGTGGACGGTTCCCGCGCGAGGTCCGCCTCGTCGACGGCGTCCGTGTCGGCAGCCGCGTACTTCCCCGCCACGGCGTCGGCGTACTGCTCCTCCAGCAGATGGTCCCGGAGCATCTCCAGGGTGAAGTACGTGTAGAACAGCGACGGCGCGACGTCGATGGAGTAGTGCGCGCTCAGCCGCAGAGCCAGTTCCGTGTTGCCGACCGAGTCGCACCCGAGGTCGGCCAGCTGGTCCCCCGGGTGGATCTCGTCGGCCGCGAGCTTCAGCACACCGCTGACGAGACTCCTGAGATCCGCCTCGACACGCTCCTGAACGTCGGTGCCCGCCCGCTCGGTACGACGTTCCGGCACCGTCCTGCCCGCCTCGCGCTCTTCCCGCTCGGCGGTGTGCTCCAGTACGCCGCTTCCCACCGGCGCCCCGGTGGCGGTGTTCTCGTCGGTGGCGTCCGGTGTGATCCAGAAGCGCTGCCGGTCGAACGCATAGGCCGGCAGCCGCAGCCGTCGCGCCGGGGCCGACACGAACAGCTCCGCCCACGGGTGGCTGCTCCCTGCGGCGAAGGACTGCGCCAGGTCCAGCAGCCGCCCCTGGTACTCGGCGGCGGACAGGTCGGTGCCGGCGTCGATCACGGCTTCGGCGGAACACGCTCCGGCCGGCTCGTCGCCCGAGGGGGTCTTCGCGCACTCATGGAAGCAGTCGTCGGCTTGCCCGCTCTCCAGCAGCAGCGTCAGCTTCGCGCGCAGGTCCGCACGGTCGCGCACGACCAACGCGGTCCGCCGGTCGAGGTGTTCGCGCCCGAGGAGCAGCGTGGCGCTGAGGTCCGCCAGGTCGGCATCGCACCCATCGCCGTCGAGCCACTCCCGCACATCGCGGATCCGCCGCCGGAGTGCCGTGCTGGTTCTGGCGGACAGGCAGACGAGGTAGGCGTGGTGCGCGCGCGGAGCGGCCGGTGCGGTGGTGGGCGCCTCTTCGAGTACGACGTGGGCGTTGGTGCCGCCGATGCCGAAGGAGCTGACACTCGCGCGGCGGGGCAGCGGGTCGCCGCTCGGTGACCGCAGGGGCTCCCACGCGCGCAGCCGGTCGGCGATGTGGAAGGGCGTGCCGTCCAGCTCGATCCGCGGGTTCAGCCGTTGGAAGTCCCGCAAAGCCGGTATCTTCCGGTGCTCCATCGCGAGCAGCACCTTGATCAGGCCCGCGATGCCCGCGGCGGCTTCTAGGTGGCCGATGTTGGGCTTGACCGAGCCCAGCGCGCAGACGTTGTGCTCCGCCGGTTCGGCGTTCCCACCGCGCGCTCTGCGGAAGCCCTCGACCAGGCCCTCGATTTCGACCGGATCGCCGGTCGGCGTCCCCGTGCCGTGCGCCTCCACGTAGCCGATGGTGTCCGGGGAGAGACCGGCCCGGCCGATCGCGTCCGCGACGACCTGTGCCTGCGCCTCGACGCCGGGGTAGGTCAGGGTGCGGGTCCTGCCGCTGTGGTTCACGGCGCTGCCCTTGATGACGCCGTAGATGGCGTCACCGTCGCGCTCGGCGTCCGCGAGGGGCTTGAGCAGGACGGTGCCGCCGCCCTCCCCCCGTACGTAGCCGTCGGCCCGCTCATCGAAGGGACGGCACGAGCCGGTGGGCGACAGCATGCCGGCCTTGGCGAACGACGTGTGCCGGCCCGGGGTCAGCACCAGGTTGATCCCGCCCGCGAGCGCCAGGGCACACTCGCCCTGTTGGAGCGACTGGACGGCGAGGTGGACGGCGTGCAGCGAGGCGGACGACGCCGTGTCGACCACCACACTGGGCCCGTGGAAATCGAAGAAGTGGGAGACCCGGTTCGCGATGGCCGCCCCGACCGTTCCCGTGGAGTGGTGCGCCGCGACCTCGCGCAGCTGCCTCTCCTGGAGCTCCTTGTAGTCCAGGTTGTACGAACCGAGGAACACCCCGACATCACGTCCGAGCAGCGTGCTGGGCGCGATGGCCGCGTCCTCGACGCAGGACCAGGCGAGTTCGAGCATGATCCGCTGCTGCGGGTCGGTGCTCTCCGCCTCCAACGGGGAGAGGCGGAAGAACTGCGCGTCGAAGGCGTCAACATCGTCGATCAGGCCGGCCCACCGGCCGGCGCCCGGGCGCCCGGCACTCGCACCGGAGATGCCGGCCGCCTCGCCGCCCCCCAAGTCCCAACGGAATTGCGGCACTTCGCCGACCTGTGACCGGTCGTTCCTGATCACATCCCAGAACTGGCGGTGGTTGTCCGCTCCGGGAAACCGGCACGCGATTCCAATGACGGCAATGGGGACAGACTGCGGCATCAGTGGAGACTCCCCTTATCGTTCGCGACGTTTTGACGCAGCACAGCGGCCGCCCACTGAGGAACTGGGCACGCCGGACCGGCAGGACGACTTTCTCCTGACGAATTGTTTCCACGGTGAGCACTGTTGGGACGCACCACGACAGACCGAAGGCCTGGACGGGTGGCATGTTGTTGCCAGAGCGCGCGAAATCCGCGCGGACACAGAGGCCGCTGTTCTTATCTGTGGGAGTGCGCCTTCGCCGACCGCGAGGCCGACATGTCGGTCGCGCCCGAAAGGCCGGTGAATGCGCGGGGGAACACGTTCTCCACTGAGGCCCGAGGTCGGCAACTGCGGTGATCCGAAAGGCCTGTTGCTTCTCACTCAGGTGACATCACACGAAGCTGAGCGGATACGTCGTCACACCCCGATCACCGGGTGTGTGCGCCGCCCGATGTATGTCCCCGGACGTCCGTTCAGCAGAGGTCGGGGCCCGGTGTCCAGGCCGACGGCAGCTTCGGCTCGGCGGCGCCTGAGGACCGACTGCCGAGACGCTCTCCGCGGCCCACTGTCGGCCCGCCGTACCTCAGGTCAGGCGCGCGGCATGCCCTGTCTTCGCGCCACTGGCTCCCAGGCGTGCGTCGAGGGCTTCGACGTCCGGAAGGAACCAGATATGGCTGGCCGCATTGGATTCGCTCACCAGAGCGCGCAGGGCGTCACTGGCTTCCAGGTAATGGGAGATATCACCGACTACGGCCAACCGGAGTTGATAGTTGACGAACTTCTGCATGATTTCGCCCGCGAGACGGGTGCTGAGCGAGAAGAATCTTTCGTCCAGCCGGCTCACGGGTACGGCCACGATCTCGGCGTCGAGCAATGCCGCGCCAATCAGGTTCAGTGCATCCTGCTCGGATGCCACGGTGGGCCCCGACGGATCGCACATCAACACCTGAACCCCATGCCGTTCCTGCAGTGTATCCGACAACGGTCAGTCCCCCCAGGTGAGTAATCGCGAACAGATATCGCTGCAGAAAATTAGCACACGGTCGCTCACGCGCCAATGTTGCATCAGCCACATTGCATGATCAGGCCATTCTCGGACGTACATGTTTATTGGGCGGTTGGGCGCGGTGGTGCAGCCGCGGCCCCCGGCGGGCAGCTCGGTCCCTGCGGAGCGTCTCAGCTGATCAGACAGATGACCGGCAGCCAACTACCCTTGTAAAACAGGCACGTTGGCGCGGCATGATGTGCGCCGGAACCGGATCCGCGGCACAGAGAGATCAGGCTAGGGCCGACGATGCAGCTGGCCGATTCCGGCCAACATCACCTGCCGAGAGGGCCTTCTCGGCCGTGCGGCAGAGAGAACGCCGAAACATAGGTCGGATGCGAAGTTTTACAAGGGTCGCGGGCGGGTAGCGTCCGCAACGCTTCCTTCATTCCTGAAAGGTCTCTCCTCCGCCCCCCGCGCGCAGTACCCTCAGCCAGCAAGCGCCCGAGATGCGGGCCAGAGGGTTCTTTGCGCTTTCCCGGCCAGCATCGGAATGTCTCTTCGCGCGAAGACCCGAGGTCGTTTCAGTTACTCGGCGGAAAGTTCGTGCGGGACAGCCACTTTCAGTGGTCGACCGCCCGCACCCACCCCTTGTACGACCGTTCATAAATGCGTACCCAAGTCTTTGTTGACATACGGGAGGAATAATGCCCACGGACCACGGCGGCACGGCTCCGCTCCAGATCGACGAGAAGGAGTTCGAGCGCAATCCGCATACCCTGTACAACGTCCTGCGCTCCGAGGCACCGGTCCGCGAGATCATCGCGCCGGGGGGGACCAAGGTCTGGCTCGTCACGCGCTACGACGACGCGAAGTCGGTGCTGAACGACAACCGGCTGTCCAAGAACATCGAGGTCGGCCAGGAGGTCATCCAGCGCAACACCGACGGCGAGACCGGCATGGTGTTCGCCAGCGAGTTGGCGGCGCACATGATGAACGCCGACCCGCCGGACCACACCCGGCTGCGCAAGCAGGTCAACAAGGTCTTCACACAACGAGCAGTGGAGAAGCTCGGTCCGCGGATCGAGAAGATCACCACGGATCTGCTCGACGCCATGGAGGGCCAGGATCAGGTGGACCTGATGCGCGCCTTCGCCTACCCGCTGCCCATGGCGGTGATCTGCGAACTGCTGGGCGTCCCGGCCGGCGACCAGGAGCGCTTCCAGGGCTGGGTCCCCACCCAGCTATCCGGTGGCGACGACCCGGAGAGCATGGCCAAGGCCACCACGGAACTGCTCACGTACCTGTATGAGCTGGTCGAGAGTAAGCGGACCACGCCGGCCGACGACCTGCTCACGGGTCTGGTGCGTTCCAGCGACGAGGGCAAGCTGAACACCAAGGAACTGGTGTCGATGGCGTTCCTGCTGCTGGTCGCAGGAAACGAGACGACGGTCAACCTCATCGGCAACGGTGCGTTCGCGCTGCTCCGCCACCCCGACCAGCTCGCCGCGCTGCGCGCGGACCGCTCCCTGATGCCCGGGGCGGTCGAGGAGTTCCTGCGCTACGAGAGCCCGGTCAACACCTCGTCGCTCCGGTTCACGACCGAGCCGATCGAAGTGGACGGCGTCGTCATACCGAAGGGCGAACTGGTGGTGGTCGCGCTTACGTCGGCCAACCGGGACGAGTCGCAGTTCCAGAATGCCGGCAGCCTGGACATCAAGCGCCCGGCGGGCGCCAACCTGTCCTTCGGACACGGGATCCACTACTGCGTCGGCGCGCAGCTGGCCCGGCTGGAGGCGCAGATAGCCTTCGACCGGCTCATCGAGCGCTTCCCCGACATCCAGTTGGCCGCCGACCCGGAGGAGCTCCGTTGGCAGCCGGGGACAGCGCTGCGCGGGCTGAGGTCCCTGCCGGTGACCCTGGGCGCCCGACAGGGCTGAGCGGTGGGTGTCTCCCGGTGCGGGTCCGCCGCACCGGGAAGCACCTGGCAGGAGCAGACTTCCACCCATGCTGCGCGAAGCGCCGACTCCCTCACCTCCATCGCCCGCTGAACCGAGCGAGAGTCCCTGATGACGTCAGTGGAGGAGCAGGGCTGAGACGAAACCGTGAAGCGGCGCTGCGCGGGTTGGCCGCCGACCCCATGGCCGACCTCGCACAGCGACGGCCCCGGCGACCGCAGGCTCTCGATGTGGAAGATCCGTCGGATGTCTTCCCCGGAGCACTCCCGGTAGCCGGAGCCCGTACGGCCCGAAGGCCGTACGAGGCCGGGCGACTTGTCATGCCTGAGCATGCCGGCCCTGACTCCGGACCGTCGCGCCACTCACCGGTCAACGCGCCTTGTCGTCCCTCCTGGCCGGACCCGCCGAGGGCCACGACGCGCTTCACCTCCTCGAGCACGAACTCGGACCGGGCGTCCGGATCGCGCATCAACCGTTGTGTGGCGAGCGCGTGCGCCCGTACACCCGGCTCAGAGGCCGACGTCACAGGGAGGAGAGCCGGCTCGATCACGTCACCCAGCGCAACCGATGCCCGGCTGAGGCTCAGCCGTGTCTGCCGCCCGCCTCGTCCCAGCTGCATCGCCCAGCGCCTCGTCCTCGGCCGACGCGGGCTCCTCGCCTTCCGATACGAGCACGGCTGCCAGGTGCTGTCTCAGTCAATCCGATGCGCTCTGTCGTTGTCGCACCGGTGGTTATCGCTAGGGTGTCCTGTATATGGACGTGATGACAGGGAACGAGATGGTCGCTATCCCGTCGGGACAGGTAACTCTGTCGGACCGGCGGACACAGCGCAGTTGGTCGGTCGAGCTTGCTCCTTACCAGCTCGCGGCAACTCCGGTCACCCAGGCGTTGTACGCGGAGATCACAGGTTCGCGGCCGAATGCCACCCCTGGGGACCGGCTGCCCGTCGAGTGCGTCTCCTGGTGGGACGCGACGCGGTTCTGCAATGCTCTGTCACAGCGTGACGGGTTCACGCCCGCGTACCACTTCCACGCCGACGGCGAAGGTATCGACTGGGATGCTTCCGCCGACGGATACCGACTGCCGACCGAAGCCGAGTGGGAGCACGCCTGCCGCGCCGGTAGCGCAGGACCACGCTACGGAGAGCTCGACGACATCGCCTGGTACCGAGGCAACTCGTACGAGCGGCTCCACGAGGTGGGCGGCAAGCAGCCCAACGCGTGGGGGCTTCACGACATGCTCGGCAACGTCTGGGACTGGTGCTGGGACGTCTACGACGCCGAGGTCTACGGCGTCTACCGGGTGCTCCGTGGCGGTGGCTGGTTCGATGAGCACTGGAGTTGCCGGGCCTCAGCGCGGCGCCGCAGCCACCCGACTTTCCAGGTCGACGACGTAGGGTTCCGCATCGCGCGTTCCCTCGTATGACGGCAGGTTGATACGGGACCGGGTTCCGCAGGTCATCCGCGAGACGGGGCCGAGCCGGTCACCTGCACCGCGGATCCGCAGGTATACCGCACGTGGCGGGCGGAAGAGCCAGGTCAGGTGTCACCCGGCCCTGCAGCAGTCCCGTCAGATGCGGCTGCCGGAGGCTGCGGCGTCCGACGACAGCCGTTGGGCCAGGTAGATCGGTATGACGGACAGCAGGACGAGTACGGCGGCGACGACGTTGACGACGGGGGCCTGTTGCGGTCGGGCCATGTTGGAGAAGATCCAGACGGGGAGTGTCTGGACGCCGGGGCCCGCCGTGAAGGTGGTCACCACGATCTCGTCGAATGACAGCGCGAAGGCCAGCAGCCCGCCCGCGACCAGCGCCGAGCGCACCAGGGGGAAGGTGATGTCGACGAAGGTACGGAAGCTGTGCGCGCCCAGGTCCATGGCGGCTTCCTCATACGAACCGGACATCCGGCGCAGCCGGGCGATCACGTTGTTGAAGACGACCACGATGCAGAAGGTGGCGTGGCCGACGATCACTGTGAACATCCCGAGTCCCACGCCGAGGGGTTCGAGCACCGTACGGAAGGCGGAGTTGAGCGCGACGCCGGTGACGATGCCCGGCAGCGCGATCGGCAGGACGACCACGAAGGAGATGGCCTCGCGGCCGAAGAACTTGTAGCGCTGCACCGCGAAGGCGATGAGCGTGCCGAGTACGAGCGCGATCATGGTGGCGCCGAGCCCGGCTTTGACCGAGGTCCACAGCGCGTTGCGGGCGCCGGTGCTGTGCCAGGCCACCGCCCACCAGTCAAAGGTGAGCCCGGGTGGCGGCCAGCCCGAACTGCGGTCCGGGTTGAGGGAGTTGACCAGGACCAGCAGCAGCGGGATGTAGATGACCGCGAAGCCGACTCCGGCGGCTATGCGCAGGGTGATGCGCGCGGGGCGGGAGAGGTTCATCGTGCAGGACTCCACTGTGCGTTCGCGTACAGATCGGATCGGATCAGAGACTGCTGAGTGCTCCGGTTCGGCGCACGGCGAGCAGATAGAGGACGATGATCACTACGGGCACGGTGCCGAGCGCGGCGGCCAGCGGCGGGTCCAGGGTGATGTTGGAGTAGATGATGTTGCCGATGAGCTGGCTCTTTCCGCCGACGATCTGTACGGCGATGTAGTCGCCGAGGCTGAGCGAAAAGGTGAAGACCGAGCCGGCCGCGATGGACGGCAGGATGATCGGCAGCACCACGGAGCGGAAGGTTCGTCCGGTCCGGGCGCCGAGGTCGGCGGAGGCGTCCAGCAGGTTGGCGGGTATCTGCTCCAGTCCGGCGTGGATCGGCAGGATCATGTAAGGCAGCCATAGGTACGTCAGAACAACAACGGTGGCGGTAAGTCCGTAGCCGGGGCCGTCGAGCCCGAACGGCTTCAGCGCCCAGTCCAGCAGACCGCCTTCGGCGAGGATGAGCCGCCAGGCGTACGCCTTGACCAGATAGCTCGCCCAGAGCGGGGTGAGGATCGCGACGACCAGCAGGGGCCGCCACTTGGGGTTCGCGATCCGGGCCGTGTAGAAGGCCACGGGGAAGGCGATCAGTACGCAGAGGGCGGTGACCACGAGGGCGACGCCGAGACTGCGCAGGGCGACCTGCCGGTAGACGCCGGTGGTGAACAGCGCGGTGAAGTTGTCCGTGTTCCAGACCTTCACCACATCGGAGGTGAAGGAGTCGGTCGTCCAGAACGCGGACATGAACAGCGCGGCCAGGGAGCCGAGGTAGGCCAGGACCAGCCAGGCCAGCGGTGCGGTGAGGAGCAGGGACAGCCGCAGCTTGGGATGGCGGTGCAGGGTCCCGGCAAGCCGCCGGACGAATCCGGCGGCCGGCACGGTGTTCTTCATTAATGCTTAGCCCTTGATCTCGGTCCAGGCCTGAGCCCACTTGGCGTACGGCACGCACTTGACGTCCGTACGTTCGTCCACGCACTCCTCGATGGGCGTGGTCCAGAAGTGGACGTCGTCCCAGTACCGCGAGTCGGTTGCGTGATAGGTGGTGCAGAAGTCCTTGTCGGCGGTGTAGTTGCACGCCTTCTCGTTGGACGGCGCCTCACCGAAGTACTCGGCGACCTGCGCGTTCACCTTGGGTGAGATGATCCAGTTCGTCCACTTGTAGGCGCAGTTGGGGTGCTTCGCCTTGGCGGAGATCATCCAGGTGTCCGACCAGCCGGTGGCGCCCTCGTCCGGCAGGACCGCCTTGACGGGCGCCTTTTCGGCCTGGGCGGCGTTCAGGATCACCTGCCAGGTGGTGCCGATCACCGAGTTGCCGCTCTTGAAGGCGGATATCTCCTTGAGGTAGTCGCTCCAGTACTCGCCGACGTTGCCGTTCTGCTCCTTCAGCAGACCGACGGCGGCGTCGAACTGTGCCTGGTCAAGAGCGTACGGGTTCTTGATGCCGAGCGAGGGGGTGGTCGACATCAGGTACAGTGCCGCGTCCGCGATGTAGATCGGCGAGTCATACGCGGTGACCTTGCCCTTGTACGGCGAGGACTTGTTGAACACGGCGGACCAGGACGTGGGGGCCGGGGAGACCTCCTTGGTGTTGTACATCAGGAGGTTGGCGCCGCGGCCGTGCGGGATGCCGTAGGAAACGCCCTTGACCGAGTTCCACGGCTGCTTCTTGAGGGCGAAGGTGACGTCCTTGTAATTGGGCACCAAGTCCGTGTTGACAGGCGCGGCGTCGCCGGACGCGATCAGCCGCAGCGACGCGTCACCGGAGGCGGAGACCGCGTCGTACTGCCCCGTCTTCATCAGGCTGACCATCTCGTCGGACGTGCCCGCGGTCTTGGTGTTGACCTGACATCCGGTCTGCTTCTCGAAGTCGGTGACCCAGTCCACCTTGGGGTCGTTCGAGCCGTCCTCGGCGTAGCCGGCCCAGGCAATCAGGTTCACCTCGCCCTCCGTCTTGCCGAGGGTCTTCTGCGCGGTCAGCTTCGGTGGGGTGAAGCCGCTGCTTCCGGGCGAAGAGTTGGTGGTGTCCGAGGAACCGCAGGCGGTGGCAAGGAGCAGGGCCCCGGCGGCGGCGGCCGCTGCTCGGGTCGATCGGTTCAGACGCACGGAGATATCTCCACAGGTGGGAAGGACGGGGATGGGACGTGCGGGGAATGAGCGTTTACCGGGCCTCAGGGACCCGAAAGTTATGGCGGTGGTGCCACCGGAGCGTGACCCGGGAGCCGCGGAAAGCGGCGACGTCCTCGGAGGAGGTCTCCAGGTTCTGCTGAAGGGCGGTGAGCCGGCCGCCTGCGTCGAGGTCCACCAGGAAACGGGTCGCGTCCCCCAGGTAGACGACCTCCGCCACGGTGCCGGTGGCGGAGGAGTGCTCCGGCTCGTCCGCGCCCGTGGGCCCCGGGCCCTCGGCGAACAGGCGGATCTTCTCCGGCCGGACGCTGTAGGTCCCCCGGCTGCCCACGACCTGCTCCGCGGCCCGGTCCTTCAGCAGGTTCGACGTACCGACGAAGCCCGCGACGAACGCGGTGGCGGGCCGTTCGTAGATCTCGGCCGGGGTGCCGACCTGTTCGATGCGGCCCTGGTTGAACACGGCGATCCGGTCGCTCATCGTCAGCGCTTCCTCCTGATCGTGCGTGACGAAGACGAAGGTGATGCCGACCTGGCGCTGGATGGCCTTGAGCTCGACCTGCATCTGCTCGCGCAACTTGAGGTCGAGCGCACCGAGCGGCTCGTCGAGAAGCAGCACCTTCGGGTGGCCGACCAGCGCCCGGGCCAGCGCCACGCGCTGCCGCTGGCCGCCGGAGAGCTGGGACGGGCGGCGCGAGCCGAACTGCGCGAGCTGGACGCTCGCCAGCGCCTCCCGGGCCTGCTTCGTGCGCGCGGCCCTGGGCACCTTGCGGACCTTGAGGCCGTAGGCGACGTTCTCTTCCACGGTCATGTGGGGGAAGAGCGCGTAGTCCTGGAAGACAGTGTGGACGTCCCGCTCGAAGGGTGCCAGGCGGGTGACATCGGAGCCGGCGAGCTCGATGGTGCCGCTGGTGGGCGTCTCGAAGCCGGCGATCATCCGGAGCACTGTGGTTTTGCCTGAGCCGGAGGGGCCCAGCATCGAGAAGAACTCGCCATCTGCGATCTCCAGGTCGACTCCGGCCACGGCATCTGTCCGGCCGAAGGACTTGCGCAGGTTCTGGAGCCGGATGGCTTTCCCCTCCATGGGCGGGAACCTTTCTGGGGCGGTCGGGCGTTAGCCCTAAACATATGAAGTCATAGTCCTGATTTCAATACCTGGCTAACGCAAGGCTTGGGACAGTCAGCGAGGTGGTACTCGTGAACCGTGACAAACCCGGTGGCCGTAGAGCCGTCTTCACACCCGTCGACACGCTGGCCCGCGTGGACGCCGTGGTCCGGCGGCTCGGTGATGCCATCGAACTCGGGCTACTGGCCGACGGCGAGCAGCTGCCCGGGGAGACCGACCTCGCCGCCCAACTCGGCGTATCCACCGTGACTTTGCGCGAAGCGCTGATGGCGCTGCGACAGCAGGGCCTCGTCATCACTCGCAGGGGCCGTGGCGGAGGCAGCTTCGTCACCGTGCCCGACGGGCCGGCGGAAGACCGGCTGCGCGCCCGGCTCTTCGACTGGAGCACCGAGGAACTCCGCGATCTGGCCGACCACTGGGCAGCCGTCTCGGGTGCCGCCGCCCGGCTCGCCGCCCGGCGCACCGAGCCCGAGGATCTGCGACAACTGCGCAGGTCTCTTGAAGAGTTGGCGGAGGCCGAGGGCACAGCGGCGCGCAGCCGTATCCTCGGGCGCATCCATGTCGAGCTGGCCGCAGCAGCCCAGTCACCCCGGCTGACCAGGGAAGAGGTCACTTTTCAGACCGAGTTGGGGGCCCTGATGCGTCTCGTGCTCGGCGAGGACGAGTACCTCAAGGACCTTGCGGACCGTCACCGCGCTGTAATCTCAGCCGTGCATGATGGTGCGGGCGACCGTGCCAGGGCTCTGGCCGAACAATGCGTACAGACCTCCATGGCGCGCCTGATCGAACTCCGCCTCGGCTCTGCCGACGGCGAGCGCGGTCCCCGTCCGAAAGAGGGCTCCCCTGAGTAGCAATCCCCATCCCGCGAGGGCCGGAACGGCAGCTCTTGACGAGATGACGGTCGCCGATGTGGCCGCCCGAGTCAGTGACGCGCTCGAAGGAGTCTTCGAAGCTGTGGTCCGGACCACAGCGGACACGCAGGCGGTGCTCGCCTCGGCCGTGCGGGACGGCCGCCGTCCCGTGTCGGCCGATCTGGCCGCCCTCCGCCCGGGCCTGCACACCTGCCTCACCCAGTACGACCTGGTCTCGGGGATCGGCTTCGTGGCGACGCCCGGATTGCTCCACGACGTATCGGCTTGGCTGGAATGGTGGCAGACCAGCGCGGCCGGGGGCGTCCGTCCGCTGCTGCTCGACCTGGACTCGGACCACTCGGCGTATCACGACTACACCCAATGGGATTGGTTCTCCCTGCCCCGCGACACCGGACAACGGGCGGTCGCGGGACCTTATGTCGACTACCTCTGCTCCGACGAGTACAGCCTCACCCTCGCCGCGCCGGTGACGGTCGAGGGCCGTTTCATGGGGGTGGCCGCGGCCGACGTCTATCTGCGGCGCTTCGAAGCGGTCGTCATGCCTCTGCTCCAACGCCTGCCGGGGCCCGCCCGCCTGGTCAACGCACGCGGCCGAGTCACCGCCTCTGCCGACCCCCACCACTTGGTCGGATCACTCACCAAGGACCCGAACTTCGCGGCGGTACTGGCCGGATCGGCAGGCGGCGCCGAACACGGCGGGCTGCACCTGCGGCCCTGCGACGGTGTCCCCCTCATTCTGGTGACGGCGGCGCCCTCGGCAGAACGCCCGTAAGCCGGCTCTGCCGGAAGCCCCGGATGCGTGCCTTGGCCGGGGGACGAGTAACCTGCGGGCCCGCGGCGCCTGGCCCTGAGGGCCCAGCCCAGCGAGTACATCGGCCCGGCGGCGCTCGACGTCGCTGAGCCCCATCCCCTCAGGCCCGACCCAGGACCGCGGGTCGGCGGTCGGCACCGGCCGGGAGCGCGAGGCTCACGCCCGCCGGACACCGGTGGGCCCCACGACCCGGTGTGCCGAGCCTTCCTCTGGTGACAGGGTGTGCGGACGGGTATCGTCCGGGTCGGCTTTCGTGGTTCGGGAGTTCCCTTGGCCCACGCCATCGGCGTGGATGTTTCGCTGTGCTGTGCCGCAGGAACCAGGGCGATCACCTCTGCTTTCCGCACATCGTGGGAGGCGTTCGTCGGCTGGAAGGCAGGTCGGCTGGCGCAGACCTGTTCACCCGCGGCCGGCCGTACCAGCTGTGCTGCCGGTACGGCCGGAGGATCTTGACCAGTACCGGGAATCAGGCCGCGACGAACTCCTGCTCGCGGTCCGGCGTTTTGACCTTGAGCTTCTTGTTCGGCAGTGAGAGCCGGAAGACCTTGCGCCACGCGGAGAACACCTGCTTGGGGAGCGGCCCGGTGACGTACTCCAGTTCGTACTTTTCGAACAGCGCGCGCACCTTCACCGCGACCTCGGCGTACCGGTTGCTCGGCAGGTCCGGGAACAGGTGGTGCTCGATCTGGTGCGACAGGTTGCCGGTCATGAAGTGCATGGCCCTGCTGCCGCTGATGTTCGCCGAGCCCATCATCTGGCGCAGGTACCACTGTCCGCGCGTTTCGTCCTTGATCGACCGGCGCTCGAAGACCTGTACACCCTCGGGGAAGTGCCCGCACATGATCACCGAGTGGGACCAGATGTTGCGGACCAGGTTCGCGGTGAACGTGGCGGCGAGCGTGGTGAGGAACGACGGGCCCGACAGCAGCGGGTGGATCACGTAGTCCTTGAGTACCTGCTTGCGGATCTTGCCGCCCACGGCCTTGGCCCGCGCCCGGAACTCCGGGTCCTTACGGCGGTGCCTGGGCAGGTTCTTGCCGAGCTCCAGGTCGTACGCTGCGATGCCGTACTCGAAGAAGCAGGCGTTGATGAAGTTCCACAGCGGCTGGCCGAGGTGGAGCGGGTGCCACGTCTGGTCCTCGTCGACGCGCATGATGCCGTAGCCGAGGTCGTTGTCCTTGCCGATCACGTTGGTGTACGTGTGGTGCAGTTCGTTGTGCGAGTGTTTCCACTGCTCGGACGGTGAGACGTGATCCCACTCCCAGGTGGTGGAGTGAATCTTCGGGTCTCGCATCCAGTCCCACTGGCCGTGCAGGACGTTGTGGCCGATCTCCATGTTGTCCATGATCTTCGCCACGGACAGGCCGGCGGTGCCGAGCAGCCACGCGGGCGGGAAGATCGAGAACAGCAGCACGCCCCTGCTGACCAGCTCGAGCTTGCGCTGCGCCGAGATGACCTTACGGATGTAGGCGGCGTCTTTCTCGCCGCGGCCGGCGATCACCATGTCGCGGATCGCGTCCAGCTCGTGGCCCAGTTGCTCGATCTGTTCCGCGCTCAGGTGGGCGGTGGGGTCGATGGCGGTCAAGGTCTTCCTACCGTTCGATGTCGCAGGCGCCCGCCGCGGCGGACACGCAGGTCTGGATGAGGACGCCCGGCTCGGCCTCGGTGATCTCGCCGGTGCGCAGGTCGCGGACGGCGCCCGCCTTGAGCGGCGTGATGCAGCCGAAGCAGATGCCCATGCGGCACCCGGAGGGCATGAGCACTCCGGCCTCCTCGCCGACGTCCAGCAGCGGCGTGGCGCCGTCCGCGTCGACGGTCTTGCCGGTGGCGCTGAACGTGACCTCGCCGCCGTCGCCGGCGACGACGATGCTGGGGCGGAAGCGTTCGGTGTGCAGGCGCTCTTGTACGCCGTGGTCGGCCCAGTGCTCTTCGGCGGCGTCGAGCAGGCCCGCGGGCCCGCACGCCCAGGTCTCTCGCTCGGCCCAGTCGGGCACGAGTCCGTCGAGACGCGCGATGTCGAGAATGCCGTCTGTGTCGGTGTGTACCTCGATGAGCCGTAGATTCCCGTCCTCGACCAGGTCGTGCAGTTCGTCGCGGAAGATCACGTCTTGCGGCTGTGGCGCGCAGTGGACCAGGACGACGTCGTCGAACTCGATGTCGCGCAGCATGCCCATCACGGGCGTGATGCCGCTGCCGGCCGTCAGGTAGAGCACCTTGGCGGGCTTGGCCTGCGGCACCACGAAGTCACCGGTCGGCTGGTCGAGCTGGATCAGCGTGCCCGGTTTCGCCCTGCGGACCAGGTGGTTGCTGACCTTGCCGTCCGGGATCGCCTTCACGGTGATCGTGACACGGCCGTCCCGGCGGTTTGTCGGCGAGGTGATGGAGTAGGCACGCCACAGGCGCACCCCGTCGACGTCGACCCCGACCCGCACGTACTGACCGGCCGTGTGGCCGCGCCAGCCCCGTCCCGGCCTGATCACGACAGTCGCGGCGTCACCCGTCTCGGGGTGCACGGCCTCGATGCGCCCACGCAGGTCAGCGCCCGCACGCAGGGGCCTGACCAGGTCGAGGTAGTCCGACGGCAGCAGCGGCGTCGTGACCATTTCCAGCAGTTTCCACGCCCTGCTGCGGAGGGCTGCACTCGTCATGACTCCAGCTTGCTGCGTCTTAAGGCGTAAAGTCCTGACCGCAGAACGTAAATCTGTTCGGCTGAATTGTTCGCAGGGAACAAAACCGTGAGCCATGCAATCCGGAGGGCCAGCGAACTGGCCCTCGATGAGACGACGGTCACCGCACTTCGGGCCGCGCTGAAGACCACCGCCGACGAGGTCGTCCAGGCGATCATCGACGAGGTCCCTCCCTACGCCAACGCCCTTTCGGGCCGCATGGGCGCCACCATCCGCCGGGCCGTCCGTACCGCCCTGGGGCACTACCTGGATCTCGCGAGCGGGAACGTCACGGGCGGCGACGCCGGTGACGCAGCCTATGAGCTGGGCCGCGGCGAGGTGCGCGACGGCCGTTCGATGGACGCCCTGCTCGGCGCCTACCGCGTCGGTGCCCGCGTGGCCTGGAGGTGTCTGGCGGCGGGTGCCGTACCGGCGGGTCTGCCGGCTGCGGAGGTCGCCAAGTTCGCCGAGCTGACCTTCGCCTACATCGACGAGCTCTCCGCCGCCAGCGCCGCGGGCCACGCCGACGAACTGGCCGCCCGGGGCCGGGCCCACGAGCGCCACCTGGAACACCTGGCCCGCGAGCTCCTGGCCGGCGCGAGCCCGGACGTGCTGCTGGCCTCTGTTCAACGGGCCGGGTGGCAGCCTCCGGTCTCGCTGACCGCGGTCCTGCTGCCCGCCGCCCAGGCCCGGCCGGCCTACCGCACGCTCGACCCGAGCACCCTCGTCCTCGATGATCTGCCGGACGCCACCGGTGTGCTGCTCGTCCCCGATGCCGACCGATCGCATCTCTTGCGGCAGCTGACCGACCGCACCGCCGTGGTCGGCCCGGCCCGGCCATGGACTCGTGCGTCCGCCTCGTACGCACGAGCCGTACGCGCGCGCTCCCTGTCCGGCGATGTCCGCGACACCGAGGACCACCTGCCCGAGCTGGTGCTGAGCGCCGACATGGACGCGTTCGCGGACCTGCGTGCCCGAGCCCTGGCACCGTTGCGGTCCTTGCCCGTCGCGACCGCGCGGCGGCTGGAGGAGACGTTGCGGGCGTGGCTGCTGCACCGAGGCAGGCGGGACGAGGTTGCGGCGGCGTTGTTCGTCCATCCCCAGACAGTCCGGTACAGGATGTCGCAGCTGCGGGAGCTGTTTCCGGATCTCGCATCGCCACACCGGGTCCTTGAACTGACGCTGGCGGTCGGCCTTCGGATCAGCTGACGAGTACTGTCTCGTTCCCGGTGCCATCAGCTGGTTCGTGCGGCCCGGCGAGAAGCGGTACCGGCCGGCTGAGACCGGGCAGCGGTTGATGAAGACCGGACAACGCCTCGGGAAGCCCGTCGGGGGCGCTGTCCGTGGGGGGAAGCGCGGTGGCGGATAGGGCTCGACGGGACCGGTGGACGCTGCGCACCGGCCCGCTCGTCGACGCGTTCATCGTGCGTCTGGTCGGCGATCTGGTCCTCCTTGTCTCGAAAAGTAGCATTCCTATTGTTATAGAAGAGTCTGTTCTCATATGAGAGTACCCACGTGCGTGCGGTGGTCTGCTGCTGGGTGGTCGGCGGGGCGGGCAGGCCGGGTCGCCACACTGCGCGAGGGATGATGGGGGGCGTAGCGGATGTGAGATCAGGAGCTTTCATGGTGATGCGGGTGCACCGACCCCGCGAGGATGCCGAGTTCGATTTCATCCTCGGGATGAGCGGAGTTCCGGTCCTCGCTTACTTCACCGGGACATGGCCCAAGGCGGTTGAGCCCTGCCGGGTGATGGACCTCGTCGTGGGTGGCATCGCCGACGACTACGCGGGCCGCCTGACGGCCGTCCGTGCCGACATCACGCGTTGTCCGGCCGCAACCGAGCGATACGGGATCACCGGAGCCCCGTCCTACGTCCTGTTGAAGGAGGGAGAGATGGTGGCGCACGGCACGGGGCCCATGACCATCGCCGAGGTACGGAAGTTCCTGGACGGCCACCTCTGAGCGGCTGCTGCGGCACGTGGTCGCGCTCGAGCTGCGTCAGGCTCGCGAGGACAGCGGGACGGCAGGTGACACGACCGCCATGCGGTCGGCGAGTTCGGTCAGCAGCCAGTGCTCGATATCAGGGCCGTAGCCCGTGGTCACGGCTGAGCTCGACGCCCCGTACGCTCAGCCGCAGCCGGGTGCCGCCGCGCGATTCTGCACGTCGACGAATCCTGGATCTCCGAAGGAGCCGAACGGGCCGGCCACCGCGCCCCGGCCGCCGATGATCACGGCGTACTCATCGGCGCCGTTGCCCGCCACTGCGGCGAACTCCTCGGCACCCCCGTCCACGACGGCCCCTACGCCCGCGCCGCCGCCCTCGGTGCACCCACGCAGCTTCCCGAGTGGGCGGAGTTCACGCACACCCCGTAGCCCGGTGCAGGTCTTTCGAGCAACCCTCTGAGCTGCAACGCTTCCCGACTTGAGAGAGGTCCCACCGTACGGCGCAGACGGAGTAGGGCGCCGGGCGGTGCGGGAGAGCTACGCCGGGGCCGGAGGGCCTTCCAGCTTCCTCGGTCCGCGAGAGAGCGCACGCGGCCGCTGTTCGTTGAGCTCGAGGGCTCGGCCGGGGCGGGGAAGGTCGAGCCCTGCCCACCAGCGGCGCCCGCTGGGCGCGGTCTCCATACCGACATCGCGAATGCCGAGCGCGGCCAAGGCGCGCATGTGCTCGGCGTCCCGGAGCGCCTGGCCGTCGTCGCTCGGCGGCATGTCCTGCCGGTGGCTGAGCGCCAGGAGCATCACCTGGTTCCGGTCCTCGTCGTCGGCCAGGTGCAGCGAGACGCGTCGGCCGCCATCCTGCGCGGCCGAGCGGAGCAGGAGCTCGACGGCCCGTTGTGGCTGATTGTCCTTCGGCCGGTAGCCCCACTGGTGCAATGCCGTGGCGACCTCCTGGCCCACGCGGGCGGCGGCGCCACTGCGCGGAGTGACAGCCCAGTTCCGTACAGACCGGCCGCGGATAGTGACCGGAGCGGGCGCAGGGGCAGTCTGCTGCTCCGGCGGTGGAGGCTGGACGGGCCGCTTGGGCGGCGGCGGGGTCTTCGGCGGGTAGTCGGGACGGTGTGGCGACACAGCAGCCTCCCGGCATGGACGGAGGCACCCATCGTAGGGCGGCCGCCCCGGGCCTGGGGACCGCTTCGGCGAATACTCGCGAGGCCCGCCCAAGGCGCGACGTCCTGCCGCATCCGGCACCGTGCTCGGGCAACGCCGTGCTGTCCGGTGTGAGGTCGATCGCCGCGTTGGTGGGGGCGAGTGCTTCCTTGAGGAGGGTGTCGAACTCGATCGGCCGGGCCTGGGGCTCACCCGGCAGCCCCGGTACCTGGAAGAGCCCATGAGCTCTACAGAACCCGCAACGTGTCGAACGCTGCTTCGCCCGGCTCAAGCAGTTCCGGGCGATCGCGACCCGCTTCGACAAGCTCGCCGCGCGCCACCACGCCGGGCTTCACCTCGCCTCACTCATTCTCTGGCTTCGCGAGCCGGTAACGCAGCCCCGGAGAGTCTCGACAACTGGTTGAATGCTCATCAGTGCCGTGACATTGGGGGAGCTTTGAGGGTGCAGGACGTGGTCGCTGCCGACGGCGTCGCAATCTTTCTACTGCTGGTCGTGGTCTGGCAGATGCGGCGACGGCTGACGCTTCGTTCCCGGGGCGTCGAGGTCATCGCTCGGTGCTTCGATCGTGATTGGCGTGGGCAGGGCGGCCCGCAGTTCCTTCTGAGCTACACGACGCCAGACGGTGTCAAGCGGACACACAGTGCAGATGAAGACCACGTCCCCGCGGGCACCCGCGAAGGGGACAGCGTTGCAGTCCTCTATGACCCTCAGTCCCCCGGGCGCGCGGAGACGGCACTCGCTTCCCGCAAACCATTCTGGAAGCACTACGACATGGCGGGCCTGGTGGGGGTTGCCCTCAGTGTCGTGCTGATGGTGCACGTCCTCTAGATCGGCCGCCACGCATCGAAAGCGGCCCAAGCCCGCCCTCACACGACGGGGCCGGCGCACATCAGATACATAAGAGCCCTCTCACCCAAGCAGTCCTTGTCAGACACGACCTAGCCGCTGAGGGACGGTGCCCTTTGTTCTTCAGCGTGCCGACGAGCTCGGTCCGTGGCCTGGACGCCGCGTGCGGCCCGGATACAGCGAGGCGGAGCGGACCGGGCCCAGGCAGGCATCTGTGTCTCACTCTGCGCCCGCCTCGCGGGTCTGACGCGGCCCGGCTCCCCGTGGTGGGGGTGCCGGGTCGCTGTCGGTGTGTTTATCAGGCGTGCGGGAGGACCGGGGTGCAGGCGCAGCCGGCCAGCCTGGTAGCCAGTGTGCCTCCTGCCGCGGCGGCCTCGATGTGGCTGAGCATGTGCTCTCGGCGATCCGCGGTGATCAGCTCACCCCGTGCGACGACTGCGTGCACCCGGCTGGTGTTCCGGATGTCGGTGAGGGGATCGGCGTCGAGGACGGCGAGGTCGGCGATTGCTCCCTGTCGTACGACGCCCACGTCGTGCAGTCCCAGGAAGCGGGCGGGCGCGCTGGTCGCCGCCTGGAGGGCCTCCATCGGGCTGAGGCCCGCTTCGACCAGGTTCTGCAGTTCGTCGTGGAGGCTGAAGCCCGGGTAGATGTACGGGGTCCCCGTGTCGGTGCCGGCCAGGACCGGCACTCCGGCGCGGTGTGCTGCGCCTATCCAGCGTACGCGGGCCCGGTACAGTTCCCGGTGCTCGGCCACGTCCTGCTCCGTACGCCCGGCCAGGAACACCTGCTCGAGCCCCGTCCGCCAGCTGTCGCGGGTGGCGGCAGGCAGGTAGCGCAGCCGGTCGTCGTGCAGCGTGATGGAGTCGGGGAGGTCGAACACGCGATGCTGCACCAGCGTGGGGACCTGGTGTGAACCGTCGGCGACGAGCCTGCGGAACACCTTCCTGGCGCGGGCCGGGTCGAAGGTGCGTGCGGCCAGTACCTCCAGTGGGTGGGTCTCGGTGAACCACTTGTTGTACTCGCCGCGCTTGATGCTGATCTTGGCGAGGCGGCGACGGATCTCGTTCTCGGCGCTGGAGGTGTCGAACCAGTTCGTGTAGACGTGCTCGAAGCTGCGCTGGCCGGCGGCACTGGCCTCGAGCAGGGGGATCGCGTCCGGGGTGTGGCCGCCGAACGTGACGCCGAGTCTGCGGCACTCGTCCGCGATCGCGTGGTAGGCGTCCGGCTTGAGCCGGACGTAGACCTTGATGAAGTCCGCTCCCTCGGCCACGGCGCGCCGGACCGCGGCCCGGCCCTCCGCGGCGTTGGTGACCTCGATGGTCGGGACGCCGTCGGCCAGCGGAGTCGGGCTGCCGTCGATGATGCTGCTGGCGACCACGTAGCGGGGGCCGAAGAGGGTTCCCGCGGCGACCCTGTCCCGCCACTGGTACAGCACGGGCTGGCCGTTCATGTCGCGCGCGGTGGTGACACCGTTGGCCAGGAGCAGCGGCGGATCGATCTCCTCCTGGCCGCTGCCGTGCACGTGGGAATCGATGAAGCCCGGCACGACGAACTTGCCGCGCCCGTCGACCACTTCCGCATCCGAGGGCACACGTACCTCGCGTGCGCTGCCGATCGCTTCGATCCGGTCACCGCGCACTAGCACGGTGACATTGTGCTTAGGCCCGGCTCCTGTCGCGTCGATCACCGTTGCACCAGTGATCGCCACCGCTGAGCCGGAGTCGCCTCGTGAGGTTCTGGTCGCGGCACTGGCCGCGGACCCCGTCATGGTTCCCGCGATCAGGCCGGCTCCTAGACCCACGCCGGTACCAAGCACTGCACGCCGGGAAAACATTTCTGCCATCACGCGTCTCTCTCATGTCTCTGTCTGGACGGGCCGAGCTAAACCTGACGGGGCGTCAGATGCAAGCGGACCTGTGAAGCCCCGGAGCCGCCCGGCCCCTGCTTTTGGACACCACGGGAGGAGGAATCCGGCCATGTACGCGAGCGTTGAGACGTGCGCCACCACGGCCTCGGGCTGCACCTGGTCGAACGGCTGGAGATCTTCGACGTCAGTGACGACGGCCCTGACCTGAACGCCAAGATCCAGGAACTGCACCGGCGCCGCAACGCGCTCAACCCGCAGATCGCCGGCCTGCTCGCCGACGTGCCCACCTATACCGGCTCCGGCGTGGACGACTGACCGATACCCGGAGAGGGAGAAACCGCCATGGCCAAGCACGTCATCATCGGTGCCGGTTCCCTCAGTACCAACGTCGCACGCCTGCTCGCCGAGCGCGGCGAGAGCGTCCGGATCGCCACCCGCAGCGGCTCCGGCCCCGAGCACCAGCTGGTCGACCGGGCCGCCGCGAACGCGTCCGACCCGACCCGTCCCGCCTGACCGAGCTGCCCCGCGGCGCGGAAGTGATCTACCACTGCGCCAATCCACCCTCGTACACGGTGTGGGAGCGCCTGTTGCCGCCCCTGCAGACGGCGGCCATCACCGCCGCCAGGGCGAACGACGCCGTCCCCCGCGCTGCCCGGCAGCCTTTACGCCTACGGTCCGCAGCCCGGTGGCCGGATGAATGAACGAACACACCCCCATGGCGCCCATCTCGGCCAGGCGTATCGGGTCGTTCAACCGTCATGCGGCAGGGCGCATCAGGGTTACACCGTTGACGCTCCGCGACGGATGTCCGGCAGACGACGAAGTTGTCCTCTACTTCCGCGCCGAGATGGCGGCACCATTCCGGCGGTGATCCTGGATGCCGACGGCGAGCTCCTCGCTTCGGTCGGGTTTCCCCAAGGTCATGTTTCCCTGCGCTTCGGTCGCTGCTCGTCGAGCCTGGTCAGTTCCCAGCCAGGGCCGAGAACAGCTGCTCGTATCGTTCCGACGGATCAAGCGCGAGGCCGGACTTCACGAACCTCGCCCAGTCGTCGGCCAGCACCTCGTCCAGACCCGACTCGATGGCATCCAGCCCGGCAGCCGCCAAGGTCGTCGGGGAGATCTTCGGCGCTTGAACGCCTGCGGCCATGTCCGTGTCGACAAGGCCCATGTGCACGCCGACGACGTGCGTGCCTTGGTCCGCGAGCTCGAGGCGCGCACTGTCGGTGAGGCTCCAAGCCGCCGCCTTGGAAGCAGCGTAGGCACCAGCCCCCGGGGCGGTGAACCACGAGAGTGCCGAGACGACGTTGAGGATGGCGCCTCCCCCGTTGGCCTTCAGGATCGGAGAGAACGCTTGAGTCATGAGCAGCGGCCCGAAGAAGTTCGTGTCCATCTCTCGCCTGATGTCCGCCACGTCGCCGGAGACGACGGACGTTCCGGTCGAGATTCCCGCGTTATTGATCAGGACCTGGACGTCGCCGGCCGCGGCGGCGGCGGCCTGGACCTGCGCGGGGTCCGTGATGTCGAGCTGGATCGACTCGACGCCGTCCACGTCGACGGAGCTCGCATGGCGCGAGGCCGCGTAGATCTTCGCCGCTCCGCGCTCCTTGAGCTGCGCGACGAACTCTGCGCCAATGCCTCGGTTGGCTCCGGTGACCAGCACCACGGCGTTCTTCAACTGCATGAGATTCTCTTTCTGTAGCGATCACTATGAATTGCGGTCCGACCGTACCACATTCCATAGCGGTCGATACGATAGGCTGAGGAAATGGCTGGCAGACCTCGAGGCTTCGACCGCGACACCGCGCTGGCGGCAGCCATCGAGCTGTTCTGGCGCGCAGGCTACGAAGAGACCACCATCGCGATGCTGACGAGAGCCATGGGTGTGACTCCCCCGAGCCTGTACGCGGCGTTCGGCGATAAGGACAGCCTGTTCAATGAAGCCTCCGCGGTGTACTTCCGTCGGACCTGCGAGGCTGTCGACGCTGCGGCCGCCCGCCCGACCGCCCGCGAGGCCATAGCCGTCATGCTCGACGACACTGCCCGCGCGCACACCGACACGCTGACGCCGCTGGGCTGCCTCATGCTGACCGAGCCACGCCTGGCCGCGCAACGGGAGGACATACACGGTCGACTCACGGACCGGATCGCCCGAGGGATCGCAGACGGCGACCTCCCGGCGACCGTTCAGCCCGACCAGCTGGCGTCGTTCCTGATGGCGGTCATGCGAGGCATGTCTGGGTGCGCCAGGGACGGAGGTTCCACCGAGGAGCTCCTCGCCATCGCCAGTTTCGCCGTGGCCGCCATACCAGAATCGCCGCCCACCCAGAAGCAGGTGACCGGTCTCAACTGAGTGGGACCACGGCGGGGCCGTGACCTGCGGTGGTCCAGGTTGAGCGAGACGCCGTCGCGGCGTGCGTCTCGCGCAAGTTGAGGTACTTCACCGAGATCGCGGGATCAGCTCGACGCCGTGACCTGCGGTGTCTCGCGCAACCTGGCCTACCAAAGGCAGATGGTTCAGGTTGAGCGAGACTGGCCCACCTTCACCGAGACCGGACAGAGAGCTGACCTTCGGGGCCGTGCTGGTGCGGCTGGAGGAGCGGGAACGGGAGATCACCGCGCAAGCCGACGTATCTCGGGGGAACCTCAGGGCCGCCGTGCTTGCGGCCGCGGCCTGGCATGGGAGCTTGCCCGGTTCGGTGGCGGCTCAGCGTGGGGTCCCTCCGGCAGGTACCGGGGGACCCCACTTGATGTGACGTGTCCGAAGACGTTCCGCTTCTACCGGGTGGGGAGGCCCTTCGGGTCCGTGAGCCCGGCGGGTTCGGCGCGGAACCAGGCGGTCCAGGCCGTGGGCTCGCAGTCCTTGCCGTTGGGGTGCTGCTCCTCGAGGGTGGCTTCCGCCTGGTCGCTGACGATCCTCTTCCCGCCGGCGGTGGCCGTTACGGCCAGGCGGACGGGGACGGGGCCGGGGCCGTCGGCCTGGGGCAGCGGAATCGACAGGCGGTTGAACGGATCGTCCGGGTCACCGGATTTCCGCTGCTTGCAGACCTCGCCGGCGCAGAAGCGGAACGTGGCCGCGTCCGCCGTGCCGAAGTCCGAAGGGTGCCAGACGAGCGACACCTCGGAGTCCATGCCGACCAGGGTGCACGAGGACTCCCCGGCTCCGGAGCAGCCGGTCAGAAGCGATGCCGCCAGCAGGGTGGGTATGAGGAAGCGCTTCATCTCAGTACCTCGCTACCAGGCCGGGGAGGGCGCTGTTGTCTGCTCTCCGTTTCGGCTTCGGCTGTGTCTCGGCTGACCCTGTGCGTACATGCCCGGCCGGGCCGCCCCGGGCCGCAGGGTCCCTGAGCGCCCCTCCGCTCAGCCGGCGTTGAACGCCTCGGCGACGGTCAGTGTGTCCTCGTACAGGTGCATGCGAACCATTCGGCCGTCCTCGACCGCCAGGTGCATGGCCACCGGTGTGGTGAACTCCTTGCCGCTGGCCACGGCGGTGTGCGTGAAGACTGCCGGCAGCACCACGTCACCACCGTCGACGATGAAGCGCTCCAGCACGACCTTGCTCCGGCCCTACCAGTCGCGGCGTTGCAAGATGTAGAGGTCCCAGCTGTCGGGGTCGCCGACGTAGACGAACAGTTTCGGGTGCTCGAAGGTACCGAATACCTCCCAGGTGTCCATGGAGCAGTCGTCGACGGACACATCCACCTCCTGGGACCACGGTCCGGCGCCCGGGTCGTACGCCCAGGTTCCGGTGCCGGTGCACTTGTGCATCACGGGCTCGAAGGAGTCGTCGAAGTCGAACGTGTCGACGCGGGTTGCCGTGGCTTTGCCGTCCGCCGTGAGGGTGAGCGTGCCGCCCTTTCCGTCGGCCCATGTCCCGGCGACCCGTTCCGTGCTCAGCCGCGGAGGCTCGTATCCGAGCCCGGAGTACAGGCCGATGCCGGCGAGCGTGCCGGCGGTGACGACAGCGAGCGTCCCGTACAGCGCCACCCGCCCGAACATCGCGCCGCCGGAGAGTCGCGGGCGGTCCGGCAGCAGCAGCCTGCGGGCGACCAGCGCGTTGACGGCGAGCACCGCCGTCAACGCGAGCCATCCGCCGAGGCCCGCCGGGAGACCGGCCTGCACAAGTACCGCCGCGGCCAGGGCTGGCGGGGCAGTTCCGGCGGCCGCCAGCGCCGGGACCCACCACCACGCCTCGCGCCCCGAGAGCCGGCGGCCGAGCCATCCGGTCGCGGCCAGGAGCGGCATCACCACGCCCACCGACAGCAGGGCACCGAGGGCAGCTCCGGCAGCCGCCACGAACGGCGCCATCACGATCAGGAAGATGACCCCAATCGCGTTGTAGGGAAGGCCCGGGCTCTCCTGGGTCCGCCCCCACACGAAGAGCGCGATCGCCCCGATCACAGCCTCGACAAAAAGTACCGACATCGAAGCCGTCAGCACCGCGCCGAACCTGTCCATCACGCGCGCCTGCGTCTGCACCGGCTCCTGCATTTCTGAACGCATTCAAATCCCCTCCCGTCCCGCATCCTCCTCCATGCGGACGCGCCTCCGTAACCGGGGTCCCCCCGGCAGACGCCGTCCCGCACCGACTTGCACCAGAGCTCGGGCTGGGAGCAGTCAGGGCCCCTCCACACCGGGAGGTGCCAGCGGCGGACCGCTCGGGCCGGGCGACAGGACGTGGCCGTACAAGGCGTTACGCGCAGGCCGCGGCTGGTTCCGCCGCAGGCCCTGACGAAGGGAGTACGAGAGCAACGCCGCGCCCCGGCCGCCTTCCTGGACGGCTGGGACGCGGCGGGCGGGCGAGCACAGAGCACTGTACGGGCGCCCGCGGGCTCAGGCAGTAGCCGAGGCCGGGGCTGGGCGCAGGGAGGCGAGCGGGGAGCGCTGGCCTTTCTCCACCGCGCGCAGTTGCTCCCAGTCGACCTTGGGGTGGGCGGGGACGACCGCGTCGACGGATGCCGTGGTGCAGAGCGCGACGTCGACGGCCCCGGCCCGGCCTGTGCCGAAGCGGACCTCGATCGACTGCGGTGAGCGGACCCAGCCGAGCCGCACCATGTGGTCGAAGTCGGCTTTACCGAGTCTCGGAGTGTCCGGATGGTGATGACCTGGACTGATGCGTTGCGTGTGTGTCCGCGACGTGTGGGCGTCCCGTGTCGGCTTACCTGCGAGGGCGGCTTCGAGGACGTCGGCGTGGACACAGAGCGCTGCACTGAACGCTCGCCGGCTGGGTGGAGGCCGAAGTGGGCGGCGAGGGCATGGCGCTGGCAGCTCAGCGGATCACCCTGGCAAGTCACTCGCTGAGCGGGTCATGGATCGGATCACCGGCACGACCGTCTGGGCACCGGAGCTGGCCAGCCGCCCGCCCGGTAGGGCCGTTGTCACAGGCAGCGGCTACCTTGCAGCTCAGCACAGAACCAAGGCAGGTGGCAGGAAGAGGAGCGGCAATGGTCGTCGAGGTGGGGTACGCGCAGGCGTGGGACCTGGAGGCTTGTGCGCCCTGGCGGCCGATATCCGCCGAGAAGGCCCGGGAGCGGGATGCCGCCGGGCTTTCGTACGTGGTGGTGTACCGGGAGTCGGGCCGGGAGGCTCCGTTGGAAGTCCGGCTCGTCTCCTGGCGGGACCACTACGTCGGGCTGTGGGTCTACGACACCCACGGCCGCCGCACCTACGACCTGGACATGCGGCTGCTGGACGACCCGTCGCGGCTGCTGCGCCGGTACGCCGTCGGCTGGTACTACACAGGCCCGGAGATGGCGGAGTTCGACAAGGCGTGCCCACGCATCACCGTGGACCTCTTCCCCGACGGGAAGGGCCGACGGACGGAGGAGCGGCAGGGGCAGGGCAGGGGCTCCTACGTCACCTCGCCCGGACTCCGGGACGACGAACGCTGGATGGACCGCCCCGCCTTCGGGGAGTGGCCGCTGCTCTCGGCCCAGGTACACGGGCTCGTTGAATTGCCGGTCTTCGAGGCGGCTGAGGTGGCCGAGGCAGCAGAGCCAGGTGACGGAGACGCCCCCGCTACCTGCTGGCGTCCGCCGCGCCCCGCGCAGCCCGGGCCGATCAACGAGTTGTTCCGGCCCGGGGCACGTGTGACCGACGGGTACCACCCCGAGATGACCGTCGTGGAGCCGCGCCGGGTCGGCACCCTGCGCGTACCCAGCGGGCTGCTGGCCGTCTCCGGCCCGGACATCGACCACGGCGACGGGCCGCGCATTACGGTCCCCGTCCCGCCTGGGGAGTACGTACTCGACGAAGCGCTGGTCCGCTTCAGCTACCACTGCGAGTGGCGGGAGGCCGAGGTCACGACCACGGAAGCCACGGCCGTCCGCCTGCTCGTCAGCGACACCCCCGCCGCGTCCTGGGAGATGACCCTCGGTCCGGATGACGATCCCCGGCTGTTCATCGAGCAGCAGATAGCCGGCTTCGACACCGACGGCGCCACTGGCTGCTTCGCTGACGCCGGGGCCTGGGAGCCGCTCATCGCGCTCTTCGAGCGGGGGCTGCTCCAGGGGGAGTCGGACCTGGACGGGTACGAGGACATCGCCGACGGTTCCCTATTCATGCAGCGCACCTGGGACGAGGCTTCCGGCGGCGAGCTCATGTCCTTCGCGACGACCGGGGACGGTACCTACCCGGTGTGGGTCGGCCGTTCCGAGGCCGGTGAGGTAGTCGGCGTCGTGGTGCTGGTGGAGGGGATGCCCGAGCTGCTCCCGGAGCGGGACGGAACCCCCACCGATGCGGCTGCGTAGGCAGGATCCTGCCTGCGGCCGCAGTCGCCAGCATGGTTGCAGCTGGTGACGGTCTCGGCAGCACGGTTTACGATCCGCCTGGAGTCCGGGGTACATGTACTTATCAGGTCAGCGGCCGGTGCCTCCCGAACTCGTGAGCATCGATTTGGCCGCCTTCGGGGTGCCTCCCGCGCTCATCGACAAACGACTCCCGTTCTGGCCCACCTCGACGCCCTCGCCGCCACCCGCGGGGGCGAGGTTGAGTGGGAGCTGTTTTGGATGCGGCTGCCGCTGATTGCCGCCTGCAGCGGGGTCGATGAGGCGGTTGAACGGGCTCGAGCCCACCCCGAAGGCACCACTTGGTACGCGGCGGAACACATTGCTCGGCTTCTCGCCGACGCCGGGCGCACCGAGGAAGCCATCGCCGTCCTTCAGCAACATGACCGCAGGAACAGCCACGACCTGGCCGGATACCTCATCGACCTCGGCCGTATCGACGAAGCCCTGGCCGTCCTTCAGCAGCCCCGCCCCCACACGCCCGCTATACCGACGACAAACCCAGGGTCGGAAGATCCACCGTTCTGAGGCCCCGCCCGGTCCGGGCCTGTTGGGATGGCGGCCCGTCACCTGGAGGCCGGCATGCCCGTTGCCCAGGGGTTGACCTGCGCCGTCGTTATTCGGCTGGGTGTGTTCCGGTTCGGCGGGCTTCGAGGTAGGCGCTCCAGTCGGTGGCGGCGCGTCGGCGCCACTGCTGGGCGGTAACGACGTGGAGGCCCAGCATGGCGGCGAGAACTGCGAGCGGAAGGTCCTGGGCGAGTTGGACCAGCGCGGTTGTGCGGGCGGGCCGGATGGGGATGTGGTGGGCGGCCAGGCGCCGGGCGAGAGCGGTATCGGAGACGTGCTGGCCGGGCTGGATGCCGGGGAAGAGCCATCGGTGGGGTGAGTTCGCGGCCCAGCCACAGGGCGGGGGTTGGGGGCCTGGCTGCGGAAGTCTGTGAGCTCGTCGATCATCTGTTCCGACTGGGCCAGCCGTTCCCGGAGCTTGGTGTTCTCCGCCTTGGGCCGGGTGATCTGGGCTTCTCGGGGGTCGGGGATATCGCCGGCGTCCTGCACTATCTGCAGGCGTCGTTCGAACTCGGTGCGAAGGTGGGCATAGGGGCGGGTGCCGTAGAAGGCGGTGCGGTCGACTTCGGCTGTGGTGGCGAGGGTCTTGATGTCGCACTTGCCGCCGGGCGGGATTTCACCGCGAAGGAGCCGATCCATGGCGGCTCGGATGCGGTTCTCGTTCTCGGTTCGCTGGGCTGCGGAGATTCTCATGGTGACTCCTGTCCCGGCCAGCTGGAACACTGGCGGCCTGGCCTGCCTGCAGAGTTGGGGTCTCGCCGGCGGTACTTTCGTGAAGGTGGTGCCGAGTTGGGTGACCAGTCACTTCAGGACAAAGCACCCGCGTTGGGTGAGGTCGTCGAGGAGTCGCTGAGCGGGCTCAATGTCGTTCCAGCGGAGGTCCAGTTTCTCCAGTGAGGGCATCCGGACGAGCCAGCCGGGCAGCTTCTTGACGCGGTTGGCACGTAGATCGAGGTGCCGGAGGAGAGGAAGCTCGGCCAGGGACTCGGGGATCTCGGTCAGCGCGTTCTCTCGGAGGTCCAGGTGACGCAATTGCGTCAGTTCGGCGGCAGATTCCGGTAGATGCTGCAGGGCGTTTCCGCGGAGCCACAGCTCTCGCAGCTGAGACAGGCCGCCAATCGTTTCGGGGATTCTGGCCAGGCAGTTGTGCTGGGCTCGCAACTCGACGAGGTGGTGCATATTGCCGATGGTTTTCGGGAGTTCGGTGAGGCTGTTTTCGCTGACGTTGAGGTAGCGCAGCCGCGTCAGTCGTCCCAGCGACTCGGGGATCTCTGTCAAGCGGTTGTCGTGCAGGTAGAGGAAGTCGGTGAGCGCCGCCAACTCACCCAGTTCGTTGGGCACCGTGGTGAGCGTGTTGTGCCCCAGGTCCAGCGTGCGCAGGCGATGCAGAGATCCGATCTCGGGCGGGATAGTCGTCAGCCCGTTGTCCGCGAGTATCAAGACCTCCAGGTCGGTCCGCAGCCAGACCGACTCCGGCACCTCTCCGAGACCGTGCTTCCATAGATTCAATGCTTGTGCCACGATACTGCCCCTAATCTCGTTCTCGATCTTGTTTATTCTGGTTGGAATTGTCTCGCGGCGTCGATCTCTGCGACGACGCGGAGAGCCCGGTCGCAGTCGGCCTGCAGCCGGGTTCGGGTCTGTAAAACGTTCGGCTCTGGCCCGTGATCGGTGGTAGCGCCGTGTAGTGATCACTGGAGGAGGATGCGGTGGCGGTGTAGGGGGAACCCGGCTCGGCCGTGCATCTGTCTCGTGATTCGTTTGGTTCGGGTGTTGACGCCCTCGGTGCGGCCGTTGTGGTAGGGGTGGGTGAGGCCGGCGTGAAGCGGACTCCGGTCCAGGGGTGGTCGGGGCCGGCTGCGATGAGGTGGTCGGCGAGGTCCCGGGCCGGGCCCGGTTCCAGCGGGGTCGTCGTGCCCACGAGCCGTAGGCGGCCGTGGTGTCGTAGCGGCCCAGCAGCAGGACCTGGGGGCGCAGGCAGCCGGAGACGGTGCCGATGAGTGCTTCGGTGGAGTTCCTGCGGCGGACCTTGGACCAGCCGCGCACCCCGGGCCGGTAATGACCCGTCAGGCCCTTGAGCATGACGCCTTCGACGCCGGGGACGTCGGTCCACTCGTGCAGCCACCCTTCCGCAACTTGAGAGTCCGTGGTCGAGGGGCACAGCGTCCACGGCGGCCCCAGCCTGGTGCTCGGCGAACATGGCTTCCAGGACCTCGCGGCGACGTGAGAACGGCTCCTCCAGCAGTTCCTGGCCGTCGCTCTGCAGGACGTCGCACGCGACGAAGTGCGCGGGCATCTCGGCCGCCGATGCCTTGGTGTTGCGGCCGGCGGTCGCGCGACGCTGCAGGGCGGTGAAGCTGAGCTGCCCATGGTGGTCGAGGACGGCGAGCTCGCCGTCCAGGACGAGGCCGTTCGGGAGGCCGTGTGCCGCGGCGGCCAGGTCGGGGAAGCGGTCCTGGACCATGGCCCCGCCCCGGGTCTGCAGCAGCGCCGGGTCACCCGGGCGGAGCGGGGTGAAGAGCAGCGCACGGAAGCCGTCGAACTTGGGCTGGGCCACCTCCGGCCGGGGCCGAGGGGCGGGAGTGTGCGCCCGCCGAACCCCACCACCGCGAGGCCCTCACCACCACCGCGAGGCCCTCACCATCACCGGGCGGACCGAGCAGGCCGTGGCCGCCGTGCTGTGCCGGGACGCCCAGGTCGGCGAGGCCCGCGCGGCGACAATGGCGCGCGTCGTGTCCGCCGTGATGTTCCTCGCGATGGCGGCCAGCGTGAACGTTGCCGCGAGCGTCGACGAGATCTCGCGCGACATCCGGGAGCAGATCGCAGTCCTGCTGACACGTTGACGTCGGCTGCGCACCGACACTTCACGGGCATGCGACCCGAGAGCTGTCCGGCGCACGGTGGCCGATGCGCCAGGCGTCGGTGGCCTTCCTCCAACGCCTCCGTCTGACCGCGGACGTCTCGGCGCCCACGCGTGCGGTCCGACGTATACCCGCACCGCGCCCTTGATCAGCCTGCTTCGGTCAGGGCTGCGTGCGCGGCGGCGAGGATCTCTTCGGAGAGCGGGGAGCCCTTGGTAGCGCGGGACAGGACCAGCGCTCCGAACAGGGTGCAGAGGCGGACGATGCCGTCCTGGTCGTCGGTGGCCAGGAAGTCGGTGAAGTCGGCCACCCCCTCGGCGTATACGCGGCGGGCCTCACGTCCCCCGCCCTCACGTCCCCCGCCCTCGCGTGCGATGTCGGTGGCGAGCGCGGCGACCGGACAGCCGTCCGCCGGGTCGTCGCGGTGCTCGACGGAGAGGTAGGTGTCGATCAGTGCCTGTTGGGCGGCGTCGCGCCGCCCTTCATACCGCTCAAGTCTCTCGGTGTAGCGCCGAGCGAGCTCGGCGAAGGCGTGGGCGGTGGCCTCGTCGACAAGCGCCTCCTTGGAGGCGAACTGCTTGTAGAACGCGCCGTGAGTCAGACCGGCCGCCTTCATCAGGTCGGCGACGCTGACCTGTGTGCCCTGCTCCCGGAACAACCGGGACGCGGTGTCCACCACCCGGCTGCGGTTCTCCTGCGCCTTCGCCTGCGATACGCGGCCCATGACCACCTCCCATTTGGATGTCGACTGGCATCTATCATAGACCTCGTGTTTAGATTGGTTACGTAATCTAAATTGGTGCGGGTGGCCGACAGTGCCCGCCAGGGACCGGGAGCGATCATGGAACTGAAGAGTGCGGTAGCGGTCGTCACCGGCGCCAATCGGGGTTTCGGGCGGCACTTGGCCGCCCAACTCGTCGAGCGCGGCGCGAAGGTGTACGGCGCGGCCCGGCGCCCCGAGACGGTCGACGTACCCGGCGTCGTCCCGCTGCGGCTGGACGTCACGGACGAGGCGTCTGTACGAGAGGCCGCACACGTAGCGTCCGACGCGACCCTGCTGATCAACAACGCGGGCATTTCCACCGGCGCGACGCTGATCGGCGGCGACCTGGCCGAGGTGCGCCGGGAGATGGAAACCAACTTCTTCGGCCCGCTCGCCGCGACCCGGGCCTTTGCCCCCGTCATCGAGGGCAACGGTGGCGGCGCCGTACTCAACGTCCTGTCCGCCCTGTCCTGGTTCCACCCGGCCGGCCTCGGCTCCTACGCGGCCTCCAAGGCCGCCGCCTGGGCGCTGACCGATGCCACCCGCGACGAGCTGGCGCCCCGCGGGATCACCGTCTCGGCGCTGCACGTCGGCTACATGGACACCGACATGGCCGCCGGTGTGCCCGTAGATCAGAAGGTCGCTGCCGCCGACGTCGCAGCCCAGGCCCTGCAGGGCATCGAGACCGGCCTGCCCGAGATCCTCGCCGACGAGACCAGCCGGTACGTCAAGCAGAGCCTGTCCGCGGCACCGCAGCCGAACGCGGGCTGACGCGCACCCTCCGCCCCCGGCACGACCACCCCCACACTCCTCAGGACCAGGACATCTCATGCGCTACACGACCTTCGGCCACCGGACCGGACTGCGCGTCTCCGAGTACGCGCTCGGCACCGCGAACTTCGGCACCGGCTGGGGCGCGGGCGCCGAGCCCCACGAGGCCCGGCGGATCTTCGACCGGTTCGCCGAGGCCGGCGGCACCTTTCTCGACAGCGCGGATGGCTACCAGTTCGGCGAGTCGGAGGAACTGACCGGAAAGCTGATCTCCGCCGACCGCGATCACTTCGTCCTGGCCACGAAGTTCGCCCTCGGCGCCGCCCCGCAGCCGGACATCTCCAAGACCGGCAACAGCCGCAAGAACATGGTCGCCTCGGTCGAGGCCAGCCTGAAGCGCCTGGGCACCGACTACATCGACCTGCTGTGGGTGCACTTCCCCGACGAGCTCACTCCGATGGAGGAGCTCCTGCGCGGACTCGACGACCTGGTCAGCGCCGGCAAGATCCACCACGCCGCGCTGTCCAACTTCCCCGCCTGGCGCGTCTCGCGCGCGGTAACCCTCGCGGATCTGAAGAACTGGGCCCCGATCGTGGGCATCCAGCATGAGTACAGCCTGGTCGAGCGCACCGCCGACCGTGAGCTCCTGCCCATGGCCGAGAGCCTCGGCCTGGGCGCCGCCCTGTGGTCCCCGCTCGGCGGCGGACTGCTCACCGGTAAGTACCGCAGCTCCGCCGAAGGGCGCCTGAGCGACCTGGGCGCGGTCATCCACACCGAAAACACCGGCCAGAAGACCGCCGTCGTCGACACCGTCCTGGCGATCGCCGAGGAGACCGGTGTGACGCCCGCCCAGGTGGCAGTGGCCTGGGTACGCGAGCGCGCGGCCCGATCCGTGGCCACGCTCGTTCCGATCATCGGCCCGCGCAACCTCTCCCAGCTCGACAGCTACCTCGGTGCCCTCGAGGTACACCTGACCGACGAGCAGTACACCCGCCTGGCCAAGGTCAGCGCGGTGCCGCTCGGCGTGCCCCACGAGGGGATCGCCGGCTCCCTGGACAGCCTCCAGGGAGGCGTCGCCGGCAACGTCACCGCCCCGGTTCTGCCGGTGGCCTGACGGGCGAACGCGGCTGAGGACGCGGTGCGCCCGCGCAGCAGCCAGAAGAGCGACACACAATTTTGTACTGGGAAGAATCCCGGGCGAGTGGAAACCCGGACCTTTTAAGGACGGGAAACGGAACGGAGACGACGATGAAGGCCTTTATGGCCGAGAAGTACGGTGACCAGGCCGGGATGCGTGCCACCGAAGCGCCCGACCCCCAGGTGGGTGCCGACGACGTCCTGGTCAAGATCCACGCGGCGGGCGTCAACCCGCTGGACCTCAGGATCCGCAACGGGGACTTCAAGGCGTTCCTGCCCTACCGTCTCCCGCTCGTGCTGGGCAACGACCTCGCCGGGACAGTCGTCCGGGCCGGCCCGTCCGTCACCCGCTTCGCGGTGGGCGACGAGGTCTACGCCCGGCCCGACAAGGACCGCATCGGCACCTTCGCCGAACTCATCGCCGTCCACCAGGATGACCTGGCACCCAAACCGGCTACCCTCACCATGGCCGAGGCCGCCTCCCTTCCTCTGGTCGCGCTGACCGCATGGCAGGCACTGGTCGAGCGGGCCCGCGTACAGCCGGGCCAGAAGGTCCTCATCCACGCGGGCGCCGGCGGCCTCGGCTCCATCGCCGTCCAGTTGGCGAAGGCGCTGGGCGCGCAGGTGGCCACCACCGTGAGCACCGCCAAGGTCGACGTGGCCAGGGACCTGGGTGCGGACGTCGTCGTCGACTACCGCACACAGGACTTCGAAGAGGTCCTCGACGGCTACGACGTCGTCCTCGACAGCCTCGGCGGCGAGAACCTCACCAAGTCCCTGCGCGTACTCAAGCCCGGGGGCATGGCCATCAGCGTCGCGGGCCCGCCCGACCCGGCCTTCGCCCGTGAACTCGGCCTGAATCCGCTCCTCCGCCTGGCCATGACCGCCCTCAGCTTCAAGACCCGGCGCGACGCCAAGCGCCACGGCGTGACGTACTCGTTCCTGTTCATGAAGGCCAGCGGCGACCAACTGCGCGAACTCACCCCCCTCATCGACGCCGGAAAGGTCCGTCCCGTCGTCGACCGTGTCTTCCCGTTCGACGAAACCCTCCAGGCCATGGAGTACGTCGAAAGGGGACGCGCGAAGGCCGGGAAAGTCGTCGTCTCCATGACGTGAGCGCGGGCCCAGCCCCGCCGGACGCCGAGGCGGCCCGTCACAACGAGAAGCCCCACACCCTCGTCCCCCATCACACACCAGGACCCGGCCATGAGCGCATCGTCCAGTCCCCCGACACCCACCCCGTCGTCGTACAAGAACGTGCCGACCCGCTCCGTGTCCGTGCAGGGCGTCGACTTCGCCTACCGGCAGCTCGGCCCTGACCACGGCGTACCGCTGATCCTGCTCAACCACCTGTCCGCGGTCCTGGACAACTGGGATCCACGCGTCGTCGACGGACTGGCCGCCCGACGCCGCGTGATCGCCTACGACAACCGCGGCGTCGGCGCGTCCGGCGGCTCCACACCCGACACCATCGAGGCGATGGCCCGCGACACCGTGCTGTTCATCCGGGCACTCGGCTTCGACCAGGTCGACCTGCTCGGCCTGTCGATGGGCGGCTTCATCACCCAGGTCATCGCGGCAGAAGAACCCGACCTCGTGCGCAAAGTCATCCTCGCGGGGACCGGCCCCGCCGGCGGACCCGGCATTGACAAGGTCACGTCCCTCACCGTCCAGGACACGCTGAAGGCGACGCTGCGGCGCAAGGACCCGAAGCACTACCTCTTCTTCACCCGGACCGAGGGCGGACAACGGGCGGCGCGCGCATTCCTGGCGCGGCTGAAGGAGCGCACGGACGACCGCGACAAGGCGATCTCGGTGCCGTCGTTCCGCGCCCAGCTGAAGGCCATCAAACGCTGGGGCCGCACGGCACCGCAGGACCTGTCGCGCATCCAGCAGCCGGTCCTGGTGGCCAACGGCGAGAGCGACCGGATGGTCCCGAGCGTCAACACCATCGACCTGGCGGCCCGGCTACCCCGGGGCGAACTCGAGCCCCTATACCCCGACGCCGGCCACGGCGGGATCTTCCAGCACCACGACAGATTCGTCCCGCGGGCGCTCGCATTCCTGGAACCGTAGCCAGCAGTCAGACAGACCCAAAGCCCCTGCCTTGCACCCAGCGAGACCGGCACCAGGAATTCCCTCCTCGCACATTGCCATCATGAACAGCGGCCCCAGCTTCGGTCAGCTGTTCATTCGGTGTTTCGCCCGCGCCCTCGGCCCGGTCGACAGCACTCGAGGCGGTTCCTCTGCTGGTGGCTGGTATTCATGAAGCTGGGTGGCACCGCGCGATGCTTCGTCAGCGGATGGGGCAGTGCCTTATCGGGGTGGGCGGTGTGGACGTAGCGGACAGCGGTTCCGGGATGGATGCCGAACAGGTGCACCAGATGTACTGGGTCGGCGGTCTGCCGGGCCTCGTCCAGTACGCGGTCGCTCCACATCTGGCGCGGGGTGATTCCGGTGCGGTCGAACGCGCGGCGCAGTGCGCAGCAGCTGACGGGCGGAAGGGCGGGGTGGTGTGCAGAGTGCGTGGTCACCAGCAGGTACGGGTTGGGGGATGCGGGCCACTGGTCGTGCCGTAGCAGGAGCCCGTCACCCAGGAGGCGGCGGGTCCCATGGGCCTCCGGTCGATGGCTGCAGGTCGGCGGCAGCCTCCGGTCGGTCGGCGGCTCTTCCCTCTTCCGCCCTCCCACCCTCCCGCCGCAGTCGCAGTCGCAGCGCGGGGCCGACCCCTCTGCGCAGACAAGGGGGCGGGTTGCGTCGAAGCGGGCCTCCTGGATGCGGGTGGAGCCGGGAATCCGGATATGCCACTTCGCCGCGTACAAGCACCCGGGCCAGGTGTGTCAGAACCGACGAGGCTGGACCACTCACCGCGCTCCGGGCCAGGAGCGAGGTCACACTCCAGTCACCGGGACGCGGGCGTCGTGGGGTTGTCGTTCCGGGCGCCCGACAGCGCTGCCTCTACGGCTGCCTCGGCGTGAAGTCGTGAGGTGGGGAAGACCGGAACGGGACTGTCGCCAGGGCCGATGAGAAGCTCGATCTCAGTGCAGCCCAGGATGATGCCTTCAGCCCCAGCGGCAACAAGATCCTTGATGACCTCTTGATAAGCGGTGCGCGATTCGTCCCGCACAATTCCGAGGCAGAGCTCCTCGTAGATCACTTGGTGCACGAGTGCGCGCCCCTCGGTATCCGGGATGCTGACGTCGAGGCCGCCCGCTTCGAGGCGGCCCCGGTAGAAGTCCTGCTCCATGGTGAACGCCGTGCCCAGCAGTCCGACCCGGCGCAGGCCCGATGCCCGTACAGCGTCTGCGGTGGCATCAGCCAGGTGCAGCAGCGGGATGGACACTGCCGCCTCGACAACATCGGCGACCTTGTGCATGGTGTTGGTACAGATGAGCATCAGGTCAGCACCGGCCGCCTCCAGGGACAGAGCAGCCGCAGCCAGGATCTCGCCGGCATCCGCCCAGCGTCCCTGGACCTGCAACTGCTCGATCTCTGCGAAATCAACCGAATAGAGCACGCATCGGGCCGAATGGAGTCCGCCAAGCCGGTCACGCGTGAATTCGTTCAAGAACCGGTAGTACTCCGCTGTCGACTCCCAGCTCATCCCGCCGATCAGCCCGATCGTCTTCATCGCCTGCTCCCACATTGACTCAGAGTTGCATTCCGCTCACCACCGACCATCCTTCCATAAGCGGAATAAGCAATATGATCAACCTTCATAAGATCTACCTTGACCGGGGAGGTGGCCTGCGGGCTGGGCACCGACACAAGTCGCCACCACGGGTATCAGTCCTGCGGACACGGGCGTTCTGCTGTCCTGCATCTGGGCGGGCGGGACCCGCCGGCCCGTCCGGTCCTGTCCGTGTCGGCCGTGGCCGCCACGCACAGTTCGACGGTTAGCCGGCTGATTCGGCGGCCCTCGGTGTCCCGGTCAGCCGCGGCCGCCAGGTGCACGGCCTGGGTATCTCGGGTGACGACAAGCTCAAGGCCGGTACGACCACCGTGGCCACATCGACCACGGGCCGCGCACCGGCTCCGGTCGAGGCTGCCGTCCCCGCTCACCGCCAGCAGGCCGCACCGGCTCGTCGGCGGCAGCGCGTTTGTCGGAGGTCTACGCTGACCTTCTGAACAGCGGTGACGCGTTGACCGCTTGAGCTCGCCGTCGTCTGCCGACACTCGGACCCGGCCTCGACTGCTGAGTTGATCCGGGGCCATCCGTCAGTGGCAGACGGCCGGCGCTGAGCAGTCAGCGCCGGCCCACCAAGATCATCGCTTGGGGGGCCGGCGCATCTGTACCCTGCCACCGCTTCAGATGCAGATCACGATCTTTCCGCGTGTGCGTCCGCGCTCAGCGTGCGCGTGGGCGTCCGAGGTCCGCTCCAGGGGGTAGGTCTGTTCGATACGGGGTGTGTAGCGGACTTGCCGGCCCAGTTCCGCAGCCGCGGACAGAGGTATCCAGAAGGTCGGTCACCATCTGGATACCTAGACCGGAGACGGGAGACCCTCGATGACGCATCGGCCACCGCTGCCACCCGACTTGTTCGACGAGCTGTACCCGTCCTCGCTGCCGTCTTTCCGCTTCGGTGACAAATGGGCGTCCATGGTCCTCTTCTGCATGGATGACGGCCCGCGCAGATACTCCGTGAACTCGGAGCCAAGCTGTTCGACCGGTCCGCCCGCACCGCCACCCTCACCGTCGCGGGAAAGGCCGCACTCGAACACGCCCGCGCCGCACTCGCCGCCGCCGGCGCAGTCGGCCAAGCGGTCGGCGAGGTCACCGGGCTGATCCGGGGGCACCTCACCGTCGGGATGGTCATCGGCTGCACCCTCACCCCGCTGTTCGACGCCCTCGCCGCGTTCCACCAGGTACATTCCGGTGTGGAGATCTCGCTGTTGGAGGACAGCTCCGACCGGCTCATCGAAGGGGTGCGCACCGGCGCCGTCGACCTGGCTCTCATCGGGGCGGCAACCGCCACCCCCGATGGGCTGGACGCACTGACCATCATCAGCGAGCGGCTCGTCACCGCAGTCCCGGCCGGGCACCCCCTGGCGCACCAGCAACGGGTCACCCTGCGCGACCTGATCGCCTACCCGATCGTGTGCATGCCGCCCGGCACCGGCCTCCGCACGGCATTCGACCAGGCCTGCGCGGCACAGAGCCTCCACCCCGCGATCACTCTGGAGGCCAGCGCCGCGGACGCCATCGCCGACCTCGCCAGCCGCGGGCTCGGTGCCGCCGTCCTCAGCCACTCCATGGCCGCGAACCACCGCGACCGGCTCACCGCACGCACCATCGATGATGTCGACACGCCCGCACTGCTCGCCCTGATCTGGAAGAACCCGCACAGCCCGGGGCTGCGTGAACTGCTCGTGCACAGCCGGCAAGCATTCGCCGAGCCCGGCCCCGTGACCTCACCGCGAACTCCACGGTCCTGCCCCTGACATCAGGGCGACGGACGCGGTCCCACTCGCGTTGTCGCGTTACGTGTCCCGGCAGGCCCTGGACGTGAACTCGGCTATGGAGACGGTGACTCCGCGGTCGTCGCCGTTGTCCGAGAGGGTGTCGTAGCGGACCTTTCCCGGCGTGAGCCGATCCCGGTCGGCCAGAGTGAAGGAGACCTCTCGCGATGACCACGAGTCGTCTTTGGTCCAGCCGTAGAACACATAGGTGGCCTTGGCGCTGAGCGGACCCGGAGATGTGGTCGCGGTCCAACCGGCGGCAGGGGAATCGAGGGTCCACGTGGCGAGACCGGGCAGGAGGGAACGGTCGGCGGTCCATGAACCGACCGTCGCCGTCTTGTTGACGTCGCCGCCGTCCACGTAAAGGGTCGCGCCGTCGATCTGATGTCCGCAGACCGCCATGACGCCGAGCAGGTGGCCGTCGCCGGTCACGGAGATACCGGCGACGGCATCGACGGGAACCGTGCATCCCGAGGTTGCGGCCAAGGCGGCGCCGGCCACGACGGCACCGGCGAAGCGCCGAAACACCGGCTGTGAAGTGATCGACCGCATGGTCAGCCCCCTGTCCGGCGCGTGTAGGCCCTCCGCCCCCGCATGGTGGGGTAGGCAGCGCATGCGGCCCCCGTTGATCATCGGTGTGTGTGGACAGAAGATCAAGCGGTGGCCGCGGGGCGCAGCACAGATACCAGCCCGCCGGCAGGACGTGTTCCAGGCTCTGCGGGACCGCGTCGCGGGACGGTCCAGTCGAGTGGAACCACGGCGGCGGGCGCGGTGAGTTCGTGCTCGGGCTCTTGTCGGACCCGCCACGCTCGATCAGGAGGTGGGTGACGTCGGGGCATTGTTCCTCAGGATGTCGAGCTTCGGCCATTCCTGCCGGTCCCGTGCTGCGAGCGCAGCCCGGCCGGGTACGTCGCCTGGCGTCAATCCCGTCGCGCCGCCTGACGGCGGCTGCTGTGGCGGACCATGACGCCGAGTCGGCGTACCGAAGCGCCGCCCTCAGCCCGTCGTCGATCGGACCGGCTCGTGTTCCCACTTCGCCACCTTGGCCGGTCCGGTCCGGGGGTCGCGTTGCCCGGTGGAGGTGGGACGGACAGGTGGGGAAGCGGGTCCGCGGAGGGTGCCGGTCATCTCTTGTCGACGCATGCCTCCGCCTCCGCCAGGTACCGCGCCACCGGCCCCAGCGTCAGCATCCCGCTCGCCCCGCCCGCGTGTTCGGTGCGGGCGGCGCGCAGGGCCGTTGCCGCGCGGGCGGCGGCCGGGCGCTCGCCGAGGCGGGCGGCGGCGTGGGCGGTCAGACACCAGAGTGCCTCCTGCAGGTGATCAGGGGGTGGTTCGGGCGCCATGGCCAGGGCGGCGCGGGCCTCCTCGTCCCGGTTGCGGGCAAGCAGCACCAAGGGGTGCGTCCAGGGGCGGTAAGGGCCCCAGTCGAGGGCGGGGCCGGTGGGCGCGGGACGGTCGTGCAGGAGACGTAGGCCCAGGAGAGCGAGGGCGAACAGGCCCCGGTGCACCCCCGGCATGCCCGCTGTCCCGGCGAGGGCGTTTTCGGCGGCGCGGTAGTGCGCCGCGGCCGTGGCGGCGGTCGGCCCGCCCGGTTCGGTACTGCGGGCGGCCGTGGCCCGGGCCCGGAACCAGCCGGTGAGGACGGGGACGAGCAGGGCCTCGGTGCTGACGGCGAGCTGCTCGGCTGCCTCGGCGTGTGCGGTCGCGGCGTCGAGGTCGCCGAGAGCGGAGGCGGATTGCAGGCGGATGAGCCGGCCGAGCACGGCGAAGTCCGGCAGCTCGTGCCGGGTGGCCAGGTCCAGGATCTCGGAGCCGGTCACGTCTCGTGCCGCCGCGAGCCCGGGCCGGGTGAAGGACTGGAGGAAGACACCGTTGAGGGCGAACACCAGCAGGGCGGGATCGCCCAGCTCCCGGGCCAGCGCCTCGGCCTCGCGCGCCGCCTGCCCGGCGCGCCTGCGTTCGGTGGCGGACAGATCGGCGCTGCGGCTCTCGACCGCGACGGTGGCCAGCAGGCGGGCCCGCAGTTCGGCGGGGCCGTCGGTGCCGAGCGCGGTGAGCGTGCGCTCGGCGGCCGCGACGACGGCGCGGGACTGGCCGGGATCGTCGGCCCGGCTCCAGAGGGCGGGCACGTCGTAGGCGCCGATGACGCGCGCGGTCAGGGCGGTGTCTCCGGTGCGTTCCGCCGCCCGGACGGCGGCGAGGCGGTCGCGCCGCGAGTGGATGAGGGCGTCCCCGCCCGCCAGGGCCAGGGTGCGCGCCAGTTCCACGGTGGTGCGCGGTCCGAGTCGTACGCCTGCGGTCCAGACGGTACGTGGGGGCTGGAGCGTCCCAGCTCCGCGGAGAATGTCCGTCTCCAGGCGCTGGAGGCCGGCACCCGGGTCGAGCCCGAGCTGGTCCGCGAGCATCGTGCGGGCACGGCGCAGGGTGGCCAGTGCGTCTGCCTGACGGCCTGCCCGGTGCAGTGCGCGGGCCAGCAGCCCCCAGGCCGGTTCACGCCAGGGGTGTTCGGTGACGTGGGCGCCCAGTTCGGCGACCAGCTCGGCTCCCGCACCGGAATCGAGGAGGAGGCGGGCGCGCAGTTCCACCGCTTCCAGCCTCAGCTCTTCCAGCCGGGTCCGTTCGCGCTGGGCCCACACGGAGCCGGTCACGTCGGCGTAGGCGGAGCCGCGCCAGGCCGCGAGGGCCGCGTCGAGGTCGGTCAGCGCATCGGGAGTACGCCGGGCGCGGGCCAGGGCGTCCTCGAAACGGTGGACGTCCACGGTGTCGCGCGGTAGGCGCAGCGCGTAGCCGGGGCCTTCCGTGACGAGGACGCGCGGCGGGGTGCGGGGCGGCCGGCCAGGTTCGATGGCGCGGCGCAGCGCGGCGACGAACGTACGCAACGCACCCACTGCGCGCACCGGCGGATCGGCCCACAGGTCGTCCACGAGGGTGTCGGTGGCGACCATCCGCCCCCCGGCGGCGACAAGCCGGGCGAGTACCTCACGGTGGCGGGGGCCGCCGAGGTCGACCGGGGTGCCGTCGTCGTGGAGGGCCCGCACGGCACCGAGTACGTCGATGTGCATGCCCTCCATCTTCCGTTCCGCGGGCCGCCCGCGCCGACGCGTACTGATCGGCTGCTGATCGCCGTCGCCCACGCTGAACCGGTCAGTCCCCGGACCAAGGCTTTCGCCGGTCCACCGACCCAAGGAAGGGGCCTCTTGTGACTCTCCTCATCCCCGGCTTCGACCACGTCCGTCTGCCCGGCACCGGCGGAGTGGAGCTGGCTGCCGCCGTCGGCGGCAGCGGCAGCCCGGTCGTGCTACTGCATGGCTTCCCACAGACCCACCTGATGTGGCGGCACGTCGCCGAGCGGCTCGCCGGCGAGCGCACGGTGATCTGTCCCGACCTGCGCGGCTACGGAGCCAGCGACAAGCCGGCGGCCACCGGCCCCGAGGTGTACTCCAAGCGCACCATGGCCGCCGATGTCGTCGCTCTGGCGGCGGCACTCGGCCATGAACGCTTCGCCCTGGTCGGTCACGACCGGGGGGCCCTGGTCGCGTTCCGGGCGGGACTGGACCATCCCGAGACCCTCACACACCTGGGCGTCCTTGACGTCGTGCCGACCCTGGACATGTGGAACGTCCTGCACGGTGTCCCGGCGTCGGTCGGCTACCACCTGTTCCTCATGGCGCAGCCGCCGGGGCTGCCGGAGACGATGATCGCCAACAGCGCCGACGTCTTCTTCGGCTCCTTCCTCGACGCCTGGGCCAGGAACCCGGCCGCCATACCGGAACCGGTCCGCGCCGCGTACCTGCGGGCGAGCGCCGCGGCCGTGCCGTCGATCGTCGCGGACTACCGGGCCTCCGCGGGCATCGACGTCACCCACGACCAGGCGGACCAGGACGCCGGCTCCCAACTGGCCATGCCCGTGACGGTCGTCCAGCAGGACTGGGGCGCGCGACTGGGCTACGACGCCGCCGCGCTCTGGCACGCGTGGGCGCCGGACCTGGACCACCGGCTGACCGGCGCGGGGCACTTCATGGCCGAGGAGGCGCCCGACGAGATCACGGAGGCGATCCGCGACCTGCTGCTCCGCTGAGCCCGCCGGCCGGGCGGCGGGCGGCGGGCGGCGGGCGGCAGGCCACGGGCGGCGGGCGGGCCTTACGGCCCCGGCGCCCGATCGGTCCCGCGATCCGACGACCGCTGCCCAGCCCCGCCTCCCTACTGCTGCTGCAGCGGCCCGGGGAGCACCACGCGAGACTCAGCCGGGCGCAGCAGCGCCTCACGGGTGTACACGGACCGTATCCCCTCCCCTCCGCGGGCGGGGCGGGCCGGGGCAGGGGGCGGCGGCGCCCGGTGCGGGCAGACCGATCGACACGGCGACGACACGGACCCGGGAGAGCGTGAAAAAGGGAGGGCGGCCGGTGAGCGCCGGGAAACCGGCCGTCCCCGCCCCTCGCGCTCAGGCCATTTCGACGTAGCGGTGGACCCGGTCGAAGCGCCGGGCAGCCACGTCCCGGCGGCGGATCACCCAGTGGGCCACGCCGGAGTCCAGTTCGGTGACGTCGTCGCCGCACCTCCAGGTGGCCAGGAGAGCCCAGTCGCCGACGTTCTCCCCTTGGGCCGCACCGCCCTGCTCGGAGAGGCCGGTCTCCTCCGGCTCACGGGCATAGTGAACGGGGTCGTTCTGGGGCGAGACCGGATGACTGCCGATCTGCAAGGCCCAGGAAGGGCGGTAGCCGCCCCCATGCGCCCAGGCGTCGCCGATTTCGTCGGCGAGTTCGAACTGCTCGTCCTCGGGGAAGTCGCCCCACCTGTCGAGGGCGAAGCTCTCCGGCATCTGCGCGCTCGGCTGGTACCAGACCGTGCGCAGTTCACGCGGCCGGTACGGCGCGCGCCGGCTGTGTGCGAGAGGGCTCGGGGTTGCCGCGGTCCCGGCGGGGACGTACAGCACCGCGTCGGACACCTGTCCCCCGATGCCGCGCACATCGGTGCCGGAGAAGAGGAGCAGGTGGCCGTCGGCGGGGAGCGGGAGGCCGGTGACATCAGGCGGGAGGGCGGCGAGGTCGACGGAGGCCACGAACGGATCGGACGGCCTCGGCACGTCGTGCGGCAGCACGGGATCGCCGCCGACCTGGGCCACGAGGGGACCCTCACCGCCCTCCGCCACGTACACCGCCGGCAGGGCGACACGTATCCATTCCTCCACCTCCTCCGACGGCAGACCCCGGGATGCCGCCTCGGTCCGGAAACGGTTCACTCTGTCCATGCTCGCGTCGGTCACCGGGCCACCCTAACGGGCTCATGGGCGGGCACCGGAGGGACCGAATTCGCGGAAGTGCAGGGCAAATTGGTGCTCCTGGGCCTGCGAAGCGCGATGTCGGCAGGGGCTGAGGACGTGCGATCAGCGCGGACACGGAGGACGGCACCTCCACCCCGATGGTGCTGGCCCGCTCCCGCCACGCATCCGTCGAGTCCCTGGAGGGATACGCCCGTCCCGGCGTCGACCCGGTCGCCCGGCACGTCGCCGAGCGCGACCCCGCTGCACGCCGCCGCACGTGAATCCGAGCAGATCAAGGCTTCGAGATCATCTCGCTGCCCCTTCGGCGCGGACCTCGGTCACCTCCCGTGAGGGCCGGCCCGGCACGCGCCTTCGCGCGAGCGGTTCACCTCGCTGCACGACGCGCACGTCGGCCGGGGACGACACCCGCGTCGACGCCGCTCCTCACGTGCGCGTCATGGGGTCATGGGCGGTAGCACTCGCGGGCCGCGCCGTCGGCGGGCAGGAAACAGAGCCGCAGATCGGACCGGTGGTCTCCGCCGAGCATCGGGGTGAAGCGGTACGCGTTCGTATCGGCCGTGGTCCGGATGACCACACGGCGCGGCGGTACGCCGGGCACCGAGACCTCGACCGCGTCCCCGACCCGCGTGTGCCAGACCCGCCCCCACGCTGCGGCGCACACCGTGCTGTACCGGAGCTCCACCTGTGCGCCGGTACGGGTGCGGTGGTGCGGCCCGAGCACGTCGGCACGGCCGGGCAGGCCGCAGAACATCCGGGCGGGGTCCTTGCCGTCGCATGCCCTGCCCCGGCAGCCGGGGGCCGGATCCAGTGCCGGGGAGCCCGGCATCACCGGATCGCCGAAGGTGTGGTTCGGCAGCCACAGGGCGGCGGTCAGCGCGGCGGCCGCCACAGCGGCTCCGGCGCCGAGGGCTGGCAGGCGCCGCCGCGTGGCCTGCCGGGTGTGGGGAGTCGTCCGCCCCCCGTCCGGTGTACCCGGCCCCGGGGAGGTCGGCGGCCGAGCGGTGGAGCGGGCGCGTCCGCTCCACTCGGCGTCGGCCAGCTCCCAGAGTGCGAGAAGCCGCCCGGGATGCTCACCCGCCATGGCGCAGAGCGTCTCGACGGCCTGCCGGGGAGCCGGCAGCTTGCCGTTGAGATAGCGCTCCCAGGAGGACTTGCTGTACGGCGTGCGCTCGGCCAGGGCCGCCAGGCTCAGGCCCGTGCGGGCCCGTACCGCGCGGAGTCCCTCGGCCAGAGCGGCGCATTCGGGTGCGGGGGTGGTCATTCGCGCAGCACCTCCCAGGTGTGGGGGCCCACGATGCCGTCCGCCGGCAGCCCCGCCTTCTTCTGCAGCCGCACGACCGCCGCGATCGTCTGCTGTCCGTAGACTCCGTCGACGACGCCGGGGTCCATCCTGTGGTGCCTCAGCAGGCACTGGGCCTCCACCACGTCCCAGCCCGGTCCGGCGAGGACGGCGGTGCGGGTCGTGCTGTAGCCGGCGACCAGGACGCCCTTGTCCGGGCCGCCGACCCGGTGCACCGTGCAGGGATAGGACGTACCCGGTACGAACACGTAACCCGCCGGCCCGTGCGTGACGGGCACGGACCGGGCGGAGGAACCGGACGGTACGGGCGGTCCGTGGGACGCCGTACCCGCTCCGCCGCTGTCGCGGTCACCGGGCAGTGTTTCGCTCGCCAGCACCCCCACCCCCAGCCCCACGACCGCGGCCACGGCCACGGCGACGGCGAAGACGGACCTGGGGACTCCCGCCCGACGCCCGCTGAGCACCGAGGCGCGCCCCTCGTCAGGGGGCGCCGCCGGTACGGCCGGACCGGCGGCGCCCTGCCGCTCCTCGTCCTCCTCGCTCTCCACGTCGGCCGACGGCGACGGCGCGGCCCGCTGCTGCCACGCCTGCTCGGCCACGGCGTACAGGACCAGCAACCGGGTCGGTTCCGTCTCCGTGATCCGAGCCAGTTCCTCCACCGCGCGACGTGGGGGCAGCGCCTTTCCGTTCAGCCAACGCTCCCACGACGACCGGCTGTATTCCGTCCTGGCCGCGAGCGAGGTGAGGCTCAGCCCGCTGCGGTCCTTCATTCTCCTCAGCTGTACGACCAGCTGACGGACTCTCCGGTCAAGCAGATCCGGCAGTGCCTTCCAACGCGGCATGGCTCGCTCCGTCAAGCGTCAGGGCCGTGGAGCCCTCCACCCTCTTCGTATTCCGACCGTGGTCAACCCGGGCGCAGGCTCCTGGTTACTGCCCCCACCCCCCGCCCGTACCTTGTCGGCCACTCCGCACAGCGGTCCGGTGTCCCGGCAATCCGGCATCCCGCCCCATGTCTTCGCAGGTCAACGCGGGGGACGTCCCACGGTGTCCCACCCGCCCCGAGTCCCCTGGCCCGGTTCGAGATTGGCCAGCAATCTCGGTAGGGCCACGCCGGACGGTGCGGCCCGGTCCACCGCTCGCACCGTTCACCCGTCACGACGGAGAAGGAGAAGTCATGCGCAGTATCACATCGGCTCTCGCCGCGTCAGCCGCAGCAACCGCCCTCGCCCTGGGCCTCGTCGGCGGCGCCACGGCCGCCGACCGGGCCGACACCGGACAGGACCGCAGGGCCGGACAGGTCGCCGCCGCCGGGACCGCCCCCGCCTGCATCGAACGCACGAGTGTCACGAACAAACCCGAGGGGGGAGTCCGGGTCCACCTCCGCAACTTCTGCGGCAGGACCATGCACGTCAAAGTGATCGTCAAGAACTGGTCGGACAGCGGGTGCACGTCCATGCCCAACGGGTCCGGCTGGCTCTTCCAGACGGTCGGCGGCCGGTACGACCGGACCGTGGTCTGCTGAGCGGGAAGGGGAGAGGGCTCATGAACATCGCCACCAGGACGCTCCTCGTCGCTACGGCGACCCTTACGGGGCTCGCGGGCACCGCGCTGCCGGCCGTGTCGTCCCCCACCGGCGCGCCCACCGCAGCCTCGAACTCGTGCCCGGTCAAGGCGTGGGGCTACCGGGGCCACTACATGTGCGGCACGGACCTGAAGGCCGGCTACATCGACTGGAACCGGGACGGGCGGACCGACGAGGTCTTCGTCATCGCGCCGAACCGCCACATCTGGCACACCTGGAAGAACGCCGGGGGCTGGAAGGAGATGCCGGGCCACGGGCGTGCCGACGACATGGTGGGGGACAACGGCACCGGCTCACCGCGCCGTTGCGTCATCGTCTACGTGATCAAGAAGGGCTACCGCTACTACCAGAACTGCCACTACAACGGCAGGTGGCACAACTGGACCACCAGCGGCTGATGCGCCTGCCTCAGCCGCGCCCCGTACAGGGCCGGGCCTCCGGGGACGTCCTGACGGACGCCCGGGGGCCCGGGGGCGTGGCCGGGCACCCGGGGCACGCTTCCCGTCCGACCGTGCGGGGGGCGTTGGGGGACGATGCCCACGCGCGCGGGGTGAACTGGCTGGGGTGGCTCACCCTGGCGACGACCGGCGCCGGATGCGCCGCCGCGGTCGCGGTCCTGGCCCGCACCGGACGCCTCACCCGTTCCACCCCGCAGCCGACGACGGCCCGAGCATCCGGCACTGACGAACGTGGCGGCGGGGCAGGAGGCGCGGCCTTCGCCACCACGCCAGCATCCTGAAGGTGGAGAAGCGGCTGCTCATGGCCCTCGTATCGGTACCGACAGCGCTCACGGGCGGCCTTCGCCCGGATGGGCCCTGCTGTGGTTCGCTCCCCCGGGCACGGCGGTCCGCGCCTTACGGAGTGGTTTTCAGTACCTCCGGGGATACGCGCCCGAGCGGGTCGCTCGCGTGGGGCACTCACCTGGCTTGGCCTGCACAAGCGGCCTTTGAGTGCGCGTTTCCGCTCTCACGTGGCCGGGGACAGCTGGTGTCACGCCTGGACGGTGGGGCGAACGGTGATATCGCCGATCTCGACGTCGCCGGGCTGCTCGATGGCGAAGGCCACCGCACGGGCAACTGCCGCCGGAGGAATGCCCACCGCGTCCATGTTCTTTCGTGTCTGCTCGCGGAGGTGCGGGTCGGTCATGGAGTCGGCGAGATCGGTACGGACGTATCCCGGCGAGACGGCTGTCGTGCGCACCACCCCGTCGGTGGACTCGGTGCGCAGACCTTCGTGGATGGTGCGCACCGCGTTCTTGGTCGCCGCGTAGACGGCCATCGAGGGGGACACGGTCAGCCCGGCCACGGAGACGATGCTCACCACGTGGCCCGCCCCTTGCGCGCGGAAGGCGGGCAGTGCGGCGGCGATGCCGTTGAGCGTGCCGCGAAGGTTGACATCGATCATGGCCGACCAGCTCTCGGTGTCCAGGTCGGCCAGTGGGCTGATCGGGGCGACGCCGGCGTTGTTCACCAGCACGTCGAGACGGCCGTACCGGTCGATGGTGGTGGAGACCAGGCGCTGCAGGTCCTCGGCCTGGGTGACGTCGACGACGCACGTGGCGGCACGGCCCCCCTCCTCCCGGATGTCCTGCGCTATGGCGTCGATGCGCTCACTGCGGCGCGCCGCGAGGACGACCGCGGCACCGCGTCGGGCGAGCAGACGGGCCGTGGCCTCGCCGATGCCGCCACTGGCTCCGGTGATGGCGACGATCTTGCCGTGAAGAGAGAGCACTACTGCCTCCGAGTAAAGTGGACACGTGTCCGCTGGATGACCCACCCTACCGGACACGTGTCCGTTTGTGGTGGGGGGAACGTCAGGAGAGGCCTATGAGCGCACCAGCACGCCGTCCGGATGCGGCGCAGAACCGGACCCGCATCCTGGAGGCCGCCCGGGCGGCCCTTGCCGAGTCCAGCGACGTCCACCTCAACGAGATCGCCAAGCGCGCCGGCGTAGGACAGGGAACGCTCTACCGGAACTTCCCCAACCGCGAAGCGCTCCTCGCCGAGGTCTACCGGCGCGATGTCGACGAACTCGTGGCCGCCGCCTCCGCTCTGCTGGCGGACCACGAGCCCGCGGAAGCCTTGCGTCACTGGCTCGACCGAGTGATCGACTACGCCGAGATCAAGCGCGGCGTCCTGGCAGCGCTCGAGGCGGCGGCGTGGCAGGACCTTGTCGCCCACAGCCACAACCCCATCGAGGGCGCCCTCGGTCAGCTGCTGGACGCCGGGAAGGCAGCAGGTACCATCCGCGCGGACGCGGACGCCCACGGGGTCCTCCTGCTCATCGCCTACCTCAGCCGACTGGACCGGGACGAGTGGGACTCAAGGGCGCGGCCTCTGATGAACGTCATCCTCGACGGTCTTGCCCGGCACGGCGCGGGCCGGTGAGGGCGAAGGACCGGCAGGAATCGTCCGGCGGTTCGCCAAGGGGAAGCGACCGGCACCGCTGACTGGCTCATGGCCGGTGCCGAGGCCCGTCGGGCATCCGTGGCCCGGACCTCTCGTGTCGTGACCGCGGCACTCGCGGCCGGCAGTCGCGGCGGCCTTGACCGGAAGACCGACCGGAAGTCGATCCACGGTGGCGACCGCGCGGGAGCCGGGATCCTCCAGGCGCCCCACTACTCAGGTCGGACGACGTCGGGTTCCGCGGCGGGCGCCGGCCTACGTGGTCTCGCGCTGGTCCTGGCGCCCGTCCGTGGTAGGGAGAGTCCGGCGGGGCGGACGTGCCGATGAGTTCTCCCTCCTCGAACAGTCCACCCAGCGACACGACCGTTCTCGACAGGAGTGCCATGTCCACCATCCAGCCAGTGATCGTCACTGCCGACCAGGACGTCCTGCTCGGCTTCTACACACAATTGTTCGGCGCTGAGGAGATCTCCCGGGTACCGGCGGAGGGCACGCCCTTCTACCTCGGCCTGCGCATCGGCGACACCGATCTCGGGCTGGTGGCCGACGCGAACGTGGAGGCTGGCGCTGCGTCACGGATTTTGCTCAGCATCGGTGTCGAGGACGTCGACGAGACGCTCGGCCGGGTGGTGGCGCTGGGTGGCTCGGTCCACGGCGGCCCCAACGACATGCCGTGGGGACAGCGCGTCGCCCACATCCGGGACCCCGACGGCAATCCGGTGAACCTCACTCAGCCGATCCCCACCCGGTGACGCCGCTCCGGGGACAGGTGCTGATCGTGCACCGCCCGCGGAATGTGCCCGCGCCGTCCGGGCCGCCCGTGTGACTGCGGCAGCCCGGACGGCGTAGGCATAGTCAGGTGCAGGTCAGCTGGTTCAGCCGTTGTACGGAGCGGTGACGTCCAGGACCCAGGTGACGCCGAAACGGTCGGTGAGCATGCCGTACAGCGACGCCCACTGGGCCGGCTCCAGCGGACTCACGACGGTCGAGCCCTCCGCGAGCTTGTCCCACAGGGCGCTGATCTCCTCGGCGTCGTCTCCCCGCACCGAGACGAAGAACGGGTTCTCGCCCTGGTTCCAGGGCAGTTGCGAGGGCACGTCGTAGGCCATGACGTGGAAGCCGTTGTCGCCGGCCACCTCGCCCCACATCAGCCAGTCCGCCTCGCTCTCGTTCCGTACGGCGCCCGCGTCCTCGTAGGTGACCGCGACAGTACGCCCGCCGAAGACGGACCCGTAGAAGTCCAGCGCCTCCCGCGCGGTGCCCCGGAAGTTCAGGTGAGTGGTGGTCGTGACGGACATGACCTGCTCCTTGCCTCGATGTGTGACACATGTGCGCCGTCGGCCGCCGACGCGTAGCGGCGGCCGGTACCAGGGGGCTTGCCTCCCGGACGGCTCGTACGCACGATGGCAGGGGTGGAGGACAGGGTGTGTCCGGTACTTCAGGGACCATGGAGGGCATGCACCAGACGTCCGCTCGGCTGCTCGCGCTGCTCTCGCTCCTTCAGACGACCCGTCACTGGTCCGGCGATGATCTCGCCGGGCGTCTCGGCGTCACCTCACGCACCGTCCGCCGTGACATCGACCGCCTGCGCGCACTCGACTACCCGATCACGACCGTGAAAGGGCCGGCCGGCGGCTACCGCCTGGAGGCGGGCGCTCACCTGCCGCCCCTGCTCTTCGACGACGAGCAGGCCGTCGCCCTGGCCGTCGCGCTGCGGACGGCGGCCGTCGGCACCACCGTCGCCGAAGACGCTTCCCGCGCGCTGGCCACCCTCCGCCAGGTCATGCCGCCCCGCCTGCGCCACCGCATCGACCTGCTGCACATCACCGCCGTCCCACCGCCCGCGGCGGCCGGCGACACCCCCCAGGTCGACGCGCAGGTCCTGATGGAGCTGAGCCGGGCCGTCCACGCCCACGAGGAACTGCGCTTCGACTACGTACCGGGCCCAGGCACCCCGACCCGGGCCGATGAAGCCCGTCGTGTGCAGCCCCACCACCTCGTCGTCCGGCACCATCGCTGGTACCTGGTGGCCTGGGACCTCCACCGCGAGGACTGGCGTACCTTCCGCGCCGACCGAGTCCGCCCTCGCGTACCCACCGGTCCCCGCTTCGCCCCGCGCGACCTCCCCGGCGGCACCGTCTCCGCGTTCGTCACCAGCCGATTCCGCGGCAACGACGGCACCACCACCGACTGGCCCTGCCGAGGCGAGGTCGTTCTCGACCGCCCGGCCGCCGATGTCGCGCCCTTCGCCCAGGACGGGATCGTCGTGGAACTCGGCCCCCGCCGCTGCCGACTCGTCCTCGGCTCCTGGTCATGGGCCGGGCTCGCTGCCGCCATCGGTCGCTTCGACACCGACATCGAGGTCATCGGCCCGCCTGAACTGGCCAACGCTTTCGGGGCTCTCGCCGCCCGCTACGCCCGAGCAGCCCGCACCACGGGACAGGAGACCGGTTCCGGCGCGGTGAGAACGGAGCGCACCACGCCGTAGGGAACGACGCCCTCGTTCACCTCGGCGACGGCACCACCCGGACGAAGGATCTGTCCACCTCGGTGGTCGCACTGCCGGTTCCCAGGGTTGTCCCGCACTTCCCGGTGGATCGGCGCGCGGCGTCGGATACGGTGCATCGCACGGCGGAGCGTCCGCATACGGGATGTATGGGGATGTTCCGACAATGCGGCGAGGTGCCGTAGCTGTCGTCGCGCGCCCGCCGGGAAGTGCGGGACAGCCCTTAGACAGGGACAACTTGTCCGGGGTTAGAACTGCCCTTCATCCGGTCTCCGGTTCGCGTCAAGATTGCGCTGTCGAACAGAGGAGGTCGGACGATGGACCGGGCGTTGCTGGCAGATTTTCTCCGAGCGCGTCGTGAGGCGTTGCAGCCGGAGGATGTCGGGCTTCCCCGCGGGCAGCGGCGCCGCACCGGCGGGCTGCGCCGCGAGGAGGTGGCGGTGCTGGCCGGGATGTCGGCCGACTACTACAGCCGGATCGAGCAGCAGCGGGGTCCGGTGCCGTCGGAGCGGATGCTCGACGCGCTCGCCCGGGCGCTGCGCCTCAACCCGAGCGAGCAGGACCACCTGTTCCTTCTGGGCGGGAACCCGGCGCCGCGGCGGATCCCGCGGGGCGACTACGTCGGCCCCACGATGACGCGGATCGTCGCCGGCCTCTCGGACGTGCCCGCCATCGTGCTGTCGCGGCTCGGTGAGGCGTTGCTGCAGACGCCCCCGGCGGTCGCCCTGCTCGGTGACTACACCCAGTACTCGGGCATGTCCCGTTACCTGGTCTACCGCTGGTTCACCGGTGATCCGCGGGTTCGCAGCCTGTACCCCGTCGAGGACCATCCGATACGGGGCAGGGTCTTCGCCGCGGAGATCCGGGACGCGTACACGGCGGACCCCGCAGGGAAAGCCGGCGAGATCGTCGCGGCGCTGTTGGAGGCCAGCTCCGAGTTCGCGAACATCTGGCGGTTGCACGAGGTGGGAGTGACCCATCATCACGACCTCAAGCGCTACCTGCACCCCGAGTTGGGTGAGCTGGAGCTGTACGCCGAGATGCTGCTGGATCCGGAGCAGTGTCAGACGCTGCTGGTGTTCAGCGCCGTGCCCGGTTCCTCGAGCCACGGCAAGCTTCAGCTCCTGACCGCCGTCTAGGCCGTGTATCGAAAGTCCCGCCTGCCCGGCGGTGTCCGGCACGCACACTCGCCGCGTTGTCGGGATCGCCCCGATACATCCAGTATCGGGGCGACCCTCCGCCTTGCGATCGCACGCACCGGACACCGCCGAGCCTGCCCTTCGGGCAGACGGCGCTACTTTCGACACACGCCCTAGCGACTGTCGCCCCTCACACCCCCTGAAGGCACTGCCTCGTAGCCGAGGCGTGCCCGGGTCTCACGATGCTTCAGATGCGAGGCATCTCCCCCTGCCCTGAAAGGTGGCATTTGTCATGAAATCAGTGCGTTTCCATGAGTACGGCACTCCGGACGTCTTGCGTTACGAGGACGTGGAACAGCCGGTCCCCGCGGCCGGGGAGGTGCGGATCCGGGTGGCGGCGACGTCGTTCAACCCGGTCGACGGCAACATTCGCGCGGGCTTCATGCAGGGCCCCATCCCGGTGACCCTGCCGCACACCCCCGGCATCGACGTCGCGGGCACGGTCGACGCGCTGGGCGAAGGCGCGGACAGGGTCAGGGTGGGTGACCAGGTCGTGGGTTTCCTTCCCATGACCGGCGCCGGCGCGGCGGCGGAGTACGTGCTCGCACCGGCCGGCCTGCTGACGGCGGCGCCCGCGAGCATCCCGCTGGCCGATGCGGGCGGGCTGCCGCTGGTCGGGCTCACAGCCTGGCAGGCCCTCTTCGACCACGCCAAGCTCACTGCCGGCCAGCGGGTGCTGATCAACGGTGCTGGAGGCGCGGTCGGCGGTTACGCCGTCCAGCTGGCCAAGCACGCCGGCGCACACGTGATCGCCACGGCCGGGCCGCGCAGCAGTGAACGCGTCAGGACGGCGGGTGCCGACGAGGTGTTCGGCCACGGGGTCCCCGAACTGTCCGCGCTGGTCGATGTCGTGCTCAACCTCGCACCGGTCGATCCGATGCAACTGGCCGCGTTGACCTCCGTGGTCCGCGACGGCGGCATCGTGGTGAACACCACGGTGTGGATGCCCGCGCCTTCCGACGAGGAGCGCGGCGTGCGCGGCGTCAACCTCTTCGTCAACAGCGACGCCGCGCAGCTCGCGAGGCTCGTCACGCTGGTCGACTCCGGAGCGCTGCGCGTCGACATCGCTCGACGGGTGCCGCTGGCCGAGCTGCCGGCGCTGCACGCGGAGGCCGCGGAAGGCGCGCTCTCCGGCAAGGTCCTCGTCCTTCCCACCGCCGCTTCTCTTACCTAAGGGCTGTCCCGCACCGCCCTACGGGTCGCGTGCCCCCGCGAGCGGTCGACCCGTCGCGGGAGGCTGCGCTCTGCCGTGCCTGCCGGACCTGGCAGAGCGCAGCCTCCCGCGATCCATGCCAGCCCCAGCCACATTTTACCGGGGCCACACGGCCCCACACCCCACGCCTCACACCGGCTCAGAACCATGAGCCAGAAAGACAGGACCGCCATGTCACTCGGTTTCGACCCCGAGTTCGCCCAGGTTTTCGCCCCCATGGCCGAGGCCATGGCCCACGCCATACCCCCCGCGGTCGGCGACGTGCCCGCCCGCCGCGCCATGTGGGAGCCGATCATCGGTGCCGCCTCGGCGGCCCAGCCGGTCCCGGCCGACGTCACGACCGCCGAGTACCACGCAACCGCCGACGACGGCACACAGATCCTCATGCGCTGGTACGCCAAGACCGGCGCCGCAGCGGGGCCGGCGGTGCTGTTCCTCCACGGTGGCGGCTACATCTTCGGCCACATCGGCCTGTTCGACGGACCGGTCTCGCGTTACGTCTCCGCCAGCGGGGTGCCGATGCTGTCGGTCGAGTACCGCCGGGCCCCCGAGCATCCGTTCCCGACACCGGTCGAGGACGCCTACACCGCCCTGAGCTGGCTGCACGAGCACGCCGGCGAACTGGGCGTCGACCGGGGCAGGATCGCAGTGATGGGCGACAGCGCCGGGGGCGGACTGGCTGCGGCTCTGTCGATCCTCACCCGGGAGCGCGGCGGTCCGGCGATCGCCCGGCAGATCCTGCTCATGCCGATGCTCGACGACCGCGCCACCACGCCCGACCCGCACATCGAGCCGTACCTGCTGTGGTCCTACGACGACAGCCGCACCGCGTGGCCGGCGCTGCTCGGCGACGCGGCGGGCGGGCCGGACGTCCCCGCCACGGCGGCTCCCGCCCGCCTGGAGGACGCGACCGGTCTGCCCCCGGCCTACATCGAGGTCGGCCAGCTCGACGCCTTCCGCGACGAGGACCTCGCCTACGCGACCAAGCTCAGCCGGGCCGGCGTCCCCGTGGAGTTCCACCTGCACCCCGGCGTCCCGCACGAATTCGACTCCATCGCCTTCACCACCGACGTCGCCCGCCGCGCCATCGCCGACCGCGTCCGCGTCCTCGCCTCCCTCTAGCCGTGTAGCGAAAGTCCCGTCTGTCTGGCGGCGTCTGGCACGCGCACTCGCCGCCTTGTCGGGATCATCCCGATACGCCCAGGATCGGTACACCCCTCTGCCGTGCGATTGCACGCACCGGACGCCGCCGGGCCTGCCCTCCGGGCAGACGACGCCACTTTCGCAACACGGCCCAGCCCCTTCACTCCCACCCCATCAGAAAGCGCTCACCCATGACTGTCTGGACCCCCACGACCATCGGTGCCATGAGACTGCCGCACCGGCTCGTCATGGCGCCCATGAGCCGTGACCGCTCCCTGGCGGACGGCACTCCCAGCGAGCTCAATGTCGAGTACTACCGGCAACGGGCCTCCATGGCCCTGATCATCACCGAGGGCACCCAGCCTTCCGAAGACGGTCAGGGCTACCTGCTGACGCCGGGAATCCACACCGACGCGCACATCGCCGGCTGGCGCAAGGTCACCGACGCCGTCCACGCCGAGGGCGGGCGCATCGTGGTCCAGCTCATGCATGCCGGCCGTATCTCCCACCCGGACAACACCCCGCACCACCGCACCCCGGTCGCCCCCTCGGCCGTACAGCCCAAGGGCGTCATGTTCACCGCCACCGGCCTCCAGCAGATGCCCGTCCCCCGGGCCCTCACCGCCGACGAGATCGCCGGTGTGGTCGACGAGTTCCGCCGTGCGGCGGCGGCAGCCGTCGCCGCCGGATTCGACGGCGTGGAGATCCACGGCGGGAACGGCTACCTCGTCCACCAGTTCCTCTCCTCCCACACCAACGAGCGCACCGACCGGTACGGCGGCTCCGTCGCCCACCGCATCCGCTTCGCGACCGAGGTGACGTCCGCGGTGGCCGCCGAGATCGGCGCCGACCGCACCGGCCTGCGCATCTCTCCCGGCAACCCCTACAACGACATCACCGAGCCCGACACGCACGACGTCTACCCGGCGCTGCTCAGCGCCATCGACCCGCTCGGCCTCGCCTACCTGCACCTCATCCAGGGCCCCGACGAGGAACTCCTGCAGCACGTACGCCGGCAGTGGTCCACGGCACTGATCGTCAACCGCGGCGGCACCCCGCTCGGCACCCGCTTCGCCGACATCGACTCAGGTCTGGCCGACGCCGTCTCGGTCGGTGCCACGGCCCTGGCCAACCCCGACCTGCCACGCCGCGTCCGCACGGGCGCCCCGCTCAACGAGCCCGACCCGGCCACCTTCTACGGCGGCGACCACCGCGGCTACACCGACTACCCCACCCTCCCCTCGGCGGAGAGCTGAACCATGACCACCCTCCTCATCGGCCCGGCCGACAAGACCGTCACCATCACCGTCCAGCAGCGGACCCGCACGGCACCCCAGGACGCCTTCCACATCCTGGCGCCCATCGACCTCCCCACCGTCTTCCGCCCGGTGGCGCCGTTCCCCGGCATCAGCGGCGTGAAGAACCAGACCGAGGCCTGGGACCACGCGGGCCCGCGAAGAAATCCGCAGTTCGACGACGGCTCCCAGGCCGACGAAGAACTCACCGAGTACGTACCGGGCTCCAGCTTCGCCTACCAGCTGACCGGCTTCACCAACGTCCTCTCCCGCCTCGCGGCCGGCATCCGGGGCGAGTTCAACGTCAACCCCGACGGAGACGGCACACTCATCCGCTGGACCTACGAGTTCAAGCCGCTGCCCGGCCGTCGCTGGATCCTCGCCGGCCCCTTCACCCCGCTCTGGCGCCGCTACATGGTGGCCGCCCTCGACCGGTGCGTCCACGTCATCGAGACACAGGACAAGAGCGCGCAGGCGCTGCACCGGGCCGGGTGACGGCCCGAAGCTCCGCGGCTCCGATCCGCGAACGAGCCCACCCGGCGGACATCCGGGCAGCTGGCAGCTGGCAGCAGACCGGCGATGCCGGCCACAGCCGCGGAAAGCTCGTCCTCGCCGTCGGCTGACCCCCTCCCGCAGAGCCGGCGCACGCACCTGCGGGGCCGGCCCCGCACAGCCGGCGGCGAACCGGCCGCTCGTCTCCGGTCGGGGCGCGCCCACGGAAGATGCGAATACGTCGTGGGCACGCCACCCCCTTGCCTGCTCCGCCCAGGATGCGCTCTGGGGGGGGCGAACCCCGCCCCCTTGCCCCGCTCCGCAGGAGTCCGATTCCGTCCCGGCCCCGAAGGCCGGAGTTTCCTTGGAGGTCCCCGATGACCATGGCCTATCTGGCG
>NZ_JBIRTB010000017.1:0-149134 GCF_044334475.1 Streptomyces sp. NPDC020780 | reverse complement strand
GCGGGGCGGCGGCGGGTCCGTGGGGGACGGGGGCGGGGGGGGGCCAGGCCCGGGGCCCGGCCCGGCGCGGGGGGCCCCCGCACGCCTCACGCGTGCGGTGCACCCCTGCGCCGTTCGTGTCTGTCGTCACAGCGACCGCGGCGGCGGCGAGCGGGCCGGCCGGGAGCCGGCTCCTTCAGGTCTGGAGCCGGCCGCCGTGCCCTTCACCACCGCACTGGCGTCGTCCGCCGCCGCGGTCCCGTCCTGCCCGTGCCGCACGCAACCCCTCATCCGGGTGTGCGGCGCGGGCAGGGTCCTGGGAGGGAGACTCAGTCCTCGCGCAGGGCGCGGACCGCCTCCTCGACGCGCCTGCCGTACTCGGCGTCGGCGGCGTGGAAGTGGGCGAGGTTCTTCTCGATGACGTCGTCACGGGTGACCTGCGAGAGACCTCCGGCGATGTTGGCGACCAGCCGGCCCTTCTCCTCGTCGGACATGAGCCGGTACAGCTCGCCTGCCTGGAAGAAGTCGTCGTCCTTCGTGTGCGGGGGCGCCTCGTGGGTACCCGTCCAGCCGTTCACCGCGAGCGGGGAGGCCAGGGCCGCACCGGTCTGGGCGGGGCCGGCGTACGAGTTGGGCTCGTAGTTCTTGTCCTGGCGTGAGCCGTGGCGCGTCGCGTGCAGGCCGTCGCGGCCGTAGTTGTCCACGTCGGCCGCCTTCGGCGCGTTGACGGGGAGCTGGGTGTGGTTGACGCCCAGCCGGTAGCGCTGCGCGTCGGCGTACGCGAACAGCCGGCCCTGGAGCATCTTGTCCGGGGAGGGGCCGATACCGGGCACGAAGTTGTTGGGGGAGAACGCCGCCTGCTCGACCTCGGCGAAGACGTTGTCCGGGTTGCGGTCCAGCACCAGGCGGCCGACGCGCCGCAGCGGGTAGTCGGCGTGCGGCCACACCTTCGTCACGTCGAACGGGTTGAAGCGGTAGTCCGCCGCGTCCGCGGCCGGCATGACCTGCACGTGCAGCGTCCACGACGGGTTCACCCCGCGCTCGATGGCCTGGAGCAGGTCGGTCTGGTGCGAGGTGGCGTCCCTGCCGACCTGGTCGGCGGCCTGCTCGGCGGAGAGGGAGCGCACACCCTGGTTGGTCTTGAAGTGGTACTTGACGAAGAAGGCTTCGCCCTGCGCGTTCGTCCACTGGTAGGTGTGCGAGCCGTACCCGTTCATGTGGCGGTACGAGGCGGGGATGCCGCGGTCGCCCATCAGCCAGGTGACCTGGTGCGTCGCCTCCGGGCTGTGGGCCCAGAAGTCCCATACGTTGTCGGGCTCCTGGCGGCCCGTGAAGGGGTCGCGCTTCTGCGAGTGGATGAAGTCGGGGAACTTGATCGGGTCCTTGATGAAGAAGACCGGGGTGTTGTTGCCGACGAGGTCGTAATTGCCCTCGTGCGTATAGAACTTGAGCGCGAAGCCGCGGGGGTCGCGCACGGCGTCGGCGCCGCCCAGGGAGTCGGCGACCGTCGAGAAGCGGACGAACGTCTCGGTGCGGCGGCCGACCTCGGACAGGAAGTCGGCGCGGGTGAAGCCGGTGACGTCGTCCGTCACCTCGAAGTAGCCGTACGCGCCGGAGCCGCGCGCGTGGACGACGCGCTCCGGGATGCGCTCACGGTTGAAGCGGGCGAGCTTCTCCAACAGGTGCTGGTCCTGGAGGAGGATCGGTCCGCCGGCGCCGGCGGTGGCGGAGTTCTGGTTGTCGGCGACCGGGGCGCCTGACTCGGTCGTGAGCACACGCTGGGACATGGGGACCTTCCGTACGGGGGCTGCTGACGGCCCCAGGAGCGTAGATTCGCCGGGAACACAGCGTCAACAGTTTGTTGAATGCGGAGGAGATGGTTCCGGGCCGCGGCGGCGCCTGGGCGCGACAGGACAGGTGTCAGCGCCACCGCGACCCGGAGTTCGGGGGGCCTGTGCGGGGCCGGGGATGTCAGACCTGGGAGCCGGAGAGCCGTTCGACCGAGCGCAGCAGAGCCGAGTGGTCCAGGCCGCCGTCGCCCTGGGCGCGCAGCGAGGCGACCAGTTGGGCCACGACCGCGCCGACGGGCAGGGCGGCACCGACGGTGCGGGCGGCGTCCGTCACGATGCCCATGTCCTTGTGGTGCAGGTCGATGCGGAAGCCGGGGGCGAAGTCCCGCTTGAGGAAGTTGTCCTTCTTGCGCGTCAGGACGGTCGAGCCGGCGAGCCCGCCGTTCAGTACGTCGAGCGCGGCGGCCAGGTCGACCCCGGACTTCTCCAGGAAGACCACGGCCTCGGCACACGCCTGGATGTTGACGGCGACGATCAGCTGGTTGGCGGCCTTCACCGTCTGGCCGGAACCGTGCGGGCCGCAGAGCACGATCGTCCTGCCCAGCGCCCGGAGCAGCGGCTGCGCCTCGTCGAAGTCGGTCTGCTCGCCGCCGACCATGATGGACAGGACCGCCTCGATCGCGCCGGCCTCGCCGCCCGAGACGGGGGCGTCCAGCACACGGATGCCCTTGTCCTTCGCGTTCTCGGCGAGGTCGACGGAGGTCTGCGGGGTGATCGAGGACATGTCGATCAGCAGGGCGCCCCGCCGGGCGTTCTCCAGGATGCCGTCGGGGCCGTACGCGACGGCCTCGACCTGCGGGGAGGCGGGGACCATGGTGATGACGACGTCGGCGTCGCGCACCGCCTCGGCGATGGAAGCCGCGCCTTTGCCGCCGGCGGCGACCAGCCGGTCGACCTTGTCCTTCTCGAGGGTGTGACCGGTCACGTCGTAACCGGCCTTGACCAGGTTCTCCGACATGGGCGAGCCCATGATGCCGAGGCCGATCCAGGCGATCTTGGGGAGGTTACTGCTCATGAGGGGTGCCTTCCGAGTGAGCGTGTGTACGAGGGGAACCGGGGCCGGGGGCCGGGGGCTGTCCCGGATCACGCCGGGCTCGCGTGCCCTGAGGGCTGTCCTGTGACTCCCGGCGGACGCGCGAGGGCCGCTGCGGCACCTCGCCGCCTGGCCGGGACGTCCGCGTACGGCCCCGGAGGCGGGCCTCTCTCAGCCGTGCGAGGCGCGGGATCATCCGACGCCGCGTGCCGGTCCGTCGGGAGGTGCGGGACATGCCGGCCGTGCTGCGGAAGTGGCGTCGTCTGCCCGGCGGGCGGGCCCGGCGGCGTCTGGTGCGTGCGATCGCACGGCGGAGGGCCGGCCCGATACTGGACGTATCAGGATGTGCCCGACAACGCGGCGACTGTGCGTGCCAGGCGCCGCCAGGCGGACGAGACTTTCGCACCACGGCCTGCGGGCCGCATGACGGCCTAGCGGACCGCTGCGCGGTCCTCTGTCGGGAGCCAGGTGAAGGAGTCGGCGCTGGGCCGGTCGCCCGGCTTGTACTCCAGGCCGACCCAGCCCGCGTAACCGGCCTGAGCCAGTTCGTCGAGGAGCCGTTCCAGGGGGAGGGAACCGGTTCCGGGCGCTCCGCGGCCGGGGTTGTCGGCGATCTGGACGTGGCCGGTCTGCGCGGCGTACGTCCTGATCACCTGGCCGAGGTCCTCGCCGTTCATCGACAGGTGGTAAAGGTCCAGCAGGAACGCGGCGTTGCCCAGACCGGTCGCCGCGTTGACGCGGTCGACGACCTCGACGGCCGCCGGTGCGCTCACCAGCGGGTAGAGCGGCGACTCCGGTGCGTTGAGGGTCTCGATCAGGAGTGCCGCCCCGATCCGGTCGGCCGCGCGGGCCGCCAGGACGAGGTTGTCCAGGGCGAGTTCGTCCTGTACCGCCGGGTCCACTCCCTCGACGCGGTTGCCGTACAGGGCGTTGAGCGCCTTGCAGCCGACCGAGGCGGCGAAGCCGGCCGCCACCTCGATGTTGGCCCGGAAGCGGTCCGACTCCTCGCCCGGCACCGAGAGCGCGCCGCGGTCGGGGCCGGGCAGCTGCCCCGCGTAGAAGTTCAGTCCCACCAGCTGTGTGCCCGCGTCGTCGAGCGCCTTCTTCAGGGCGTCGAGCTCGGCCTGCGCGGGGGTGGGGGTCCCGGTCCACGGCCACCAGAGCTCGACCGCGGTGAAGCCCGCCGCGGCGGCTGCCGCGGGGCGCTCCAGGAGCGGGAGTTCGGTGAAGAGGATCGAGAGGTTCACATCGAAGCGCTGGTCCGCGTAACCCATCATGCGCTCCTTCCGTATTGCGGAAGTTAGTTTCTGCTTAACGGAAGGTTGCCCGGCAGGTGGCGGGGCTGTCAAGGGGTGACCCGCATTCCGGACGCCCGGGGAACGGAGGAGGGGGCGTGAGGAATCGCGCCGGTGCCCGCGGGTCCGTACCCGGCCGCGGGTGGCGGCCCCCTGCGGGGGCGGTGGGGTTCCCGTGCGGGTGCCCCCGGGGGCCGTGTCCGGCCCCGGGAGCGGTCCGGCCCCGCGCCGGAGGCGGTGCCTTAAGGTCGGGACGAGCCGTGCGAGCCGACACACGCGGCGGGACATGAGGGAGGCACCGTGCGCCTGAGGGTGGAATTCACCACCGAGCCGTTCGATCTCGACGAGGCACCCGCTCACGCGGTGGCGGCCCGCGAGGTCATCCGGACCGCCGACTTGGACGCGGTGGACGTGGGTCCCTTCGGGAACACGGCCGAAGGGGAGGCCAGCCAGGTCCTCGCGGCGGTGGATTCCCTGCTCCGCGAGGTGCTGGCCGCGGGAGCGACCCGGGTCTCCCTCCAGGTCAACGTGATCGGGGAGAGCGCCCCGTGACCGTGCCCGCCGACCATCCCCCGGCCGTGCCCGCCGACCATCCCCTGGTCGCGGCGGTGAAGCCGCTCGTCGACGCCATGGGTGCCGAGCTGCTGGACCCGCGGCAGGCCACCGACGAGGACGTGGTGCTCGCCTGGGAGGGGTCGGACGTCATAGCCGTCCGGCTCCCGCAGCTCTCCGAATCGCTCGACCACATCCTGGCCGCGATGGAGCGCCGGCACGGGATGCCGCTGGCCGAACTGGACCGCAGGACGAAGCAGCGTGTGGTGCGCACGCTCGAGGCGCGCGGCGCCTTCGCCGTGCGGCACGGGGTGGAGACGGTGGCCGGCGCCCTCGGGGTCTCGCGGTTCACCGTCTACAACTACCTGAACAGGGAGAACGCCGCCAAGGGGGAGTGAGGGCCGCCCCGAGGTGGGCGTTCCGGCGGCTGGTGCGGCACCTCGCCCTTTCGCCGGAACGCCTGCCTCCGGGCCGGTGCGCATGTGCGGGCCGGCCCTCAGTCACACGTATGCGGCCCGATGCCGTCGTCCGGAAGCCGGGCGGCGGCATCCTCTGTTCGTGGAATTTCAACAAACTGTTGACGTGGTGTTGCGGAGGGCGTTAGCTATCCGCAGCCCGACCACGCACAGCGAAGAACAGCCACGGAGGCTCCCGTGACTTCGAGCTCGACACCGGGCCTCGCCCGGTTCAACACCCTGACGGCCGAAGAGGCCGCAGCCGCGCTGCACGAGGTGTGTGCCAGTGCGCGGTGGGGAAGCATCGTCAGCGCCCACCGGCCGTACGCCGGCGCGGAAGCCCTGTTCTCGGCGAGTGACGCCGCCATGGCCGAACTCGGTCCCGAGGACCTGGCCGAGGCGATGGCGGGACACCCGCCGATCGGCCGCCCCACGCCAGGGGATCCGGCCTCCGCCCGCGAACAGCGGGGAATGGCGGGCGCGTCCGAGGAGCTCAGGGCCGAGATGCTCGCACTCAACCTGGCCTACCAGGAACGGTTCGGGCACGTCTTCCTGATCTGCGCCACCGGAGCCACCGGTGAACAGATGCGCGATGCCGTGAAGGCCCGGATCGGCAACCCGCCCGAGCGGGAACGCGAGATCGTCCGCACCGAACTGGGAAAGATCAACCGTATCCGGCTCACCCGCCTCGTACAGGACTCCTGAGACCCCGCACCGCCGAGAACCCCGCACCGCAGAGGGCTTCGTATGGCAGAAGGCCTCGTACCGCACCCGTGAGAACAAGGAGTGTGACGGTCTTGAGCACCGACACCACCGCCTCGGTGTCCACCCACATCCTGGACACCAGCATCGGCCGTCCTGCCGAAGCCGTCACCGTCTCCCTGGCCGCCCGCGGCGGCAGCGAGCCGCGGTATGTGACGCTCGGCGGATCCGTGACCGACGCGGACGGGCGCTGCACAGACCTGCCGGCCCTGCCGGAAGGCACCACCCACGTACGGCTCGTCTTCGACACCGAGTCGTACTTCACCACGAAGAAGCAAGCCGAGGTGCAGCAGGACGCCCCCCGCGCAAGGGACAGCGGCACGTTCTTCCCGGAGGTGGCGATCGCGTTCGCCGTCACCCCGGGGGAGCACTATCACGTACCGCTGCTGCTCAACCCGTTCGGCTACTCCGTTTACCGAGGGAGCTAGCAGGCCATGCCCACGATTCTCGGCCAGAACCAGTACGGCAAAGCAGAGAACCGCGTCGTCAGGATCACGCGGGACGGCGACACCCACCACATCAAGGACCTCAACGTCTCCGTCGCCCTCTCCGGCGACATGGACGACGTCCACTACTCAGGCTCCAACGCCAACGTCCTGCCGACCGACACCACCAAGAACACGGTGTTCGCCTTCGCCAAGGAGCACGGCGTCGAGTCCGCCGAGCAGTTCGGCATCCACCTGGCCCGCCACTTCGTCAGCTCGCAGGAGCCGATCAAGGTGGCCCGGATCAGGATCGAGGAGTACGCCTGGGAGCGCATCGCGACGTCCGACGGCAACTCGAAGTTCATCGGCGCCGAGGACGTCAGGCACTCCTTCGTCCGCAAGGGCCAGGAGACCCGCACCGCCCAGATCACCTACGACGGCGAGAAGTGGGAGGTCATCTCCGGCCTCAAGGACCTCACGGTCCTCAACTCCACCAACTCCGAGTTCTGGGGCTACGTCAAGGACCGGTACACCACGCTCAAGGAGGCGTACGACCGCATCCTGGCGACCGACGTCTCCGCCAGGTGGCGCTACAACTGGACCGACGACGAGCAGCCCATGCCGCGGTGGGAGAAGTCGTACGCGCAGGCGCGCACGCACATGCTCGAGGCCTTCGCCGAGACGTACTCCCTCTCGCTGCAGCAGACCCTGTACCAGATGGGCTCACGCATCATCAACAGCCGGAGCGAGATCGACGAGATCCGCTTCTCGCTGCCGAACAACCACCACTTCCTGGTGGACCTCGAACCGTTCGGCCTCAAGAACGACAACGAGGTGTACTTCGCGGCCGACCGGCCGTACGGCCTCATCGAGGCGACGGTCCTCCGGGACGGCGTCGAGCCGAAGATCCCGGTCGACATGACCAACCTCTGACGCGGTGCTGAACCGACCCCCGCCCGTGCGGGCGAGGGCCGGTCATCCCGGAGGGACACTCCATGGCGCGGCCTGCAACGGGTGCGGCGAAAGCCCCGTGTACCGCAGCGACGGCCACTGACGGCGCGGCAGTTCACCCGGTGGCGGTCCCGTACGCCCTCCGGGCGGACGACGCTCCCTCCGGCACACGCCCTGAGGGCTGTCCCGCCGTGCCCGTACCTCCCCGGAACGAAGAAGGAAGCGCCATGGCAGCACCGGCAGACCGGCAGCGCATCGTCATCGAGGGATGTGCCGTCGCCACCGTCGACGCCGACGACACCGAGTACGCCTGCGGGCACATCGTCGTGGCGGGCAACCGCATCGAGTCCGTCGGCGCCGGCAGGGCCCCGGAGGGCCTCGAGAACGTCGTACGGCGTATCGACGGCACCGGGCACCTCGCCACGCCCGGCCTGGTCAACACCCACCACCACTTCTACCAGTGGATCACCAGAGGCCTGGCCACCGACCACAACCTCTTCGACTGGCTGGTCGCCCTGTACCCCGCGTGGGCGCGCATCGACGAACCGATGGTCCGTGCCGCCGCGCAGGGTTCGCTCGCCATGATGGCCCGCGGCGGCGTCACCACCGCGATGGACCACCACTACGTCTACCCGCGGGGCTCCGGCGACCTCTCCGGCGCCATCATCGGCGCGGCCCGCGACATGGGCGTGCGGTTCACCCTCGCCCGGGGGTCCATGGACCGCGGTGAGAAGGACGGGGGGCTGCCGCCGGACTTCGCCGTCGAGTCCCTCGAAGAAGCGCTCGGCGCGACCGAGGCGGTCATCGACGCCCACCACGACGCCTCCTTCGACGCGATGACACAGATCGCCGTCGCGCCCTGCTCGCCCTTCTCCGTCTCCACCCGACTCCTCACGCAGGGCGCGGAACTGGCCCGCCGCCGGGGCGTGCGGCTGCACACCCACGGCTCGGAGACCGTCGAGGAGGAGCGGTTCTGCAAGGAACTGTTCGGGTGCGGACCGACCGACTACTTCGAATCGGCCGGCTGGCTCGGCGACGACGTGTGGATGGCGCACTGCATCCACATGGACGACTCCGACATCGCCGCCTTCGCCCGCACGGGCACGGGCGTGGCGCACTGCCCGTCCTCCAACGCCCGCCTCGCCGCGGGCATCGCCCGCGTGCCCGACATGCTCGCCGCCGGGGTACCGGTCGGCCTAGGCGTCGACGGCACCGCCTCCAACGAGTCCGGCGAACTCCACACCGAGCTGCGCAACGCCCTCCTGATCAACCGCCTCGGCGCCCACCGCGAGAAGGCCCTGGACACGCGCCGGGCCCTGCGCCTGGGTACGTACGGTGGCGCCCAGGTCCTCGGCCGCGCCGGGGAGATCGGCTCCCTCGAGGCGGGCAAGCTCGCCGACCTCGTCCTGTGGAAGCTGGACACCCTCGCCCACGCCTCCATCGCCGACCCGGTGACCGCGCTCGTCCTCGGCGCCGCGGCCCCCGTCACCCTCTCCCTCGTCGACGGCAAGCCCGTCGTCGAGGCCGGCCACCTGACCACGGTGGACGAGGACGCCCTCGCACGCGCGACCCGCGACGAGGCGCGGCGTCTGGCACGGATCGCCGCCGGAGCCTGACGGCTCCCCCCTGACAGGCCGGCCGAGGGGGACGGCCCTCGTCCGGCCGCCGCGGACCGCGGTCCGCGGCAGCCCGCGCGGGTGCGCGTACCTTGCGTACGCGCCCCGCGCGGGTGCACCCAGCTGCCCGCACCAGCTGCACGACCTGCACCAACGCACCACTCAGCACCACCTCCCTGACAACCACGTCGCCGACGTGTACCCGACCGGAGGAAGCCGTGGCAGCTACGCCCAGGTTTCGCAAGGAAGCAGTCGAAGAACGCGGCAGGCAGGACGCCGCCGGAACCGGCCGGAAACATCCGGTCGACGAGACACTCCCGCCCCTCAGGATGTTCACCAGCGGTCTGCAGCACGTGGCCGCGATGTACGCGGGCGTGGTGGCCCCGCCCATGATCGTGGGCCCCGCCGTGGGCCTGAGCGCCAAGGAGACCGCCTTCCTCATGGGGGCGAGTCTCTTCACCGCGGGCATAGCCACCCTGCTCCAGACCCTCGGCTTCTGGCGCGTCGGCGCCCGGCTGCCGTTCGTCAACGGCGTCTCGTTCGCCGGGGTGACCCCGATGATCGCGATCGGCAAGGACCGGGGGCACGACGGCATCGCCGTCATCTTCGGCGCGATCATCGTCGCCAGCCTCCTCGGCTTCGTCCTCGCGCCGTACTTCTGCAAACTCGTACGGTTCTTCCCGCCGGTCGTCACCGGCACCGTCATCACGCTGATCGGTGTCTCGCTCCTGCCGGTCGCCTTCACCTGGTCGCAGGGCGGCAACGCGACCGCCGACGACTACGGTTCGACGACGAACATCACCATGGCCGCTGTCACCCTCGTGATCGTGCTCGCCCTGCGCAAACTGCTGCGCGGCTTCCTCCAGCAGATCGCGATCCTGCTCGGTCTGGTCATCGGCACCGTGATCGCCGTACCCGTCGGCATCACCGACTTCGGGGCGCTCGGCGAAGCGGACCTGGTCGGCTTCCCGACGCCGTTCCACTTCGGCGCCCCGCAGTTCGAGATCGCCGCCATCGTCTCGATGTGCATCGTGATGCTGGTCTGCATGACCGAGTCCACCGCCGACATGCTGGCCCTCGGCAAGATCGTCGGCCGGCCGGCGGACGAGCGGACCATCGAGGGCGGCCTGCGCGCCGACACCCTGGGCAGTGCCCTCAGTCCTCTCTTCAACGGGTTCATGTGCAGCGCCTTCGCCCAGAACATCGGGCTGGTCGCGATGACCAAGGTCCGCAGCCGGTTCGTCGTCGCCGCGGGCGGCGTCATCCTGGTGGTCCTCGGGCTCGTCCCGGTCGCCGCGTCCGTCATCGCCCTCGTACCGTTGCCGGTGCTCGGCGGCGCCGGGATCGTGCTCTTCGGCTCGGTCGCCGCGAGCGGCATCCAGACCCTGGCGGCCGCCGCCCTCGAGAAGGGCGAGAACGCGCTGATCGTCGCCGCCGCCGTGGGGGTCGGCCTCATCCCGATCGCCGCGCCGGACTTCTACCACGCCTTCCCGAAGGACCTGCTCGTCGTCCTGGACTCGGGCATCTCCACCGGCTGTGTCGTGGCGATCGTGCTGAACCTCGCCTTCAACCACCTGGGCCGGAAACCCGACGCGGACAGCACCCCGGGCGGGCGGACGGCGGGTGGGGACGCCGCGGACGGCGCACAACCGAAGGACCCGATGGCTCTGCCCGTGGCCCCCTGACAGGCCCGTGCGCGTACGGCGGTTCCCACGGGAAACCGCCGTACGCGCACCGCGGCCGGCGTCAGCCGATGTGGTAACTGTCGCCGTACACCCGCCAGTCCAGCGGCGGGTCGAGGTCCAGGTTGCCGTTCCGCAGGAAGACCCGCTGGGCCGTGTCGACCCGGCTGGTGTCCGAGTGGGCCTCCTCCTGCTTCATGGCCCGGACCCGGGCGTCCAGGAACGCGTCGAGGTAGGCGACCTCGTCACCGCCCTGCGACGGGGGCCGGGCCCGGTCCAGGGCCGCCCGCCGGATGGAGCCGAAGCTCGCGCTGTCGTCGCCCCCGCCGTGCATGACGAGGGCGTCGTAGTACGCGAACTGCCCGAGCGTGCCCAGTCCGTCGGCCTTGCCCTGGCGGACGGCCGGATCGAAGTACACCCGGTCCCGCTCGTCGTTCTGCGCCTGCTCGAACGCGGGATCGGCGGCCGCCTCGGCCCAGTCCCGGGTGAAGCCGGGATCGAGTCCGTCGTGCGAGTCGGTGCCGTCCACCTCGCGCAGGGCGGGCAGGTACTTCTCCAGGACGTTGCCCGGCGCGCGGCGCGCGTACAGCTCCACCAGGTCGAGCATGTCGCCGGTGCCGGAGCAGAAACCGATGATGCCGGCGGTGTAGCCGCGGCCGTCGCCGATGTCCTCGATGTAGCCGTACTGCGCCTTCCAGTCCAGCGAGGAGTTCTCCGCGCTGGAGACCAGCTGCATCGCGATGTCCTTCTTCGCGGGGTCGTCGAGCCCGGTCGTGGCTGTCTCCAGGTGATGAGCGGCCGGCGGCGTGGGGGCGCCGGCGTGGGCGGTGACCGGAAGCGCGGTGAGGGCCAGCCCGAGGGCGACCGCGGCGAGACCGGCGGGGCGGGTGAAGCGTGTGAGACGGATGGTGCGACGTGCGGTGCTGTTGTGGGGGTGAAGCACCAGACCTCCAAAGGAAGTTCGTCGTTCCCTTGTTCTGTTAGGAAGCTTTCCTATCAGGTGCTGGGCGTGCCGTACAGGCCCCCGGCACGGATGAGTCGAGACGCCTCCGGGGGCGCGGGTGCCGCGCAGGTGCCGCGCCGCGCCGGCCGAAGACGCTCCGGTGCGTTGCCGGGGGGCGGGCCTCGGCGTACCGCTGGACGGCCTTCGGCATGTCGCTCCGTGTTTGACCGGCGCACCGCCTGCCGGGCCGGGGGCCGGAGCCGGCGGGGGTCCGGCGGCTGTAGCGTTCGGGGCATGGAAGATCAGTCTGTTGTGGATGTCGGCGATGTCCGGCTGGCGTACCGGGCCTGGGGCGACCCGTTCGGCTCGCCCGTCGTCCTGCTGCACGGCCTCGGTGGCTCGTCCGCGAGCTGGGAGGCGGTGGGCGGCCTGCTGGGCGAGGAGTGGCGGGTGTACGCCCTCGACCTGCGGGGGCACGGCGAGAGCGACTGGCCGGACGAGTACGGATTCGAGCAGATGAGGGACGACGTCCTCGGTTTCCTCGACGAGCTCGACCTCGACCGGGTCGGCCTCGTCGGGCACGCGATGGGCGGGGTGATCGCCTACCTCCTGGCCGAGGAGCACGCGGACCGGGTGGAGCGGCTGGTCCTGGTCGAGACCCCGCCGCCCTTCCCCGGGCAGCTCGTCGCCGATGGCACCCCGCCGGGACCCGTGGACTACGACGAGAACGCCGTCCCGGCCGTGCGTGCCCAGATCGCGGAGCCCGACCCGCGGTGGGAGGAGGAGCTCGGCCAGATCGTCGCGCCGACCCTGATGATCGCGGGCGGCCCGGAGAGCGGGATGCCGCAGGGCAGGCTCCCCGACATGGCCTCGCTCGTCCCGGACTGCCGGCTCATCACCCTGGGCGGCGGCCACCAGGTGCACACGCGCCACCCGGACCAGGTGGCCCAGCAGATCACCGAGTTCTTCACCAGCTGACCCGTGGGGGCTTCAGCGGCGAGGGGGACCGTCGCGGAGCCCAGGCCTCCGACGAGGAGGACCGTGCCCGCGGTCGGAGAACCCGCCGGGGGCGGCGCGGGCGGACAGGGCGGGCCCGGCAGCTCCGCCGCTCCGGCGTGGACGGTGTCTTCGGCGGGACGGGGTGTTCGGCGGGGACGGTGTGTTCGGCCGGGGTGACGGGACGTCAGCCCCGCCCGCCCGGCCGCCCGTCCGGCTGCCAGTCCGGGTGGCGTCCGCTCAGCCCGATGACCTGGTCCAGCAGCGGGGCGTCGGGCGGGACGGGGACCGGGGTACCGAAGAGCGGGCTGTCGCCGTCGGCGGGCGTGAGCAGCGCCTGCGACGAGCGCAGGCTCGCCTCGTCCGCCCGGAACGGCTGCCCGGTCGCCCGGGCCAGGTCCCAGCCGTGCACGACCAGCTCGTTCAGCGCGACCATGGCGGCGACCGCGCCCGGCAGCTCCACCCCGCCCGCCCGGGTCATGCCCTCCTGGGCGCCGGGCGAGCGCCATGCCGCGACCAGTTCGTCCAGCAGCGGCGGCAGCGCCTCGCGCCAGTCGTCGGGGAGCGGGGGCAGCCCCGAGGCCGGGGAGGTGTCGGTCGTCGGCCCGAACCGCTTGCGCGCCGCGTCGCCGAAGGCGGCGGTCAGCCCGACGATGTGCGCGAGCAGATCGCGTACGGCGTAGTCGGGGCAGGGGGTCGGGCCGGTGAGCCGGCGGTCGTCGACCGCGGCGGCGAGTGCGCCCATCTCCCGGGCCGCCGGTTCAAGATCGATCACGGGTGTGGTTCCGCTGTGCGTGTCCATACCTGGGGGACCGCTCCCGGGCCCGGAACTCATCGCTGGAGCGGGACATTGCGGAACGTTCCCCACCGCCCCCTTGTCGGCACCCCCGCCCCCATGGCATACAGGTCTGGACCATTGCTCCGGACGGAAGGCACCTCCGTGCAACGCCCCCACGCGCGCACCGCGACGACCTGCTCCGCCGTCCTGCTCCTCGCCTCGCTCACCGCCTGCGCGGGCTCCGCCGAGGCGGACACCGAGAAGCCCACGCCGCCCCGGGGCGTCACCGCGCAGGCGGGCAGTGCCACCTCTGTGCACGTCATGTGGGAGCAGGCCTCCGACGACAAGGGCGTCACCGGCTACGAGGTCTACCGCGAGGGCCGGAAGAGCGTCTCGGTCCCGGCGGCCAGACGGATGACGGACGTCGACGGGCTGACCGCCTCCACCGCCTACACGTTCACGGTGAGGGCCCGCGACGCCGCCGGGAACCTCTCCGCCGCGAGCGCCGCCGTTCCCGTGACCACCCCCGCCGCGCCACCCGCCGACGCCGCGCCGCCGACCGCCCCCGTGAAGCTACGGGGCACGGCCGACAGCGGCCGGACGGCCACCCTGTCCTGGGGCGGCTCCACGGACGACGTCGGCGTGACCTCGTACGACGTCTACCAGGAGGACTCCCGGATCCACAGTGTCGCCGGCACCGGGACCACGGCCCGCCTCACCGGGCTGCGGCCCGGCACCGTCTACACCTTCACCGTCCGGGCCCGGGACGCGTCCGAGAAGTCCTCACCGGACAGCAACTCCCTGGACCTCACCACCCCGTCGGCCCCCGGCGCCCCAGCGAGCACCGCGCCCACCGGCCTGCGGACCACGACGAAGGCGCAGGGCACGGAGTTCGCGGTCGACCTGTCCTGGGACCAGCCGGACACCGGCGGCACCGTTCCGGCGTACCAGCTCTTCCTGAACGGGAAGATGACCACCACGATCGTCTGGGGCGGCACCCCGCCCGCCGGCCGCGCCACCTACCGGCTCACCCTCACCGACCCGCCCGGCACGCGGTACTCCCTCAAGATCCGGCCCAAGCTCCCCGATGGGACGTGGGGCGACTTCTCGGCCCAGCGCACGGTGGTCCTGGGCGGCTGACCCGGGAACCGGCCCGGCGCCCCGCGCGCCGGGCCCATCCGGGGAGGTGTACGGTCTCCGCCCACGGCGGTGCGGGCAGGGCCGAGAGGCCGATCGGTGCGGTGACGATCGTGCAGGAGGGGGTCCGGCGGGCGGCGCGGAACACTCGGCTCGTCGTCGATCCGCCCGGTTGCGGGCAGCGCCCGCGCCGGGCAACGGCCCTGCGGAGCGGCGCAGTTCCTCCGGCCGCCTGCGCCGGGAGCCCGGCGGAACAGCTACCCGGCGAAGCCGTCCCGGAGGATCTGGCGGGCCAGCCGGCTGCGGGCGTCGGCGAGTTCCCCGGTGATCCGTCGCTCCCGCTCCTCGTCCACGACCACGGCCGCCGGTACCGGCGTAGCCGACAGGAGCCGTTCGCGCCGCAGATGCGTCGGCGGGTGGGTCGAGTCGACGCGGTGTCCCCGCAGGGCGCCGGCCCGGCGCCTGCGCTCGTACTCGTGCTCGGGGATCGACCCGGCGTCCGCCGCCAGGGCGTCCCACAGCCGCTCGGCCCGTTCCTCCGGCCGGCCGGTGCCCCGTCGTGCGGAGCGTGGGGCGTTCGCCTCGCGCCGCAGCGTGACCTCAGCCGAGTCCGCCACCAGGATCCGGTCCAGGAGGCCCACCGCCGCTTCGGTGGAACCGGCGCGAGCGGCCGACGAGTCGGCGAGGTACTCGGCACGCCGGCCGGCGTGCAGGGTCAGCCCGTCGAGTACCGTCAGCACGCCCTGGACCAGGGCGCGCGGCACGAAGCAGACGAGGGCGACCGCCATCTCCGTGGGGGACGGGTCCTCCGCCGGCGCCAGGAAGTACCGCCACGCGGTCAGCGATCGGTACGCGGTCGCGAGGACGATCCCGCGGCGGGTGTCCCCGCTGCTGTAGTGGCCGAGTTCGTGGCCCAGCAGGGCGATGCGCTGCTGGGGGGTGAGCAGTTCCCACAGCGGCAGGCCGATGGTCAGCAGACGGCGCTCGCGCACGCCACAGGTGGTCACGCTCGCGTTCACCCCCGTATCGATCGCGATCACGTCCACGCCGCGGGTTCCGGCGACCCGGGCGATGTCGTCGACCAGCCCGTACAGGGCGGGCGCGTCGCCACGGCGCAGCACCGGGCCCTCCGTGGGCAACCGGGGCAGGCGCGGTCTGAGGGTCCACGCGAGGAAGAGGAGGAACAGGCCGAACGGCATGCCGAGGCCGCCCCATCCGTACACCACGCACCAGACTCCGCCGACGACCAGGGCCAGTGTCACACCGTGCACGGCGCACGCGAGGGCATAGGCGCAGAGCGCGGGAAGGGTCCGGGCGGTAGGCGCGTGGTCGTCCCCGCCGACCTCGGCGTGCAGCCGTTCGCCGTGGCGGCGGGCGGCGACGCGACGCGCCCGGCCCAGCCGCCCCTGGACGTGCCGCTCCTCGTCCCCCTCCGGATCCACGTTCCAGTCGCACGCGGCACACCACGTGGTGAAGCGGCGGTCCGTCCGGATCTCCGTGCCGCACTCAGGACACGGCCGGGACTCTTCCTCCGTGACGACCTGCATCGAAACGTTTCCCCTCCCCTGCGGCCACTCCCCAGAAGCCGCTTGTACATGACAGGGGGCAGCTGATCACGCGGGGCGGCCGGCGTAAAGCCCGGCATCCCCTTCGTGGTAATCGTCCGATTCCGGGTACCCGGCCGGTCCGGGCCCTCCCCGGACGAGCCGCTCCGACCGAAGGGATGGAAGGCCATGCAGTACGAGGAGCTGATCGGAAAAGTGCAGGCCAGGGCCCAGCTGCCCGGCCGGGGTCCTGCCGAACGCCTGACGGGTGCGGTGCTGCGGACGCTGGCCGAGCGGGTGCCCGACGGGCTGGCCGGGCATCTGCTGGCCCAGCTGCCGTCGGCGCTGGCAGCCTCGGTGTCCGGGGAGGCGGGGGAGGCCGGGTCGCCCGCCCACGAGCCGGAGGCCGGCGGATCCGGCGAGCGCTTCGACCTCACCGCGTTCGTAGGCCGGGTCGCCTGGCGGGCCGGTGTCTCCGAGGACGTGGCGCTGCGGCAGACGGCCGCGGTCTTCGAGGTCCTGGACGCGGCCGTCGCCCCCGAGCTGATGGAGAAGCTGACGGCCGCCCTGCCGGCGGACATCGGAAAGCTGCTGCCCACCGCACGGGTCGCCGACACCGACTGATGGTTCGAGGGGGCCGGTCGACCGAGGCGCAGACGCTCGCTGTCCTCAACGGCGCGGTGTTCAGCGCGCTGGACGCCCAGGTCATCCTCAGGGGTTTGCCCTTCATCAGCATGGGGCGCGCCGATCGGCTACACGGTAGGCCCGCCACCTCCCCGTGTGAGGGCAATGGTGGCCGTAGGCATAACCCCGTACCCGCCGTCACGCGCATCAGCCTGCAGGCCCTTGGGAGAGGAAGGAGAAGGAAGCCCTCCGTCCCGAAGGAGCGGCTCATCTCCTACCCCGAGGCGTCGCCCGACTCGGACCCGCCCACCCCCTGCTCGGCTGGGCCGGCTGGGATCACAAGGACCAGGTGAAGGCCCTGATCAACATGGTCAACGACCGGACTCAACAGGCTGGTCGGGAGACGCCGCGCCTGACGCCGCTCATCCCCTGGACGAGCAGCGCGCCAAGCACGGGCTCTCGGCGGAGGACCTCAGGGCCTGGCGGCCGGAGAAGCCCCGTGGCAGGACGAAGAAGGCCGAGTAGCCGAAGCGCAGTGGGGCAGACCGGGGAATCCGGGCTCTCCCCACACTGCGTAGGTACTCAGTCCTGCGTAGCGAAGTCTACGAACGTGGTCCAGCTGCCTGATGCGAGAGCCAGTGCAGGCCCCGTTCTGTCCTTGGAGTCCCGGACATGGACGATGCCGGGGGAGGTGGCCACCTCGATGCATTGCCCGCCCTCACCGCTGCTGTAACTGCTCTTCACCCAGGCGCAATCGGGCAGGGACGGCACAGGCTCTTCGACGTTCATGTCTCTCCCAGCAGCTTCTCTACGAGGTTCAGCGATTCACGCGGCGTGAGCGCCTGGGCTCTGAGGAGACCGTACTGTTCCTCGAACTCCCGGACCACCCTCCGCTCTGTATAGAGGCGGCTCTCCTTGTGCACCTCCACGTAGGCGATCCTGCGCCCTTCCTTCGTTTCGATCAAGGTGAAAGAACCGGATACACCAGCGTGGTCTACGAGCGCCGTCGGCATCACCTGGATGTCGACGTTGCGTTGCTGTCCGTAAAGGAGGAACTGCTCCAGCTGTCCGCGCATGACGTTCGCCCCACCCAAGGGGCGGCGGAGTACCGACTCCTCGATGACGAAACTGATAGTGGGCAGAGGCCGTCGCTCGAAGATCCTGTGCCGAGCCAATCGTGCGGTCACACGTTGCTCTACGGTCTCTTCGTCCAGCAACGGCCTGCGCATCGTGAACACGGCCCGTGCGTACTCCTCTGTCTGCAGTAGGCCGTTGACCACATGCGTGTCGTACACATGCAGCTCGACCGCCTCCGCCTCCAGCCGCGCCGCATCCCGGAAGAACGCCGGGTACTGAGCCCGAGCCACCTCTTCCTTGCTGGCCTTCAGTACCCCACCTGCGTCCAGCACTTCGTCCGCCTGGTCGATGAACTTCGGCTGCGGGATGCGGCGGCCCTGCTCGAACGACGCGATGGATGACGCCGCGTACCCGGTCAACGCCCCGAACTCCGCCCGCTCCAACCCTGCCCGCACCCGGAACAGCTTCAAGTGCTGGCCGAACACATGCAAGATGCCGGACCCGACCTCGTACTCCTGCTCCGGCTGCTGTCGCTGATCGTCCACGTCTCACGCCTCCCGTTACCGTGCCGCGTCGCCCTGCCTGCCTCGAACGTCCGCCTACGCATCGGCCAACGCAGTCCCCTGGGGCCGGTCATGCCCCGCACCGCGTACAGCCCGCGCGCGGACACGTACAACACGGGCCCGTCGGCGCGTCTTTCCTGGTCAACGGTAGGCACGCACCGAGATCGTTTACTGCCCGAACTGAGTAGTCCCCCCAGAAGTGCGCAGTGAGGAACGTGCGGTGCGCATCGCCCAACTTGTCCCTCGGCAAGCACGTGATCCTGGCCATCAGAGCCAAGGTGACTTCACCTCCCCGGCAGGGTCGGCATGCCGGTGCTGCGCCAGACGCAGGCCGCGGTGTTGTCCGCTCCGAGCCGCCGCAGCTCCCGATGGCGAGGTTGCGCGAAGCGGCCATCGGCAGCCTGCGGCGCGCTGCCGGTGCGGACGGTGGAGGCGTCCTCGGCGGACACCACATCGCCCTACGCGGACAGCGCGGGGAAGACGACCACCGGGCCGACCTTGTCACGGGCAATCTCAATCGCCACGTCCGCCGCCCGCCTTGGTCGAGCAGAATGGCGGTGGCCTTGTCGATGGCATCGCGGCAGCCGTCGATTTCGCTGTGCTCGACCCGAGGTCGCATATGCGCCAATGTCCTCTGCGCGCAACGCGCGGAGCTGGCTAGGGTGATCCTTCCTGGCGGACCGGAACGAGGGGGCGGGCCGTATGGCGGCGAGTGGCGAACGGCGGCGCAGGGCGGACATCGTGCGCTACTGGCGCGCGGTGGAGATGTTCAGCCCGCAGAAGGTGGAGAAGGCCTCGCCGCCGAAAGGCATGTATCCCGTGGAGGCCGGGCGCCCTCTGCCGTGGGAGGAGGGCCATCCCGTACGGCGCCGGAACCCGGGCCGGAACATGGTCAGACAGCACACCGTCTACTGCGGCGTGTACCCGGTTGCGTCCGTCCGCGATGTCCTGCTCGACGTCTTCGGCGGCAGTGATGAGGACCACGACGGCCGGGTGGACGGTGACAGTGCCGTGCTGGCCTTCGAGGTCACGGACGAGGGGTTGCTGGTCCAGGACTCCATCACCTTCTCCGCCTGCGCCTGGGCAACAGGGCGAAGCCGTAAGCCCGGTCCGGGGGCCCGGGACTGGCTCGACGGCTTCGAGGCGGACGCCGATGCGTGTGAAAGCGTCGTGCTGGGCATCGGAGACGGCAAGGTGACGATCGCCGACGCCGCGCCAGGGCGGCGGCAGCGGCCGTTCGCGGGGTTGCTGTGCGAGATCACGGTCGGCGCGGCCGGCGGTGCCCTGAACGCCGCACTCGGGCCGGTGCTGGGTGACCTTGCGGCCGGCGCCGTCACCGGTGCGGCCGAGGCCCTGGTCAACCGCGGCGCCAGCCGTTCCGCCGGTCGCGAGGACGAGGGGGCGGCGGACGAAAGCCCGTTGGACGAGGGCGGGGCCGATGTGGAGGACGACGAGGAGGCCCCGCCCCAGCTGGGTGAGAAGCCGCTGACCGTAAGGGACCTGTCGGCCGTCACCCGATGGGTCGCGGAACAGTTCGGCGTCACCGACGACCTGCGGCCGGAGACGATTCGCGTCCAGTGCAGGTCTGTGGCCCGGCGGAAGGCCGGCCGGACGGGCGGGTCGGACTTCCTGAACAGCTTCATCGCGGCGGACCTCGGCCTGGTCGCGTGCAGCCTCACCAAGGACGAACCGGGGCCTGCGCTGCGGGACTACCTGACCGCTTCCGCCGCGCTGCGTGGCCGTGCGCGCGTCGATCTCAAGCAGGAACCCGGAGCGGTGCTCGCCGGCGTGCAGCCGGCTGACTTCCCGCTCGGGCGCTGGCCCGCGAAGACGGAACATCCGCTGGTGCTGAGCCAGCAGTTCGCGGTGAACCGGATCGTGGAGCAACTCGGCGGCACCGACGGCCTGTACGCGGTGAACGGTCCGCCCGGTACGGGCAAGACCACACAGCTGCGGGACCTCATCGCCTCCGTGCTCGTCATGAGAGCAGAGCACCTGGCCGAACTTCGGCGGCCCGAGGACGCGTTCACCGGTCAGCCGCACCGCTGGAGCACCGGCACCTACCAGCGGTCCGTCGCCCCGCTCAAACCGGAACTGGCCGGCTACGAGATGGTGATCGCGTCGGCCAACAACGGCGCCGTCGAGAACGTCTCCAAGGAGATCCCGGCACTCGCGTCCGTTGCTGAGGAGTGGCAGGAAGCAGCGTCCTTCTTTCCGGAACAGGGACGCCTCCTCCTCGACGGCGCACCGGCGTGGGGAACCCTCGCCGCGAAGCTCGGCAACAAGGGGAACCGTTCGGATTTCCGCAACACGTACTGGTTCGGCCCTCCGCGCGCGGAGCGGGCCGAGCGCGGCGAGGGCATGCGGGACGTCCTGAAGGCGGCTGCTTCGCGCGGCTTCGACCTGATGTCGTGGCGTGAGTACGTGAACCGTTTCCGGGACGCGCGGCGGACGGTGGAGGCGCTGCGGGACGAGCGTCAGCGAGCGTATGAAGCGCTCCTGCACTTCAGCGGATCGCGGGAGGCCGTGCACACCGCCCAGGAGGCGGTTGCCGGCGCCGAGCAGGATCTGGAGGCACTCCGGCAACCGGCTGCGGACGCCCGTGCGGCCCGCAACAACGCGCAGAGGGACCTTGCGGGCCCTGCGGGCCGAAGGGCGGAGCACCGCCGGCACCGTCCCGGTTTCACCGCGGGCCTCTTCACCCTCGGCTCGGCACAGCGCGACTGGCAGGCGGAGGACCAACTGCTGGCCGCCTCGGAGCAGGCAGCTCGGGCCGCGTACGAGGCACACACGCAGACTGCCGCCGCGTACGACCGGGCCGAAGCGGCCCACAGGGGCGTCCTGGACGAAGCCCGGCGGACGCTCCAGGCAGCGGAAGGTCGCTATGCCCAGCTCTCGACGACCCTGGTCGCAGGGGCGGAGCGCTGGGGCACCTTCGTGCCGGGCAACGAGGAGCCCGGCGAGCGCACAAAGGAGGATGCGCGGGAGCTGTCGTCGCCCTGGTCCGATCCGGAGTTCACCCGAGCCCGCACCCGGCTTTTCCTCGCTGCGATGGACCTGCACCGCGCCTTCATCGAGGGCGCGGCCGACCGGATGCGTAAAAACCTCGACGCTGCGATGGACGTTCTGTGCGGCGACGCTCCCAAGACCCTGAAACCGGAGGTGGTGCTGGCGGCCTGGCAGAGTCTCTTCCTCGCGGTGCCCGTCGTCTCCACCACCTTCGCCTCACTGGACCGGATGTTCACCGGACTGGGGCCCCGGTCGCTGGGCTGGATGCTGATCGACGAGGCCGGCCAGGCGACCGCACAGATGCCGGTGGGCGCCCTGTGGCGGGCCCGCAGAGGCGTCATCGTGGGCGATCCGCTGCAGCTGGAACCCGTGGTGACGCTGCCGCACACGGGGCAGCAGGCACTGCGCCGCACCTTCGGCGTGGCCGAGGAGTGGGAGCCGTCCCGCACCTCCGCGCAGCGCGTCGCGGACCGGCTGAACAGCTACGGCACCTGGCTGCCGGCACCCCAGGGTTCCGAGGACGACCGGGTGTGGGTGGGCTCGCCCCTGCGCGTGCACCGGCGCTGCGACGACCCGATGTTCACGATCAGTAACGAGATCGCCTACGACGGACTCATGGTGCACGGGGTGCACCGGGACGACGACTACGCGGTGGCCCGGCGCGGTGTGTGGTGGCCGGTGAGCGGAGGGAGGGCATCGCAGGGGAAGTGGTCAGCGGAGGAGGGGGATTGCGCGAACGTCATCGTGCACCGGCTGGTCGACCAGGGACTCGACCCGGAGCGTGAGCTCTTCGTCATCAGCCCGTTCCGGGATGTCGTGGCCGGACTCCGCCGCAGCCTGTGCCAGGTCGTCCCACGCGACAGGGTGGGAACCGTGCATACGACCCAGGGGAAGGAAGCCGACGTGGTGCTGCTGGTCCTCGGTGCGGGCGGGGACAAAGCGGGCCCGCGAGCCTGGGCGGCCTCCGCGCCGAATCTGCTGAACGTCGCGGTGAGCCGTGCTCGTCGGCGGCTGTTCGTCGTGGGTGACCACGACGCATGGCGTGGACATCAGCACTTCGATGTACTCGCACGTCAACTGCCGTGCATCTCGGAGGCCGAGCAGGAGGCCATGCGGGCACTCGCCCCGACCGCGCTTGCCGAGGGGTGCCGCTGCCGGTAGGCGAGGGCGCAAATCCAGGGGTCGTGCCCTCCGTGTTCGGCTTGCCACGCTCCGCGCTGCGTACAGCACGCAACGGGGCGCCCAGCCCACGTGCACGCGCCGTTGTGGAAGAGCCGGTCAGATCTGTCACCCTGACGCCGTCCTGACGTCGATCGCCTCGTGACGTACGCCGCCCCCGGCGCTGACGGCGCCGGGGGCGGAGGCACCGACGGGAGGGCTCAGCCGCGCAGGCGCTCGTACGCCGGCAGGGTCAGGAAGTCCGCGTAGTCCTGGTCCAGGGAGACCTGGAGCAGCAGGTCGTGGGCCTCCTGCCAGCGGCCGGCCGCGAAGGCCTCGTCGCCGATCTCCGCGCGGACGGTGGAGAGTTCCTCCGCCGCGACCTTACGGGCCAGGTCCGCCGTGGCGTGCTCCCCGCTCTCGAAGACGACGTCCGCGTTGATCCACTGCCAGATCTGCGAGCGTGAGATCTCGGCGGTGGCCGCGTCCTCCATCAGGTTGAAGATGGCGACCGCGCCCATGCCGCGCAGCCACGCCTCGATGTACCGGATGCCGACCGCGACCGCGTTGCGCAGGCCGTCGTACGTCGGCTTCGCGTCCAGGCTGTCGATGGCGATCAGGTCGCCGGCCGCCACCGACACGTCGTCGCGCAGCTGGTCCTTCTGGTTCGGCTTGGTGCCGAGGACCGCGTCGAACGAGGCCATCGCGATCGGCACCAGGTCCGGGTGGGCGACCCACGAGCCGTCGAAGCCGTCCTTCGCCTCGCGGTCCTTGTCGGCCTTGACCTTCTCGAAGGCGATCCTGTTGACCTCGGCGTCGCGCCGGGAGGGGATGAAGGCCGCCATGCCGCCGATGGCGTGGGCGCCGCGCTTGTGGCAGGTGCGGACCAGGAGTTCGGTGTACGCCCGCATGAACGGGGCGGTCATCGTGACGAGGTTGCGGTCCGGCAGGACGAACTTCGGTCCGCCGTCACGGAAGTTCTTGACGATGGAGAAGAGGTAGTCCCAGCGCCCCGCGTTCAGCCCGGAAGCGTGGTCGCGGAGCTCGTAGAGGATCTCCTCCATCTCGTACGCGGCGGTGATCGTCTCGATGAGGACGGTCGCCCGGACGGTGCCCTGGGGAATGCCGACGTAGTCCTGGGCGAAGACGAAGATGTCGTTCCAGAGGCGGGCCTCCAGGTGGGACTCCGTCTTCGGGAGGTAGAAGTACGGGCCCTTGCCGAGGTCGATGAGGCGCTGGGCGTTGTGGAAGAAGTAGAGACCGAAGTCGACGAGCGCGCCGGGTACCGGCGTTCCGTCCAGCCGCAGGTGGCGCTCGTCGAGGTGCCAGCCGCGCGGGCGCATGACGACGGTCGCCAGCTCCTCGGCGGGGCGCAGGGCGTACGACTTGCCGGACCTCGGGTCGGTGAAGTCGATGGACCGGGTGTAGGCGTCGATCAGATTGAGCTGGCCGAGGACCACGTTCTCCCAGGTGGGCGCGGAGGCGTCCTCGAAGTCGGCGAGCCAGACCCTGGCGCCCGAGTTCAGGGCGTTGACGGTCATCTTGCGGTCGGTCGGGCCGGTGATCTCCACCCGGCGGTCCGCGAGTGCGGCCGGGGCCGGTGCGACCTTCCAGGTGTCGTCCACGCGGATCGCTTCCGTCTCGGGCAGGAAGTCCAGCGTGGACGTGCGGGCGATCTCCGCGCGGCGCTCGCCGCGGCGGGCGAGCAGTTCGTCGCGCCGCGGTGTGAACTGCCGGTGCAGCTCGGCCACGAACGCGAGGGCCGCATCGGTCAGGACCTCGTCCTGCCTCGGCAGGGGCTCGGCATCGACGATGGCCAGCGGGGACGGCGCTGGTGCGGACATGAGCTGTCACTCCTTCAGCGGGCGGCGCGGCGGCGTCCGCAGCTGCCGGGTCGTCTGGGCCGGCACTGCGTGCCCAGGCTCCGAGATACGGCTGCGGGTGCCGTCTGGGTGCGGAAACGACGCTGCGTACGTGCTGCGCGCTTCTGAACAGTGGATATTAGTTTCCTCATGGTGGAAGTTCAATGGTTTGTTGATGTCGAGATTCTCCGGGTCGACAGAGGTGCGGCTCCGGTGGCCCACCGTGCCACGCCGCGCACCGTCCGTTCAGGCGAGGCGCCCGAGATCCTGTTCCGTGTCGATGTCGAAGGCCTCCGCCACGTCGGAACACTCGACGAGCGTGACCGCGTCTCGATGGGTGCGCAGGTAGGCCCGTGCCCCCTGGTCGCCGACGGCGCCTGCCGCGACCTCCGCCCAGCGGTCGGCTCCGATGAGGACGGGATGGCCGCGTTCCCCGTCGTACGCGGCGGCCGCCAGGGCCGCCCGGGACCGGTACGCCGACCGGACCCGCGCCACCGCCTCCGCACCGATGCCCGGCTGGTCGACCAGGAGGACGAGGACCGCGTCGGCGCCCGAACCGGCGAGCGCCCCGAGCCCCGTACGCAGCGACGACCCCATGCCCGTCTCCCAGGCCGGATTCACACCGACCACGCATCCGCCCAGGTCGGCGCGCGCTCGTACGTCGTCGGCCCCGGCGCCCAGCACCACATGCACGGGACCGCACCCGCCGTCACGCAGCGCCCGTACCGCGTGGTCGACGAGGGGGCGGCCGTGGTGCTCCAGCAGTGCCTTCGGGCGGCCGCCCAGCCGCCGGCCGCCGCCCGCGGCGAGCAGCAGCGCGGCGACCTGGGGAATCCGTCCGGTGTCAGCCATGAGCCCTGGATACCACCGCCCCCGGGGGACCGGCGACAGGGACGTCGTCCGCGCGCGGTACCCGGACGCCGCCGCCCGGAGCGGGTGCGATGGTTTCCGGACGCGGACCCCGGGGGGCGCCCTCGATTCGTGTCCGCGCGGTGGCGCACGCCGCCTCCCATGGCGTTAACTTGCCTGCGGCCCCGGGGGAGTTGCACACCACCCGGGGTCGTTCGATTCACCGGCACACAAGGACGCGCGAGGGGGAGTGCTGTGTTGCGAAGTGTGGGGCAGACGCGGTGGACCGGCAGCGACGAGGACCCGCGAGTGGCCGGGCTGCGCTTGGCCGTCTCCCGGCTGCGGCGTGAACTGGCCGGGCATCCGGCGGAGTTCCCCGACCGGGGGATCGCCGAGGAGGAGCTCGCGGCGCTGGCCGCCATGGCGGTCGGCGGGGCGCCGGAGGTCCCCCGGCTGCGTCGTTCCCTGCTGCTGGTCGCGGGGGCGATCGGCTCGGTGAGCGCCCTCGCCCCCGGCCTGCGGGACGTACGGGCCGCCGTCGACCTCTTCGGGGAACCGCCACGCGGATGAGGACGGCGCCCGCGAGGGGAGGAACGCCTGAAGTGGGGGGTTCCGCGCCGGTCAGCGGCGCAGCAGACGGCGTGCGGTCGCCGCGGCCACCGCCGACGTGCGGGAGTCGACACCCAGCTTGGCGTAGATGTGCACGAGGTGGGACTTCACCGTCGCCTGGCTCAGGAAGAGTTTCTTGCTGATCTGCTGGTTCGACAGGCCCTCGCCGACCAGTTGGAGCACCTCCAGCTCACGCTTGGTCAACGCCTGGGCCGGTGTCCGCATCCGGTCCATCAGCCGGTGGGCGACGGCCGGGGCGAGCGCGGAGCGGCCGGCCGCCGCCGTCCGCACGGCGGCGGCCAGTTCCTCCGGCGGGGCGTCCTTCAGCAGGTAGCCGCCCGCTCCCGCCTCGACGGCGGCCAGGATGTCGGCGTCCGAGTCGTACGTGGTGAGGATCAGCACCCGGGGCGCGTCCGGCACGGCGGTGATCGCCGCGGTGGCCTCTGCCCCGTGCATGCCCGGGCCGAACTGCAGGTCCATCAGGACCACGTCGCACACTCCGGTCGCCGCCAGGGCGACGGCCCGTTCGGCGGTGGAGGCCTCGGCGACGACCTCGAAGTCCGGCTCGGTGTCCAGGACGGCGCGCAGCCCGGCCCGGACCACCGGATGGTCGTCGGCGAGCAGCAGCCTGATCGGGTCGTTCATGCGGCTCTGCCCTCCTCGCCGTCCGCACCCGCTGTTCCCCTGCCCCGCGACTCCCGTGAGAGCTGCGTCCCGTCCGAGAGCTGCGTTCCGTACGGCGCCCGCGCTTCCCGCGGCACCTTCGCTCCGTCGCGTCCGTCGCGTCCGTCGGCGGCGGGCAGCGGCAGGGTGACGGCGACGGCCGTTCCCTGCCCCGGTCCCGACTCGACGCTCAGGGTCCCGCCCAGCGACCGGGCCCGCGCCCGCATCGCGGGGAGCCCGAACCCCCCGCTGTCCGTAGCCACCGGTCCGGCGGCGGGATCGAAACCGCGGCCGTCGTCCACCACGTCCAGGGAGACCGACGTCTCCATGAAGCTGAGCGTGATCTCCGCCCGGCGCGCACCCGAGTGCCGCACCGCGTTGGCCAGCGCCGACTGCGCGGTACGCAGCAGCGCCACCTCGTACGGGGTGGGCAGCTCCACCGGGCTGCCGCTGACCGCGAACCGCACGGCGAGCTCCGGTGCCGACGTACGCGAGGAGAGGCGCGAGAGGGCCGCCGCCAGGGAGCCGTGCTCCAGGTCCGGCGGGGTCAGCGCCCGGACGAAGCGGCGGGCCTCGGCCAGATTGTCCTGGGCGGCCTCGCGGGCGCGCCGGACGTGCGCGGTCGCCGGCGCGTCCCCGGGCAGCGAACGCTCGGCCGCCCGCAGCAGCAGCTGGATGCTGGACAGGCCCTGGGCGAGGGTGTCGTGGATCTCCCGGGCCAGCCGCTCCCGCTCCGCCAGGGTCCCCGCGGTCCGCTCCGCGTCGGCGAGCTCCGCCCGGGTGGAGACGAGCTCGTCGATGAGCTCGCGGCGGCGTTCGCTCTCGCGGAACAGCGCGTCGTAGCCCAGTACGGTGGCGACGGCCACCGCCGCACCGAGCAGGGGGCCGATGAACGTGCCCGGCGTGACCTCCTGCCCGTGCAGCAGGAACCCGGCGATCGCCGCGGCGGCCGTGACCACGACCGCGGGCAGGCCCCACCGCACCGGAAGCAGGTGCAACTGCAGGAAGTAGAGCGGGAAGGCCACCCACAGGGCGTCGGGCGACACGGCGAGCAGGGCCAGCCACACGGCGCCCAGCGCGCCGAGCCAGACGGCGGCGGCCCGGGTGTGCGGCCGGACGACGGGGGCGAGCGCGCCCGCCGCGTACAGCGCGGCCATCACCCCGGCCAGCACGACGGTGGCCGCCGCCTGCTGGGCACCGTCGCCGGCCGTGCGCAGCGCGGCGAGCACCAGCAGCCCCACCAGCAGCGCGTGCAGACAGAGCCGCAGCGCGGTGGTGACGTGGGTGTGCGGGGGAGCGTCCATGGTTGTTCCAGCGTAGACGCGTGGGGCGCCGGGCCGGTCAACCGAAAGGTTGATGCCCGCCCCGTCCGGCGCGCGATGTTTCCCCGAGGCCGTGGGACGAGCCTGGAGTCATGTTCGTCGCATGGAGAGATCTAAGGTTCGCCAAGGGCAGATTCGCCCTCATGGGCACGGTCGTCGTGCTCATCACACTGCTTGTGGGGTTGCTGTCCGGCCTGACGGCCGGCCTGGGCAGGGAGAACACCTCGGCCGTCACCGGGCTGAAGGCCGACCACATCGCGTTCGCCGCCCCGGCCGACGGCCAGTCGGTCTCCTTCACCGATTCGACCGTCGAGGAGGGCGCCTGGCGCACCTGGGCGGAGCAGCCGGGGGTGAGTGCCGCACAGCCCCTGGGGATCCGGACGCTGAACGCCTCCACCGTCGGCGGAGCGGAGCGCACGACCGCGGTGTCGGCGTTCGGCGTGGAACCGGACGGTGGGCTCGCGCCGGCCCCCGTGGACGCCGGCCGGGTCGTGCTCTCCGAGCAGGCGGCCGAGGACCTCGGCGCCGGTACCGGTGACTCGCTCGGTCTCGGCGGCCGGCGGGTGACCGTCGCCGCGGTCAGGGGCGACGCCTCGTACAGTCACACGCCGGTGGTGTGGGCCTCGCTCGGCGACTGGCAGCGGATCGGCGGTGCGGGGAAGCAGGCCACCGTGATCGCGCTGACCACGACGGGTGGCGCCGATCTCGCCGCAGGGGACGAAGCGGCGGGCACCAGCACGCTGACACGGGAGGAGTCCCTCACGGCGATCGGTTCGTACCAGTCCGAGAACGGCTCGCTCCAGCTGATGCGCGGCTTCCTCTTCGTCATCTCCGCGCTCGTCATCGGGGCCTTCTTCACCGTCTGGACCATTCAGCGCAGTGGTGATGTCGCCGTGCTCAAGGCGCTGGGCGCCTCCACCTCCTACCTGCTGAAGGACGCACTCGGACAGGCCGTGGTGATGCTCGCCGCCGGTACGGGTCTGGGCACCGCGCTCGCCGCGGGCGCCGGGGCGCTGATCGGCGGCGGGGACGGCGCTGTGCCGTTCGTCCTCGACGCGTCGACCGTGCTCGTACCGGCCGGCGTGATGATCGCCCTCGGCGCGCTCGGGGCCGCTCTGTCCATCCGGCGGATCACCGCCGTCGACCCGCTCACCGCACTCGGGAGTGCCCGATGACCCTGACCCTCACCGATGTCACCCTCACCTACCCCGACGGCGACACCCGGCTCACGGCGCTCGACCGGGTCTCGCTGGACGTGCCGGCGGGCACACTCACCGCAGTGGTGGGGCCGTCCGGTTCCGGCAAGTCCAGCCTGCTGGCGGTGGCTGCCACGCTCGTCACCCCGGACCGCGGACGCGTCGTCGTGGCCGGTACGGAGACGGGTGGGCTCGGCCGGGCCGAGCAGGCGGCCCTGCGCAGGGACCGCATCGGCATCGTCTTCCAGCAGCCGAACCTGCTGCCGTCCCTCACGGCCGTGGAACAGCTCCAGGTGATGGCCCACCTGGCACGGCGGCCGGTCCGCGGGGCCCGGGGGCGTGCGCTGGACCTCCTGGACGCGGTCGGCCTGGCCGCCACGGCGGACCGCAGGCCGCACCAGCTGTCGGGCGGCCAGCGCCAGCGGATCAACATCGCCCGGGCCCTGATGAACGAACCGGCGGTCCTGCTCGTGGACGAACCGACCAGCGCGCTCGACCACGAACGGGGTGCCGCGGTCCTGGACCTGCTGCTCCGCCTGACCCGGGAACGCTCCACGGCCACGGTCATGGTCACCCACGACCGGGCGCACCTGGCGCGGGTGGACGGGACGGTGACCATGGAGGACGGACGCCTCACGGCGGCTGCCCCGGTCTGAGCCGGGGAGAGGGACCGGGCAACCGGGTCCGGAGCCGGGAGCCCGGCCGGGTACTACCCCGAATCCGCCCCGGTCAGGAAGGGCGGGAGCGCCGGAAACCTGCCCGGTCGGGGGCCGTCCGGGCCCGGGCGGCTGTCACCGCCCAAGGGCCCCTTCGGGTCCAAGAGCCCCTCCAGATGCGGGAGTACGAGCTGGCAGGAGGACCCTCCCCGGGCGGTGGCCCTCCCCGGACGCTGGCCCGCCCCCGCCGGGTCAGCCGGCTGAGCCGCCGCTGCTGGCCAGCACCTCCGAGAGCTCCCTGGCGATCTGCTGCAGGGTCGGCACGATCCGTTCCGTCGCAGCCTCCGTGACCCGGCCCGCCGGGCCCGAGATGGAGATGGCCGCCGACGTGGGGGAGTCGGGCACCGAGACCGCCAGGCAGCGGACTCCTATCTCCTGCTCGTTGTCGTCGACCGCGTAGCCCGCCCTGCGCACCTGTTCCAGGGCCTCGAGGAAGCCGTCCGGAGTGGTGATCGTCTTCTCGGTGGCCGCCGGCATGCCCGTACGGGCCAGCAGCGCCCGTACCTCGTCGGCCGGGGTGTGCGCGAGGAGGGCCTTGCCGACGCCCGTGGAATGCGGGAGCACCCGGCGGCCCACCTCGGTGAACATGCGCATCGAGTGCTTGGACGGCACCTGGGCGACGTACACGATCTCGTCCCCGTCGAGCAGGGCCATGTTCGCCGTCTCCCCGGTCTCCTCGACCAGGCGCTGGAGGTACGGACGGGCCCAGGTGCCCAGCAGTCGGGACGCGGACTCGCCGAGCCGGATCAGGCGCGGGCCCAGCGCGTAGCGGCGGTTGGGCTGCTGGCGTACGTATCCGCACACCACCAGCGTGCGCATCAGCCGGTGGATGGTCGGCAGCGGCAGACCGCTGCTCGCGGAGAGTTCGCTGAGCCCGACCTCGCCCCCGGCATCCGCCATGCGCTCCAGAAGATCGAAGGCACGTTCGAGAGACTGCACCCCGCCCGTAGGACCGGCGGGCCTGGAGTCGGGAGTGCTGGCGTGGGACGGCGGCACGTCAACGGTCCTTTCGAAGCGGAGGCAAGGCAGCAGCCTACCGGGCTGTTCCCGATCGGCCCACTGCTCCAGGTGTAGCGTCCTTGCCGGTCAGAACCTGTTTTGTCCCGGTGTCGGCGGCCGGGCGCGTGGTCGGCCGCCCCCGGTGGGGTCGCTCCTGGGCCCATTCTACGTTCCGCCTGGCGAAATCAGACTTCTACTGGGTGGAAATCTGATGTCGCGATGTCCGCCGGCCTCCCGGGTGCGGCGGCGGGCGGGCGCCGGGGCAGGGCGGCTCTTGACGGGCCGCCTCCGCGAGTGAAGACTCCTTCAACAGTTCGTTGAATTTCTGGTGGGTCCGAGGGGGCCCGAGTGAGGAGCACGCGTGTCCGGTGCGGACGTGAAGGCGGACAGGCACATGGACGCGACGGCGGAACGCGAGGCCGGCGTGACGCTCGTCCTGCGCTCGACGCGGGTCGTCACCCCGGAGGGCACCCGCGCCGCAGCGGTGTTCGTCGCGGGCGGGACGATCGAGGCCGTCCTGCCGTACGACGCCGAGGTGCCCGGCGGCGCACGCCTGGAGGACTTCGGCGACGACGTGCTGCTCCCCGGGCTGGTGGACACCCACGTCCACGTGAACGACCCGGGCCGCACCGAGTGGGAGGGCTTCTGGACCGCCACCCGCGCCGCCGCGGCCGGTGGCATCACGACCCTGCTCGACATGCCCCTCAACTCCCTGCCGCCCACCACCACCGTCGAGCACCTGCGCGTCAAGCAGCAGGTAGCCGCCCCGAAGGCACATATCGACACCGGCTTCTGGGGCGGGGCGGTCCCATCCAACACGAAGGATCTGCGCCCGCTGCACGAGGCCGGGGTCTTCGGCTTCAAGTGTTTCCTCTCGCCCTCCGGGGTCGAGGAGTTCCCCGAGCTGGACCAGGAGCAGCTGGCCCGCTCGATGGCCGAGATCGCCGGCTTCGGCGGACTCCTGATCGTCCACGCGGAGGACCCCCACCACCTGGCCGCCGCGCCGCAGCGGGGCGGACCCGCGTACGCCGACTTCCTCGCCTCCCGGCCGCGCGACGCCGAGAACACCGCCATCGAAGGCCTCATCGCCCACGCCAGGCGGCTGAACGCCCGCGTCCACGTCCTGCACCTCTCCTCCGGCGACGCCCTGCCGCTGATCGCCGCCGCCCGACGCGAGGGCGTGCGCGTCACCGTCGAGTCCTGCCCGCACTTCCTCACCCTCACCGCCGAGGAGGTCCCGGACGGCGCGACCGAGTTCAAGTGCTGCCCGCCCATCCGTGAGGCCGCGAACCAGGACGCCCTCTGGGCGGGGCTCGCCGACGGCACGATCGACTGCGTCGTCTCCGACCACTCGCCGTGCACCACCGACCTCAAGACCCCCGACTTCGCCTCCGCGTGGGGCGGGATCTCCTCCCTCCAGCTGGGTCTGCCCGCCCTCTGGACCGAGGCCCGCCGGCGCGGCCACACCCTCGACGACGTCGCCCGCTGGATGTCCACCGCCCCCGCCGGGCTCGCCGGGCTTACCCGCAAGGGCGCCATCGAGGCGGGACGGGACGCGGACTTCGCGGTCCTCGCCCCCGAGGAGACCTTCACCGTCGACCCGGCGGAGCTCTTCCACCGCAATCAGGTGACCGCCTACGCGGGACGGACGCTGCACGGCGTCGTCCGGTCCACCTGGCTGCGGGGCACCCGCATCGCCGCCGACGGCGTGCTCACCGAACCCACCGGCCGTCTCCTCGAGAGGAACCACTGACGATGAGCGGGACCCCGCTCTTCACCGGCGACGCGAGCCCTTACGGCGGCGGCGACCCCTACGCCGACTACCGCACCGCCGCATTCCCCTTCACCCACCTCGTCGACCTCGCCGACCGGCGGCTCGGCGGCGGCGTCATCGCGGCCAACGACGAGTTCTTCGCCGAGCGCGAGAACCTGCTGAAACCGGAGCCTGCGGAGTTCGACCCAGAACGCTTCGGGCACAAGGGCAAGATCATGGACGGCTGGGAGACCCGCCGCAGGCGCGGTAGGGGCGCCGCCGAGCCGCACCCCGCCGCCGAGGACCACGACTGGGCCCTCGTACGCCTCGGCGTGCCCGGCGTCGTACGCGGACTGGTCGTCGACACCGCCCACTTCCGCGGCAACTACCCGCAGTCGGTCTCCGTCGAGGCGACCTCGCTGTCCGGTTCCCCGTCCCCCGAGGACCTCCTCGCCCCCGGCGTGCGGTGGACGACGCTCGTGCCCCGTACCGCGGTCGGCGGGCACGCGGCCAACGGCTTCGCCATCGACGCCGGCCGGCGCTTCACCCACCTGAGGATCAACCAGCACCCGGACGGCGGTATCGCCCGGCTGCGCGTCCACGGCGAAGTGGCCCCTGACCCCGCCTGGCTGGCCGCCCTCGGTACGTTCGACCTGCTGGCCCTGGAGAACGGCGGACAGGTCGAGGACGCCTCCGACCGCTTCTACTCCCCGGCGACCCACACCATCGCGCCGGGCCGCTCCCGCAAGATGGACGACGGCTGGGAGACCCGCCGCCGACGGGACAGCGGCAACGACTGGATCCGTTACCGGCTGCCCGAGCAGTCGGAGATCCGGGCCGTCGAGATCGACACCGCCTACCTCAAGGGCAACGCCGCCGGCTGGGCGGCGCTCTCGGTCAGTGACGGTGAGGGCGGCGGCTGGTCCGAGCTCCTGCCGCGCACCCGGCTGCAACCCGACACGGCCCACCGCTTCGTCCTGCCGGAGCCCGTACGCGCCACCGGCGTCCGGATGGACATCTACCCGGACGGCGGGATCTCCCGGCTGCGGCTCTTCGGCTCCCTGACCGAGGAGGGCGCCGGCCGGCTGGCCTCCCGGCACGAGGCGCTCGGCGGGTAGGGCGGGTTGGGGACGTCACGTCCACCCGGCGGCGCCCGGCACACCCACGGGCCGCGTCGTCGGGGGCGGCCCGGTACATCCGGTATCGGGGCAGGCCCTGCGCCGTGCGATCGCGCCGGCCGGACACCGCCGGGCCTGCCCCGCGGGCAGACGGCACTGCGCCCGAAGCACTCCTGAGGGCATGCCCGGCACGCGGTGTGCCGGGCATGCCCGGGCTCGACGGCCTGTGGGACGCTGGTCGACGCCCGCACCGTGCGGGAAGCCACGCCGACCGGGAGTCGCCATGATCTTCATCGCCGTCAAGTTCACCGTCCGCAGTGCCGAGCGCGACAACTGGCTCCCGGCCGTCGACGCCTTCACCCTCGCCACCCGGGCGGAGCCGGGCAACCTGTTCTTCGACTGGTCGTACAGTGTCGAGAACCCCGACCAGTTCGTCCTCCTCGAAGCGTTCGCCTCGCAGGAGGCCGGCGTGGAGCACGTGAACTCCGCGCACTTCAAGGCCGCGATCGAGACGATGTCGGATCTGGTTGCCGAGGTGCCGGAGATCATCAACGTCGAGGTGCCCGGCGACGACTGGTCCCGCATGTCGGAGGTCACCCCGCGCAACCGCTGACCGGCCGCCCCGCGTACCTGCCGGCCGGGAGTCCCGCATAACCGGTCGCCCGGTACCACCGGTCACCGGCTGCCCCGACCCGTGCCACCGCGCCCGGCGCCGCCGGTGACCGGCCGCCCCGCGCATGTGCCGACCGGGAGTCCCGGATAACCGGTCGCCCGCCGCCCCGCCCCGCCGGTCACCGGGACGCCCCAGGCCACCGGTCACCGGCCGGCCCGCCCCGTGTCACCGCGCCCCGTGCCACCCCGTCAGAACTCCTCGTGCGTCTCCGGCTCGCCCCCGAAGCGGTGCGGGGGCCGCGAGCCGATCCGCTCCAGCTCCTGCGGCGTCAGCTCGAAGCCGAACAGGTCGAGATTCTCCCGCTGCCGTCCCGGATCGGCGGACTTCGGGATCGGCACCGCACCGAGCTGGGTGTGCCAGCGCAGCACCACCTGACCCGGCGTCACCCCGTGCGCCCGTGCGGCGGCGACCACCTCCGGGGCCTCCAGCACCTGGCGCCCCCGGGCCAGCGGGCTCCAGCTCTCCGTGAGGATGCCTCTGGCGGCGTGTACCGCCCGCAGCTCCGCCTGGGGGAGCAGGGGGTGCATCTCGATCTGGTTCACTGCGGGCACGACCCCCGTCTCCCGCTCCAGCCGGTCCAGATGGTCCGCCGTGAAGTTGGAGACGCCGATGGAGCGCACGAGACCGTCCTCCTGGAGCTTGATCATCGCCTTCCAGGTGTCCACGTACTTCCCCACGCCGGGCAGCGGCCAGTGGATGAGGTAGAGGTCGACGTACTCCAGCCCCAGATTGCTCCGCGACTCCTCGAACGAGGCCAGTGTCTCCTCGTAACCGTGGTGCCGGCCGGGCACCTTGGTCGTGACGAAGACGTCCTCGCGCGGGACGCCGCTCCGGGCGATCCCCCGCCCGGTGCCCTTCTCGTTGCGGTAGTTCAGCGCGGTGTCCACGAGCCGGTAGCCGAGGCCCAGCGCCCCGGCCACCGCCTTCTCGGCCGCCTCGTCGTCCAGCGGCCAGGTGCCGAGGCCCACCGCCGGGACGGTGCGGCCGTCGACGAGGGTGTGCACCGGTGTCGGGTTCTGGCTCATAATCTCCCGTTTCGTTCGCGTACCGTCCCGTGCCCGCCAGCGTAGAGCGGGCCGGGGCGGAGCGGCGCGAGGCGGGTTACGCGGCGTGGCCGCCGTCCACCACCACCTCCGTCCCGGTGATGTAGGCGGCTTCCGCGCTCGCCAGGTAGGCCACCAGGGAGGCCACTTCGTCGGCCTTCCCGAATCTGTCCAGAGCGGTGGCGGCCCGCTGCCCGTCCGCGAAGGGGCCGTCGGCCGGATTCAGGTCGGTGTCCACGGGCCCGGGCTGGACCAGGTTCACCGTGATGCCGCGCGGGCCGAGCTCCCGGGCCAGCGGCTTGGTGAGGCCGGCCAGGGCGGACTTGCTCATGGCGTAGAGCGTGCCGCCGGGGCCGCCCGCGTACCTGCTGAGCGCCGTCCCGAGCGAGACGATGCGACCGCCGTCGGCCAGTCTGTCCGCCGCGGCACGGCAGGCGAGGAACACCGCGCGTACGTTGACGGCGAGCACCCGGTCCACCTCGGCCGGGGCGAGACCGGTGATCGGCCCGAGGACGCCGATACCCGCGTTGTTGACGAGGATGTCGAGCCGCCCCAGCACATCTGCCGCCTCGTGCACCGCCCCGCCGGCTGCGTCCGCGTCGGCCGCGTCGGAGCGCAGGGCGAGCGCGCGGCGCCCGTACCCTTCGATCCGGCGGACGACCGCCTCGGCGGCCTCCTTGTCCCGGACGTAGGTGAGCGCCACGTCGACGCCGTCGCGGGCGAGGCGGAGGGCGGTCGCCGCACCGATGCCGCGGCTTCCGCCGGTCACGAGCGCGGTCCTGTTGCTGCTGGTCATGTCGGGTTCCCTGTCCTAGGAGAGCCGCCGCACCGATGTGGCGGCGACAAGGACAAGCAAAGTCCCCCGTCCCCCCGGACACCGGCGGGAAACGGACGGCAACCCCGGGACGGGCGCGGGGGCGGCTCCCCCGCGGATCGACGAGTGCCGGCCGGCGGCGAGGCCGGCCACGCTCGTGCGGTGACTTCCCGAGGCGCAACCGGCCCGGGGAGTGCCTCGGCGAGACCTCCCGAACCCCCGGGTGTCCTCAGGGAGCGGGAGGCAGCAGGGAAGGGTCCGTGGCGGCGCCCCGCAGCCGCCCCAGGATCGCCCGCGCCGCCTTGGTGTAGCCCGGGTTGTTGTCGTGCAGGACGGACTCCGCGTTGGCCAGTTCCATGAACGCGATCAACTCGAAGGCCAGTTGGGAGACATCGGTGTCCTGGGCGAGCTCGCCCCGCACCCGGGCCTCCTCGATCGTCTCCTCGACGAAGGTGACCCACCCCGTCTGCGTGGCCGCCAGCGCGTCGTGCACCCTGCCCGTGCGGGAGTCGAACTCGGCGATGGTCGCGTAGAAGAAGCAGCCCCCGCTGAACACCCGCCGCTGCGAGTACGAGAGCCAGCTCTCGCACATCCGCCAGACCCTGCCGAGTCCCGGCGCCGCCGCCCTGGTCGGGGTCAGGACGTGCCCGACGAAGAGGGTCACGGCCGCGCGCACGGTGGCGAGCTGCAACTCCTCCTTCGAGCCGAAGAGGGCGAACACACCGCTCTTGCTCAGCTTCAGCTCCGTGGCCAGCCGTCCCAGCGACAGGCCCTCCAGACCCTCGATCGAGGCGACGTGGACCGCGCGTCCCAGGACCAGCTGCCTGGTCTGGTTCCCCCGCTCGACCCGGCCGTCCAGCCGCGCTCCAGCCATGTGCCAACTCCGTGTGTCCGAGGGTCCCAAGACCGACATTCTAGGAGGACCCGGCCCCCTCCGAGGACCGCTTCGGCCGGGGAGCGCCCCCGGGGACAGGGGGCCGGACCGGCCTGCGGACGGAGGTTCCCGAGGGGGCCGTGCGTTCGGTACGGTGATCGCTCCCCGTGTGAGCCGGCGAGGTCTCCACATCGTTCCCGCTGTGGAGAACCAGGAGCCCAGGTGTCCGCTGCCGTCCTGCCCGCGCAGGCTCCGACCCGCCGCGCGTGGGTCACCGACCTGCCCGTCCTGCTCGTCGCCGCCGTCTGGGGCGCCAGCTACCTGGCGGCCAAGGGCATCACCACCACCCACACCGTGGTGGCCGTCCTCGTGCTCCGCTTCGCGATCGTCCTGCCCGCCCTGGTCGTCGTCGGGTGGCGCGGACTGCGCGCCCTGAACGCGGCGCAGTGGAGGGGGGCTGCCCTGCTGGGTCTCGTGCTCAGCGGCATCTTCCTGCTGGAGACGTACGGCGTCGTCCACACGTCCGCCACCAACGCCGGACTCGTCATCAGCCTCACGATGATCTTCACCCCGCTCGCCGAGGCCGCCGTGACCCGGTCGCGGCCGTCCGGCGCCTTCCTCGCCGCCGCCGGACTCTCGGTCGCCGGCGTGGTCCTGCTGACCCAGGGCGGCGGCTTCACCGGCCCCTCGGCAGGGGACCTGCTGATGCTGCTCGCCGCCCTCGCGCGCACGGTCCACGTCCTGGCGATGGCCCGCATCAAGGCGGTCAAGGACGCCGACTCCCTCTCGCTCACCACCGTCCAGCTCGGCAGCGCGGTCGCCGTCTTCGCCGTGCTGGCCGCCGTCCCCGGCACCGGGCGGGCGCCCTGGGAGGCCGCGGCGGACTTCGGCCCCGCCGCATGGGCCGGGCTGGTCTTCCTCGCCGTCTTCTGCACGCTGTTCGGATTCTTCGTGCAGATGTGGTCGGTGCGCCGCACCTCACCGTCCCGGGTCAGCCTGCTCCTCGGTACGGAACCCCTCTGGGCCGCCGCCGTGGGCATCTTCCTCGGGGGCGAGCGGCTCGGCCTCCCGGGGGTGCTGGGTGCGGTGCTCATCCTGGCGGGTACGGCGTGGGGGCGCCGCAGCGCGGACCGCAGGTCCTGAGAGCGCTCGCCACGCCGGTCCGAGCATCACGAGGCGCCCCCTGCCGACGAGCAGGTGCGACGGGCCGTAGGGAGGCGCGCCACCCGTGCGTCGAGGGATCACCGCCGGACTCCTCGACGCCACGGTGCCCGTCCGGCGCGCTCGCCCTTCGCTGCCGACGACCGTGGTCCGCGCACTCACCGGCGTACCCGGCCGGAGGGTGCGGGCTCGGCCGGCGCGCCCGTTCGACCGGTACCCCGGCCGGTGAGGGGCCCGGACGGCGGGGAGTCCACCGGCTTCCCCGGATGCCGGCCCGGAAGTCCGCCGCCAGCCGTGCGCCGGTGAGACAGTAGGCCCACCATGACTGAACTCTCCCTGCGCACCGCACAGAAGGTCCTCGACAGCCAGCCCTTCAGCGGGCTCCTCGGGGCGCGGCTCACGGAGTTCGGGGACGGCGCGGCCACCCTCGAGATCGACATCCGCGAGGAACTCCTGCAGCAGAACGGCTTCCTGCACGGCGGGGTGCTGGCCTACGCCGCCGACAACTCCCTCACCTTCGCCGCCGGGACCGCCCTCGGGCCCGCCGTGCTCACGGGCGGATTCTCGATCCAGTACGTCCGCCCGGCGACCGGCCGCACCCTCGCCGCCCGCGCCACCGTCGTCCACACCGGCCGCAGGCAGGCCGTCGTGCGCTGCGACCTCCACACCGTCGGCGACGACGGGACCGAGACCCTGTGCGCGGTGGCCCAGGGGACCGTACTCTCCGCTCAACCGACCTGAAGGGAACAGCCGTGACCACGGAAGTCCTGCTCGACCTCGGTGCACTCGGTGACGACTTCATCCGCGACCCCTATCCCGTCTACGCCCGGTTACGCGCCCGCGGGCCCGTGCACCGGGTCCGTATCCCGGAGGGCTCCACGGCCTGGCTCGTCGTCGGGTACGAGGCGGGGCGTGCCCTCCTCGCCGACCAGCGGCTCTCCAAGGAATGGCACAGGGCCTCGCCCGCGCTCGGCGTCGGCAAGGTGTCCGCGGGGACGTCCATGCTCAGCTCGGACGCCCCGGCCCACACCCGGCTGCGCCGGCTCGTCGCCCGGGAGTTCACCCCGCGCCGGATGGAACGGCTCGCCCCGCGCGTCCAGGAGATGACGGACGCCCTGCTCGACTCCATGCTGGAAGGACCCGGCCGGAGCGCCGACCTGGTCGAGGCGCTTTCGTTCCCCCTGCCGATGGCCGTCATCTGCGAACTGCTCGGGGTGCCGACCCTGGACCGGCAGGCCTTCCGCGAGTGGTCCAACACGGCGGTGTCCTCCCTGGACGCGGAGGCGCGCGGCAGGGCCACTGCCGCCATGACCGGCTACCTGGGCGGACTGCTCGCCGAGAAGCGCTCGGCGCCCGGTGACGACCTGATGAGCGCACTGATCCACACGGCGGACGGTGACGGGGACCGGCTCTCTCCCGACGAACTCATGGGCATGGCCTGGCTGCTGCTGGTCGCCGGGCACGAGACCACGGTCAACCTCATCTCCAACGGTGTCCTGAGCCTGCTCACCCACCCCAAGCAACTGGCTTCCCTACGGGCCGACTTCGGGCTCATCGACAACGCGGTCGAGGAGACACTCCGTTACGAGGGCCCCGTCGAGACCCCGACGTACCGCTTCACCACCGAGCCGATCGACGTCGGGGGCACGGTGATCCCCGGCGGCGGCGAACTCGTCCTGATCGCGATGGCCGACTGCGACCGCGACCCGGCCCGCTACCCGGACGCCGACCGCTTCGACATCACCCGGGACGCCCGCGGGCACGTCGCCTTCGGTCACGGCATCCACTACTGCCTGGGTGCTCCGCTGGCCCGCATCGAGGCCCGCATCGCCATCCGGTCGCTCCTGGAACGCTGCCCGGAACTGCGGCTGGACACCGACCCGGCCGGTCTGTCCTGGCGCACGGGCATGCTGATCAGGGGGCCGGTGACGCTGCCGGTGGCCTGGTAGCGCAAGGGTTTTGGGCCCCGGCGCCGGGAGCGACGGGGGCCACCGCCGGGGACGGTGGCTCAGGCGCCGGGGATCTCCGTCAGGCGTACGGGGCGGCGCTCGGCGCGCGACAGCTCGCAGGCCTCCGCGACGCGCAGCGCGTGCAGCGCCTCCCGGCCGTCGCAGGGGTTCGCCGCCTCCCCGCGTACGACACGCAGGAACGCGTCCAGTTCGGCCTCGTACGCCGGAGCGAAGCGCTCCAGGAACCCCGGCCACGGCTCGGCCGGTGCCGGCGGGCCCTGGTCCTCCACCGAGGTGAGGGGGGTGCGGTCGTCCAGCCCGACCGCGATCTGGTCCTGCTCGCCGGCCAGCTCCATGCGTACGTCGTAGCCCGCCCCGTTGCACCGGGTGGCCGTCGCCGTGGCGAGCGTGCCGTCGTCCAGGGTCAGCAGGGCCGCCGCCGTGTCCACGTCGGCCGCGGCGCGGAACATCGGGTGCCCGGCGTCCGAGCCGGTGGCGTACACCTCCGTCACCTCGCGGCCCGTCACCCAGCGCACCATGTCGAAGTCGTGCACCAGGCAGTCCCTGAACAGGCCGCCGGAGAGCGGCAGATACGCGGCGGGCGGGGGAGCGGGGTCGGAGGTCACCGCCCGCACGGTGTGCAGCCGGCCGAGGGCGCCGCCGCGGACGGCCGCCCGCGCCGCCGCGTAGCCCGCGTCGAAGCGCCGCATGAAACCGAGCTGGAGCACACTGCCCGCCCGCTCGACCTCACGCAGCGCGCCCAGCGTCCCCGGCAGGTCCAGCGCGATCGGCTTCTCGCAGAAGGCCGGGAGTCCCGCCCGGGCCGCCCGGCCGATGAGCTCGGCGTGCGCCGCCGTGGCGGAGGCGACGACCACGGCGTCCACGCCCGCGGCGAGGACGTCCGCCGCGTCCGCGACGACCGCGGCACCGGTGCGCCCGGCGACCCGTGCGGCGCGGTCCGCGTCGGGATCGGTCACCACCAGCGAGGCGACCTGGGGGTGGCGCGCCAGGACGCCCGCGTGGAAGGAACCGATCCGGCCCGTGCCGATGAGTCCGATGCGCATGGACCCAACGTGCCGTCCGCCCGGTGCCCTGTCAACTATTTGTCCTGACAAATCAAGGGCTACGGTGCGCATTCAGGACGTACGCCCCACCCTGCGGCGGCGGTCCGGCCCGCCCCGGGTGCGCGGGCGCGGACACGCGTACGCGCCGGGGCGTTGACGTGGTCATGCTGTGTCGCTTACAACGGCGGAAGGGCACGGCCCACGCCCCTGCCGGACGGGTCCCGATCCCGCTCGGGGATACTTGGGCGGCCGGGTCGCGAGTGGCGCTCCCCGGCACCACAGGCAGCACAGCGAGCAGCACTGGAAGGGCACGGCGTCGTGGCAAGGGTTCGGACAGGGGTACGCGCGATGGGCGCCGTGCTGGCAGCGGTGCTGGGCGCCTCCCTCATGGGATGCAGCAGCACCGGCGGCAAGCGGGCGGAGGAGCGCGCGGCCGCACAGGCCGCGGAGGGCCGGTCCGCGGTGAACACGCCCCGCTGGACGTTCGCCATGATCACCCACTCGGGCGACGGCGACACCTTCTGGGACATCGTCCAGAAGGGCGCCAAGCAGGCGGCCGTCAAGGACAACATCAACTTCCTCTACTCGCACAACGACGAGGGCCAGCAGCAGGCCGAACTCGTCCAGACGGCGATCGACAAGAAGGTCGACGGCCTGATCGTCTCGCTCGCCAAGCCCGACTCGATGAAGACCGTCGTCGCCAAGGCCGTCAAGGCCGGCATTCCCGTGATCACGGTGAACTCCGGTTCCGCCGAGTCCGAGAAGTTCGGCGCGCTCACCCACATCGGGCAGGACGAGTCCATCGCGGGCGAGGCCGTCGGTGACGAGCTGACCGCCCGGGGCCGCAAGAAGGCCCTCTGCGTCCTGCACGAGCAGGGCAACGTGGGCCACGAGCAGCGCTGCGCCGGGGCGAAGAAGACCTTCGACGGCACGATGCAGAACCTCTACGTCGACGGCACCAACATGCCCGACGTCCAGGCGTCCATAGAGGCCAAGCTCGACGCCGACAAGAGCATCGACGCCGTGGTCACACTCGGCGCCCCGTTCGCCGCCGCGGCCGTCAAGGCCAAGAAGACAGCCGGCAGCGACGCCGAGGTCGACACCTTCGACCTCAACGCGAGCGTCGCCACCGCCCTCAAGGACAAGACGCTGGGATTCGCCGTCGACCAGCAGCCCTACCTCCAGGGGTACGAGGCCGTCGACCTGCTCTGGCTCTACCGCTACAACCGCAACGTGCTCGGCGGCGGCAGGCCCGTCCTGACCGGTCCCCAGGTCATCACCGCCGAAGACGCCGACGCGCTCGCCGCGTACACGAACCGGGGCACCCGATGACGGCGACCGGGCAACCGGCGGCACCGGTGGGAAGCGACGAGCGGCTGCTGCGCACCTCCCCGCTGCGCAGGCTGCTGGGCCGACCCGAGCTCGGTTCGATCGTCGGGGCCGTGGCCGTCTTCCTCTTCTTCGCGGTCGTCGCCGACAGCTTCCTGCAGGCGTCCAGCCTCGGGACGGTGCTGTACGCGGCCTCCACCATCGGGATCATGGCCGCGCCGGTGGCCCTCCTCATGATCGGCGGGGAGTTCGACCTCTCCGCCGGTGTGATGGTGACCAGTTCGGCCCTGGTCTCCTCGATGTTCAGCTACCAGATGACGGCCAACGTCTGGGTCGGCGTCCTCGTGTCGCTGCTGGTCACCCTGGGCTTCGGCGCGTTCAACGGCTTCATGCTGACCCGTACGAAACTGCCCAGCTTCATCATCACGCTCGGCACGTTCCTGATGCTGACCGGCCTGAACCTCGGCTTCACCAAGCTGATCAGCGGCACCGTGTCCACCAAGTCCATCGGTGACATGGAGGGCTTCGCGTCGGCCCGCAAGGTCTTCGCCTCCCACCTCACCCTCGGCGACGTCGAACTGAAGGTGACCATCCTGTGGTGGGCGGTCCTGGTCGCCGTGGCCACCTGGATCCTGCTCCGCACCCGCTTCGGCAACTGGATCTTCGCCGTGGGCGGCGAGGCCGACGCGGCCCGCGCGGTCGGCGTCCCGGTCATCCGTACGAAGATCGGGCTCTACCTGGGGGTGGCCTTCGCCGCCTGGGTGTCCGGGCAGCACCTGCTCTTCTCCTACGACGTGGTGCAGTCCGGCGAGGGCGTCGGCAACGAACTGACGTACATCATCGCGGCCGTCATCGGCGGCTGTCTGATCACCGGCGGCTACGGCTCCGCGATCGGCTCCGCGGTCGGCGCGGTCATCTTCGGTATGACCAGCAAGGGCATCGTCTACGCGGAGTGGAACCCCGACTGGTTCAAGTTCTTCCTGGGAGCGATGCTGCTCCTGGCCACCCTGCTCAACGCATGGGTACGCAAGCGCGCGGAGGCGACGACATGACGGCCCCCCGGACTCCCGCCCAGGACGCGGCCTCCTCCCCGGCACTCGTGGAGCTCGACCACGTCAGCAAGTACTACGGCAACGTCAGAGCCCTGGAGAACGTGTCGCTGGAGGTCCACGCCGGCGAGATCACCTGCGTGCTCGGGGACAACGGCGCCGGCAAGTCCACCCTCATCAAGATCATCGCGGGGCTGCACCGGCACGACTCCGGGGCTTTCCTGATCGAAGGCGGGGAAGCGGCGCTCGCCAACCCGCGCGACGCCCTCGACCGCGGCATCGCCACGGTCTACCAGGACCTCGCCGTCGTGTCGCTGATGCCGGTCTGGCGCAACTTCTTCCTCGGCTCCGAGCCGACGAAGGGCCGAGGCCCCTTCAAGCGCCTCGACGTCCGGCAGATGCGCGAGACGACCCGGGCGGAGCTGCTGCGCATGGGCATCGACCTGCGCGACGTCGACCAGCCGATCGGCACCCTGTCCGGCGGCGAGCGCCAGTGCGTGGCCATCGCCCGGGCCGTGCACTTCGGCGCCAAGGTCCTCGTCCTGGACGAGCCGACCGCGGCGCTCGGCGTCAAGCAGTCCGGTGTCGTACTGAAGTACGTGGCGGCGGCCCGGGACGCCGGACTCGGCGTGGTCCTCATCACGCACAACCCGCACCACGCGTATCTCGTGGGCGACCGCTTCGTGCTCCTCAAGCGGGGCGCGATGTCGGGCAGCCACACCAAGGACGGCGTCACGCTGGACGAACTGACCCGTCAGATGGCGGGTGGCAGCGAGCTGGAGGAGCTCAGCCACGAGCTCGAGCGCGTCTCCGCGCCGGGTGGTCCCGGTGCCCGTCCGCCCGGTGAGGACGCCCCATAGGCCTGCTTCACGGCACCCGCCCCCCGTGCCGTCCGCCGGTCACGGGGGCGGGGAAATGGCAGAATCGAGCACGGCGGACACCGTCCGCCGCCGGAAGAACGACCGCCGGCCCCCCGACCTGCGCAGGGACGATGAGCACGTACCGCGACTTCACCCACCGCGGCTCCGCCCGCGCCACCGTCCTGCGGACCGTCGGCACGAAGGAGCGGCGCTCGCACCTCACGGCGCCCCGTGTCCCCACCGTCGGCATCGACATCGGCGGCACGAAGGTGATGGCAGGGGTCGTCGACGCCGACGGCAACATCCTGGAGACCCTGCGCACGGAGACGCCCGACAAGTCCAAGAGCCCCCAGGTCGTCGAGGACACCATCGTCGAGCTGGTCCTCGACCTCTCCGACCGCCACGACGTGCACGCCGTGGGCATCGGGGCGGCGGGCTGGGTCGACGCGGACCGCTCCAAGGTGCTGTTCGCCCCGCACCTCGCCTGGCGCGACGAACCCCTCCGGGACGCCCTGGCCTCGCGGCTCGTCGTCCCCGTGATGGTCGACAACGACGCCAACACTGCGGCCTGGGCGGAGTGGCGCTTCGGCGCCGGGCGCGGCGAGGACCACCTGGTCATGATCACGCTGGGCACCGGCATCGGCGGCGCCATCCTGGAGGACGGGCACGTCAAGCGCGGCAAGTACGGCGTGGCGGGTGAGTTCGGCCACATGCAGGTGGTCCCGGGCGGGCACCGCTGCCCCTGCGGGAACCGCGGCTGCTGGGAGCAGTACAGCTCGGGCAACGCCCTGGTGCGCGAGGCCAGGGAGCTGGCCGCGGCGGACTCCCCGGTGGCGCACTTCCTGCTGGACCGCGTCAAGGGCAACATCGCCGACATCTCCGGACCGCTCATCACCGAACTCGCCCGTGAGGGTGACGCGATGTGCGTCGAGCTCCTCCAGGACATCGGCCAGTGGCTCGGTGTGGGCATCGCCAATCTGGCCGCCGCGCTGGACCCCTCCTGCTTCGTCATCGGCGGCGGGGTCAGCGCGGCCGACGACCTGCTGATCGGCCCGGCCAGGGACGCCTTCAAGCGCCACCTCACGGGCCGCGGCTACCGTCCGGAGGCCCGTATCGCCAAGGCTCAGCTCGGCCCGGAGGCGGGTATGGTCGGCGCCGCGGACCTGGCCCGCCTGGTCGCCCGCAGATTCCGGCGGACCAACCGGCGGCGCGTCGAACGCTATGAGCGCTACGCCCAGTTCTACGACCAGGCCGCGAGCACCATCCGCAACACGCGCAGCACCCGGACCGCGGACTGATCCGGGGCGGCCCCGCCCGCCCCTCCCGGCCACCAGAACTCCGCACTCGCAGCCCCGAGGAATCACCGACCATGACCGCAGCCGAACAACACGTCCTGCCGCGCCGGCCCCCGGCCTCCGGTTCCTCCGGTTCCTCCGGTTCCTCCGGTTCCTCCGGCGACGGTGACGGTGGGGGTACGCCTGTGCGGGACCGGCGCAAGGTCGTGCGCAGGCGGCTGATCACGCTGACCATCATCGTGCTGCTCATCGGTATCCCGGCGGGCTACCTGGTGATCTCCGCCGGGCAGAGCCGGCGCTCCGGCAAGGACAAGGAAGCGGAGGCCGCCGCGCAGGGGCTGCGCGAGGACTGGCCGTCCGGGATGCAGCGCCGGATCTTCGAACTGCCGATCCCGGGCAATGCGACCGGCGTCCAGTACTACGAGACGAACAACTGGAAAGCCAGCAGGATGTACGTGAAGTTCCGTACGACATCCGCAGGACTCGACCGGTTCCTGAGTGGCGTCGGAACCGGCCGCGCCGCCTTGGAGACCGGCAGGATCACGATCGGCGAGCGCGACATCAAGATCACCGGGTGGTACTTCGGCCCCGGTGTCGACTGGGCGGGAACGGTCCACAAGAACAAGAAGCCCCGCCCCACCCAGGACATCACCGTCAACATGACGGACCCGGCGGCACCGGTCGTCTACGTGGTGTCCTCGGCCACCCCCTGACGGCCAGGCCGCCGGCCCGGACCTCCTCGGCTGCCCGGAGCGGGCAGCCCGCACGTGACGCCCGATCCGGTCCGTACGGCGGCGACGGCACCCGGCGGCCACCGTCCGGCGGCGACCAAACGCCCGTTGCTCGCGGCCCCCAGGTTCAGTGCCCCACAGGGGCCGCCACCTCCCACCACCTGAGCGAGACCGCCGCACGACACCCACTGTGCACATCAGCATGCCACCCATGCTCTGCCAGCCCAGCCGTGTGGTTCGAAGTACGGCTACACCACTGCTCTGACCGGAAACGATCACCGGAGTGTCCTGCGATGATCGGTGAATGAGTGAGTGAGCGTGAGTGGCAGGCGTTGTCCAAGTCCGAGGAAGCGTTCATGGTCAATTCGTATGAGATCGACATCCTGGCTGGTGTCTGGGGCGACCTCGACGAAGCCGATCAGTCCCGGCCTGTGAACGAGCTGGCAGGGATCTTGCTCACTCTCATCGATCGTGGATGGATCGAGGTTCGTCGAGTCGCCCCGTGGACGTCGCCGTCAGGGGAGAAGGGCTTCCAGCCTGGGGAGCTGGTGCCTCGCGGTCAGCTTCCGGCGGTCCTCGAAGATGCGGCCAACTGGGAGTACCCGGATGACGGCAACTGGATCGGTGCGGTGACCCTGGTGGAGACCGAAGCGGGCAAGAAAATCACCCGTCGTTCTCCCGAGGAGATGGCCGGGTAGACCGCCGTGGCGGGCCCGTCAGACCGCTGCCGCCTGTGGTCGGCCGCCCCACCGCATTCCCCTCTCACTGCGGACACGTGCGCGTTCGCGCCGTTAATGCTCCCACCGGTCACCGCGCGCCTCGTTCACCATGACGGTCCACCTATCCGGTTCGAGGTCTGGCCGGATAAGCCAGTAGAGGCACTCTCCGTTGTCGGTGGTAGCCCAAGGGATTACTCGGGCCCCCTCGATCTCCAGTTCCGTTGGCTTCTTCTCGAATTCCCATAGGTCTTCGAGGTCTTCGGTCTGGTTCGCTGTCCATTCGAGAAGGTCGTAGTTCTCATTTGGGCACCCAGGCTCTAGGACGTAGAGGTAGTCGTCCCAGTTGCTCCCTCCGTAGACGCGGACGAGTTCCTTGTAGTCGGTGGGAAGCTCGACTCCAAGATCACGCTCGACCGCAGGCCAATCCTTCTGGCAGGGCTCGCTCGGCGCTGGGAAGATTTCGAGAAGGCGAGTCAGGGCGTTGGGCATCGGGGTCCTTTCCTGGTGTCCGAAAATTTTCCATGAAGGGCGAGTTATTTTGTTCGCCTGACCTTGTCAGTCCCCTTTGCTTATTGCGTATAAATGCGGTATTTCCCGACTCGGCGATTCCCGTACTTCTGTGCTGAGTGAACTCGAAACCGTCCGATCCGTAAATCCTCAGACCCCGCAAGACTCTGGCCGAGGCGTTCAATGACCAGCTACTGTTGCTCCACCAAACCGGTGTTGCAGCGACCGGTTGAATCCGGTCAGTACTGGCCGATGCATGTGCCGCGGAAGTAGGTGACGCCGTGGGTGCGGTGGTAGGTCGCCGGGATGCGGTCGGGCTTGGTCTGGGCGGCCCAGCAGGAGCCTGCGGTGGGGCGGATTCCCAGCGGGCCGAACTCGTCGAAGGCGAAGACCCGGTCGGGGAAGTGCTTCAGGAAGTGCTCCAGGATGTGTTCGATTCGGTCCAGTTTGGCTTCGCGTTGGGGGTCTGTGGAGTCCTTCCACGTCTTGGTGCGCTGAAAGGTGACGCCGCGTCGGGCGAGCAGGCAGCGCAGGGCCTCGCGGCCGATACGGATGACCCGGCCGTGGACTTTCCGCAGGCAGGCGGCGAGTTTGCGCAGGGACCAGCGCGTGAAGGGCTGGCCCAGCTTGGTCGGGCGGCTGGTGGCCGTCGCGACGACGAAGTCCTCGTCGTCAGGACTGAGCAGGCGGGGACGGCCTCCCGCCCACTGAGGGTCCAGCGCGGCCAGGCCGATCTGGTTGAAGCAGTGGATGACGTCGCGCATCGTGTCCTCGTCCGCCTGCACGAGCTGGGCGATGACCGGCACGCGGTTCCCGCCGGCCGAAGCCAGCAGCATCATCGCGCGCCGGTAGGCACCGAGCTGGTGCTGCCTCGCCGCACGATCTGCTGCAGCCGCTGCCCCTCCTGATCGGTCAGTCTTCGCACGCGCACCGGCTCGGCCATCGCGACTCCCAGGCAAGTTGAACCAGCCGCGTTCGGTCCTGGACTCGCGGCTGACTTACGAGTAGCCGCACGATAGTGACGCGATCTTGATCGTGTGGGAGCCCCGCGACTTGAGCGCTGGTTTGTGGCGATGCTGGCCTGGCAGGATCAGCTCGTGATGAAAACCTCGGTGACTATGCGTGAGCTTGTTGTCGGTGACTGCCACGCTGTGCATGCCTTCGCCAGCCTGGCGGAGGCTTGCCGCTACCAGGCGTGGGGGCCGAACACCGAGGAACAGACGCGGGACTTCGTCCAAAGCGCGGTGGATGCCCGGTTGCAGTCCCCGCGGGCGAGATTCGTGTATGCGGCCTGCCTCGACGGTGAACTCGTCGGTATCGGCGAGTTGAAGGTTCGTAGCCTGGCCCACCGTCAGGGCGAGATCTCCTATCTCGTCCATCCTCGGGCGTGGGGTCGAGGCGCGGGCACAGCCATCGGCGGGGAACTTCTCGGCAGAGGGTTCAGGCTGATAGGACTGCACCGGATCTATGCGACCTGCGATCCTCGCAACGTCGCATCGGCCCGGGTGCTGGGCAAGCTCGGCATGACCCACGAGGGCCGGCACCGGCACACGGCGCGGATCCGGGACGGCTGGCGTGACTCCGACGTCTTCAGCATCCTCGACCAGGAATGGGCGCACCGGCCCGGGCCTGAATGATCGGGGTATCGGTGGCCAGGCTCCGGCAGCGGCCCTGGTGTCGGAGGGCGAAGATCCGCGCGGGATCATCTGGCGTGTGAAGTCAAGCTGGGCCCGTGCGGCCTGTTCTGATTCTGCCCTGTGCGGGATCTCGAAGGAACACCTGGGTGCGCTGATCACCGAGTTGGCCGGGCCGTGGACCGCCGCCCGAGACTCTGAGCTTGCCAAACGGCGTGGCCACGGTCGACTGCGGGCGGCCGGGGCTGGGCCGGATCACCAGTTGGTCTTCGTGGACCGGGTGCTGGTGACCTTGGTGGTGCTGCGCTGGGCGCTGTCGCACAGGGTGCTCGCGGCGCTGTTCGGAGTCTCACCCTCCACGATCGACCGGGCGGTCGGAGAGGTGCGCCCGCTGCTGGCCGCTCGCGGCTTCGCGGTGCCGGATCGGCCCGGGATCAGGCTCAGGACCCTCGCGGATGTGTTCGCCTATGCCCAGGCCGAGGGGATCACGCTGCGGATCGACGGTACCGAGGTGCAGGTACGCCGCCCGAAGGCGGGGCGGCCGGGCCGTAAGGCGTTCGTGTCGGGCAAGAAGAGGCAGAACACCGAGAAGGCCACGATGATCAGCGACGATCAGGGGCGGGAGCTGTGGCTCGGGGCGATCCGCCCGGGCCGGATGCACGATGCCACCGCAGTACGCACCGAGGGCATCGAGGAGCAGCTGCGGCTGCACCCGAAGGTGAAGGCCGAAGTCGATTCCGGCTATGTCGGCCTGGCCCGCGACTTCCCCGGCCAGGTCAGTGCCCCGCCGAAAAAACCAGCGGCGGACGCCGGGCCGTCCGAACGCAACTTCTACGACCACGCGCGCCGCCGCCAATCCCAACGGCGGATCATGGTCGAGCACGCCAACGCAGAGATCAAGCAGTGGCGGTCGCTGCAACGCTGGACCGGCGAGCGCGACGACCTGCCTGATGTCATCGCCGCAATCGGCGCTTTGGTCTCCGACCGCAGTGCCAAGCGCCCGACCCGCAGCAGGCCGAGCACGGAACTCGACCTCGTCCGCGTGACGGCCTGCTGATCCACCCCGAGCCGAACCGCCAGGCCAGTACGTCCCAAGCCCTATCGTGCGGCTACTCGTTAGCATCTCGTGCCATGAAAGAAGCCGAGAACGTCTTGGACTGGCTGCAGGGTTGGTACTCCGCCCAGTGCAACGAGGACTGGGAGCACGAGTGGGGCATCAAGATCGCCACGCTCGATAACCCCGGTTGGTCAGTCCGCATCGACTTGGAGGAGACCGACCTGGAAGGACACGACTTCCCCCGCCACGATCTCAAGCGCGGCAAGGACGACTGGGTCATGGCCTGGACCTCCGAGATGACCTTCCAGGCCGCGTGCGGACCAGGCAACCTCACCGAGGCACTCACCCTCTTCCGCAAGTGGGCAGTCCAGAACACCCCCAACGAACGGCAAGACGATCACAGCCCGATCCCTCCAGCTCCGGACACCACCCCAAGCCGGTGAACCTATGCGGTCAGCCCAATAGGCAGCTAACGCTACGGGGGCGCGGGGCGTGATCCTCGCCTTCGCCGAGGTACCGCTTGGCCGTTGCCACATGGACGGTGGCCATCTGAGCCTCTCCCACCGGGTCGGCGGTGATGGCCGGCAACCGTACGAACCAGTCGTGGACGGTGTCACAGTCCCAGGCGCCTCGATCGCCACGATGCGGCCCCGGCATCGGCCGCATGACGACCTCGAAATGATGGCTCCCGCTCCGCGGCATGCGTCACGGGGAGATCTCCAGGACCGCCCATACCGTCTTGCCCGGCCCGTCCGGGCTGGGATACCAGCCCCAACGGTCGGTGAGGGCGGCGACGAGAAGCAAACCCTGGCCGCCGTCCTGGTCGGGCGACGCGGGTTCGGCGGTGGGACGGGGGAGGCACTCGCCCCGGGTGTCGGTGACCTCGATGCGGATGGCCGTGCCCTCGGCGGAGAGGCGGAGGCGGAAGTCGCGGCCGGACACGTGACCGTGGCGCACTGCGTTGCTGCTGAGTTCGGCGACGGCCAGTGTCAGCGCGTCGTGCGGATCGCTTCCGTACGGGATGCCCCAGGCGTCGAGACGTTCGCCGGTCAGGCGCCGGGCGAGTCGGGCGCCGCGCGGGGTCGAGCTGAAACGCATCGTGAACTGGTGCCACGGAAAACGGGCGTGAGAGGTGCGCGCTGAATGCGCGGGGCGCACGGGAAGAGGCGGCTTCTTACTGGTCATGTGCTTGACGCTGACGCATCGTGGCCCTGTGTGACCAGGGATGACGTGCTGTCGCCGGGTGGCTGTACGCGGTGTACGTGGGATGTGTACGCGGGAAGGGCAGGGGGTGGGCATGGCAGTCCTTGCCCGACGGGGGAAGAAGTAGCCGCTTCGGGGCCCTGGGCCCCAGCCCTTCGTGCTCTTCCACGTTGGCGGTGGTCAGGGCAGTCGGGTGAGGTCGCGGAGTTGGCTGACCAGTGTGTGGACGTCGCGTTCGGCGGGTGGCACGGCAACAGGGGCTGGGGTGGTGGTGCGGCAGGGGCGGCAGAGGCCGTCGGGGAGTGCTTCGGGTGGGCCGGGGCGGCCGCATTCGGTGCATTCGGCCAGGAGGCGGCGGGCTGGGGTGGGGGCTGTGGTGTGGGTGGGGTTGGTGGGCTGGTGCGGGGGGAGTTTGTCGGTGAGGCGGCGGCGTACGAAGCCGATGGGGGAGTCGACCTGTGTGGGGAGTCCCGACGACAGGGCCTGGATGAGGTAGTCGGCGTTCACGCCGCGTGCGAACCATGTGGCTGCGAGGGGTTCGAGGGCGTGGCAGTCGGCTGCGGAGAGGGTCAGGCGCGTGTCTGCGCGGCCGAGTCGGGCCAGGGCGAGGTAGGCGGGGGAGGGCGCGGCCGGGGCCGTCGCCGGGGTGCGCTGCGCGGGCACGGAGGGTGCTACGGGCGTTGTGGGTGCGGGGTGCGACACGCTTGCGGGGGCGGTCTCGGGGCCCTCGGTGGGCTGTGATGCGGGCTCGGGCGGGGTGGCCGGTGACGCGTGCGCAGGCTGGGGTGACACCGGCCGTGGGCCTGCGCCGGTGTCGGTCGGCGGGGGAGTGGGTGCCGCTTCACGTGGGGGAGTGCTGTTCGCGGTGGTCAGGAAGGTGTCCCACCATTCGTTGTCGCGGGCGGTGCGGGACCAGTAGGTGCGGGAGACCCAGCGGACCTGGTCCCGTTCGCCGGTGAGGCAGCGTACGCGCCGTAGGTGCCCGGCCACTCCGAGGGCTTTGAGGGCGCTGGAGACGGCCATCTGCCCGTACAGGGGGAGGTGTTTGGCCAGGGACTTGATGTCCATCGCGGCGCCGTCGGGGAGCCGGTCGAGGTAGGCGGCGATGTACCGCTCGCGCTCCGGCATCAGGGCGAAGTCGTCCGGGCGGGCCGGGCGTTGGCCTGATGCGGTGCGTTTGCCGTAGCCGGGGCGGGCTTTCGCGTACGGGCGCGAGGATGCGGGTGCGCGAAGGGCAGGACTAAGGTGCTCGGTAGCCACGAGATCGTCCGTTTCGATCTTGAGGTGAGACCCCGGCCCGGTGTTTGCTGCACCGCGTCGGGGTCGTTTCGTCGGGGGCACCGTAAGCAGCCGTGACCGTGCGCCGCAAGCTGACCACGTTTAGTCATATGAGCTGGTCGTGGCGGGATGGGGAGGGTGGGAAGGTTTTTCCCAACCCCCCTCTTACCTACCGGGTGAACAACATCGCTCGAACCTCGGCGCTCGCGTCCCGACCCCCGAATCCCGAAGCTCAAGCGCCGGGCTCGGCCCCCGGATGACGTCCCTCCAACGGGTGACCGATCCGCCCTCGACACTCGAAGCTCGGCGCCTGAGCCCCGAGCGGCGAGCCCGCCCGGGCCATGCCTCGGTCGAGGGAGCGAAGGGCTGGCGCGCACCCGGTCCGCCGACCCTGACTACGACCGGATCGAAGCACACGCCCGAGCGCGCGTATGCCGGACCCTCGATGCGCATCCGGGACTCCAAGCAGGCCGGCGGCCCCATGCTGCCGGTCGGGCCGGACACGTGGGCCGGGTTCGTCGGGCTCGTCGCCGGCTGAGCAACGTACGGGGGAGGGTCCCGCCGTGCGCCGATTACGGCGTTGCGGCCGGGCCCTCCCTGTACGTGCGGGGACTACTCGTCCACGTTCTCCTCGCGGCGCCACACGCAGTCGGCATGTGGATGTCGCTCCGCCGTGGGACGCGCCACATCTGACGCCGCGCGCCGATGCCCACCGGGAGCCGGGGAACAGCCCCTTACCGGCAGACCCCCGCCCCCGGGGTCTGCCCGCTCGTCCGCACTCCACCGGAGCTCGACCGGAAGTACCAGGTGACGAGAGCCGAACCCGGGGAAGAAGGAGCGGCAACGATAGGAGGTCGTCATGGGTGGCGGGGATCTGGAACTGGGGCAGCTTCTGGCTGCCGCTGAGGCGGCACCGCCGGGGGAGTCCGTCGAGGTACTCGCGAAGGACCTGCGCAAGCGCTTCGGGGCGGAGCGTGTGTCGTTCCTGTTCGCTGATCTCGTCGGGCGGCAGCTGCTGCGCCTGACCACGCAGGACGAGGACGACACGGGGAGCGCTCCCGAGCGGATCGAGCTGGAGGGCAGCGTCTACGACGGAGTCCTGCGAAGACAGCGCCAGCACGTGGAACCGGACGGCCAGGGCGGGCGGCGGGTGATCTCGCCGGTGACCAACCGCGGCGACTGCATCGGCCTGCTGGAGGCGACGATGCAGAACGCCGACGACACCGTGCTCGCGCAGATCGAGGACGCGGCGCACGCGCTGGCCTACATCATCGTCACGGACCGTCGCTTCACCGACCTGTACCACGCGGGCCGGCGCACCACCCGGACCAGCCTGGCCGCCGAGATCCAGCACCAACTGCTTCCCTCGTCCTCCTGCTGCGAGGCTCCCCAGTTCACCCTCGCGGCAGGGCTGGTGCCGGCCGACGACATCGGCGGGGACACCTACGACTACACTCTCGACCGCGACACACTGCACCTGTCCATCACCGACGCCATGGGCCACGACACCAACTCCGCGCTGCTGGCCACACTCCTGGTCGGCGCTATGCGCGGCGCCCGCCGCAGTGGGTGTGACGCACTCCAGCAGGCGCAACGTGCCCATGAGGCCCTGCTGACCCACAGCCGCGCCCTGGCCACGGGTCAGCTGTTCTGCGTCGGCCTCGCGACGGGCACCTGCGAACTGGTCAACGCGGGGCATCCCCTGCCGCTGCGCCTGCGCGCAGGTGCCACAGAGGTCGAGGAGGTCCCGCTCGCGGTCGACCTGCCGTTCGGCGTGACCGCCCCCGCCTCCTACCGCCTCCAGGTAATCCGGCTCCTCCCCGGCGACCGTCTGGTTCTCTTCACCGACGGCATGCAGGAACGTGGGGCCGGAGCCGTGGACCTGGCATCCGTCGTGTGGGACACCCGCGCCGCACATCCCAGGGAAGCCGTGCGCGCCCTCACCGACGCGGTGCTGGACGCCTGTCGGGGAAAGCTCAGGGACGACGCCACGGTCCTCATACTGGACTGGCACGGTCCGCGGCGCGAAGACGGGTAGGGCCCGGCCCGCCGGTCAGCCACCCCAGCCCGCTCCCGATTGCCGCGTGCGTGACATGGCCGACGGCTGTGCCGCAGCGTCCGCCCGTACGGTCGGCCGGGCGTCACAGTCGCCCCGCCCCTGACGGCCGACCGGGTGGGACCCCTGCGTGCCACGACCGGAAGACTTCGGGCCATGGGCGGTCAGGGGGTTGCCGGTCAGCCCGGCGGGACGGCGCAGTGCGGCAAGGTGGTGGAACGCCGTGGCCAGTTCATGTCTTCGGGGCCAGGTCGCCGATATCCGCAAGCGCAGGCGGCGGCCGCCGCAGGTGAGGCGGGCGGCGACGCGCAATAGCCGATAGCGGAGCTTCTTCGGCTCGGCAGAGGCCAGTTCGCCGTCCGGCAGCAGGACGGGGGCGCGGGCCGTCAGGTCGATCGCCGCGAGGCCGAGTTCGAGCCAGACGGCGTCGACGGGGAAATGGTGGGAGGGGAAGCGGCCGAAGCCGGTGGTCTTGCCCCACCGGATGTGGTCCTCGACGGTGGCATGCCTGCGGTGGCGGACCTTGAGGAACTTGGCGGATCCGCCCCGGTGTACGGGGTGTCGGTGAGGAACACCTGATGCCGCAGGTCCTCATCCTGGCCGCACAGGGACAGTTGGGCTCCGGGATGCGGCCGCTTGCGGCGCACGATGATGCGGGTGCCGTCCGGGTATCCGGCCAGATCGACCATGCCCGGTCAGTTCGGCGGCCTCGGCGCCGTCACGCAGGGTGCCGTCCAGGTTCAGGGCGGGATGCCGGAGACGGTCGGGCATGGTCCGGACAGCTCGGCGGACCGGCTCGGTGATGGCGTGTCCGACCTCGACGCCCTCCTTCTCGTTCGCTGCAACGAGGTAGGTGCGGGACCGCCGTCCCCACGGAGACTTCACGCCATTTTAAGTCAGTCGCTTGAATGAGAAAGTGTCCTGAGGTTGGCTGAGCCGGTCTGCCAGACACGGACCGAGGAGCCCTTGTGAGTGAGATTCGGCAGCACGACCGCACGATGAGCTACCCGCTCGCCGCCCCAGCGGCGCTCCAGCCCCCCGTGGAGTGGCCCGAACTCCGGCGAAAGTGCCCGGTCGCCCACGTGACGCTGCCAAGCGGCGACAGGGCGACGCTGCTGACCCGTTACGGGGATGTCAGGCTCGCGCTGTCCGACCCTCGCCTGAGCCGTGAGGGCCTGGCTCGGCCCGACGCCGCCCGGATCACCGCCGAAGCGGGCAGCATCTTCGACAGCCCGATGGCCAGGGCGCTCAACGCCGAGGGGCACGACCGCTGGCGGCGCATGGTCGGCAAGTGGTTCACGGCCAAGCGCATGCAAGCTCTCGTGCCCAAGATCGAGGCGATGACCGACCAGCTGGTCGACCGCATGCTGGAGCACGGCCAACCCGCCGACCTGGTACGGCACCTGGCCTTCCCGCTGCCCGTGTACGTCATCTGCGACATGCTCGGCGTCCCGGAGAGCGACCGCGACGACTTCAAGACGTGGTCCGACACCTTCCTCAACCTCACCACGTACACCGCCGCGGAGACGGCCCAGGCGCACCGCGACTTCGGCGCCTACATGGCCGGCCTGACGGAGGAGAAGCGACGGGCCCCCCAGGACGATCTGATCAGCCAGTTGATCAGCGCCACCGACACCGAGGGCCGACCGATGTCCGACCTGGCCCTCGCCGCCACCGGCCAGGCGCTGCTGCTGGCCGGGCACGAGACCACCGCCGGCTTCCTCACCACCATGGCGGCCGTGCTCCTGGCCGACCGTGAGCGCTGGGCGCGGCTGCTGCAGGACCGCGCGCTCATCCGCTCCGCAGTGGAGGAAGTCCTGCGCTACGAGCCCTACACGGGTTTCGGCATGCTCCGCTACGTGCACGAGGACACCGAGGTGCCCAGCGGCGTCGTGCTCACTCAGGGCACCACCGTGGTGTGCAGCATGGCGGCGGCCAACCGCGACACCGACGCGTTCGAGCACGCCGACGACATGGATCCGGCGCGTACCCCCAACCCCCACCTCGCCTTCGGCGCCGGCCCGCACTCCTGCCTCGGCCAGCCGCTCGCCCGCACCGAGCTGCAGACCGTGCTCAAGGTGCTGCTGCGGCGTCTGCCCACGCTCGACCTCGCTGTCGCCCCGGCGGAACTGCGGCGCGTCGAGGGGCTCATCACCACACCACTGCGCGAACTCCCGGTCAGGTGGTGAGGGTGAGCGGCATGAGCGTGCGCACAGAGCGGGCCGCGGAGACCCGCGGGGCGATCATGGCGGCGGCGGAGCGGCTCTTCGCCGAGCACGGGCTGGCCGCGGTGTCGAGCCGTCGGATCAGCGAGGCGGCCGGGCAGGGCAACAACACCGCAGTGAGCTACCACTTCGGCAGCAAGACCGACCTGATCCGGGCGATGATCGAGCGCAGCACCGGGCAGATCGAGCAGATCCGGGAGCGGACGATGGCGGAGGCCGGTGACAGCGACGACGTCCGTGACTGGGTCGGCTGCCTGGTACGCCCGGTCACCGAGTACCTCGCCTCGCTCGGTACGCCGTCCTGGCACGCGCGTTTCGTGGCCCAGGTGATGTCCGACCCCCTCCTGCGGGAGGCCGTCAGTGCGGCGGCGGTCGACCGGCCGCCACTGCGCAGGACCCTGGACGAGCTGGGTCGCCGTCTGCCGGACCTGCCGCGGACTGTGCGTCACGAACGGTCCGACATGGCCCGGCTGCTGATCGTCCACACATGCGCCGAACGGGAGCGCGCCCTGGCCGGGGGGACCAGCTCCCTCCAGCCTCTGTGGCAACACACGGCGACATCACTCACCGACGCGGTCACCGGTCTGCTGCTCGCCCCTGTCACTTCCCACCCCACCGCCGGATCCTGAGGAGGCCCCTTCATGAAGATCACCGTCGACGAGGACAAGTGCTGCGGCGCCGGCCAGTGCGCCCTCATCGCCCCCGAGGTGTTCGACCAGCGCGACGAGGACGGCATCGTCGTCCTGCTGGACGCGGAACCCGCAGTCGAGCGGCACGCCGCCGTGCGTGAGTCCGCGAGTGTCTGCCCGGCAGCCGCCATCCTTCTCGGCGAGGAGGCGTGAGCTCGCCCCGCAGCGTCCTGGTCGTCGGCGCCTCCACGGCCGGGCTGGCCACCGCCGAGGCACTGCGGCGCAAGGGCTACCGGGGCACACTGACCGTGCTGGGCGCAGAGCCGCACCCGCTCTACGACCGGCCGCCGTTGTCCAAACAGGTACTGTCCGGCACCTGGCCGCCCGAGCGGACACGGCTGCGCCCGCAGCGGGCGCTGGACGCGCTGGACGCCGAGTTCCTGCTCGGCGATCCAGCGGCCTCCCTGGACGCCACCACCCGAACCGTCACCTCCGCCGCCGGGCACACGCTGGCCGCCGACGCGGTCGTCCTGGCCACCGGCATCCACCCACGACCCCTGCCCGGCAGCGACGGGCTGCACGGCGTCCACGTGCTGCGCAGCCTGAAGCACGCCGCGGACCTGCGCGCCGACCTGCTCACGGCGGCGAGCGCGGTGGTCGTCGGCGACGGCGTGCTCGGCGCCGAGATCGCCGCCACCGCACGCGCCCTGGGCGTCACCGTCACCCTCGTCGGCCCTCAGCCCACATTGATGGCAAGCCAGTTGGGGCCGCGCGTTGCCGCACTCCTCGGCGAGTTGCACGCCGAGCACGGCGTTCGGCTGGTGCCCGATACGGCGGTCGACGCCTTGACGGGACAGCACGGGCGGGTGCAGGGAGTGCGGTTGGCGACCGGTGAGGTGGTGCCCGCGGACGTGGTGGTCGTCGCCGTAGGATCCGTGCCGATGACCGAGTGGCTCGAGGGCAGCGGCTTGGAGCTGGACGACGGCGTTCTCTGTGACTCCCGCTGCCGGGCTTCCGCGCCGGGCGTCTACGCTGCCGGCGATGTCGCCCGCTGGCACCATGAGCAACTGGGTACCTCGCTGCGGCTGGAGAACCGGACCAACGCCACTGAACAGGCGGGCATCGTGGCCGGGAACCTCCTCGGCGAGGACCGTCCCTACACCCCCGTCCCGTACTTCTGGACCGACCAGTACGACGCCAGGATCCAGGTCCACGGGATACCCGGCGCCGACGCGGACGTGGAGATCGTCGAGGGAAGCGAGGCCGACCGCCGCTTCGTCGCGCTCTACCGCCGAGGCGGCAGGCCCACCGCCGTCCTCGGCTGGAACATGCCCAAGCAGACCCGCCTGCGCCGGCAGGCCGTCGTCGACGCGGCCGACGCCTCCCCGGCGTCGAACCGCTGAGAGCCTTCCAGGGAGAACGACATGACCACCTCGCTCGAGAACGAACCGGCATCGACCGGCATACCGGACTTCCCCGAACCACGGGCGGCCGGCTGCCCGTTCGACCCCTCTCCGCAGATGCGCGGGCTGACCGCGTTCGGCCCGGTGTTCCGGGCCCGTACCTGGGACGGCAAGGCCCCCTGGGTGGTGACCGGCCACGCCGAGCAGAAGACGCTGCTCTCCGACGACCGGCTGAGCGTGGACTTCGCCGCCCCCAACTTCCCCAGCCCCGTCCCCCATCACGGTGGTGAGAGCCACGCCGAGGGCGGCGGGGGCGACAACCACGGCGCTTTCGACCTGAGCTTCGTCGGGATGGACGACCCCGAGCACGCCCGGCTGCGCCGTATGGTCAGTGGGGCGTTCACCATCAAGCGGGTCGAGGCCATGCGCCCGGCAGTGCAGAGGACGGTGGACAGCTTCATCGACCGCATGCTGGAGGGTCCCAAGCCGGTCGACCTCGTGCAGGCGTTCTCCCTGCCGATCCCGTCGCTCGTGATCTCCGAACTGCTCGGGGTGCCCTACGAGGACCACGCGTTCTTCCAGGACAACAGCAAGTTCCTGGTCTCCCTCACCGCCACCCCCGCCGAGCGGGGCGCCGCGCACACCGCGCTCACCGCCTACCTGGACCGGCTGGTCGGCAGGAAACTCGACCATCCCGCCGAGGACCTGCTCTCCCGGCTCGCCGACCGGGTCGGAGCGGGTGAGCTGACCCGCCGCGAAGCCGCCGCCATGGGGGTCCTGCTGCTGCTCGGCGGACACGAGACCAGCGCCAACATGATCACCCTGGGCACCATGTTGTTGCTCCGGCACCCGGAACAGGCCGCCCTGGTCCGCGAAGCCGAGGACTCCGAGGTCGTCGTCAACGCGGTCGAGGAGATGCTGCGCTTCCTCACCATCGCCCACCTCGGGCGACGCCGCACAGCCCTGGAGGACATCGAGATCGCCGGGCACACCATCCACACGGGCGAGGGTGTGATCATGCTCGGTGAACTCGCCAACCGGGACCCCGCCGTCTTCGCCGACCCGGACCGACTCGACATCACTCGCGACGACGCCCGTCGGCACCAGGCATTCGGCGCGGGTACCCACCACTGCGTCGGCCAGCCCCTGGCCCGCATGGAACTTCAGGTCATCTACCCCACCCTGCTGCGCCGCATCCCCACCCTCCGCCTGGCGACCCGCCTGGACGAGGTCCCGTTCAAGTACGACGCCGTGATCTACGGCGCCCACGAACTGCTCGTCACCTGGTGACCGGGGCGCACCGAAAACCGCTGGGCGGCCGGGGGACAGGCAGGTGATACGGAGGGGCCCCGCCGGGCTCCGTCGCCGGGACCGCTGAACGGAGCCGTGAGACGGCGGAGCCGCACCGGAGCTTTCAGGTCCGGCTCCGTCGTCACGAGGATGCGAGACTGCCCGCTCCTACTCGTCGTCCCTCACCTGCGCGAGGCGTACCTCCTCCGCGTCCAGCTGTTCCTGCACACGCAGCAGAACGGCGTCGTCGATGCGGTGCTGGTCGCGCAGGGCGATGACGGCGGAGCGTTTGTGCTGCAGGAGGGCCATGCGCAGGGAGGTCTCCTGTCTTCGGCGCCGCACGAGCGGTCCCGACTTCGGGTCGCTCGCGGTTCCGGCGTCGTGCATCGTGTGCAGGTGGGTCTCGTACTCGGCGCGCAGCCGCTCGGTGACCTCCGTGTCGGTACCGAGGTCGGCCGCTGTCGCGGGAAGGGCGTCGAGCGCGGCCCTCGCGGCAGCGTTCCGGGCGAGGGCGAGTTCTCGCCGGGAGTCCGTGTCGCTGGGCAGCCGTGCCCAGCGGGCGACGGCCGGAAGGACCAGCCCCTGCACCACGAGGGTGGCGACGACGACGCCGGCGGTGACGAAGACGATCGTGTCGCGGTCGGGGAACGGTGCGCCGGAGTCGAGCGTGTAGGGCACGGAAAGGGCCAGGGCCAGAGAGACGGCTCCCCGGAATCCGGCCAGGGCGCTGACGACGCGAGCCCGATGACTCATCCGGCGTTCGCGCTGCCGCGGGCGCCGGTCCAGTGTCCTGATCGTGTACACCGAGACGAAGAGGAACGTGAAGCGGACGAGGACCAGCGCACAGGCCACCGCGGCCACCATCACCACCGCCTCGGTCAGGGCGGTGCTGGACAGGCCGCGGACCGCAGCTTGGGCTTCGAGCCCGACCAGGACGAACAGGGCACCGTTGAGCAGGTACATCGCCAGGGGCCAGAACGCCTCCGTCTGCCGCCGCGCCTCCGCCCGGCCCAGGCCGGGGGCGGCCTGGCTCATGATCAGCCCGCACACCACCACCGCGAGTACCCCCGACGCCTCGACCTGCTCGGCCACCAGGTAGGCGCTGAACGGGATCAGGATGATCGTCAGGTTGTCCAGCAGGGTGTCCCCGAACCCGCGCACCCGGCGCCGCAGCAGGATGCCCAGCCACGCCACCAGTGCGCCGGCCGCGATGCCGCCCCCGTAGGACAGGGCCACCAGGCCGCTCACGTGGGCGGCGCTGAGGTGTTCGGAGCCCACGGTGACACCGACCGCCAGACTGTAGACGACCAGCGCGGTGCCGTCGTTGATCAGCGACTCGGCGCGCAGCAACGTGACGTTGCGCCGCGGCAGCAGCCGGGACACGACGCCGACGGCGGTGGCATCCGTCGGAGCGACGGCGGCGCCCAGCACCCAGGCCGGGCCCCACGGCAGGCCGAGCGCGTGGGCGAGGGCTGCCACGGCCCAGGCGGTGACGACGACCAGCAGGGTACCGGTCAGCACGATGCCGCGAAGGTCACGCCGGATCGCGCGCAGCGAGGTCGTCACGCTCTCCCAGTACAGGAGCACCGGCAGGAAGACGAGCAGCAGCACGTCCGGCGGCAGTTCCGTCCTGCGCAGGGCGGGCACGAAGCCGAGCAGGACGCCGGCGGCGAGCTGCATCACGGGTACGGCCACCCGCAGCCGATGGGCGAGGGCCCCGCTCACGAGCAGTGTGCACCCGAGGATCACGACGAACTCGAGCGCGGCCATGAGCCTTCCTCCAAGGGGGCTGTCGGGCTGGCGGGGGTCAGTGGCGGTGTGGATATGCCGGGCCGGGAGAGCGGTCTTCGTCCGCAGCGTCATGCTCACACGGTGCTCGGCCCCGCGCAGTCCGCCGAGGGCTGGTGCAGCCGGTTCGGCGGAGCGGGTCGGTGGGGAAGCCGAACGGGCTGTCCGCAAAGGTGAAGTCGTCGAGGTAGGCGATCAGTTCCGGAACGGTGACGGCGAGGGTGGAGACGTGGCCGGGGAACAGGCGCCGGTGCGTGGCCGCGGCGGCGGGGTTCGGCTTGCGGGCGGTCACGGGCGCACCAGCGTCTTCAGGGCCTCGCGGTCGTTCATGGCCCGGTAGCCGTCGGCGATGCCCTCCAGGGAGACGGTGTGGTCGAAGACGCGGCCGGGCCGGATCGAGCCGTCGAGGATGTGCGGCATCAGTTCCTCGATGTAGGCCCGGGCCGGGGCGACGCCACCGGTGAGGGTGATGTTGCGCATGAAGTCGGCGAAGCCGAAGGGTACGTCGGTGAACTGCGGGGCGCCGACGCGGCTGACGGCGCCGCCGTCGCGGACCACGCCGAAGCTCTGCACGAGCGCGTCCTTCAGACCGACGCACTCCAGGACCTTGCGCGTGCCCTCGCCACCGGTCAGCTCGCGGACCCGGGCGACGCCCTCGTCCCCGCGTTCGGCGACGACGTCGGTGGCGCCGAAGTCGCGGCCGAGGTCGGTGCGGGCCTGGTGGCGGCCCATGAGAATGATCTGGTCGGCGCCCAGCAGCTTGGCGGAGATCACGGCGGACAGGCCGACCGCGCCGTCCCCGATGACGGTGACGGTGTCGCTGCGGCGGACGTCGGCGGTGCGGGCGGCGTGATAACCGGTGCACAGCACGTCGGACAGGGTGAGGAGGTCGGGCAGCAGGTCGGAGTCCTCGGCGACGGGCAGCTTGACGAGGGTGCCGTCGGCCTGTGGGACGCGGGCGGCCTGGCCCTGGCCGCCGTCGACGCCGTTCACGCCCCACTGGCCGCCGTGCCGGCAGGAGGTCTGCAGGCCCTCGCGGCAGTAGGCGCAGGTGTTGTCGGCCCAGACGAACGGGGCGACGACCACGTCCCCGCGCTCGAGAGTGTGTACGTCGGCACCGGTCTCCTCCACGACGCCGAGGAACTCATGGCCCATGTGGCGGGGGCTGTCGGTGGGCTGAAGTGACTTGTAGGGCCACAGGTCGCTGCCGCACACGCAGGACAGCACGATCCGTACGACCGCGTCGGTGGGCTGCTGGATCTTCGGGTCGGTCACGTCCTCGACGCGGACGTCCTCGGCGGCGTACATCAGGGTGGCTCGCACGGTGGTGCTCCTCGGCAGTGGGCGGGGAAGGTTCGGGAGGGGGTCAGCGGCGTTCGAGACGCAGGGTGGAGGCGCGGGCCCGGCCGGTCAGGACGTGTTCGACGATGGCGGTGTACCGGCCGTACTTCTCCCGGTAGGCGGCATCCACGGCGGCGTACTCTTCGGGGTCCGCGTCGTGGAAGGTGACGTCGGCCCGGACGCCGCCGGCCTCCACCCGGCCCCGATGGCGGGAACGGGTGCCCCGGAACCAGGGGCCGTCGACGCCCTTGACCGAGCGGACGTAGAGCCGGTCACCGGCCCGTACGACCCACATGGTCACGGGGGCGCGGAGGGCACCGTCGCCGCGTTCGGACTCCAGGTCGAGTTCCTCGGCGGCGCCGATGCTCCGCAGCTCGGAATCGGTCCAGTTCGTCATGGTTCTCACCTTCCGTGTGCGGGGTGTGGCGGTATCCTCCGGGGCGCCCGGCGCACGAGTTCCGGGCGTCCGGAGGATTGCCGCCGGCTGTCAGCGAAGGGGCGTGATGCCTTCAGGGTCGGCGAAGGCCGAGCCGTCCACCACGAACCGGTTCCGGACGTCGGAGGCGTGGATCCGCTGGTAGGCGGTGTTGATGTACTGCGCGCCGATCAGCTCGATGTCCGACGTCGCGGCGCTCGATGGTGACGGGGCGAGCGGCTAGCCTGCTGCGTGAGCGCCGAACGCGTTGACGGTGGTGGACATGCGGTTCCTTCGTGCGCGTGGTGCGGCCGTTGTCAGGCTTCGGGGATGGCGCGGCCGAAGTCGGCGAGGGTGACGGCCTCGGGCTCGGGGCCGCCGCGGCGGCCGGTCTCCAGGGCGTCGAGGGCCGTCAACTCGTCCGGGGTGAGCTCGAAGTCGAAGACGTCGATGTTCTCGGCGATGCGGTGGCGCCTGGTCGACTTGGGGATGACCGAACGGCCCTGCTGCAGCCCCCAGCGCAGCAGCACCTGGGCAGGGCTCTTGCCGTGCGCTCCGGCGATCGCGGTGACGGCCGGGTCCTCCAGGACGCTCCTGCGGTCGTCGCCCTGGCCCCGGTAGAAGGTGATGCCCCCGATGGGGGACCACGCCTGGTTGAGGATGCCGTGGGACGCGTCGAAGTCCAGGACGGCGCGCTGCTGGAAGTAAGGGTGGATCTCCAGCTGGTTGACGGCCGGGACGACGGTGGTGGCCTCGAGCAGGGAGGTCAGGTGGTCGACCATGAAGTTGCTGACACCGATCGCGCGGACCTTGCCGTCGGCCAGCAGCTTCTCCAGGGCACGGTAGGCGGCGACGGTCTTGTCGAAGTCCGACGGGAGGGCCTGGTGCAGGATGAGCAGGTCGATCCGGTCCACGCCGAGTTTGCCGGCGCTCTTGTCGAAGCCGTGCAGAGTCTCGTCGTAGCCGTAGTCGCTGATCCAGATCTTCGTCTCGACGAAGATCTCCTCGTGTGGGACGCCGGATTCGCGCAGTGCCTGGCCGACCTCGCGTTCGTTGCCGTAGGCGGCGGCGGTGTCGATGTGCCGGTAGCCGAGGTCGAGCGCGGCCGTGACGGCGGCCCGGGTCTCATCGGGCGGGGTCTGGAAGACGCCGAGTCCGAGAGCGGGCATCTCGACGCCGTTGTTGAGGGTGAGGGTCTGCATCAGAGGGTCCTTTCCGTGAGGGCGGCCTCGCGGGACGCCCGTGAGGGGACGATGAGGATCAGAACGGTCGTGACGGCCAGGGCGAGGAGGACGGTGGAGCCCGTCAGGGTCGCTCCCGAGCGGGCCGCGATGTCGGACGCGGCGTGGCCGCCGGAGACGGTGGCGGCCACGGCGGTCAGGATGCTCAGGGCCAGCGCGCTGCCGATCTGGTGCACGGTGTTGACCAGACCCGAGCCGGCCCCCGCGTCCCCGGCAGCGACGCCGTCCACGCCGCTGGAGGTCAGCGGGGCCAGGGTCAGGCCCTGCCCGGCACCTATGAGGACCATCGGGAGTGCCACACCGGTCAGGTAGGGCGTGTGCAGGTCGAGGCGGCTCATCCAGGCCATCCCCAGGGTCGTCAGCACGACCCCCGTGGTGAGTACCCGCGGCCGGCCGAACCTCTCCAGCAGCCGGGGCACCCGCACCGCGAAGACGAAGTTGACCAGCGTCATCGGCAGGAAGGCGAGCCCTGCCCGCAGCGGCGACCAGTGGTACACGCTCTGCACGAACTGCGCGGTGAAGAAGAAGAACCCCATCATCGCGCCCATGTAGAGCATCCGGGTGACGTAGGCGCCGACACGCTCACGGCTCGCGAACAGCCGCAACGGCACGATCGGCTGCGCGGCCCGCCGCTCCACTTTGACGAACAGCGTCAGCATCGCCGCACCCGCCCCCAGGAGGAGCAGAGTGGCCGGGGTGGTCCAGCCGTGGTCGGCGGCGTTCACGATGCCGAGGACCAGCGCGGTCGCCCCCAGGGTCGCCAGCAGGGCCCCGGCCACGTCGAAGCGGCCCCGCCGGCGCGCGGTCTCGGGCAGGAAGCGCACGGTGAGCACCATCATCACGACGCCGACCGGGACGTTCAGGAAGAACCCGGCTCGCCAGGAGACGAGGTCCGCGACGAGTCCCCCGATGGCCAGCCCCAAGGCAGTGCCGAGGCCGGCCACGGCGCTGTACGCGGCCATGGCCCGGTTGCGTGCCCGGCCCTCGGCGAAACTCCGCGTGAGCAGGGACAGGGCGGAGGGGGCCAGCACCGCCGCGCCGACGCCCTGCAACGCCCGGGCACCGATCAGCCACCCCGGGGTCCGGGCGGCGCCCACCAGGAGCGAGGCCGCAGAGAAGACGACCAGGGAGAACAGGAAGACCCTGCGGTGCCCGAAGAGATCACCGGCGCGCGCCCCCAGGAGCAGCAGTCCGCCGAAGACCAGGACGTAGGCGTTGGTGATCCAGGACAGGCCGGTTTCGGAGAAGCCCATGTCGGAGCGGATCTGCGGCAGCCCGGTGAACACGATCGAGTTGTCCAGGATGACCATGAAGTAGCTGACGCAGATGATCGTCAGGATCAGCGTCGAGCTGCTCGCGGCCCCGGGCCGTGCGCGCCGATCCGGATGCGTCGGCGGGTGGGGTGCGGTGATCCCCGGAGCACCCGGCGTGCCGGGACGGCGCGGGTCGATGACGCGCCCGGCCGGGGCGTCGCCGGTCTCCTGGGTCGATGCTGTGCGCACGGTCTTCCTTCGCGTCTGCTGTGGAACGGGGCCCGGTCCCGGGCCGCCAGTCTCTGGCCCTTCCCAGGTAACGGCACCTGGACGGGTCAGTGGGAGTCACTGCTCTTCCGGGTACTGGCAGTACCTCGCAGACCCGCCGGGACGGACCTACGGTGAAGGGACCGGCATACCCACGCGGACCGATCGAGAGGAGGCCGCCGTGTCCCCGTCCCCGATGTCAGAACCGGCAAGGCGGTCCGAGCGACCGGCTCTCCCGGCGCTGTCCCCCCGCTCCCGGACCACCCTGCCGGCCGGCCGACGCGGCCCGGGGCGAGCACGTTCCGCACCGGCTTGCGCGTGACGCTCTCCGCCGAGGCCGGCACCGACGAGAACACCAGGAACCGAGCATGACCGACAGCACGAAGAAGGACATGTCCGCCGAGGTGCGGGAGTTCCTGCGAACCCGGCGTGCACGGCTCACACCGCAGCAGGCCGGGCTCCCGGTCTACGGAGGACAGCGTCGCGTCACAGGGTTGCGCCGCGAGGAGGTCGCCCTGCTGGCGGGCATGAGCGTCGACTACTACGTGCGGCTGGAGCGCGGGAACCTCTCCGGTGCCTCGGACTCCGTACTCGAAGCCCTCGCACACGCCCTGCAGCTCGACGAGGCCGAGCGCACCCACCTCTACGACCTGGCCCGCGCGGCGACCCCGTCGGGACGACGACCGGCGGCGACCTCGTCGCGGGTACGGCCCACGATCATGCGTCTGCTGGACTCCATGGCCGACGTGCCGGCCTACGTGCGCAACGGCCGCTTCGACATCCTGGCCGCCAACACCCTGGGCCGGGCTTTGTACGCGCCGGTGTACGACTCGCCGCTCTTCGCGCAGCGCGGGCCGGTCAACAGCGCCCGCTTCATGTTCCTGGACCCCACGAGCAGGGACTTCTGGGCCGACTGGGACAAGGGGGCTAACGACGCCGTCGCCTTCCTGCGCACCGAGACGGGCCGTTCGCCGCACGACAAGGCGCTGACCGACCTGATCGGCGAGCTGACCACGCGGAGCGACGACTTCGCCCGGCGCTGGGCCCGGCACGACGTCAAGTTCCACCGCTCCGGCGTGAAGAACCTCCACCACCCGCTCGTCGGTGATCTGTCGTTGCCCTACGAGGCGATGGACCTGCCGTCCGATCCCGGCCTGCGCCTGAACTTCTACACCCCGGAACCCGACTCCCCGGAGCGGCAGGCCCTCGGCCTCCTCGCCAGCTGGACCAGCACCAAAAGCGCCGTCCCCACGGCGAGCGACTGACCACACCCCCCACGATTCGAGGAGAACGGCTTCATGCAGTACCGACCGCTCGGCCGCACCGGCGTCCACGTCAGCCCCCTGTGCCTGGGCGCGATGATGTTCGGCCCCTGGGGCAACGAGGACGAGACCGACTCGATCCGCATCATCCACCGTGCCCTCGACGCGGGTGTCAACTTCGTCGACACCGCCGACGTCTACTCCGCCGGCGTCTCCGAGGAGATCGTCGGCAAGGCACTCGAGGGCCGCCGCGAGGACGTCTTCCTGGCGACCAAGTTCTTCATGCCGATGGACCAGGACGACCCCAACCAGCGCGGCGGCTCCCGCCACTGGATCATGCGCGCGGTCGAGAACTCGCTGCGGCGCCTGGGCACCGACCACATCGACCTCTACCAGGTGCATCGCCCCAGCCCCGATACGGACGTCGCCGAGACCCTCGGCGCCCTCACCGACCTGGTCCGCCAGGGCAAGGTCCGCTACATCGGCTCCTCCTCCTACTCCGGTTCGCAGATCGTCGAGGCCCAGTGGGCCTCCCGCGAACAAAACCTGGAGCGGTTCGTGACCGAGCAGCCGCCGTACTCGATCCTCGTCCGCGGCATCGAGGAGGACGTGCTGCCCACCGTGCGGCGCCACGGCATGGGCACGCTCACCTACAGCCCGCTCTCCGGCGGCTGGCTCTCAGGCCGCTACCGCAAGAACGCCCCAGGGGGACCCGCCTCCGCAGCCCGCCCCCAGACCCGCTTCGACATGAACACCCCCGCCAACCAGCGCAAGCTCGACACCGTCGAACAACTCGCGCTCCTGGCCGAGAAGGCCGGCCTCACACTCATCGAGCTGGCCGTCGCCTTCGTCGTCAACCACCCCGGCGTCACCTCGGCGATCATCGGGCCGCGCACCATGGAGCAGCTGGAGGCGTTCCTGCCCGCCGCCGACATCACCCTATCCTCCGACGTCCTCGACGCCATCGACGAGATCGTCGCCCCCGGCGTCACCGTCAATCCGGTCGACGACAGCTACGGAGACTTCGAGCTGCGGGCCGACCAGCGGCGCCGCTGAGGCGAGGACACGCGCTCCGACACGGCATCACCAGGTCGACCGCGCAGGTCATCTCCAGGTGTGGGGGCGCACCACCCCTGGGTGCAGCAGGTGGGACTGTCGGGGTTCTCCTTCGGCTCGGCGGTGTGATCAGTCCCGCTCGTGTCGAAGATCGAGGAGATGCGGTTCGCCTCCGCTCGCGCGGAGGGCACCGTTCGGGGTGGCCACCGACACGAGACCGACGGCATGGCACGATGACCGCCATGTCAGGTCAGGTCTGGGTGTCACTCATATCGCTGGGCGGCGTTGTCCTCGGTGGCTCGTTGTCCTACCTCGTCCAGCACAGGACTCAACTCTCGGCGGAACGCGCTGAACAACAACGGCAGCAGATCGCCTTGTCGGAGGCCCGGCGCGGGGAGCGGCTGGCGCTGCTGGAGCGGTTCATCGAGGTGGGGGCCGAGGCCGAACGCTCCGCCTTCAGCCGGCCCTCCGAGTGGGAGGACACCGACGCCTGGTTCCTCACGACCCGGGACGTCATGAACAGGCTGTGGGTCGCGGAGCGGCTCGTCCGTATCCAGTTCCCCCTGCCCGTGCACGACGCGGCACGCGCGTACTTCCTCGACCTCAACCGGACGGTGTGGGAAGGCTTGCCTGACGGCGAAAGTGTGCGGGACTACCTGGAGGACAACCGGCTGGCGTTTCTGGACGCGGCCCGCACGGTCATGGGGTAGCACACCGTCGCCCTCGAAGATCGTTGAGGGACAGCCGCAAGGGGGAGCTGTCGGAGACGCGCGCCGGACCTCGGTTCGGAGCCTGGCATGCCGATTCCCTCGGCGGCGAGGCAGTTCGACTGCCGAGGCGGGGCGAAATTCCCGCTCAGAAAGAGAGGGCAGGCGCTCGGAAAGCGGGGAAGCTGTCGGGTCTGAAAGCTGTTCCGCACGGATACGGCGAATAGCGGCATGACCGAGGTCGTGCCGCGTCTTGCCGAGATCGAGGCCGATAGGTGCAGGGTCTCGTCGAGGCGCACAGGGAGACGCTGCTGGGGGTGCGGTTCCTGGCGAGCGAGTACGCACGGGCCGGTACACGGGGGCCGGATCGCTTCCCCGGGGTCGGACGGGACCGAGGCCCCGTGTCGCGCCGGGCCACAGGACAGACCGGGATCAGGCCGTGCGGGTCCCTCTGTACGATGCTCGGGCGTCTTGCCTCACGTACCTCGCCGACAACGGGGTGCCGGACCACCGGCTCGCCAGGTGGGCCGGGCACACGAACGTGAAGACGACGAAGAAGTGGTACGTGAAGCCAGACGTAGCGGACCTGCTTCCGGCGGCGGAGGAGGCGTGGGGAGGTCTCGTAGGGGGCGTGTGACAGTTCGTGACAGATGAAGGTGTGAACCCGTGACCGAAGGCAAGACCGAGACGCTGCAATACCGCTTTGACGGGCCGGAACACCTACCCGTCCTGGTCCTGGGGGCCTCCCTCGGGACCTCCTGGCACATGTGGGACCGGCAGATACCCGAGCTGTCGAAGCACTGGAGGATCTTCCGGTACGACCTGCCGGGCCACGGCGGGGCCCCTGCCCACCCCGCCGCATCGGTCGCCGACCTCGCCGACCGACTGCTCGCCACGCTGGACAGCGTCGGCGTCCAGCGCTTCGGGTACGCGGGCTGCTCCATCGGCGGCGCCGTCGGTGCCGTCCTCGCCCTGCGCCATCCGCACCGGGTCGCCTCGCTTGCCCTGGTCGCGGCCTCGCCCCGCTTCGGCAGCGCCGACGAGTTCCGCCAGCGTGGGGTGGTGGTCCGCAGCAACGGCCTGGAGCCGATCGCGCGCGCCGTGCCCGCGCGCTGGTTCACCCCCGGGTTCGTCGCCGCCCAGCCGGCCATCGTCGAGTGGTCCGTGCAGATGGTCCGCACCACCGACCCCGGCTGCTACATCGCCGCCTGCGAAGCCCTGGCCGCCTTCGACATCCGTGCGGAGCTGCCCCGTATCGGCGTGCCGACGCTCGTCCTGGTCGGCGCCGAGGACAAGGTCACCGGGCCGGCGGAGGCCCGGACGCTCGTGGCGGGCATCCCCGACTCCCGGCTGGCCCTGGTCCCCGGCGCGTCCCACCTGTGCCCCGTCGAGCAGCCCGGCGCCGTCACCGACCTGCTCCTCACGCACTTCTCGACGTCCTGGCAGGACACCCTGGCGTCGATCCCCGTACTGCCCGCGCAGGGGAGTACCGCGTCGTTCGTCCCGGTCGTGCCGGTGGCAGAGATCGCCCCCGCGCCCGTGACTCCCGAGGCCGCCCCCGCAGAAACCCGCGACCGGTACGAGAGCGGGATGAGGGTCCGGCGCGAGGTGCTGGGCGACGCCCACGTCGACGCCGCGACGGCAGGGTCCGACGCCTTCACCGACGACTTCCAGGACCTGGTCACCCGGTACGCCTGGGGTGAGGTGTGGTCCCGGGAGGGCCTCGACCGCAGGACCCGCAGCTGTGTCACGCTCACCGCGGTCGTCAGTTCCGGACACCTCGCAAGCCTCGCCCAGCACGTCAGGGCCGCGCTGCGCAACGGACTCACGCCCCCCGAGATCAAGGAGGTGCTGCTCCAGACCGCCGTCTACTGCGGCATCCCCGCCGCGGGCGCCGCCTTCAGCATCGCGCAGTCCGTGATCCAGGAGGAAACGACCCCGCCCGCGTAGCAGGATGGAAGCATGAACGACTCGGCTCTCACCCTCACCAAAAAGAAGCACTCCTGCGTCCGTCTGGAGCGGAACGGGCAGTCGCTCGTCATCGACCCAGGCGGCTTCACGGAGGAGGACGCCGCGGTAGGCGCCGACGCGATCCTGGTGACCCACGAACACCCGGACCACTTCGACGAGACCCGGATCCGCGCCGGAATGGAGTCCGACCCGGGGGTGCATGTGTGGACCCTGCGGAGCGTGGCCGAACAGCTCTCGGCGGCCTTCCCGGGGCGGGTCCACACCGTCGGCCACGGTGACACCTTCTCGGCGGCCGGGTTCGACGTACAGGTGCACGGCGAACTGCACGCGGTGATCCACCCGGACATCCCCAGGATCACCAACATCGGTTTCCTGGTGGACGGTTCGGTCTTCCACCCGGGCGACGCGCTCACCGTGCCCGACCGGCCGGTGGACACGCTGATGCTGCCGGTCATGGCCCCCTGGAACAAGATCTCCGAGGTCATCGACTACGTACGGGAAGTGAAGCCGCGGCGGGCGATCGACATCCACGACGCCCTGCTCACCGACCTCGCCCGCCCGCTCTACGACAGGCAGATCGGCAGCCTCGGCGGCGCGGACCACCGTCGGATGACCCCGGGGGACGCCGCCCGGCTCTGAAGCGGTGCGCCCCCGCTCCGGCCCGGCTGTCAGTGGGAGCCGCTAGGTTTGAGCTATGCGTATTGCCACCTGGAACGTCAATTCGATCACTGCCCGGCTCCCGAGGCTGCTCGCCTGGCTGGAGAGCAGCGGCACGGACGTGCTGTGCGTCCAGGAGACCAAGTGCACGCTCGAGCAGTTCCCGGCCGACGAGCTGCGGGAGCTGGGCTACGAGAGCGCGGTCAACGCCACGGGCCGGTGGAACGGCGTCGCGCTGCTCTCCCGGGTCGGTCTCGCCGACGTCGTCACGGGCCTGCCCGACGGCCCCGGTTACGAGGGCGTGCAGGAGCCCCGGGCGATCGCGGCGACCTGCGGCCCGGCCCGCGTCCGGTCGGTCTACGTGCCGAACGGCCGTGAGGTCGGGCACGACCACTACGCGTACAAGCTGCGCTGGCTGGAGGCGCTCCGCAAGGACGTCGCCGTGGACGCCGCCGCCGCGCGGCCCTTCGCGGTCCTCGGCGACTTCAACATCGCGCCGACGGACGAGGACGTCTGGGACCCGGCGCTCTTCGAGGGCGCCACGCACGTCACCGACGCCGAGCGTGCCGCCCTGGCCGCGCTCCACGCGGAGGGCCTGGCCGATGTGATGCCGCGCCCGCTGAAGTACGACCGGCCGTACACGTACTGGGACTACCGCCAGCTGGGCTTTCCGAAGAACCGGGGCATGCGGATCGACCTGGTCCTGGGCAACGCCCCGTTCGCGGCCGCCGTCAAGGACAGTTACGTCGACCGGGAGGAGCGTAAGGGCAAGGGTGCCTCCGACCACGCACCGGTGGTCGTGGACCTCGACCTCTGACGGCCCCACGCCGCGCCCGCGCCCCGGCCGCGGACCGGAGCGGCCCTGCCTCCGTCCCCATGCGCTGCGGTGATTACTTGAAGTGACCAGTGACCAGTGACCAGTGACCAGTGGACAGCGACGGCCCGACGGCCCCGCCGGGCAAGGACATCGCGTCGTCCAGGCCCGCGCGGGGCGAGCGCCGCGCACTTCTCCGTGCGCCCGCGAGCCGGGGCCGGGTCAGTGCACGGAGAAGCCGCCGTCCACGAAGACCGACTGCCCGGTGACGTACGACGACGCGGCGCTCGCCAGGAAGACCGCGGCTCCCGCGAAGTCCTCCGCCAGGCCGTTGCGTCCCACCATCGTGCGCGCGGCCAGCGCCGCCACCTGGTCGGGATCGGACGACAGCCGCTCGTTGAGCGGCGTCATCACGAACCCCGGCACCAGGGTGTTGCAGGTGACGCCGTGCGGCGACCACGCCTCGGCCTGCGAGCGGGCCAGCGACTCCAGTGCGCCTTTGGAGACCCCGTACGCCCCGCTCCGCACGAACGCCCGGTGCGCCTGTTGCGAGGTGATGTGGATCATCCGCCCGTACCCACGCTCGGCCATGCCCGGCCCGTACCGCAGCCCCAGCAGGTAAGGGGCCTTGAGGTTCACCGTCATGGTGGTGTCCCAGACCTCCTCTTCCAGCTCGCCCATCGGCGGACGCAGGTTGATTCCCGCGCAGTTGACCAGGATGTCCGGCTCCCCGAAGACCGCGGCCGCCGAGTCGCCCGCCGCCCGCGCACCGTCGGTGCTCCCCAGGTCGGCGCTCACCCAGGCCGCCCGGCAGCCCGCGGCGGTGAGTTCGCCGGCCGCGCGCGCCAGCTCCGCCTCCCTGCGCGCCACGAGCACCACGCTCGCCCCGGCGTGCGCGAGCGCCCCGGCGATGCCCCGGCCGATGCCGGAGCTGCCACCGGTCACGACGGCGACCCGGCCGTCCAGCGAGAAGAGTTCGGAGAGATAGTCGCGCGACGTCATCTCCGCAGCTTACGGGCTGTTTCCGTGTACCCGGCCCCGGCCTTCTGCCCCGAACGGTCGCGCGCCCTGTGGTGCGGAGCCCGCCCGGGATGGGACCCTTGTGGCATGAACATCCCTTTCCTGGACAACTGGCGCAAGCGCCAGGGCGGTACGCAGGGGGTGGCTCTCGCGGCCGCCGTCGAGACCGATCCGGACGGCGTGGCCGAACTGCTCGCGGAATGCGAACTCCTGCGCGCCCGCGCGGGACAGTGCGGACTCGAACTCGACGACAGCCCCGCCTCGTTGTCCGCGCTCGACCAGCTGCCGCCGCTGTGGCGCGACGACCCGGAAGAGCTTCCCTGGCTGGGCAACGACGCCGGCCTCTACCTCGGCACCGTCCTCGTACGCACCGTCCCCGGTGCCGTGTGGGACATCCTCGCCGGAGGGAAGCCCGTGGTGCGGCTGGCCTCGGGGCGCGAGATCGATGTCGTCGCGGCCGGTCTGGACTGGGCGATGACGGGCAGCCCCGAGCTGTCCGAGATGTACGCGGAGTCGGCCGAGAGCGGGCCGATCGGCAAAACGCGATAAGCAGCCTTATACGCTGCCGGTGCGTGTCGGCTCCGAAGCGCCGGTCCGGCCTGGATAGTTTGCGCTGACCTCGGCACAGCGAAAAGTGGGTAGGGCAGCGTATGGCAGTCGATCCGTTGATCGAGCTGCGGGACGTCAACAAGTACTTCGGGAAGTTGCACGTCCTGCAGGACATCAATCTCACCGTCGGCCGCGGGGAGGTGGTGGTGGTCATCGGCCCCTCCGGATCGGGCAAATCCACGCTCTGCCGGACGATCAACAGACTCGAGACCATCCAGTCCGGTCGCATCACCATCGACGGCGAGCCGCTCCCGGAGGAGGGGAAGGGCCTCGCGCAGCTCCGGGCCGAAGTCGGCATGGTCTTCCAGTCGTTCAACCTGTTCGCGCACAAGACCGTGCTGGCCAACGTCTCGCTCGCCCAGCTCAAGGTCCGCAAGCGCCGGAAGGACGAGGCGGACCGGCGTTCCCGGGAACTGCTGGAGCGGGTCGGGCTGGCCTCCCAGGCGGACAAACTGCCCGCCCAGCTCTCCGGAGGTCAGCAGCAGCGCGTCGCCATCGCCCGGGCCCTGGCCATGGACCCGAAGGCCCTCCTCTTCGACGAGCCCACCTCGGCGCTCGACCCGGAGATGATCAACGAGGTGCTGGAGGTGATGCGCCAGCTCGCCCGCGAGGGCATGACCATGGTGGTCGTCACCCACGAGATGGGCTTCGCCAGGTCGGCCGCGAACCGCGTGGTGTTCATGGCCGAAGGCCGCGTCGTCGAGGACCGCACCCCGGAGGACTTCTTCACCGCTCCCGAGAGCGACCGCGCCAAGGACTTCCTGTCGAAGATCCTCAAGCACTGACAGGGGGCACCGTGTTGCGTACGAGGAACATCGCGGCCCTGCTCGCGGGCCTGCTGCTCGCCGCGCTCGGCGCCGGCTGCGGCAGGGAGGGCAGCCCGCCGGTCAAGGGGCCGAAAGCCGGGCAACTGCCCCACTACACCGTCGACACGGGCTTCCGGCTGCCCGGGTCGAAGACCTGGACACAGGCCAAGAGGCGCGGCTACCTGGTCGTCGGCGCCAAGGAGGACCAGCCCTATCTCGGCGAGAAGGACCCCGCCACCGGCGTCTACTCCGGCTTCGACATCGAGATCGCCCGCATGATGGCGGCTTCCCTGGGCTTCGAACCGAAGACGATCCGCTTCCGGACCATCGCCTCCGCCAACCGGGAGACAGCCCTCCAGAACGGCCAGATCGACTACTACGTCGGCACGTACACCATCAACGACAAGCGCAAGAAGCTGGTGGGCTTCGCCGGGCCCTGCTACCTGGCCGGCCAGAGCCTGCTCGTACGCACCGACGAGAACGACATCCACGGGCCGCAGGACCTCGCGGGCAGAACCGTCTGCTCGGCCGCCGGCTCCACGCCGTACCAGCGCATCGCCGCCGACTACCCCAGGGCGAAGCTCGTCGCCTACGACACCTACTCGATCTGCGTCGACAATCTCCTGACCTTCCAGGTCGACGCCGTCACCACCGACGATGCCATCCTGCTCGGCTTCGCGGCCAAGGCCCCGAAGGAGATGAAGCTCGTCGGCAAGCCCTTCTCCGAGGAGCCGTACGGCATCGGCGTGCCGCGCGCGGACAACACGCTGCGCTACGCCCTCGACGACGCCCTGGAGGCGAACGAGAAGAACGGCAACTGGAAGAAGGCGTTCGAGGCCACCCTGGGGCTCTCCGGAGTGCCCGCGCCGACGCCGCCGCCCATCGACCGCTACCCGGCGAGCTGAGGGGCAGGCCACCGTGTACGTACTGACAGACAACTTCTCGCTCTACGGCAAGGGTTTCCTCGGCACCCTGGAGCTGACCGTCTACTCCTCGGTCCTCGCCCTGCTGCTCGGCTTTGTGATGGCGTCCTTCCGGGTCGCGCCCGTGGGCTCGCTCCGGGTGATCGGCACCGTGTGGGTCGCGGTGCTCCGCAACACGCCGCTGACCCTGCTGTTCTTCGCCGTACTGCTCGGGCTGCCGCGGTTCGGCCTGGTGCTGCCCTTCAAGGTCTTCGCGGTCCTCGCCCTCGGCTGCTACACCTCGGCCTTCATCTGCGAGGCCCTCCGCTCCGGCATCAACACGGTGCCCACGGGCCAGGGCGAGGCGGCCCGCAGCCTCGGTCTGTCCTTCGGGCAGACACTGGGCAACGTGGTGCTTCCGCAGGCCTTCCGGTCGGTGATCCCGCCCGTGGGCTCGACCCTCATCGCCCTGGCCAAGAACTCGGCGATCGCGGGGGCCTTCAGCGTCACCGAGCTGCTCGGCACCTACAAGCCGCTCAACGAACTCGGCTACAGCATCATCTGGTCGTTCGTCTGGATCGCCGTCGGATATCTCATCATCACCCTGTCCATCAGTGCGCTCTTCAACCTGATGGAGAAGCGCTGGGGAGTCGCCCGATGACCCATTCCGCCACCGCCCTGTACGACATCCCCGGGCCCGTCACCCGCAGACGCCACTTCGTCTACGGGGTCGCCGCGACGGTGCTCATCCTCGCGGCCCTCGGCTGGCTGCTGTACCTCCTCTTCGACACGGACCAGTTCACCGCGGCCAAATGGTCGCCGTTCACCTACAAGGGCATCCAGGAACTGCTGCTGCGCGGCCTCGGTAACACCCTGAAGGCCTTCGCATACGCGGCGGTGCTCTCCCTCGCGCTCGGGGCCCTGCTCGCCGCCGGGCGCCTCTCCGAGCACCGGCCGGTGCGCTGGGTCTCCACGCTGCTGGTCGAGTTCTTCCGGGCCATGCCCGTCCTGGTGATGATCTTCTTCATCTTCGTCGCGCTGAAGGTGCAGCCGCTGCCCGCGCTGGTCGCCGGACTGACCCTCTACAACGGCTCCGTACTCGCCGAGGTCTTCCGCACGGGCATCAACTCCGTGGAACGGGGCCAGCGGGAGGCGGCGTACGCGCTGGGCCTGCGCAAGACGCAGGTCACCACGTACGTCCTGGCCCCGCAGGCCGTCCGCGCGATGATGCCCACCATCATCAGTCAGCTGGTCGTGGCCCTCAAGGACACGTCTCTGGGCTTCCTGATCACCTACGAGGAGTTCCTCCACGCGGGCAAGCTGATCGCCTCGAACCTCGACTACGATCTGCCGTTCATCCCCGTGGTCATGGTGATCTCGCCGATCTACATCGGGATGTGCATGCTGCTCTCCTGGTTCGCCAACTGGGTGGGCGGACGGCAGCGGCGCAATCCGAAGACGAAGGCGGTGGGCGTCGCCCCCGCCGAACCAGGAACGCTGCTGCCGGGTACGCAGGAGCCTCGGGCCTGATCCGCACATCGGACCCGAGCCCGCACGGCAGCGGCCGGTGATCACCCCTCGCCCCGGGACAGCCGGTCCCGTCGGCGGGGAGAAGGTCAGCTGCGAGCCGGGCGGAATGTGCCGGAAGTACAGAGGATCGACGGCGTCGATCACCAGGGCCGGCGGTCACCGGCCGGGACGGCGTAGGCGGCGGAGAACACTTCCGCGTCTACGCCGGAACGGCTGGTGCGGTGACCGCCCGTGGAACACGTAGGGGGCGTTGCCGACCACCATGCCGAGGACGGGCGGCACCCGCGTCGCCGAGCACGGCGACGCGGGTGCCGCTCTCCTTGGTACCGGGGCCTGCCCGCGCGTGCCGGCGACAGACGGGTGCCGGCGGCGGGCAGGGCAGTTCACGGCTTGCGCGCGACAAGCCCCCACTGGTCGACGGCTGTCGGGTTCTCCTCGGTCGGACGCCAGTACGCGATCGAGACGAAGCCGGGCTCGAGCAGATCGAGCCCCTCCGCGCACCCCGTGATCTCCTCCGGCTCACGCACCAGGTAGGGCGGGTTGTCGCCCGAGTCGTACGCCTCCTGCGCCGCGAGCGTCTGCGGTGTCTTCACCGTGTCGCAGAGCACCAGGTAACTCCCCGGAGCCATCCGGGCCATGTACCGCCGCACCACGCTCATCCCGTCGGCGGGGGTCAGATGCCCCAGGGTCGACAGCAGGAGCACGGCCACCGGCTCGGAGAGGTCCAGGGTCTTCGCCGCCTCGTCCACCACCTCGTCGGTGTGCGACAGGTCCGCGTCGACGTACGCCGTCCTGCCCTCCGGGGCGCTGGTCAGCAGGGCGGCGGCGTGGACCAGGACGATGGGGTCGTTGTCCACGTAGACGATCCGGGAGTCCGGGGCGACGGCCTGCGCGACCTCGTGAGTACTGTTCTCCACGGGCAGGCCCGTCCCCACGTCCAGGAACTGGCGTACGCCGAGGCCCGCGAGGTGCCGGACCGCGCGGGCTTGGAAGGCGCGCGAGGCCTGCGCGATGTCGGCCATCTGCGGATAGGCGGACGTGACCGCGTCGGCCAGCTCCCGGTCCACCGGGTAGTTGTCCTTCCCGCCCAGCCACGCGTTCCACACCCGCGCCGAATGCGGAATGTCCGACCGGATCTGCTTGCGGAACTCGGCGTCGTCAAAAGTCATCGGTTTCTCCTACTAGCCACGCACTCTGCGCAGTTGGGCCCAGAGGTCAGCGGATCGCGCTCACCACCCGACCGTACCCTTACCACACGGGGGAGCGCCCGGTGCCGGGGCCCCGGTCGCCGGCCGGATCTCCGGCCGCGCGGAGCGAGCAGCCCCGCACGCGCTCAGTCGGCGGTCAGGACGTCCACGCCGCCCGGCTCCGCCGTGCCAGGGACAGCCGGCGGCCCGTCCCGGATCCCTGCCGGGCGTCCGGCCCCTCTCTGGTGGCCGGAGGTGTGGTGCTGGCCCACGATGACGGCAAGAGCATGTGACACCTTCGGCAGGGGAATGATTCCGATGGATGTTCCGACGGATGCGGAGCGGGAAGGCCCGGGCCGCGGCGACGGTGGAGGAGGCCTGGCCCGCAGGCGGTTCCTCGGGGTGACCGCGGCGGCCGGCGTCTCGGCCGCGGGCATGACCACGCAGGGCTGCGACAGGGCCCCGGGCCGCGCCCCGGGCGCTTCGGCTCGCCCCTCCGAGTCATCCCGCCCGGGCGACTCCGGCTGGCGCATCCGCTCGACGGGTCCGCCTGAGGCCGTTCTCGGCTACACCGACAAGGTGAGCGTCCTGCCGGGCGAGACCTTCGGACTGTACGTGTCCACCACCGCACCGGGGTTCCGCGTCTCGGCGTACCGGATGGGATGGTACGGCGGCGCGCAGGCACGCCTGGTCTGGCGCTCCGGCAGGGTGGCCGGACGGGTCCAGGGGGAGCCGGCCTCGGCTCCGGGGACGCGCACGGTGCGGGCCGGCTGGAAGCGTACGGTCCTCGTACGCTCGGACGGCTGGCCGGAGGGTGCCTATCTGCTGCGCCTCGACGCGGAGGGCGGACACCAGCGATACGTCCCCCTGATCGTCCGCTCGGTGAACGCCAGGGGGAAGACCCTGCTGGTCCATGCGCCGGCGACGTGGCAGGCGTACAACCTGTGGGGTGGCTCCAGCCTTTACGAGGGCGAGGGCGGATCCTACGGGAAGCGCGCCCTGGCGGTCTCCTTCGCCCGGCCCTACGACAGCAACGGAGCCGAGAAGTTCCTGGTGTACGAGCGGGCCGCGGTCGTCCTTGCGGAGCGGCTGGGCCTGCCGTTGGCGTACAGCACCGGCATCGACATCCACCGCGACCCGACGGTGCTGCGGGACGCCGTGTGCGCGGTCACGCTCGGCCACGACGAGTACTGGACACCTCAGCAGCGGCAGTCCATGACCCGCGCCCGCGACGCCGGAACCAACCTGGCCTTCCTCGGTGCCAACACCTGCTTCCGCCGGATCCGGCTCGAGGAAGGGGAACGCACCGTGGTCTGCTACAAGACCGACTACCGCCACGATCCCCTGTACCCCCGCCAGGGCGCCCTGGTGACCACCGACTTCCGCCAGGACCCCGCTCCCGACCCGGAGTCGTCGTTGACGGGGGTCCTCTACGAGGGCTATCCCACAGACGCCCCCTACGTCGTCCACGAGGCCGGTCACTGGCTCTTCGAGGGGACCGGAGCGAAGCGGGGCGACGCCTTCCCCCACCTCGTCGGCGTCGAATACGACCGCGTCACCCCCGGTGCCCTTCCCGACGCGCCGATCGAGGTCGTCGCCCACTCGCCCCTGGTCTGCAACGGCAGGCGGAGCCACGCCGATTCGGCGTACTACACGGTGCCGAGCGGGGCCGGCGTCTTCGCGTCCGGGACCATGCGCTGGGTCGAGGGCCTCCTGGCCGGAACGAAGGAGAACGGCCGCAACCACGGCATGGACGCACGGACCGGAGCGTTCGTCACGCGCACCACGGAGAACCTGCTCCGTGCCTTCGCGGAGGGACCGGCCGCGAAGGTCAGGCCGGCACCTCGCGACAACGTGCGCGAGGTCTACGGCTCGGCGTGAGCCGGACGCGCACGCGCCGGCCGGTCAGGACCGCCCCCGACGGCACGGGACACGGTCGGCCGCCGTCCTCGCAGGGCAGTCCCCTCCCGCCGGGGACTGCCGGGGGCGGCCCGCCGGGTCAGGCGTACGCGTTCACACTGACCGGACGGGTCCCGGTGTACGGCGTCCAGCCCTGGAGGGTGGCGGGCAGGCCCACGCGGCTGTTGCAGTCGATCACCTGGAAGTGCAGATGCGGTGCCGTGGAGTTGCCCGTGCTGCCCGACCAGCCGACGATCCGGCCCTGCGGGACCCAGTCACCCGGCTCGTAGAACGACCTGTTGAGGTGCGCGTAGTGGGTGCACTGGCCGTTCGAGTGACGGATGAGCACCTCGATGCCGTTCTGCCAGTACGGCGACCAGTTCGAGAAGACGATGGTGCCCGCCTGCGCCGCGGACACCTCGTAGTTGGCGGGGAGGCCGAAGTCCCAGGCGTACTCGTTGTACGGGCCGGTGTGCGAGTACGTACCCTCCGGCCCCTGGGTGACCGTGTACGCCTCACCCGCCGGGTAGGGCAGTTCGTAGTAGTAGTCCACGGCCGCGGCCGGGGAGGCCCCCGTCATCGTGATGCCCACTGCCGTCAGCAGTGCGCTCGCCCCCACCGCCAGACGGCGCAGACCCCTCTTGACTCCGCTCATGTGCGTCTCCGTTCATGTTCCACCAGCACCGGAATCCGCTTCCCGTCGGAGCGGACGAGTGCAAGCGTCGGGTGCGCGCGGAGGGTCGCACAAGGGCCCCAGGGGCCTGTGGCCGGTCCCTGCCATCAGCGCAACGCCCGTGCGCAGAAACGCCGTCGGGTGCTCAGGGCTGCGGACCACGGCGGGGGCCGCGGGCCGGTTCGAGCCGCGCCACCGATCGCCGTGCCGCGCTCACCCGGCTCGGTACCCGGCGCGCGGACGGCGTGCGAGCCGGCGGTGGTCGGGACGACCGGCCGAGGCGGTCCTGACGATCCGGCCGGTGCGGCGTTACCCTGCGCGGACGATTCTCCACTGGAGGTACGGATGCGTCGTTCCGCAGGCCGGAATGTGTCGTTGTTGAGTGTGATCGCCGTCATCAGCTCGCTCGGTGCCGCGGCCCCCGCAGCCCCTGCGGCCGCGTCACCCCTCGCACCACCACCCCCCAAGTCACCGGTGGCGGTGGGATACGGGGGAGCGGTGGCGAGCGTCGACGCGGACGCGTCGGCGGCCGGTATCGAGGTGCTCCGCAAAGGAGGCAACGCCGTCGACGCGGCCGTGGCGACGGCTGCCGCCCTGGGGGTCACCGAGCCGTACTCGGCGGGCATCGGAGGCGGGGGCTACTTCGTCCACTACGACGCCGCCGAGCGCACCGTACGGACCATCGACGGCCGGGAGACCGCGCCACGCAGCGCGGACTCCTCGCTGTTCCTGGAGAACGGGCGGCCGATCCCGTTCAACGACGCCGTCACCAGCGGCCTCGGCGTCGGCACCCCGGGCACACCGGCCACCTGGGACAAGGCGCTCGACGCGTGGGGCAGCGTCCCGCTGGGCACGCTGCTGAAACCGGCCGAACGGCTGGCACGCGACGGGTTCGTCGTCGACGACACCTTCCGCTCACAGACCGCGGGCAACCAGGCCAGGTTCGCCGACTTCCCGGCCTCCGCGAAGCTCTTCCTGCCGGGCGGTGAACTCCCGGCCGTCGGCTCCGTCTTCAAGAACCCCGACCTGGCCCGGACGTACGAGACCCTGGGCCGTGAGGGTATCGACGAGCTGTACCGTGGCGAACTGGCCCGGGACATCGTCTCGACGGTTCGCAAGCCCCCCGTCGCCCCGGACGCGACCCGGGTGGTGCGCCCCGGCGACCTCACGGCCGACGACCTGAAGGCGTACCACGCACTGCACCGGGCGCCGACGAAGGTCGGCTACCGGGGCCTGGACGTCTACGGCATGGCCCCCTCCTCCTCGGGCGGTACGAGTGTGGGCGAGGCACTCAACATCCTCGAGTCCACCGACCTCTCGAAGGCGAGCGAGGCGCGGTACCTGCACCGGCTGATCGAGGCGAGCCGGATCGCCTTCGCCGACCGGGGGCGCTGGGTCGGCGACCCGGCATTCGAGGACGTGCCCACCCGTGGGCTGCTCAGCCAGCGCTTCGCCGACTCGCGCGAGTGCCTCATCAAGGACGACGCCGTCCTCACCAGCCCGCTCGCCCCCGGCGATCCGCGCCACCCCACGCGCTGCGCGGCCGGTGGCACGGCTGCCCCGACGACGTTCGAGGGCGAGAACACGACCCACCTGACCACGGCCGACAAGTGGGGCAACGTCGTCGCGTACACGCTGACCATCGAGTCGACGGGCGGCAGCGGCATCACTGTGCCGGGGCGGGGTTTCCTGCTCAACAACGAACTGACGGACTTCTCCTTCGCGCCCGCCGCTCCGGCGGTGCACGACCCGAACCTGCCCGGTCCGGGCAAGCGGCCGAGGTCGTCCATCTCGCCGACCATCGTGCTGGAGCACGGCAGGCCGGTGCTTGCCCTGGGCTCGCCGGGCGGCGCGACGATCATCACCACCGTGCTGCAGTCGCTGACCGGCCACCTGGACCGGGGGCTTCCCCTCGTCGAGGCGATCGCGGCGCCACGTGCCAGCCAGCGCAACTCGGCCACCACCGAGATCGAGCCGGGGCTGTGGAACAGCCCGGTGCGCGGGCAGTTGGAGGCGCTCGGCCACGTCTTCAAGGCGAACCCGGAGATCGGGGCGGCCACGGGTGTCCAGCGGCTGCCGGACGGACGCTGGCTCGCGGCCGCGGAAAAGGTGCGCAGGGGCGGTGGCTCGGCGATGGTGGTGCGGCCGGGCGGCCGTCCGTGACAGTACGGTCCGCTCCGTGACGCCGGGCCGGTGCGACGGGGCAGCCCCGCGCACCGGCCCGGGGCCCTCCGGCCACGTCGGCCACGTCGGCCAGGACGGGCCTGCGAGCCGCGTTCCGTCCGGACCTGCCGGACTCGTGCGCCCGGGGCGCCGCACCGGGCGCGGGCAGGGCCGCGGGCGGGAGGTCCCCCAACTCCGCGGACGGGAAACGGAGTAGGGTCGCCACCGTGACTCTCCAGGACTTCGCCCGCAGCGAGTACGTCAGTCTGACCACCTACCGCAAGGACGGTACCCCCGTGGCCACCCCGGTCTGGGCGGCCGCCGAGGACGGCGTGCTGTACATCTGGACCCGGTCCGATTCCTGGAAGGTCAAGCGGCTGCGCCGCGACAGCCGGGTGCGCGTCACCGTCTGCGACGTCCGTGGCCGGATCGCGGAGGGCGCGCCCAGCGCCGAGGGCACGGCCCGCCTGCTCGACGCGGCGGAGACCGCCGCGGTCCGCAAGGTACTGGCCCGCAAGTACACCTGGAAGTTCTGGATCGTGGACCTTCCGGCCGCCCTCGTACGGTTCGGCAAGCGGCCCCACACCGGGATCGCCGTCACCTTCTGAGCGGGACGCGCCGGACCCCGCGCCCTCAGGTGTCCCACGGCCGTGGAGCGCGCGGGGTCCTTCCGTCACAGGCCGGCGGTGCGCTGCCGTCGGCCGGAACGGCTCCCGGGCGTCGGGCCGGTGAAAGCGACGTGACGGAGCACCAGCCGCGTATCCCGCTCACGCCGTCTCCTCCGGGGCGGTCTCGGCGATCAGGCCCTCGACCAGAGCCCTGATCTCGTCGCGGATCGGGCGCACGGCTTCGACGCCCTGGCCGGCCGGGTCCGCGAGCTTCCAGTCCAGGTACCGCTTGCCGGGGAAGACGGGACAGGTGTCACCGCAGCCCATGGTGACGCACACGTCCGACTCGCGTACCGCATCGACGGTGAGGATCTTCGGCATCTCCTCGGAGATGTCGATGCCGACCTCGGCCATGGCCTCGACGGCGGCCGGATTGACCCGGTCTCCGGGGTCGGAGCCGGCGGAGCGAACCTCGACGCGGTCTCCGGCCAGGTGGTTCAGCCACGCGGCGGCCATCTGGGAGCGGCCGGCGTTGTGGACGCAGACGAACAGGACGGACGGCTTGTCGGCCATGGTGATCGTTCTCTCCCGTCGCACGGCGGAACCCCGCCGCCGATGACTTCAGCCCTTGATGGCGGCAGCAGTGACGATGTGACAGTATCAGCGCATGCTGACTTCAGTCGATCCTGATGTGATCCGGGTGCTGGGCGATCCGCTCCGCCTCCGGATCGTGACCCTGCTGGCGCGCGAGACCCTCTGCATGACGCACCTGGTCGAGGAGACCGGAGCTAAGCAGACCAACCTGTCCAACCACATGAAGGTGCTGCGCGAGGCCGGACTGGTGGAGACCGAGCCGTGCGGCCGCTTCGTCTACTACACACTCAAGCCCGAGGTCCTGGCCGGCCTGTCCGAGCGGTTCGCCGCACTCGCCGCCTCCGCCCGCACCGCTGCCGGGAACAGGAGGGCGTGCCCGTGACGGCCACGGAGCCCACCACCGCCCCCGCCCAGGGTGCGCGTCTCTCCGGGGACGACTCGGTCGTCAGGAAGCTCTCCACCCTCGACCGCTACCTCGCGGTGTGGATCCTGCTCGCCATGGCCGTCGGCCTGGGCCTGGGCCGCCTGATCCCGGGGATGAACGACGCGCTCGCGAAGATCGAGATCGGCGGGATCTCCCTGCCGATCGCGCTCGGCCTGCTCGTCATGATGTACCCGGTCCTCGCCAAGGTCCGCTACGACCGGCTCGACCGCGTGACCGGCGACCGGAAGCTGATGGTCTCCTCGCTGGTCATCAACTGGATCGTCGGCCCCGCGGTGATGTTCGCCCTCGCCTGGATCTTCCTGCCGGACCTGCCCGAGTACCGCACCGGCCTGATCATCGTCGGGCTCGCCCGCTGTATCGCCATGGTCATCATCTGGAACGACCTCGCCTGCGGTGACCGCGAGGCCGCCGCCGTCCTGGTCGCGCTGAACTCGGTGTTCCAGGTGCTCGCCTTCGGCCTGCTGGGCTGGTTCTACCTCGACCTGCTGCCGCGCTGGATGAACCTCGGTGACGGCCAGGGCCTGGACGTGTCCGTGTGGCACATCGCGCTGAACGTCGTCATCTTCCTCGGCATCCCGCTGCTGGCCGGCTTCGTCACCCGCCGCGTCGGCGAGCGGAAGCTGGGCCGCTCCGGCTACGAGACGGGGTTCCTGCCGAAGATCGGCCCGTGGGCGCTGTACGGGCTACTCTTCACGATCGTCATCCTCTTCGCCCTGCAGGGCGCGACCATCACCTCCCGCCCGCTGGACGTCGCCCGGATCGCGCTGCCGCTGCTGGTCTACTTCGCGATCATGTTCTTCGGTACGTTCCTGCTCGGCAGGGGCCTCGGGCTGGCCTACGACCGCACCGCGACCCTCGCCTTCACCGCGGCGGGCAACAACTTCGAGCTGGCCATCGCGGTCGCCGTCGCCACCTTCGGCGTCACGAGCGGGCAGGCGCTGTCCGGCGTCGTCGGCCCGCTCATCGAAGTCCCGGTGCTGATCGGCCTGGTCCACGTCGCGCTCGCCTGGCGGAGGAAGTTCGCCGCCGACGCGGTGACGACGGCCCCATGACGCGGCGCACGGACGTGGTGGTGATCGGAGGCGGCCAGGCAGGGCTCGCCGCCGGCTATCACCTGAGCCGGCAGGGGCTCGACCACGTCATCCTGGACGCGGACGCGGCACCGGGCGGTTCCTGGCAGCACATGTGGGACTCCCTGCACCTGTTCTCCCCGGCCGGGTACTCCTCCCTGCCCGGCCGCCTCATGCCCGCCCAGCCCGGCGAGACCTACCCGGACGCCGGACACGTGGTGGACTACCTCGCCGACTACGAGAAGCGCTACGGCCTGCCCGTCCAGCACGGCACCCGCGTGCGTTCCGTACGCCGCGAGGCGGGCCGGCTCCTGGTCGAAGCGAACTCCGGCACCTGGCTGGCCCGCGCGGTCATCAGCGCCACCGGCACCTGGTCACGGCCCTTCCTCCCCGCCGCGGCGGGCCGCGGCGGCTTCACCGGACGGCAGCTGCACACGGTGGACTACCGCTCTCCGGCCGACTTCGCCGACCGACGCGTCATCGTGGTCGGCGGCGGGAACTCCGGCGCGCAGATCGCCGCCGATCTCGCCCTGGACGGCGGTGTCGATGTGAGGTGGGTGACCAGGCGGCCGCCGCGCTTCCTGCCGGACGACATCGACGGCCGCGCCCTGTTCGACGTCGCCACCGCCCGCCGCCGCGCCCTCGAAGCAGGCCGGGGCGACACCGGCGGGGTGGCCTCGCTCGGTGACATCGTCTCCGTGCCGCCCGTACGCGCGGCCCGCGACGCCGGACTCCTCCAGGCGGAGCCGGCCTTCGCGAGGCTGACCGCCGACGGTGTCCGATGGGCCGACGGCAGCCACACGGAGGTGGACGCGGTGATCTGGTGCACCGGCTTCCGCCCGGCCCTGGCCCATCTGGCCCCGCTGAACCTGCGCGGCCCACGCGGACACATCCCCACCGACGGCACCCGCGCGCTCGGCGAGCCGCGGCTGCACCTGGTCGGCTACGGCGACTGGACCGGCCCGGCCTCCGCCACCCTCATCGGCGTAGGCCGCCCCGCCCGCGACGCCGCCCGCGAGATCGCCCGACTGAGCTGACGGCCACGGATGACAGGGCTGCGGGACTCGACGAAGCCGAGGTCGCGCAGGCCGTCGCGCCGGTGCCCGCCCCCGGATGCCGATGACACGGGATCAGGCCCGCCGGTGAACGGCAGGACCCCCGGTGCGCCCGGGCATGATCCCGGCCCGGACGCTCCGGACCCCGCCTGCCCGGGGGAGCCGACCAGCACCTCGAACGAGGCGGAGGTGACCCGCGGGCGGGCGGCGTGGACGAGGACCGCGCGCTCGTCCACGCCCGCGTCCGCGTGCCGCTCCGGGACCTGCTCGGCGGCGGCCCGGCAAGGAGCCCCCTCCCTTCGCCGTTGCGGTCAGGCGGCGGCCGGAAGGGTAAGCAGCTTGCCCATCGCGGCCAGGACGGACGGCTCGACCCGGTAGTAGACCCACGTGCCGCGCCGCTCGGAGGTGAGCAGACCGGCCTCCTTGAGCTTCTTCAGGTGGTGGGACACCGTGGGCTGGGAGACGCCCACATCGCTGATGTCGCACACGCACGCCTCCCCGTCCTCGTGCGAGGCCACGGCGGAGAACAGGCGCAGCCGGACGGGGTCACCGAGCGCCTTGAACATCCGCGCGGCAGTCTCGGCCTCCGGGGCGCTCATGGGGCGCTCGGCCAGGGGCGGACAGCAAGGCGCTCCCCCTCGGCCGTCGGCGGTTTCGAGCAGCGGCGGCACCTTCACATGCGACATACGCCTATGTTGACACACGTCGAATCAGTGCGGGAGGACCCGTCGTGGCGCTCCTCCGGCGAGCCCATCATTTCGAAGTCTGTCTATGTTGACGCCCGTCAATGCAGGTGCCATGCTGGGCTCCGCAAGCCATCGACGATTGTCGAAATACGCAAGGAGTCGCCGTGAACGCGCTCGCCACCACCGAGCTGCCCGTCGTCGTGATCGGGGCCGGACCCGCCGGGCTGGCCGCCGCCGCCCACCTGCTCGACCAGGGTCTCGAGCCTCTGGTCCTGGAAGCCGGGCCCACCGCCGGTGCCGCGGTGCGCGAGTGGTCGCACGTGCGCCTGTTCTCCCCCTGGGGGGAGATCGTCGACCCGGCCGCGGAGGAGCTCCTCGCCCCCACCGGATGGACGCGGCCCGACCCGGCTGCCTACCCCTCCGGTCGCGACTGGGCCGACCTCTACCTGCAACCGCTCGCCGACGTGCTCGGCGACCGCGTCCACCTCGGCGCGACGGTCACCGGTGTCTCCCGGGCCGGCCGGGACAGGATCGTCGACGCCGACCGCGAGCGGCAGCCCTTCGTCGTCCACGTCGCCCTCGCCGGCGACCGTGAGGAGCGCGTCCTCGCGCGCGCCGTCATCGACGCCTCCGGCACCTGGGCCACGCCGTCCCCGGCCGGCGGCAGTGGCCTTGCCGCCCTCGGCGAGCGCGCGGCGGCCGACCGGATCACCTACCGCGTCCCGGACCTCAAGGACCCGGCCGTCCGCGCCCGTTACACCGGCAGGCGCACCGCGGTGATCGGCTCCGGCGCCTCCGCTTTCACGGCCCTCGCCTACCTCGCCGACCTGGCGAAGTCCGACGGAGGCGCGGGGACGAAGGGCGTGTGGGTCCTGCGCCGGGGCATCTCGGGTTCCACCTTCGGCGGTGGAGAAGCCGACCAGCTCCCGGCGCGCGGCGCGTTGGGTCTGGCGGCGAAGGCCGCCGTCGACGCCGGTCACGCGGACGCGGTCACCGGCTTCCGCATCGAGGAGATCGAGCGCGACGCGGACGGCCGCCTGGTTCTGGTGGGCGAGGGTGGGCGCCGCCTGGACGCGGTCGACGAGGCGATCGTGCTGACGGGCTTCCGTCCGGACCTGTCCTTCCTTGACGAGTTGCGTCTGGGCCTCGACGAACGCCTGCAGGCGCCGGCCCTACTGGCTCCGCTGATCGACCCCAACCAGCACTCCTGCGGCACCGTCCACCCGCACGGCCACCGCGAGCTCTCCCACCCCGAGCAGGGCCTCTACGTGGTCGGTATGAAGTCCTACGGCCGCGCCCCGACGTTCCTGGCCATGACCGGCTACGAGCAGGTCCGCTCGGTCGCCGCCGCGATCGCCGGCGACCTCGCCTCCGCCGACCGTGTGGAACTCACCCTCCCGGAGACCGGGGTGTGCGGCGGCGCCGGCCTGTTCGACGTCCCCGAGGCCCAGCAGGGCGACGGCGGCTGCTGCACACCCGCCCCGCAACTCATCCGGCTCGCCGCCCCCGCCCCGGCCGGAGCGGCTGCCGATCAGACCCCGGCGGGCGGCTGCTGCGGCTCCTGACAGACGTGGGCACGTGGGGCCGTGACCGGCCTGCGCACATGGGGCCGTGACCGGCCTGGGCACGTGGGCACGTGGGGCCGTGACCGGCCTGGGCACGTGGGCACGCGGGGCCGTGACCGGCCTGCGGGGTACCGGTCGCGCCCCCGCGCCGCGCTGTCCGCCCTGGGCGTCCCGCAGATCCTGAGCGGGGGCTCCGTCCGTTGCGCCCCGCTCGGAGGCTCGCCTGTGTTCCGCGCGGCGGCCGGTTCAGCACCCCGTGCGCGGGCTTCCCCGGACTGACCCGTCCACACTCGGAGCCGCCACCGCCCCGGCACTCCCGGCCCTCCGCCTCCACGTGGGCGGAGATCACCGGGCCACGTACTCGCCCGTGCGCGGGGTGGCAGCGGGTCGGGTACGCGGCGTCGCCGCCCGAGCGCGTCACGTCCCCGTGCGGTACGGCCGCGCATGGGTGCCGCTCATGCCCCCGGGCGGGTGTGGACCGCTCGGGTGTGAAACATGATCGACTCCGCCGGTTCACGGCGATGGTCTTGCCCCGCCGTGTGGCGGGGCTTACGTTCTCCTCCTACGTACTGTGTCTACGTGCGTAGAGCATGTGTTGAGGCTCTCTGACGCCACGTCGAAGGAGCAGCTCATGTCCCACGTCGTACGCGCCGCACTCGTCCAGGCGACCTGGACCGGCGACACCGAATCCATGATCGCCAAGCATGAGGACCATGCCCGCGAAGCCGCCCGGCAGGGAGCGAAGATCATCGGCTTCCAGGAGGTGTTCAACGCCCCCTACTTCTGCCAGGTGCAGGACCCCGAGCACTACCGGTGGGCCGAGGCGGTCCCGGACGGTCCCACCGTCCGGCGGATGCGGGACCTGGCCCGTGAGACGGGCATGGTGATCGTCGTGCCGGTCTTCGAGTTCGAGCAGTCGGGCTTCTACTACAACACCGCCGCCGTCATCGACGCCGACGGCTCCTACCTCGGCAAGTACCGCAAGCACCACATCCCCCAGGTCAAGGGCTTCTGGGAGAAGTACTACTTCAAGCCGGGCAACGCCGGCTGGCCGGTCTTCGACACGGCGGTCGGCAAGGTCGGCGTATACATCTGCTACGACCGGCACTTCCCCGAGGGTTGGCGTCAACTCGGCCTCAACGGAGCCCAGTTGGTCTACAACCCGTCGGCCACCTCGCGCGGCCTCTCCGGTTACCTGTGGCAGCTGGAACAGCCCGCCTCAGCCGTTGCCAACGAGTACTTCATCGCCGCGATCAACCGGGTCGGGCAGGAGGAGTACGGCGACAACGACTTCTACGGCACCAGCTACTTCGTCGACCCGCGCGGACAGTTCGTCGGCGACGTGGCCAGCGACAAGGAGGAGGAACTCCTCGTACGCGACCTCGACTTCGGGATGATCGAGCAGGTCCGCCGGCAGTGGGCGTTCTACCGGGACCGCCGGCCGGACGCGTACGACGGGCTGGTGGAGCCGTGAGCGGACTGTACGAGCGGCACCGCGCCGTCAGCCCCGACTGGCTGGCCCTCTACTACCGGCAGCCCCTGGAGCTCACCCACGGTGAGGGGCGCCACGTCTGGGACGCGGACGGCAACCGCTACCTCGACTTCTTCGGCGGCATCCTCACCACCATGACCGCGCACGCCCTTCCCGAGGTGACCAAAGCCGTCTCCGAGCAGGCCGGCCGCATCATCCACTCCTCGACGCTCTACCTCAACCGCCCGCTGGTCGAGCTCGCCGAGCGCGTCGCCCACCTCTCCGGCATCCCCGACGCACGGGTCTTCTTCACCACCTCGGGCACCGAGGCCAACGACACCGCGCTGCTGCTCGCCACGGTGTACAGCGGGTCGAACCAGATCCTGGCGATGCGCAACAGCTACCACGGCCGGTCGTTCTCGGCGGTGTCCGTCACGGGCAACCGGGCCTGGTCGCCCACGAGTCTGTCTCCGTTGCAGACCACGTACGTCCACGGCGGGGTCCGCAGCCGTGGGCCGTACGCCGAACTGAGCGACGAGCGGTTCATCCAGGCCTGTGTGGCCGACCTGGAGGACCTGCTCGGCCACACGCGGGGAGCCGCCGCGCTGATCGCCGAACCCGTACAGGGCGTCGGCGGCTTCACCGCACCCCCCGACGGGTTGTACGCGGCCTTCCGGGAGGTCCTCTCCCGGCACGGCATCCTCTGGATCTCCGACGAGGTGCAGACCGGCTGGGGGCGTACTGGTGACCACTTCTGGGGTTGGCAGGCCCACGCGGACAACGGACCGCCGGACATCCTGACGTTCGCCAAGGGCATCGGCAACGGCATGTCCATCGGCGGCGTCGTCGCCCGCGCCGACGTCATGAACTGCCTGGACGCCAACTCCATCTCGACGTTCGGCGGTTCCCCGGTCACCATGGCGGCCGGTCTGGCCAACCTCACCTACCTGCTGGACCACGACCTCCAGGGCAACGCACGACGGGTCGGCGGACTGCTCATCGAGCGGCTCCGAGCCGTCGGCGCGGCCTCCGCGGCCGTACGTGAGGTGCGGGGACGCGGCCTCATGATCGGTATCGAGCTCGTCAGGCCGGGCACCGACGAGGCGGACCCCGAGGCCGCGGCGGCCGTGCTCGAAGCGGCCCGCGCCGGCGGGCTGCTCATCGGCAAGGGGGGCGGTCACGACACCAGCGTCCTGCGGATCGCGCCGCCGCTGTCGCTCACCGTCGCCGAGGCGGAGGAGGGCGCGGAAATCCTGTCCGACGCACTGCGAGCGGCCGGGTGACGGCACACGCGGAACGGTCGCCGACCGAACGCGTCCCGCATCCGCCGCGAGGGGAGCAGAAGCCATGACACGTACGCTGATCACCGGCGGTCTGGTCGTCACCGCCTCGGACGAACTGCACGCCGATGTGCTCGTCGAGGGCGGCCGCGTGGTGGCCCTGGCCACGCACGACAGCCACGGGTGGACCGCCGAGCACAGGATCGACGCCAGGGGGAAGTACGTCATCCCCGGCGGGGTCGACGCCCACACGCACATGGAGATGCCCTTCGGCGGGACCTTCGCCTCCGACACCTTCGAGACGGGGACGCGGGCCGCGGCGTGGGGCGGCACGACGACCATCGTCGATTTCGCCATCCAGTCCAAGGGCGGGTCGCTCGGCGAGGGCCTCGACGCGTGGCACGCGAAGGCGGACGGGCGGTGCGCCGTCGACTACGGATTCCACATGATCATGTCCGACGTGAACCCGTCCTCGCTCAGGGAGATGGACACGCTCGTCTCGGCGGGCGTCACCTCGTTCAAGCTCTTCACCGCCTATCCCGGGGTCTTCCTCTCCGACGACGGCCAGATCCTGCGGGCGATGCAGCAGGCCGCGGGGAACGGCGGGCTGGTGATGACGCACGCGGAGAACGGTCTCGCCATCGACGTGCTGGTCGAACAGGCACTGGCACGGGGCGAGAGGGACCCGCGCCACCACGGCGAGGTCCGCAAGGCCCTCCTGGAGGCGGAGGCCACGCACCGGGTGATCAAGCTGAGCCAGGTGGCGGGCGCACCCCTGTACGTGGTGCACGTCTCGGCCCAGGAGGCACTGGCCGAACTGGCCCGGGCCCGCGACGAGGGCCTCCCCGTCTTCGGTGAGACGTGCCCGCAGTACCTGTTCCTGTCGACCGGCAACCTTGCGGAACCGGACTTCGAGGGCGCGAAGTACGTCTGCTCCACTCCACTCCGCCCCGAGGAACACCAGGCGGCGCTGTGGCGCGGGCTGCGGACGAACGATCTGCAGGTGGTGTCCACGGACCACTGCCCCTTCTGCTTCAAGGGGCAGAAGGAGATGGGGCGCGGGGACTTCTCCAAGATCCCGAACGGCATGCCGGGCGTCGAGAACCGCATGGACCTGCTGCACCAGGCCGTGGTCGACGGGCGGATCAGCCGGCGCCGCTGGATCGAGATCGCCTGCGCGACCCCCGCCCGGATGTTCGGCCTGTATCCGAAGAAGGGCACGATCGCGCCGGGTTCGGACGCCGACCTCGTCATCTACGACCCCGGGGCGCAACAGGTCATCTCCGCCGAGACGCACCACATGAACGTCGACTACTCGGCCTACGAGGGAAAGCGGGTGACGGGCCGGGTGGAGACGGTCCTGTCCCGCGGTGTCCCGGTGATCGAGGACCGGGAGTACGTGGGCCACGCGGGCCACGGGACGTACCTGCCACGGGGGATCGGTCAGTACGTGTGAGACACGGCCCCGCGGCTCACCGGCCGGCGGAAACCTTCCGGCAGGGCGCGGGCGCGTATCCCTCGCCCCGCCTCCGGGGCGACATCGTCGTATCCCGTCCGGGTTCTCCCCGGACGGGGAAGGATCTCCGCCGAGCACGTCACCAGGGAGGCAGCGCCCCCGACCCACCGGCCGCGCCGCACGCGGCACGCACCCCCGCGCACCGACCGCCCGTTCCGCCACCAGGAGCAGCCATGGACTTCGGACTCGTCCTCCAGACCGACCCGCCCGCCTCGGCCGTCGTGGGGCTGATGCGCCGTGCCGAACGCAACGGCTTCCGCTACGGCTGGACCTTCGACTCGACCGTGCTCTGGCAGGAGCCGTTCGTCATCTACAGCCGCATCCTGGAGCACACCGAGCGGCTGATCGTCGGCCCGATGGTGACCAACCCGTCCACCCGCACCTGGGAGGTCACCGCCTCCACCTTCGCCACCCTCAACGAGATGTACGGGAACCGCACCGTCTGCGGCATCGGGCGGGGCGACTCGGCGATGCGGGTGGCCGGCCGCAAGCCCAACACCCTGGCCCGGCTCGGCGAGGCCATCGACGCGATCCGCGACCTCGCCGAGGGGCGCGAGGCCTCCGTCGACGGGCAGCGGGTCCGGCTTCCCTGGGTGAAGGACGGCAGGCTGCCTGTCTGGATGGGGGCGTACGGGCCGAAGGCCCTCGCCCTGGCCGGGGAGAAGGCCGACGGCTTCATCCTCCAGCTGGCCGACCCGTACCTCACCGAGTGGATGGTCAAGGCGGTGCGCGAGTCGGCCGCCGCCGCGGGCCGGGACCCGGACTCGGTCACCATCTGCGTCGCCGCGCCCGCCTACGTGGGCGACGACCTGGACCACGCCCGACGGCAGTGCCGGTGGTTCGGCGGCATGGTCGGCAACCACGTCGCCGACCTCGTCTCCCGGTACGGCGAACACTCCGGCCTCGTACCCGAAGCGCTCACGGCGTACATCGCCGGGCGGTCCGGGTACGACTACAGCCACCACGGTCGCGCCGGCAACCCGGACACCGCCTTCGTGCCCGACGAGATCGTGGACCGGTTCTGCCTGCTGGGGCCGGCCGAGGCGCACATCGAGAAGCTGACGGTGCTGCGCGACCTCGGGGTCGACCAGTTCGCCGTGTACGACATGCACGACGCGAGAGAGGCGACGATCGACGCCTACGGCTCCACGGTCATCCCCGCCCTGTCCGCCTGACCCGCTCCTCTCCCGCCACCCCGCACACTGCCCGTGCGCGCCGCCGTACCGGTACCTTCCGCACCCCTGTCCCGCCCGCAGCCCGTCCCGCCCGCACGACCGGCTGTTTACGCGCACCGGCTGTCCGCACCACCCCGCGCCCCGCACGGCACCGCTCCCGAGCGAAGGGTCCAGCCGCCGTGACCGCAACCGTCCCGCCCGTCCCGTGTCCTCGCACGTCCCGGGCGGAGCGGTCGTGGGCACCGGTACGCCGAGGCGTGAGACGTCCGCGGCCGTGCCCGCCCTCCCGCGCCCCTCGCACGTCCCGGGCGGAGCGGTCGTGGGCACCGGTACGCCGAGGCGTGAGACGTCCGCGGCCGTGCCCGCCCTCCCGCGCCGCACGGTGAGCCGCACCCGGCAGTGCTCCACTCAAGGGCCTCCGCATGCACGTTCCAGCCTGTCGTCCGTTCGGAGGTATGTCGGGGGGTGCGGGGGCCACACAGAGGGGTCGAGCACGCAGGGTGATGCCCTGTCGGGTTTTCGGCTACGGAACGTGGGGGAGTGGTGCCTTCGAACCACCAGGACCGGCACCGGAGGGGTGACATGAACACCAGGGGAGACAGGGGCGACGGGGGAACCGCGACCGTGGACGCGAGGGCCCGCGGGGAGGTGCGGAGGCCGCCCGCGGGGAAGGCCTCCCGCGCCCTCCTGCGTGCCGCCGCCGTCACCGGCGCGGCCCTCGCGCTGGCCGTGCCGACCAGCGCAGCGACCGCCGCGGCGCCCACCGCCGTACCGCCCGGCCTGTCCTGCGACACGGGCAAGCACGCCAACGACGACTACACCGGGTACGCCCTGTGCCGGAACGACGGGAGTGCGACGCAGACGTTCTGGGTCCACCTGGTGTGCGGGTGGTCCCCGGATGTGGACGGCGAGCGCGTGACGCTCGCCCCCGGCCGCTCCGGGCAGTCGACCGCCCACTGCGCCGGCCTCGGTACGGGCATCGGCGAGATCCAGGTACGGCCGTAGGGACCCGGGGCTCCGCCCGTCACCCATGACCCGGCAACCGGCCGGGCCGGGGACGGGCGGCTCCCCCGCGGCATGCTTGAGTGGACCCCCCCTCCTCGTTACTCTCCAGTAGATCCGCGCGGGCGGTTCCGGGGCGGCCCCGGGGGCCGGGGCTCCGGCGGACGCGAGGAGGCGGCAGCGATGTCCTCAGCAGACCCCACCGAACGGACCGGGCCGGACAGGCCACGCGAGACGGCCCCGCAGCCGGGGCTGGTGGCCGACGCGCGCCGGCTCGCCGACGGTACGACGACCTCCCAGGCGCTCGTCGCCGCGGCGCTGGCCCGCATCGAGGCGAGCCGCCACACCCTCAACGCCTTCCGGCAGCTACGCACCGAGGCGGCGCTCGCCGAGGCCGCCGAGGCCGACCGGCGGCTCGCGGCGGGCGAGCGGCTGCCCTTGCTCGGCGTACCGGTCGCGGTCAAGGACGACACCGACGTCGCCGGTATGCCCACCTACTTCGGCTGTGACGGGCGCCTGCCGGCGGCCTCCACCGACAGCGAGGCGGTGCGCCGGCTGCGTGCCGCCGGGGCCGTGATCGTCGGCAAGACCAACTCCTGCGAACTGGGCCAGTGGGCCTTCACCGAGGGGCGCGCCTTCGGCGCCACCCGCAACCCGTGGAACACCGCCCACACACCCGGCGGTTCGTCCGGCGGCTCGGCCGCGGCCGTCGCCGCCGGACTGGTCCCCGCCGCGCTCGGTTCGGACGGGGCGGGATCCATCCGCATCCCGGCGGCCTGGACCCACCTCGTCGGCATCAAGCCACAGCGCGGACGGATCTCCGTCCACCCCCACAGCGACGCGTTCCAGGGGCTCACCGTCAACGGTCCCCTGGCCCGTACGGTCGCCGACGCGGCCCTGCTCCTGGACGCCGCCGCGGGGGCGCACCCCCGCGACCCGCACCGCCCGCCATCCGTCGACGCCTCGGCAGCGGCCCGCCGCGACCCCGGCCGGCTCAGGATCGGCCTCGCGCTCGGCCCGCCGCTCACCCTCACCCGGCACACGCCCCACCCCGAGGTCCTGCGCGCCGTCACCGCACTCGCCGAAGCCCTGGCGCGCCTCGGCCACCACGTGGAGGAGGCCCGCCCGCGCTACGGACTGATCGGCCTCTCCTTCGTGCCCCGCGCCACCGCGGGCATCGCCGAACTGGCCGCGCTGCACCCGGAACCAGGGCTCCTGGACCCGCGCACCCGCAGCGCCCTGCGTACGGGGACCCGCCTCGGCGGCCGGGTGGTGCGGGCGGCCCGCGCACGGGAGGTGCGCCAGCACCGCAGGCTCGGCGCCTTCTTCGACCCGGCCGCGTCGGGGTACGACGTGCTGCTGACTCCGACCACCGCCGCCCCGCCGCCCCGGGTCGGCGCCTTCGACGGGCTGAGCGCCTGGCGTACCGACCTCGCCATGACAGCCGCCTGTCCGTATGCCTGGCCGTGGAACGTCCTCGGCTGGCCCGGAGTCAACGTCCCGGCGGGCTTCACCGGCGACGGCCTGCCGGTCGGCGCCCAGCTGCTCGGACCCTCCCGCAGCGAGGAGCGGCTCATCTCGCTCGCCGCCCAGCTGGAGGCCGACCGGCGCTGGTACGAGCACCGGCCGCCGGCCCCCGGCCCGGCCCGGCCGTCCGGAAACTGACCCGCGCGTCCGCCGCCGTCCGCATGGGGGGCGGTCCCGCCGCGGTGCGGGGCGCATATCGGCCGCGGCCCGACCCGGCCGCGTGCGCGGTTCCGGACGCGGTGCGGGGTGCACGCGCACGGGTCGCCGCTGGTGGGAGCGCGCACAGCGCCGGACGCCCCTCGGGCCCGTCGTGCCCCGGGGCCGGGACGTCCGGCCGTTCCCGGCCGAAGAGGGGACGGGCCCCTGTGGAGAGGGGGGCGGTCAGGAGATATCTTGATGTCAAGCAATGTTGCAGACGTGGAGCGGAGCACCCGGTGACTGACTCGACCATCATCTATACGCACACCGACGAGGCCCCTGCCCTGGCGACGTACTCGTTCCTGCCGGTCGTCGAGGCGTACGCCTCGACCGCGGGAGTCACGGTGGAGCGCCGTGACATCTCCCTGGCAGGGCGCATCATCGCCGGGTTCCCGGAGCGTCTGAGGGCCGACCAGCGTATCGATGACGCACTCGCCGAGCTCGGTGAGCTGGCCAGGACGCCCGGCGCGAACATCATCAAGCTGCCCAACATCTCGGCCTCGATCCCGCAGCTGAAGGCCGCGATCGCCGAGCTCCAGGAGCAGGGCTACGCGCTTCCGGACTACCCGGACGACCCGCAGACCGACGAGGACAAGGACGTCCGCGCGCGGTACGACAAGGTCAAGGGCAGCGCGGTCAACCCCGTCCTGCGCGAGGGCAACTCCGACCGCCGCGCCCCCGCGTCGGTCAAGAACTACGCCAAGGCACACCCGCACCGCATGGGCGCCTGGTCGGCCGACTCGAAGACCAACGTCGCCACCATGGGCGTCGACGACTTCCGCTCGACGGAGAAGTCCGCGGTCATCTCCGAGGACGGCGCGCTGCGCATCGAACTCGCGGGCGACGACGGCACCACCACCGTCCTGCGCGAGTCCGTCCCCGTCCTGGCGGGCGAGGTCGTGGACGCGGCCGTCATGCGCGTCGCCGCGCTGCGCGAGTTCTTCACCGCGCAGGTCGCGCGCGCCAAGGCCGAGGGTGTGCTGTTCTCCGTACACCTGAAGGCCACCATGATGAAGGTCTCCGACCCGATCATCTTCGGCCACGTGGTCCGCGCCTTCTTCCCGAACACCTTCGCCAAGTACGGTGACGTGCTCGCAGCGGCCGGTCTCACCCCCAACGACGGCCTCGGCGGCATCCTCAAGGGCCTGGACTCCGTGCCGGACGTCGGCGCCGAGATCAAGGCGTCCTTCGAGGCCGAACTCGCCGAGGGCCCGGCCCTCGCCATGGTCGACTCCGACAAGGGCATCACCAATCTCCACGTTCCCAGCGACGTCATCGTCGACGCCTCCATGCCGGCCATGATCCGCACCTCGGGCCACATGTGGGGCCCGGACGGCAACGAGGCCGACACCCTCGCGGTCCTTCCCGACAGCAGCTACGCGGGCGTCTACCAGGTCGTCATCGACGACTGCCGCGCCAACGGCGCCTTCGACCCGTCGACCATGGGCTCGGTACCCAACGTCGGTCTGATGGCGCAGAAGGCCGAGGAGTACGGCAGCCACGACAAGACCTTCGAGATTCCCACCACCGGCACGGTGCGGGTCGTCGACGGCAACGGCGACGTCGTGCTGGAGCAGGCCGTCGGCGCCGGTGACGTCTTCCGGATGTGCCAGACCAAGGACGCCCCGATCCAGGACTGGGTCAAACTCGCCGTCACCCGCGCCCGCGCGACCGGCAACCCGGCCGTGTTCTGGCTCGACGAGGGCCGCGCCCACGACGCCAACCTCATCGCCAAGGTCACCACCTACCTGGCCGACCACGACACCGACGGCCTGGACATCTCCATCCGGAAGCCCGAGGAGGCGACCGCTTTCTCCCTGGAGCGCATCCGCCGCGGTGAGGACACCATCTCCGTCACCGGCAACGTGCTGCGTGACTACCTCACCGACCTCTTCCCCATCCTCGAGCTGGGCACCAGCGCGAAGATGCTCTCCGTCGTCCCGCTCATGAACGGCGGCGGCCTCTTCGAGACGGGGGCCGGCGGCTCCGCGCCCAAGCACGTCCAGCAGCTCGTCAAGGAGGACTACCTCCGCTGGGACAGCCTGGGTGAGTTCCTGGCCCTCGCGGTCAGCTTCGAGCACCTGGCCACCACCACGGACAACGCGCGCGCCCAGGTGCTCGCGGACACCCTGGACCGGGCGACCGGCACGTTCCTCAACGAGGACAAGTCCCCGAGCCGCAAGCTCGGTGGCATCGACAACCGCGGCAGCCACTTCTACCTGGCGCTCTACTGGGCCCAGGAGCTGGCGAAGCAGACCGACGACGCCGCGCTCGCCGAGGCGTTCGCGCCGCTCGCCCGGACGCTGGCCGAGCAGGAGCGGACCATCGTCGACGAGCTGATCGCCGTGCAGGGCAAGCCGGTCGACCTCGGAGGCTACTACCAGCCCGACCCGGCGAAGGCGGAGGCTGCCATGCGCCCGTCGGCGACCTTCAACAAGGCCATCGCCTCGCTGGGCTGACCCCCGGCGCGGCGCCGGCCGCATCGCACACCGGGCCGCCCCCGGCAGGCACCTGCCTGCCGGGGGCGGCCCACGTCGTGCTCCACCCGCCCGTTCTCGGCACGCCCCGCCGCGTGCCCCCTCGTGCCCTCTCTCACACGGCCTTGAAGCCGCGCAGCCGCAGGGAGTTGCCGACGACGAAGACCGAGGAGAAGGCCATGGCCGCTCCGGCGATCATCGGGTTGAGCAGGCCGGCGGCGGCGAGCGGCAGGGCCGCGACGTTGTAGGCGAAGGCCCAGAACAGGTTGGACCTGATGGTGCCGAGCGTCCTGCGGGAGAGGCGGATGGCGTCGGCGGCGGCGTTGAGGTCGCCGCGTACGAGGGTGAGGTCGCCGGCCTCGATGGCGGCATCGGTCCCGGTGCCCATGGCCAGACCGAGGTCGGCCTGTGCCAGGGCGGCCGCGTCGTTGACGCCGTCGCCGACCATGGCCACCGAACGCCCCTCCGCCTGGAGGCGCTTGACGACGTCTACCTTGTCCTCGGGCATGACCTCGGCGATCACCTCGCCGATGCCGACCTCCGCGGCGACGGCCTCGGAGACCGCCCGGTTGTCGCCGGTCAGCAGGATCGGGGTGAGACCGAGGGCGCGCAGCCGCCGGATCGCCTCGGCGCTGGTGTCCTTGACGGCGTCGGCGACCTCCAGGACCGCGCGGGCCTCGCCGTCCCACGCGACGGCGATGGCGGTGCGTCCGGCACTCTCGGCGTCCTGCTTGGCCAGGGCGAGCTCCGCGGGTAGTTCCATCGCCCACTGGGCGAGCAGCTTCTCGCGGCCCACGAGCACCGCGTGTCCCTCGACGACGCCCTGCACGCCCAGTCCCGGTACGTTCGCGAAGTCCTCCGGGACCGGCAGGGCGCCGGTCTCCTCGGTGGCCCCGGTGGCGACGGCCTGGGCGATCGGGTGCTCGGAGGCGTTCTCCAGGGCACCCGCGAGCCGCAGGACATCGGCCCTGGCGGTCCCCTCGGCGGTGTGGACGGCGAGCAGGGTCATCTTCCCGGTGGTGACGGTGCCGGTCTTGTCCAGGACGATCGTGTCGACCCTGCGGGTGGTCTCCAGGACCTCGGGACCCTTGATGAGGATGCCGAGCTGGGCGCCGCGTCCGGTGCCCACCATGAGCGCGGTGGGCGTGGCCAGGCCCAGGGCGCAGGGGCAGGCGATGATCAGTACGGCGACGGCGGCGGTGAACGCGGCGGTCAGTCCGGAGCCGTTGCCGAGCCAGAAGCCCAGGGTGCCGAGCGCGAGCGCGATCACGACGGGGACGAAGACGGCGGAGATCCTGTCCGCGAGGCGCTGGGCCGCGGCCTTGCCGTTCTGCGCGTCCTCGACCAGCCGGGCCATCCGGGCCAGCTGGGTGTCCGTGCCGACGCGGGTGGCCTCCACGACGAGACGGCCGCCGACGTTCAGCGTCGCACCGGTCACGGCATCGCCGACGCCGACCTCCACCGGCATGGACTCACCGGTGAGCATGGAGGCGTCCACGGCCGAGGAGCCCTCGGCCACTGTGCCGTCGGTGGCGATCTTCTCGCCGGGCCGTACCAGGAAGCGGTCCCCGACCCGCAGGGCGGCGGTCGGGACGGTCTCCTGACGCCCTTCGCGGAGAACGGTGACCTCCTTGGCGCCCAGTTCCAGCAGGGCCCTGAGCGCGGCGCCGGCCTTGCGCTTCGAGCGGGCCTCGAAGTACCGCCCCGCCAGGATGAACGCGGTCACGCCGGCGGCCGCTTCGAGGTAGATGTTCCCCGCGCCGTCACCGCGGGCGATCGTGAACTCGAAGGGGTGCGTCATGCCCGGAGTGCCGGCGGTGCCGAAGAACAGGGCCCACAGCGACCAGAGGAAGGCCGCCGACGTGCCGACCGAGATCAGGGTGTCCATGGTGGCCGCGCCGTGCCGGGCGTTGGTGAAGGCGGCCCGGTGGAAGGGCCAGGCCGCGTACGTGACGACCGGCGCGGCCAGGGTCAGGGAGAGCCACTGCCAGTACTCGATCTGGAGCGCCGGAATCATGGCCATCGCGATCACCGGGACGGCGAGAACGGTGGCGGTGATCAGCCGCTGCCGCAGCGGTGCGAGCTCGTCGCTCTCCCGCCCGTCCCCCTCGCCGGACCCCGCCTCCGCGGGGGGCGCCGGCTGCTGGGCGGTGTAACCCGTCGCCTCGACCGTGGCGATGAGGTCGGACACCTCGACGTCACCGGTGAAGGTGACCTTGGCCTTCTCGGTCGCGTAGTTGACGGACGCCTCGACGCCTTCCATACGGTTGAGCTTCTTCTCGATACGGGCCGCGCACGAGGCGCAGGTCATCCCGCCGATGGCGAGCTCGACCGCGGCCGTGCCGGCTGCTGTCGTGGTGGGCGTACCCATGACGTAGCTCCTCAGGTGGGCGGCATACCCCTAGGGGGTACCTCTCTACGGTTCATGTATACCCCCCGCCCGTATGGTATGCAAGTCGCGGAAAGCTGATTGCGCGGGCCGCCCACGCGGATCGGATCAGGCTTCGGCGGCCTTCGCGCGAAGGCCGCCGCCCCAGCTGTCAGGGAGTGGGCGGTGCGGGCGCCGCAGCACCGGGGCCGCCCGGGTGCTCTCACGGCACACGCGCCGTCCACTGCGGGCTGCTGTACTTCGTGGTGGCCAGCTCCTGCGCACGCTCCAGCTCCTCGCGCCCGACGCTCCCCCGGGTGAGTCCGTAGCGGTCGCGGAAGGACTCCACCATGCGGTCGATGACCGCCTCGCGGGTCAGACCGGTCTGACGCCGGAGGGGATCCACCCGCTTCTTGGCGGAGGCGGTGCCCTTGTCCGACATCTTCTCCTTGCCGATGCGCAGGACGTCCAGCATCTTGTCGGCGTCGATGTCGTAGGACATCGTGACGTGGTGCAGGATGGCGCCGGGCCCGCCGTCCGGGCCGATCATCCGCTTCTGGGCGGCTCCCGCGATCTTTCCGACCTCGGTGGCGATGTCGTTGAGGGGCTGGTACCAGGCCTTGATGCCCATGTCGCCGAGCGCTTCCAGCACCCAGGCGTCGAGATGGGCGTAGGAGTCGGCGAAGGAGAGGCCGGCCACCAGGGAAGCGGGGACCGACAGCGAGTACGTGATGGTGTTGCCGCTCTCCACGAACATGGCCCCGCCCCCGGAGATGCGGCGCACCACGGTGACGCCGTGGCGGGCGGCGCCCTGCGGGTCGACCTCATTGCGCAGGGACTGGAAGCTGCCGATGATCACCGCGGGGGAGGCCCACTCCCAGACCCGCAGGGTGGGCGGCCTGCGGCCCGCGGCGACCTCCCTGGTGATGACCTCGTCCAGTGCCATGTGGAGCGCGGGGGACTGCGGAGCCTCCCGGATGAGCTGCCAGTCGTAGTCCCGCCACTCGGTGGCCTGCGAGAGGGCCCGCCGGGTGGCCACGGCGACGCCCTCGACGGTCAGCCCGAGCATCACCGTTCCGGCGGGCAGGGCGGCTTCGATGCGGGCGGCGAGCGCGCTGGTGCCGGTGTGGGCGGGAGCCCCTTCCAGGGCCGCGTCGATGGCGAGGATGGCCTCGTCGGGTTCCAGGAAGAAGTCCCCGGCCACCCTCACGTTCCGCAGCGCGCCGCCCTGGACCTCCAGGTCGACCACCACGAGCTTGCCGCCCGGGATCTTGTACTCACCGTGCACCACAGCCTCCGCATGTGCCGACGTTTCCGCACGAACGGGCCGAATCCGGCCCTGAACAGGCACAACGCGGCGGAGGCGTCCTTTAATCCACCGCCACCGCCACCGCCACCGCCACCGCCTGTGCCGGGCCGCGGACCGGGAGGCCGGCCGGCCCGGCCCGAAGGGGGGCGTCGCCGCCCGGTCAGGGTCGGCCCGTGGGGGAGCCTTCGGTGCTCTCCCGCAGCACCAGCCGATGGGCGACGACACGGTCCTGCGGCGCGTCGGCGGACCGTACGGGGTCCCCCGGATCCGGAGCCTGGGCGGCCTCGGCGATGCGGCGGCGCAGGAGTTCCACCGCGACCTTGGCCACCGCCGCCTTGTCCGGGGCGACGGTGCTCAGCGTCGGCACGCTGAACCGGCCGCCCTCCACATCGTCGAAGCCCACGACGGCGACGTCCTCGGGAACCCTCAGTCCGTGCTCGTGGAGCGCGCGCAGCGCCCCGAGGGCGAGCTGGTCGTTGAAGCACAGCAGGGCGTCGGGACGGGTTCCGGCGGCCAGTGTCCGTGCCACCGCCTCGGCTCCGTCCGGCATCCGGAAGGAGCCGACGGGAAGCAGGGAGTCCGGGCCGCAGGCGAGACCGGCCGCCGTCATGGCGGCCCGGTAGCCGCGGGTGCGGGCCTCGGCGGTCCCGAGGCCCGCGTCGTCCCGTCCGCCGACGGCCAGAACGCGGCGGCGCCCGAGGGCGATCAGGTGCTCGGTGGCCTCGCGGGCGGCCTTCTCGTTGTCGATGGCCACATGGTCGGCACCCTCCTCCAGCAGCTCCCCGAGCAGCACGGTCGGTGGCGCGCCGGTGCGTTCGCGCAGGTCGTCGGCGGTCAGGGCGAGCGGGCTGAGGATGATGCCGTCGACGAAGTCCGAGCCGAACCCGGCCAGCGCCGCGAGCTCGTGCTCACGGTCCGCCCCGGACTGGTGGATCAGCACGGTCAGGGAGCACCGCTCGGCCTCACGGATGACATGGCGGGCCAGCTCGGCGAAGTACGGGACGTCCAGCTCGGGCACGACGAGCGCGATGATGCCGGTCCGGCCCTTGCGCAGGTGGCGGCCGGCGAGGTTGACCCGGTATCCGAGATGCGCGATGGACTCCCGCACCACCTGTCTGGTCCGGTCGGAGACGTGGACGTAGTCGTTGATGACGTTGGACACCGTCTTCTCCGACACCCCCGCGTGCCGTGCGACGTCCTTGATCCTGGGCCGTGCCACCGCTGCCTCCCCGCCCTCGTGCGCTGCCGAGTCTATGTGCTGCCACCCGGCCCCGCGTGCGGGACCCGATCCCGGCCCTCCGGTGGTGCCGCACCTCTTTACAGCGAATGTACATCGATGTAAAAAAGGGGCCACCGCACCGCTTCAGCCGGTGCGCGCACACCACCTGGCGTCCCGGTGGACCGCCCTCGGCACGGCGGTCCACCGCCGCTTCGGCATGAGCGTCCGGCCGTCGAAAGGTCCGTGATGAGTTCCTCTTCCCCCGCCCGTGAACCGGGGCCCGCCCCGGCGTCCCTCCCGGCGGGCGGCCTCAGCCGCCGCGGGCTCCTGCGCTACGGCATGGCGGGCGCGGGCGCGCTGCTCGCCGCAGGCGCGTCGGCGGGGTGTGCCTCACCGGCCGCGTCCTCCGGGGCGTCCTCCCTGACCGTCTGGGACCTCTTCCAGGGCGGTGACGGCATGCTGATGGACGACATGATCAAGGCCGTCTCCCACGGCCCGGACCACTTCTCCGTCGACCGGACCATCCTCGACTGGGGCCCGTCCTACTACACGAAGCTCGCCATGTCGGCCGCCGGGGGCCGGGCGTCCGACGTCGCCGTACTGCACCTGTCACGACTGGCCGGCTACGCCCCCGGCGGGTTGCTCGACCCCTTCGACCTGGACCTGCTCGCCGAACTCGGCGTCACAGCCGCGGACTTCACGCCCGCCGTGTGGAAGCGGACCCAGCACGCGGGCACCGTGTACGCGATCCCCCTGGACGTCCATCCCTTCATCGTCTTCTACGACCGCCGGGCCGCCGGCAAGGCGGGCCTCCTCGACTCCGCGGGCGAACTGGCTCCCATGGGCTCGCCGGACGCGTTCCTCGACGCGGGCAGGGCGCTCGCCGAAGCGACCGGGGGCGCGGGCGTCCTCTTCGGTCACGTCACCGACACGGCGCAGAGCTGGCGGCAGTTCGCGGCCCTCTACGCGCAGACCGGCGCCGCGTTCACGCTCCCCGACGGCGGCCCGGCCGAGATCGACACCGACGCAGCCGTACGCGTCGTGACGTTCATGCAGCAGCTCTTCGACGGCAGGACCAACCCCAACGACCTCGACTACAACAGTGCGATGGCCGCCTTCCTCGGCGGCCGCGGCGGCATGGCCATGATGGGGGAGTGGGAGCTGCCGACGCTTCGGAAGTCGGACATCGACCTGGGCGCGGCCCCCTTCCCGCAGGTCTTCGAGCGGCCCGCGGTCTACACCGACTCACACAGCTTCGTCCTGCCCCACCAGGAGGACCCCGACCCCGCACGGCGCCGGGAGGCCCACCGCTATGTCGCGCAGATGCTCCAGCAGAGCATCACCTGGGCGAGCGCCGGACACATCCCCGCCTATCAGCCCGTGCTCGCCGAGCCGGCGTACGCCCGGCTGAGGCCCCAGTCCTCCTACGCGGACGCGGCGAAGGTGGCGGTGCTCGACCCGCCCAACTGGTTCGCCGGAGCGGGCTCGAACTTCCAGAACCGCATGTGCCAGCCGCTCCAGTCGGCGCTGCTCGGCACCACCTCGGCGGAGAAGGCCGTACGGCAGATGGTCCGGGAAGCGGACGCGCTGCTGCGGCAGCCCGACCCGGTGGCCTGACGGAGACCAGAAGGAGTTACCGACGTGACCACCACCGCACCTCCGGGTGCCGACGCACCGGCCGGCACACCCGGCGCCGGCCCCGGCGGATCCCGCCGGGCAGCCCGGACGGGAGCCCGCGCCGCGACCGGCAACGGTCTGATCTTCGTCCTGCCCTTCCTGGTCGTCCTCGCCCTCTTCCTCGTCTGGCCCGTCGGGCAGGGGCTGTGGATGAGCCTCACCGACGCCTCGCTCACCCTGCGGGAGACGAGCTTCGTCGGCCTCGACAACTACACGGAGGCCTTCGGCGACCCGGACGTCTGGAGCAGCCTCGGCAACACGGTCGTCTTCACCCTCATATCCAGTGTTCCGCTGGTCCTGCTCGCCCTCGCGATGGCGCTGCTCGTCCACAGCGGACTGGCCGGCCAGTGGGTGTGGCGGCTCGCCTTCTTCACGCCGTACCTGCTGCCGGTGACTGTGGTCACCCTCATCTGGACGTGGCTCTACCAGCCCGACATCGGCTTCGGCAACCAACTGCTCACCTCCCTGGGCATGGAGCCCGTCGGCTGGCTCTCGGACGAAGCGGTCGCGATGTGGTCCGTCGCCGCCCTGACCGTCTGGTGGACGGTCGGTTTCAACTTCCTCCTCTACCTCGCCGCGCTCCAGGCCCTTCCCCCGGCCCTGGACGAGGCCGCGGCGCTCGACGGCGCCGGAGCCTGGCGGCGGCTGTGGTCGGTCACCCTGCCCCAACTGCGCCGGACCACGGTGCTCGTGGGGATGCTCCAGGTCCTCGCCTCGCTCAAGGTCTTCGACCAGATCTACATCCTCACCAAGGGCGGACCCAACGGATCCACCCGGCCCATCCTCGAATACGTGTACGACGTCGGGTTCACGGGCTACCGGCTGGGCTACGCCTCGGCCGTCTCCTACCTCTTCTTCGCGCTGGTGATCGTCGTCTCCGTCGCGCAGCTCCGCTTCTTCCGCCAGGAGGACTGACCGTGTCCGCCACCGCACCCTCACTCCGCCCGCGCCGGGACCCTCGTGAAGCGGCCGGTTCGCCGCTGCTCCTGGGCCACGGACGGCTGCCGCGCGTCCTGGCCGCCACCGCGCTGTGCGTCCTCGCGGCGGTCTGGCTGCTGCCGTTCGTCTGGTCCGTCGCCACGTCCTTCCAGAGCGAGCAGGACGTGGCGAAGCCGGGCCTCTCCCCTTTCAAAGGTGAGTTCACCCTCGGGTCCTACGAACAGATCCTCGAACGCGGCAACGTGCTCCTGTGGGCCTTCAACAGTTTCCTCGTCGCCGGCCTGGTCACCCTGCTCACCGTGGCCGTCTCCACCCTGGCCGCCTACGGATTCGCGCGGGGCACGTTCCGCGGCCGGAAGGCCCTGTTCGCCCTGACCGTCGCGGCCGTCATGGTTCCGCCGCAACTGCTCGTCGTGCCCCTGTTCGAGCAGATGCTCCTCTTCGACCTGGTGGACACCTACGCGGCCGTGATCCTGCCCCAAGTCGTCGCACCCATGATGGTGTTCATCCTCAAGCGCTTCTTCGACAGCATCCCCCGGGAGCTGGAGGAGGCCGCCCGGATCGACGGTGCGTCCGAGATCAGGGTGTTCCTGTCGATCGTTCTCCCGTTGTCCCGGCCGATCGTGGCCGCCGTGTCGATCTTCGTCTTCATCGGGGCCTGGAACAACTTCATGTGGCCCTTCATCGTCACCAACGACCCCGGCCTGATGACCCTGCCCGTGGGCCTGGCCACCGTCAAGGACGCCTACGGCATCCAGTACGCGCAGTCCATGGCCTCCGCGCTGCTGGCGGCGCTCCCGCTGATCGTGGTGTTCCTGCTCTTCCAGCGGCGCATCGTCCGCTCGGTGGCGACGACGGGACTCGGCGGCTCCTGACCGTAGGCCCCGACCCCTGTCCCCCTCCCCGTACGCACACGAACCCCTCACTCACTGGAGCATGCGTTGCCCACCCCCGCCCTGCCCCGTCCCGAGTACCCGCGACCGCAGTTCGTCCGTCGCGACTGGCTCAGCCTCAACGGCCCCTGGCAGTTCGAGACCGACCGAGGGGACAGCGGACTGGAACGCGGCCTCCTCGGCCGCGACCTGGCCCGGGAGATCCTCGTACCCTTCCCGCCCGAGTCGGAACTGTCGGGCATCGGCGACACGGACTTCCTGGAAGCCGTCTGGTACCGGCGGGTGCTCACCCTGCCCGCCGCATGGGCCGGACGCCGTGTACTGCTGCACTTCGGGGCCGTCGACCATGACACCACCGTGTGGGCCAACGGCACCGAAGTGGCACGCCACCGGGGCGGGTTCACCCCTTTCACGGCCGACCTCGGTGACGTCGCGCGACCGGGAGAGGAGGTCACCCTCACCGTCCGGGCCCGCGACCCCCGCTCCGGTCCGCAGGCCCGTGGCAAGCAGGCCGTCCGGTACGCCAACCACGACTGCAACTACACCCGCGTCACCGGGATCTGGCAGACCGTCTGGCTGGAGCCCGTCCCCGAACTCCACCTGCGCCGTCCCCGCATCACCCCCGACCTCGGCGGTTCCGCGTTCCACCTCGAACTCCCCCTGTCCGGCAACCGTCCCGGCCACCGGGTACGAGCGCTCCTGTCCGACGCCGACGGTGAGGTCTGCCGCGCGGAGGTACGCGCCGACCTCGACCTCGCACCCCGGCTCCACCTCCCCGTGCCGCAGGCCAGGCGGCGCGCGTGGGCACCCGGCGACCCGCACCTGTACGGCCTGCGGCTCGAACTGCTGGACGACGAGGGCGAGGTGACCGACAGCGCCGAGAGCTACGCCGGCCTGCGCGCCGTCGGCCTGCGCGGCAGGGCCGTCACCCTGAACGGGCAGCCGGTCTTCCAGCGGCTCGTGCTCGACCAGGGGTGGTACCCGGACGGGCTGATGACCGCGCCGACCGACGAGGCGCTGGTCCACGACATCGAGATCGCCATGGCGGCCGGCTTCAACGGGGCCCGGCTCCACCAGAAGGTCTTCGAGGAGCGCTTCCTGTACCACGCCGACCGCCTCGGCTACCTGGTCTGGGGCGAGTTCGGGGACTGGGGCTGCGAGACCGGTGGTTCCTCGGGCGACAACCAGCAGCCGGACGCCTCGTACACCGGCCAGTGGCTCGAAGCCCTGGAGCGCGACTACTCCCACCCTTCGATCATCGGGTGGTGTCCGCTCAACGAGACGTACCAGAAGCTGCACGACCGGATCACCCAGCTGGACTCCGTAACCCGGGCGATGTTCCTCGCCACGAAGGCGATGGACACCACCCGGCCGGTCATCGACGCCTCCGGATACGCCCACCGGGTCGCCGAGACCGACATCTACGACGCCCATAGCTACGAGCAGGACCCGGCCGCCTTCCGGCAGCTGATGGCCGGGCTCGCCAAGGGCGAGCCGTTCGTCAACGCCTACGAGAACGGCGCTGCGTACTCCCAGCCCTACCGGGGCCAGCCCTACTTCGTCAGCGAGTTCGGCGGCATCTGGTGGGACCCCGAGGCGGCCGCAGCCCAGTCCGGCGAGGACCGCACCGCCTCCTGGGGCTACGGCGAGCGCGTACGCGACGAGGAGGAGTTCCACGCACGCTTCGAGGGACTGACCGGCGCCCTCCTCCAGGACCCGAACATGTTCGGGTACTGCTACACCCAGCTGACCGACGTCTTCCAGGAGCAGAACGGCGTCTACCGCTTCGACCGGGGCACCAAGCTGGACATCGCACGCGTCCGCGCCGCGCAGACGCGCCCGGCGGCCATCGAGGAGCAGGGCGCCTCCTGACGGAGCCGGTCGGGCCGCCCGAGGGCGCGCGGCTGCGGATGACCGAAGCGCCGTCCGGCTCCATCATGGAAGGTGCGGCCTCCGGCCCCCGCCCGTACGGCGGCCCCGATCGAGAGGACGGGCAACCCATGGCCAAGGACAAGAAGCTGCGCAAGGGCGACGACGTCACCTGGAAGAGTCACGGACAGACCGTTCCGGGCACGGTGCGCAAGAAGATCACCGAGCGTACCGAGGCGGCCGGCCGTACCGTCGACGCCTCGAAGGACGAACCGCAGTACGAGGTCGAGAGCGACTCGTCCGGTGGGCACGCGGTCCACAAGCCCGAGTCCTTGCACAAGAAGGGCGGGAAGGGGTGACCGGCGTCGGTGACGTGGACCGCGAGGAGAGCGTGCGGAGCTTCGGCGAAGCCGTGAACATGACGGCGGGCGAGATGGAGAAGTGGCTCGGTACGCCGGAGTCACGTGACGCCGGGCAGTCCGACGGCTCGGGTGAGAGCGTGGGTCACGCCTCCGGCCGTCGGATCGTCGAACTGCTGCGGACCAGGAAGGCCGACCTCACCGACGACGACATCGCCCACATGCGCAAGGTCGCCGGATACGTGCACCGGCACGGGAAGCAGCGGCCGAAAGGCGACATCACCGACACGCGCTGGCGCCACTCCCTCATGAACTGGGGCCACGATCCGAAGAAGTGACGGCGGGCGGCGGCGCCCCGGCGGCTCAGCCGACCGTACCGTCGACGAACTCGTTGAGGGCACGGCCCGGCCGCAAGGTGGGGCGTGCCCCTTCGAGGTGGAAGTCGCCGAACCCCATGATCGACACCGTCTCGCCGTTCCTGAGCCCTTCGGCGATGGTCCCGGGGCGGTCCACCGTGCCGAACAGCGCGTCCAGGATCTGTCCGACGTGCTGGGCCGACACCTGACCGGCGTCCCCGCCGGTCTTGCGGACGGTTGCCTCGATGAGCGCGTTCCTGTCCATGGTGATCTTCTTCCTTCCCCGATGTCCGATGCGCTGCCCGCCCGTGTCGAGCCCGGGCAGGTGAACCCACGCACCCGAAGCCAAGCACCCGGGCGGGGCGGCACGCCGCTGCCGGGGAGTGTGGCGCGGATGTTCACCGGTTCGCCGGAGAGCCGGTGGCTGCCGAGGTCGTTGCCGAGGCCGGGGACGGTGGCACGGACGCGCGGCGCGACCTCTCGCCGCGGTCTGCCGCCGCGAGCCGTGTGTTTCCGCTCCCGGGCCAGGGGCAGGCGGATCAGTGAGCCCCTACGAAAGGACCGACATGAGTGCCGGAGAGAAGGCCAAGGCCAAGACGGAGCAGGTTGTCGGTAAGGCCGTGCGGAAGGTCGCCCACGCGATGGGCAACGAGACCACGGCGCTCAAGGGAGCCGCGCTGGAGACCCGCGGCAAGGCCCGCGGCGCCAAGGAGGGCGTGCGGCACTGACCGCACCCCGTCGTGCGGGCCGTGTGCGCGAGGGCGCCGCGCGTGCCCGTGTGTGCGACGGTGCCGTGCGGGCAGGCCCCGCCCCGGCTGACCGGCGCGGGATGCGAAGCAGTTCGTCAAAGGCCCCGGTGCTGTGGATGTACAGCACCGGGGCGCTCCGCGTCGTCACATCCCGCGCGACCGGCCCCTCGCCGGTCCGGAGCCCGCCCCCGAGCGGACCATCGTCTTCCCCGACAGCCAGGTTGTCACTCATGACGACGACCACGCCCTGAGGTCCCGCGATCTCCCCCGGGAAAGGGCGGGACAGCCCTCGGCCGGAGACCAGGCATAAACGGAGAAAGGAGGGTACACGCAGGTTGCGCACCGCCGGGCAGGAGCACCGGATGGGCCTGACGAAGAAGGAGTTGACGAACGTGGGACTGCACGACGCATCGACCGCCGACCGACAGGAGCGTCCGACATGACGACGACCGTGGTGATCATCGTTGCCGTCCTCCTCCTGGCAGCGATCGCATACTTCCTCGTCCGCGCACGGCGAGGCGGGGGCCAGGGCCTGCACCGCCGCTTCGGCCCCGAGTACGACCGTACGGTCGCCCGGCACGGCGGGGACACGAAGGCCGCTGAACAAGAACTCGCCGAGCGGGTGCGGCTGCACGGCTCGCTGCACGAGCGGCCGCTGAGCCCCGAGGCACGCGAGGCGTACGCCGGCCGCTGGACGGCGGTCCAGGAGACGTTCATCGACTCGCCCCAGGAGGCCGTCGCCCAGGCCGACGCGCTGCTGGCACGGCTGGCGCGTGACCGGGGTTTCCCCGACGGATCCGACTTCGATGAGCAGACGGCCGCGCTCTCCGTGCACCACGCCGGGCAGGTCGACGGATATCGCAAGGTGCACAGCGCGGTGCGTGACAGGAGCAGCACGGAGGAACTGCGGGAGGCGCTGGTCGAGGCGCGTGCGCTGTTCGACGTACTGCTGGGAGACACGCCCACCGAGCACGCCCGCCCCCACCACGGGAAGACGGGCCGACACGGGACCGACGGAAGGACGGCGGCATGACACACCCCACCGAACGTAACGGACTCCCCGCAGACGGGAACTCCCCGTCCGCGGAACCGCGGCACACGCGGCGGCCAAGCCCCGCCGACGGGTTCCAGCACGACACGCCGCCCATGGAGGCCCCCGTGGAACAGCAGCCCAGGAGCACGGGGCCGGGCGCGCCGCATGTCGCCGATCCCGCACTCCACACGTCCCAGGTCACCACCGAGCCCGCACCGCACACGATCGCGCAAGGAGCGCGGCACTCCGCGGGCCCGGCGCCGAGCGGGACCCCGATGCCCGGCACGGAACCCACCGGGCGGGGCGCCACCTCCGCCTCCGGAACGAATCCGTCGGGCTCCCGGGCCGAGGGTGGGCACAGCGGCCCGCCCCTCCTGCCTCCCGAGGGGAGGGATGCTCTGTCCCTGCGGATGCACCAGGCCGTCACCGACTTCGTCGAGGATCCGCACCGTGCGGTCGAGGAGGCCGACAGCGCCTTCGACCGGATCGTGGCGGATGTGACGGCGGCGCTCGAGGAGCGCAGGCGCGAGCTGCGCGCCGGCTGGCATGGGCAGGGCACCGAGGCCCGGACCGAGGACTTGCGGCTGGCCCTGCGTCGCTACCGTGATGCCGGGGAGCAGCTCCTGGGCATCTGAGGAGCGTTCTCTTTCCGGGCGTGCGGTCGTGCTCGGCCGAACAGCGTCGTGGATCGAGTCGGCCGGCGGTCGGGCGCGCAGGGAAGAAGGGCCTCCTGGGAGCAGGCGGGTGCCGAGTCCGTACGGGAGGCCCTTGTGGTCGCAGCTGTGGGCGGGCATGCTCGCGGAGTTCGGTGTGATTGCCCCGTGCCAGGGGAGCAAGAAGGGTGACACTCCCCAGATTCTCCTCAGGTCCGGCCGTGAGCCGTGATCGGTCCGCTCGACCGTTACAACGGGCAAGGTGACGCGCGATGTTCACGACCAGACCGACCCTCCAGGGCACCTTCGGCATGAAGTTGTCTACCGGGTGGCGCTGACCTGCATCGATGCGGCTGCACCCACCTCTGAACTGGGCGGATAAGTCTTTCAGCTCTTTCGAGATCGTGCTGCTTCACGCGGTCGATTCTCCCCAGGCGCTCCCCAGGACCGTTGATACTCCCCAGATCCTCCCCAGGAAGTGCCGTTGTAGCGGGCATGGTGGCACGGGACGTCTTGCCACCGGAGGCGCTGCCAAGCGTACGTTGAGCGACTGCCTGCGAGGGCAGGGCAGAATCCTGGCGCCGAGCGGGTGAGCACCAGGCGTGAGTCCGCCTCTGCTTGCGCAGGACTCAAGTTCGCACCTTCAGTCGGAAGCCGACGCCTTTCGGTGGCGCACCACGTGGAGTGCGTCGCGGTCCTTGAAACCGTCACGAAAAGCGCCTGACCTGACTTTCCGTCTTTCTCATGCGCATTACGTGCAGTGTGGGCGTTACAGGCGATATCTTGACGCTCGTACGATGCTCGTCCTGATGGGGCGCCAGCCAATCTGTTGGGCAGGTCAAGCCGTGTCTGGGGGCGTGTATGAATGGAGTGCCGGCGCGGGCGATGCTCTGAGTGGAGCTGCTGGCCTCTCATGTTCAGTTGTCGCGGAAGTAGCAAGTCGCTTGGCTGACCTGAAGAATCGATTGATTACAGCCTCTGAACTGGGGAAACGGCTTTTCGGTTGTTTCATGCCTATGCCCTTGATGCGGCCGAAAGTCCCAGGACTCCCGAGGAGGCCCGGTGCTCTTGCCACGTCGTGCGGTGTGGGCAGACGCCCTGTAGCTAAGCGGTAGGGGGGTGCGTCGTCGCGGGTGGGGAACAGACCGGCCGAGGGAATACCCCCGCGTCGGCAGGGGAGGACAGACGGTGCAGGCCCGCCCCGATCTGGCTCGTCGGAACACCCCCGCGTCGGCGGGGAGGACCTGCGCCAGGCCCGACCGAACCGGCCGCGGAGCGGAACACCCCCGCGTCGGCGGGGAGGACCAGGGTCCGCGGGCCCGAGATTCAGGGGATTGCGGAACACCCCCGCGTCGGCGGGGAGGACCTCACCAACGACGTGGCCCCGGCGGGCCCGATCGGAACACCCCCGCGTCGGCGGGGAGGACGTACCGGGCCTTGACCTCGGACAGCTTGTATCGCGGAACACCCCCGCGTCGGCGGGGAGGACGTGGCGTCAGGGTAGAGCGCGCCCGCGGTGAGCGGAACACCCCCGCGTCGGCGGGGAGGACGCGCGGCCGGGAGGAACGGTCGGACATGCCGGCGGAACACCCCCGCGTCGGCGGGGAGGACGTCGCCTGAGTCGTGCTCCAGGGTGCGCAGTGCGGAACACCCCCGCGTCGGCGGGGAGGACCGGTCCAGGCGGCTGCGCTCGTGGCCATCCCGCGGAACACCCCCGCGTCGGCGGGGAGGACAGGGTCCCCGTCCCCCGGGAGTGCCACGTGTACGGAACACCCCCGCGTCGGCGGGGAGGACCTCCCGGACAAGCCGAACGACCTTCGCTACGCCGGAACACCCCCGCGTCGGCGGGGAGGACACGACGGAGAGGTAACCCCCGGACTCACGTCCCGGAACACCCCCGCGTCGGCGGGGAGGACTCCTCCACAGTCTGCGGGACGCGGACGGGGATCGGAACACCCCCGCGTCGGCGGGGAGGACGCCCAGGCCCAGGACACGGCCTCAATGAAGCACGGAACACCCCCGCGTCGGCGGGGAGGACGAGGCGAGCGCCAGACGCGAGAAGTGCGCGGACGGAACACCCCCGCGTCGGCGGGGAGGACGTTCGGTCTGGCACGTGTGTTCGACGCCGCGACGGAACACCCCCGCGTCGGCGGGGAGGACCCACCGTTACGGATCGCCTCGACGACGTGTTGCGGAACACCCCCGCGTCGGCGGGGAGGACCCGCTGGAGGTACTTCCCCCGGGCCTTGCGGCCGGAACACCCCCGCGTCGGCGGGGAGGACGCACGGATCCGGGTGCGGAGGGTACGGCGCGGCGGAACACCCCCGCGTCGGCGGGGAGGACGTCGCCCTTGAGAGCGGCGGGCCACACGGCGGCGGAACACCCCCGCGTCGGCGGGGAGGACCGCCGTTAGGCGTGGGCGTGGGCATGGGATTCCGGAACACCCCCGCGTCGGCGGGGAGGACGCCTGGGTGGGCGGTGGGGGTGAGGCCGCGGGCGGAACACCCCCGCGTCGGCGGGGAGGACAGGAGCTGTCCGGCGGCCAGCTCCATGGCGATCGGAACACCCCCGCGTCGGCGGGGAGGACGACACGGCTCTCCCCGGACGCCATGTCCGTGACCGGAACACCCCCGCGTCGGCGGGGAGGACACGAGCGTGTACATCTCGGGCGACTCGGCCACCGGAACACCCCCGCGTCGGCGGGGAGGACCGAGTTGATGTCGGTCATGTCTGGGGGTGCTCCGGAACACCCCCGCGTCGGCGGGGAGGACGTCATGGCCGCCGCGGGCCGAGGGAAGGACGACGGAACACCCCCGCGTCGGCGGCGAGGACAGCTCCTGGCGGACGACGTAGGACCCGTGGTTCGGAACACCCCCGCGTCGGCGGGGAGGACCCGGCCCGGCAGTCGGGGCCGATGCCGAGACCCGGAACACCCCCGCGTCGGCGGGGAGGACGCCTCCGGCGTCCACGTCGGGCGCACGGACAACGGAACACCCCCGCGTCGGCGGGGAGGACGCCGCCGACGCCGCCGCGTTCGGCACGGTGCACGGAACACCCCCGCGTCGGCGGGGAGGACGTGGTGAGTTGTCTGTCGGCGGCGGCCGCGGCCGGAACACCCCCGCGTCGGCGGGGAGGACAGCTTCTGGCCGATGGCCAGGGCGTTCGGGTCCGGAACACCCCCGCGTCGGCGGGGAGGACGGGGCGGTCAGGTTGCACGGGATCGCACAGCACGGAACACCCCCGCGTCGGCGGGGAGGACGTCCACCCCTCCTTGGCGACGGCCGCCCGGTGCGGAACACCCCCGCGTCGGCGGGGAGGACGACCTCCAGAAGGTTGCCGCCCTTCAGCGGCACGGAACACCCCCGCGTCGGCGGGGAGGACTTCACCCGGCACCACGGGCACGCCGGCCCCGCCGGAACACCCCCGCGTCGGCGGGGAGGACGCGCCGCCGACCGCAATTCCAGCGATCCCGGCCGGAACACCCCCGCGTCGGCGGGGAGGACTCAGTGATGGACAGTGGAGACGCCGCCGAGCTGCGGAACACCCCCGCGTCGGCGGGGAGGACTCGGCCACCTCGGTCAAGGGCGACCCCGCGTGCGGAACACCCCCGCGTCGGCGGGGAGGACCTTGGGGAGGTGCAGGGCCCCGGCGAGGGCGGCGGAACACCCCCGCGTCGGCGGGGAGGACTTGAGGTCCTCGACCTCCTTGTCGTACCGGGACGGAACACCCCCGCGTCGGCGGGGAGGACGGTGGCCATGGCGGGGAGCGCAAGGACTTCGGCGGAACACCCCCGCGTCGGCGGGGAGGACGCATGAGAGTCCGCAGAAGGTTCATTACGAACCGGAACACCCCCGCGTCGGCGGGGAGGACCGACTGGTGGCTTCTTCCGCGTCGGCCATCTGCGGAACACCCCCGCGTCGGCGGGGAGGACTCATCCGCCGGCGCGTCCTGGCGTCGGGCGGTCGGAACACCCCCGCGTCGGCGGGGAGGACGAGGCAGTCAAGGAGGTACTGCAGCGCGCCGGCGGAACACCCCCGCGTCGGCGGGGAGGACGACAAGCTCTCGTTCGACTACCGGGGCGACGGCGGAACACCCCCGCGTCGGCGGGGAGGACAACCTCGTCGTCAAGGCGGGCTGGACGTTCCACGGAACACCCCCGCGTCGGCGGGGAGGACGCCCTGGGCGACTGCGCCCACAGCAGCGACAGCGGAACACCCCCGCGTCGGCGGGGAGGACCCCGCCCGGTGGCGGCAGGACGGACAGCGGCCCGGAACACCCCCGCGTCGGCGGGGAGGACACTACATGCTTGCTCTGCTTCCCTACTCGATGCGGAACACCCCCGCGTCGGCGGGGAGGACTGCTGGAATCCGGCGGAGATCGTGGACGTGGTCGGAACACCCCCGCGTCGGCGGGGAGGACGTGGAGATGGCCGCAGTCTGCGCCGCGTTCGCCGGAACACCCCCGCGTCGGCGGGGAGGACGAGACGGCTCATCGCGGCCTGCTCTCAGACCGCGGAACACCCCCGCGTCGGCGGGGAGGACACCCGCAGGTCACGGCACAAACCGCCACTACGCGGAACACCCCCGCGTCGGCGGGGAGGACCCCCAGGAGCCCACCATGACCGCACACCACCACGGAACACCCCCGCGTCGGCGGGGAGGACTCCTCCACCGCCCGCAACGGACCGCCCACCTCCGGAACACCCCCGCGTCGGCGGGGAGGACGACGACGAGACCGGGCAGGACGGCCTGTTCCTCGGAACACCCCCGCGTCGGCGGGGAGGACCCTCGCCCGACCCGGCGTACATCCAGCAGCAGCGGAACACCCCCGCGTCGGCGGGGAGGACAGGCCGTAGAGGAAGGTCACGAGGCGGTTGGGCGGAACACCCCCGCGTCGGCGGGGAGGACGCCGCAGTCGCGCGGTCGACGCCCGGCCGATCGGAACACCCCCGCGTCGGCGGGGAGGACGCGGTCGCCAGCAGCGGCCGGGTCGACCACGACGGAACACCCCCGCGTCGGCGGGGAGGACACTTCCTGACCTGCGTCTCAAGAAGGGCTTTGCGTGCTCTTTGCCATTCTCCAGGGGGTGAGGCGCTCAGTCAGACGCATGGCATCACCTTATCCAGCTAGGGCTCACAAAGTTGCCGAGGTGAGCACGGAGGCCCCACGCGGCGGTCGTTGTCAGTGCCGAGTGGTTGGATACGATTCGCAGCGGTATTGCTTCCGCTGCCGGGCCGAGTGGCGGAGTTGAGGGGGTTGGCGTGCTGCCCAGGCAGAGCGTGCTGGATGAGTCAGTGTGGGGTAAGTCCCGTGGGCTGGATCCGGCGCTGCCTCCCTACCCGTTGGTAAGGCATCTGCTTGACACGGCCGCGATGGCGCTTCATCTGTGGGATGTGTTCCTGGCGGGTAACCAGAGAGTGCGCATAGCCGAGGGCATGGGACTGGCCGAGGAGCTAAATCGTGCTCGTGCGCTCGTGGGGCTGTGTGCCGGCTTGCACGACATCGGGAAGCTTTCGGGGTTCCAGTTTTGTTCACGGCGAGCTGCACAGTTCCTCAGCAGTGAGCTGGGGGCAGGCAGTGAGCGGATGGGTTCCGAGCGGGCCGGGCATGACGTGGCGGGCATGACTGCCGCGGCCAAGGTGCTGGAAGTGCTGGGCTTCGAAGGCGACGAAAGAACGGGCGCTGCCGACCGAGTGGCGGAGATCATCGGCGGTCATCACGGCCGTTTCCGCCGTCTGGAGAACGGTGTCGGGTCGGTGTTTCTCGGCGGCGCAGCGTGGGCCGGACAGCGGGCCGCGCATGCCACGGCGGTGCACGACGTGCTGGGGGCTCCGACGGCGCCCGAGTCGTTCGATGCCCCCGTTGCCGTGTTGGTAACGGGGGTGGTGATTCTCGCGGACTGGCTGGTGAGCCAGGAGGGGTACCTGCGGCAACGCCAGCGGACACTCGAGCCTTCGCTCACCGCTCATTTCCGGCGTTCGCAGGCGGACGCGGCCATATTGCTGCGGGATGCCGGGCTGGCTCCGGTGGAACTGGAGCGTAAGGACTTCGCCGAGGCGTACGGCATTGCGGGGGAGCCGAATCCCCTGCAGCAGTCGGTCATGGACGACCTGCCGGCCGCGGCGGGGGCTGGGAGGCGGGGCGGCATCATGCTGGTCACTGCTGCACCCGGTGACGGCAAGTCGGAGACCGCGCTGGAGGCGGAGCGGATCCTGTCGAAGGTCTTCGGTACGCACGGGTACGCCTTCCTGCTGCCGACGATGGCGACCAGTGACCAGATGCACGGCCGGGTCGCCAGGACCTTGTGGAACCAGTCCGGGGAGGATGCCGGGCTAACCTTGGTGCACAGCATGGCGTGGCTCAGCGGCGCGTATGCCGATGATGACTTGGACGGCGGGGCGGTGGTGACCTGCGACGGTGACGAGGCTCCTGCCGGGCGCCGGCGCAGGGAGGCCGACATGCGACCGGGGCGATGGCTGCGTGGAGCGAAGCGGCCGCTGCTGGCGCAGTTCGCGGTCGGGACGATCGACCAGGCGCTGATGTCCGTCCTGCCTGTGCGGCACAACGCTCTGCGGTTGCTGGCCCTCTCGAACAAGACGTTCATCGTGGACGAGGCTCACGCCTACGACCCGTACATGCAGGTGCTGTTGGGCCGGATGCTGAACTGGCTGGGCTTCTACGGAGTGCCGGTCGTGCTGCTGTCGGCGACCTTGCCGGGCTCGGTTGGCGACCGTTTGATCAAGGAGTACCTGCGGGGCGCAGGCCGCAAGCCGACGCAGGTGAAGCGGCAGACCTTCCGCGCGCCCTATCCGGGCTGGTTGTACGTGGACGGGGAGACCGGCAGGAGCGCGCCGATGTCCCAGGTTCGCCAGAAGGAACAGGCCCGCACGCGGAACATGCGGCTCGGGGTAGACGTCGAGCGAGTCGTTCACGGGGGGAAGGGCGGGGCGGGGGACCGGATTGCGGTGATCAAGAGGCTGCTGGAGCCGGTCGTGACGGGTGACGGCGGTACCGCCTTGGTGGTGTGCAACACAGTGGGTGACGCGCAGGAGACTTATCTGCAGCTCCGCGAGGAGATCGACCATCGTTCCCATGAAGAGGGGAGCGACGTGCATCTGCTGCATGCCCGCTTTCCCGGAGATATGCGGGAGGAGCGTACTGCCGAGGTCACTGCGGGGCTGGGTCGGAGCGGTCCGAGACCGGTCCGGCGGATCGTGGTGGCCACGCAGGTCGTTGAGCAGTCCTTGGACCTGGACGCGGACATCATCATCAGTGATCTCGCCCCCATGTCGTTGCTGCTGCAGCGGGCGGGCCGCTGCTGGCGGCATGAGACACACTGGCAGAGGCACGGGTACCCCGGCGGTCGCGGCCGCCCCGTATGGGCGGACGGACCACGTCTTGTCGTCCTCGATCCCGTGGCGGGCGGTGGGCGCATGCCGGTGCAGTGGGGGGAGGTGTACTCCGAGCACTTGCTCGGCAAGACGTCGCGGAAGCTGGCCGAGATCGAGGGGGGCGGCATCGCCATACCGGACGACGTGCAGGAATTGGTCGAGGCGGTCCACGGTGGCAGCGAGGATCTCGAGTGGGACGTCCCCGGCAGCAGCGAGGCGAAGGCTTGGGCGAAGCACCAGGGCAAGGAGACCGCGGAGCGGAGCATGGCCGCGCTGATCGCTGTGCCCCGTGCCCGGCAGGTTCGCGAGCTCCACGACCTGCACCACCTGGAGGGTGAGGAAGACGAGTGGGAGGTATCGACGCGTCTGGGTGCGGACTCGGTACGCCTGTTGTGTGCCTACGCCCAGCAGGACGGGCAACTCACCCTCGACGTCGCGGGTACGCAGCAGCTGCCGGACGCCACTACGGACGGCAGGATGCCGGCCTCGTCCGTCCGGCAGGTGATGAGCCGCACGATCCCCGTCCGTGCCGACTGGTTCCGTGACGCCGGGCCTGACGCCCTCAGTCCGCCCTCCTCATGGGTCGAGCACCCCATGCTGGGAGATGTCCGAGTTCTTCGTCAGCCGGTCCGCCGAGGCGTGGCCCAGGCCGTGAAGGTCGGCGACATGACGCTGTGCCTGAACCAAGACCTGGGCCTCGTCCGCATCTGAGGGACTTGACTGCAGATGGAGCACCCCCACAGCGGCGGGGAAGGCGTTGAGCAGTTCTCAGCCCCGCGCTCTCCAACTGGAACACCCCCACAGCGGCGGGGAGGCGGCCGCACGAAGTGCGGCGGCCGCCTCCCCTGAGGCTAGCGGGAGAGGCTGCGGTACACCTTGCCAGCCCCTGCCAGCAGGAGCAGGCACGACCCGGTGGTGAGCGGGACGGATCTCATGCCTACGACGACCACGATGATGGCGATCACCAGCACCCAGGGTGCTGGTGAAGCCCAGGATGCGGGTGCGGCGGGGACTCGGTAACCGATGTCTCCTCGGGTAACTCCGTTGTCTCGAGACGGGTTTGTAGTGGACCCTGCCCCACGGGCGCACGTCGACTATGCACCCCTCCTCATACTCCGCCCCTCGATCTCCAACCTTCTGTGATTCCGCCACACGCACCACCGGATGGTGCTCTACTGGTTCGGCAGCAGACGGAGCAACCCTCTGTCAGTGGTGGCTGCTTAAATGCGAAACGCGACTCAGGCAATGGTCCGCTGGAGGGCCTTTGCCGTGCTGCGTCGCGCTGCCCATGCTCGTGGAGGGGACTGGTTGATGTCTAGGGGGTTCGACCTGCGGGACGAGCCATGGATCCCGGTGCGGCTACTGACTGGGGAGTCGGTACGACTGGGACTGCGGCAGGCGTTCAAGCAGGCGCATGAGATCGAGGACCTGGAGCTGCCGGTGCCGCCCGCAGCAGCGGGGCTGATGCGGATTCTGGCATCGATCACGGCCAGGGTCGCCAGCGACGGGGGCGACCGTCTCGACGACCTCGATGTCGCCGAGAACGCCAAGGACTGGGACGATCTGCGTCGGCGGGTTCTGCGGGCCGGCCACTTCGATTCCGAGGCCGTGGACAGATACTTCGATAAGGACGTGCCGCCGGGCAGGTTCGATCTGTTCGACGTCGAGCGGCCGTTCCTGCAGGACCCGCGGCTTCGCACCGAGTGCGTGGACACCAAGGGTGCCCCGAATCCGTCGGGGGTGAACAAGCTCGTGATGGGCCGACCGACCGGCATCAACGGTGCGGTCTTGTTCGGTCACTTCACCGACACCGCTCCTGTTCCCGTGCCGGCTGCGGAGGCTGCCTGGCATCTGATCGCCCAGCTTTACTTCGGGCCGTCCGGCCAGTGCACTCCCCGGCGCATCACCGAGAACCGGACCGGAAGTGGGGACGCGGGACCTCTACGGAAGTCGGTCTCCTACTTTCCCTGGGGCCGTGACCTGTTCACCTCGCTGGTCCTGGCCGTGCCGAGCCTGCAGGACGAGGGTCTTGGGGAGGACGAGGATGCCTGCCCGTGGGAGGGCGAGCTTCTCGACCCGCTGAAGCCTCTTACTCCGATGACGTGGCCGGGGCGGATGCTGACCGGCCGGTTCCGACACGCCGTGCTGCTCGTTCCGTCGCCGGACGGCCGGCAGGTGACGGACGCGTACCTCACCTGGGCCACGCACGCCCCGGCCCCTGTGGTGCGGGACCCATACCAGATCCTCGACCCGCGCAAGGACGCGAAATTCCAGCCCCGCGAGGCCGACGGTGCCCGTGCGCTGTGGCGTGACCTGGACGCCCTGCTAATGAAGGACGACCGACAGGACACCCAGCGGCCGCCCGCCTTCGGGGCACTGCCCAAGACGCTGCTGCCCACTCTGCGGGTGCGCGCCTACGGTTTCGACCAGGACGGCCAGCAGAAGGACAGCGTCTGGTTCACAACGACGACCCCCCGGGTCCTGACCTGGCTGGAGGAGAACGACTCGGAGATGGCGCACTACATCAAGCGCTGTCACGGCTCCGCGGAAGAAGTGGGCGACCGGCTGGATTTCGCGGCCAGGGTCGCCTGGAAGATCGCCACGGACTCCAACGTCGACCCCTCGCCGAAAGCGAAGATCAAGCTCGACGCCCGCAAGCCCGGCCCGTGGACCTCCGCCGCGCTGACCCAGTTCTGGCCAAAGGCCGAGACCGAATTCTGGCTGCTGACCAAATCGGAGCGGCGGGCAGAACGACCCCGGGAACCGTTCGTCCACGCCGCCTTGGCGGCGCTGGACGAGGCGATCGGCCCGTCCAGCCGGGCGGACATCAGGGTGGCGCGCGCCCGGCACCGCGCCCGCTCGATGCTCCTCGCGCTCCTGAGCCCCAAAACCGGCTGAGCCGGCTGCGACCATCCTGACACGCCGACTGTCTGTCGGCGTTCTCACCCATTCCCCGTACCAGGGATACCTCATGACCGATTCCACGGCCGCCGCTGCGCCGCCGAAAAACGACAGGTTCATCTCCTACGTCCACGACCTCTGCCAGGACAACCGCACCCGTGCTGAGCTGCGCCGGGGCCTGGGCCTGCCGGTCGAGCGATGCAACTACATGCACCGCTACCTCGTCCCCTGGCTTCACCAGCACGACGACGTCACCTATCCAGACACGCGCAGGGCCTACTACGGCGTGACCTCGCTGATTGCGGCGCGCCCGCGCGTCGCCCGGCAGACCGAACCCCCAGACGCCTCAGCCACCGCCCGGTACCTGCGCCCGAATCTGGGGTCCGCGCTCGGCGAGGCAGTCAAGAGGGACGTCATGAAGCCGGGCACGGCCGACAGCGCTCTGCACCTGATGTCCCGGCAGGGCAGTGACGCCGTTCACCGGACACTTCCCTCCCTGACCCGGCAGCTTCTGCGCGGGGGCATCACCGTCGACTGGGCGATTTTGCTGCAGGACCTGTCCTGGTGGACCAAGGACCGCGATTTCATCGCCACCTGCTGGCTGGACCAGTACTTCCGCCACGCCATCCCCACCGGCGTCCCCGACACCACCACCGAACTTCCCGAGGAGAACGAGCGATGACCCTCTACCTGGACCTGAACGCCCTTCAGTCGGTGCCCGCCTCGAACCTGAACCGCGACGACCTCGGATCCCCGAAGCAGGTGCGCTACGGCGACGCGCTGCGGATCCGGGTCTCCAGCCAGTCCTGGAAGCGGCCCATCCGTCTCGGCGTGGAGAAGGACCTCGGGGAGAAGGCGGCCCGGACCCGCCTCGTTCCGGTGAAGGTGCAGCAGTCACTCGAGCGGGCCGGCTGGCCCACCGAGCTGGCCGCGTTCGCCGGCTCCCAGGTGGCGGTGAGCGCCGGCAAGAAGGGCATCGGTCTGGAAGCCGCCGGCCACACCTCGGTGCTGCTGTTCCTGCCGGAGGCGGCCATCGAGGAACTCGCCACCGTGTGTGCCGAACACCGCGAGGCCCTGGAGACTGCCATGGGGAAATCGGCGAGTGCCAAAAAGAACACCAAGGCCCCGCAGACGCTGCCCCCGCACACGATCGAGGACATCCTCAAGCGGCGCACCGCATCCATCAGCCTGCTGGGGCGCATGCTCGCCGAGCTGCCGGACGCCAACGTCGATGGCGCCGCGCAGGTCGCGCACGCCTTCACCACGCACGCGGCGGAGCCGCAGCGGGACTACTTCACCGCGGTCGACGACTGGCTAGGGGAGTCCGAGACCGGCAGCGGACACCTGGACACCGCCGAATTCGCCGCCGGCGTCTTCTACCGGTACGGGACCGTCAACGTCACCGACCTGCTGAAGAACCTTGAGGGGGACGTCAACGCCGCCCGTACGGTGCTGGCCTCGTTCGCCGAGCACTTCCTGATGTCGTTGCCGCAGGCTAAGAAGAACTCGACGGCTCCGCATACGCTGCCGGACCTCGCGTACCTGGCGGTGCGTGAGCACCGGCCGCTGTCGCTGGCCGCCGCCTTCGAAACCCCGGTCACCGCCGACCGGCAGGGGGGCTTCTCCAAGCCGTCCCGCCAGGCGCTCGACACCTACACCGTCAACATCAACCGGCTCACCGGCGACCGCAATCGCCCCTTCCACGGGCACACGGTCATCGACCCGCAGGAGAAGCCCAAAGGGCTCGGCACCACCCACGAGTCCTACTACACGCTCGTGGAGGCCGCCGTCGAGGCCGCGCTCAGCGCCGCCGACAGCACGGCTGCTGGAAACCAGCAGTGAGCGGACTGCTGCTGAGGCTGGCCGGTCCCCTGCAGTCGTGGGGCGAACGCTCGGCGTTCACACCCGTGCGGGAGACCGCCCCCTTCCCGACCCGTTCTGCACTGGTCGGAATGTTCGCCGCGGCCCAGGGCATCACCCGCGGCGACACCGCCGGCCTCAAGACGTACGAGCAGGTGCGGCTGACGGTCCGGGTCGACCGGCCGGGCACGCTGCTGGAGGACTACCACACCGTCGGCGGCGGCTTCCCCAAGGAACGCACCGCCGCCACCAGCGGCGGCAGCAACAAGGACGCGGCCGTCATCACCCGCCGCCAGTACCTGACCGACGCGGTCTTCGTCGTCGCCGTCACCGCCCCCGACGACCTGGCGGAGCAACTCGCGGCCGCACTGCGGCGCCCCCACTGGGCGCCTTATCTCGGCCGACGCTCCTGCGCACCCGACGAGCCGTTCCTCCTGCGCCGGCACGTCGACGATCCTGAGGCGGAACTACTGACCGGCGTACCGCTCACCTCCCCCGAACCCCGGGATGGTGCAGCGGAAACGATCGCGGTGCAGTTCCTCCGAGAGCGTCTCCTTCCCCACGGCGGTCCCGGCGCGGCGGCCGACGTCATCGAGGTCAACGACATGCCTATCAGCTTCCACCCACACGGACGGGCCCATGCCGGCCGACGTCTTTACCGCACCGTCGAGCCAGTGAGCCGCACTCTGGCAGGACCTCAGAAAACCCTGCTCACGCGTCTGATCGATTACGCCTACGCCGAGGAACACGCATGAACGACGAGCCGGTGCTCGCCCGCATCCGCCTCAACCCGCACAGCCGCGACGTACAGCGGGATCTTCGCGACGCCACCGACATGCACCGCACAGTGATGCGCATGGTGCCCGACGGCCTCGGCGACTCCCCCCGCTGCCGGGCGGGCCTCCTCTACCGCCTCGACGAGACCGACACCACCAGCACCCTCCTCGTCCAAGCAGCGAACCGTCTTGACCCCGCCCGTCTCCCGGCAGGCTACGGACAGGCAGACATCAAGAGTCTCACCCCCATGTTCACAGCCCTGCGCAGAGGACTGGCCGTTCGCTACCGCATCGTCCTCAACCCCGCCAAGCGCGAACGCCTCCCGCTAGAAGCAAAAGGCAAGCGCGGCCGGGTCATGCCACTGTCCGGGGCGGACGCCGACCGGTGGTGGCTGCGCCGGGCGGCCGACGCGGGCCTGCAAGTCCACGTCATGACGCCCACCAACATGCCGCCGATCCGCCCCCGCAGGCAGGACCCCGACGGTATGCGGCACACCCTGATCCGCTACGACGGCACCGCAACCGTCACCGACCCCGATGCCCTCCACGGGGCCGTCCTGACCGGCATCGGACGCGGGAAACCGTACGGAGCCGGACTGCTCAGCCTGGCCCCCGCACCGGCCGCATGAGCGCACCCAGAAGGGGAGGCGACGCCCGGCGGCGCCTAGCCTCCCCTACCCTCGCCATGCTGCCCCGCGTGGCCGACTCCCTGTCATTCCTCTACCTGGACATGGTCCGCGTGGTACAGGATGACACCGGAGTCTGCGCCCAGATCCAGGTGGACGCCCAGCGCACCGACCTCGTCTACATCCCCACCGCGGCACTATCGTGCCTCCTCCTCGGCCCGGGCGTCTCCATCACCACACCCGCTCTGAACACCCTGGCCCGCCATGGCACCAGCGTCATCTCCGTCGGATTCGGCGGAGTACGCGCCTACGCCGGCATCCTCTCCGACTCCCTCACCACCCACTGGCTGGAACAGCAGGTCGCCTGCTGGTCCGACTCCGAACGACGCCTCGACGTCGCCATCCGCATGTACCGCATGCGCTTCCAGGACGCCGACCTTCCCGAGGCCGTCACCCTCGACCAGCTGCGTGGCCTCGAGGGGCAGCGGATGAAAGCCTTCTACAAGATCCTCGCCCAGCAGCACGGAATTGGCCGCTTCCGCCGCAACTACCATCCCGACAAATGGGAATCCCAGGACCCCGTCAACCTTGCCTTGTCCGCGGCCAGCGCCTGTCTTTACGGCATCGTCCACGCCGCACTGCTCGCGCTCGGCCTCTCTCCTGCCCTCGGATTCGTTCACACCGGAAAGCAGCACTCCTTCGTCTACGACATCGCCGACCTCTACAAGGCCGAGACCACCCTTCCCCTGGCCTTCGCCCTCCACAACTCCGACAACCCCGAACAGGAAGCGCGCCGCCGCTTCCGCGAAGACCTACGACTCCTCAAGCTCCTCCCGCGCATCGTTCACGACGTCCAGAGCCTCCTGACGCCACGCTCCAAGGACGCCACCGATGAAGACGAGCCACAGGAGAAGCGCGACGTCCAGCTGGTCCGCCTCTGGGACCCCAAGGCCGGTGCCCTTCCCGCCGGCGTCAACTACGCGGCCCGAGGTGAATGATGCCGTCGATGCTCGTGATCGCCACCACGGCCGTTCCCGACCACCTTCGCGGAGCACTCAGCCGCTGGACCAGCGAGGTCGTCCCCGGCATCTTCGTCGGGAGCGTCTCCGCCCGTATCCGCGACCGACTCTGGCAAGCGGTCACCGAGACCGTGGGCAACGGCGCCGCCGTACTCGTTCACCCTGCCCCCACCGAGCAGGGCTACGCCATCCGAACCGCCGGCACCCGCCGCCGCGTCCCCGCCGACTTCGACGGGCTTACCCTGATCCGTATGACCGCCGCACCAAAGGTAAAGGAAATGCAAAGCCCTTTCTGAGGTGCAGGTCAGCAAGTGTCCTCCCCGCCGACGCGGGGGTGTTCCGGAGCACCGATGACCCGCACCGAGCGCCTCGCCGTCCTCCCCGCCGACGCGGGGGTGTTCCGTCGGTCTGCATCTGCTGGAGCCAGCGCACGTAGTCCTCCCCGCCGACGCGGGGGTGTTCCGGCGGCCGGAGGGTCCAGCGCTCATGTGCGGCTGTCCTCCCCGCCGACGCGGGGGTGTTCCGTAGTCAACGAGTGCGTCGGGCAGGGGCTGGGCGTCCTCCCCGCCGACGCGGGGGTGTTCCGCTGCTGTCTTGGCCGAGTGGTAGGTCACTGCCGTCCTCCCCGCCGACGCGGGGGTGTTCCGTCGCTTTTCCAGTTTGGGGTGGCGGCCGAGCGTCCTCCCCGCCGACGCGGGGGTGTTCCGGTCTCGTTCGACTACTGGGGCGACAGCCTGGAGTCCTCCCCGCCGACGCGGGGGTGTTCCGTCGGTACCGGCCCCGTCACAGACACAGTGTCTGTCCTCCCCGCCGACGCGGGGGTGTTCCAGGAAGGTCAGCCGTCGTACGGCTCGTGAGCGGGTCCTCCCCGCCGACGCGGGGGTGTTCCGCAACCGCCCGGGATCGCGTGATGGCGACATCAGTCCTCCCCGCCGACGCGGGGGTGTTCCGGCGTGGGTGGACGGCGCGTTCGGCCTGCTGAGGTCCTCCCCGCCGACGCGGGGGTGTTCCGACGACCGATTCCCCCGCGCAACCGCAGCCGCTGTCCTCCCCGCCGACGCGGGGGTGTTCCGGTCATCAGGCCGGTGAGCCACCGGAGCAGTGCGTCCTCCCCGCCGACGCGGGGGTGTTCCGTAGCCGTTCGGCCGGTACGCCTGCCGGTTCTCGTCCTCCCCGCCGACGCGGGGGTGTTCCGTTCGCAGCCGCCCTGAGTACCAGTGAGCGCACGTCCTCCCCGCCGACGCGGGGGTGTTCCGGGTCAGGGGGCGTCATGGGGAGACACGAGTGCGTCCTCCCCGCCGACGCGGGGGTGTTCCGCGTCCGCCGCGGTCCTGGCATGGGCGTATGAGGTCCTCCCCGCCGACGCGGGGGTGTTCCGAACGTCAAGGTCACAGCCCCCACCGGGGAGGCGTCCTCCCCGCCGACGCGGGGGTGTTCCGTCGCTTGAGGTGTCCGGCTCGGTCTTCTGTGAGTCCTCCCCGCCGACGCGGGGGTGTTCCGGGCACCGCGAACGCGGCCCCGACCTACAGCGCGTCCTCCCCGCCGACGCGGGGGTGTTCCGGCGGCACGGAACTGCCGACGGCCAGGGCTCGCGTCCTCCCCGCCGACGCGGGGGTGTTCCGTCGATGCCTTCGAAGGTGAAGGTGTTCATGCCGTCCTCCCCGCCGACGCGGGGGTGTTCCGCTGGCCCGGGTCCCGGACTCGCGCCGGGCACAGTCCTCCCCGCCGACGCGGGGGTGTTCCGCGCCCCGCGGGTTCCTGGACCCGCGGACCTACGTCCTCCCCGCCGACGCGGGGGTGTTCCGCCTGGCGACCGCGACCGCGTCGGCGAGCTGCTGTCCTCCCCGCCGACGCGGGGGTGTTCCGGCCGCAGCACCCGGTCGACCCGGTCGGCCAACGTCCTCCCCGCCGACGCGGGGGTGTTCCGCGCGCGCGGACATCGGCCGGGATCCGCTCCCGTCCTCCCCGCCGACGCGGGGGTGTTCCGTGCTGCCCGCGATCCGGCCCGTCATCGACATCGTCCTCCCCGCCGACGCGGGGGTGTTCCGACCACGGCCATGATGTTGAGCCTCCTCGACGCGTCCTCCCCGCCGACGCGGGGGTGTTCCGGAAGCCGACAAGCTCCACGGCAACGCCGCCCGGTCCTCCCCGCCGACGCGGGGGTGTTCCGGCGCGGACGATTCGGTCCCGGTCGCGGCGTGGGTCCTCCCCGCCGACGCGGGGGTGTTCCGGGCGAGTGCCGCCAGTGCTGGCTGCACGCCTAGGCCGTCTCTTTCGGATCACCGCGCGGCCCAGAGAAGGATGCCCGCTAGGTGGAGGCCGGCTTGGTAAATGGTTGCGGTCTTGTCATACCGGGTGGCAAGGCCGCGCCACTGTTTGAGCTTGTTGATACACCGTTCGACGGTGTTCCGCTGCCTGTAGGAAGCCTTGTCAAAGCCGGGCGGCCTTCCGCCGTGACGGCCTCTGCGCTTCCGGTTGGCGATCTGGTCCGAGGGCTGGGGGATGATCGCCCGGATGCCGCGCCTGCGGAGATGTTCACGGGTCGCGCGAGAAGAATAGGCTTTGTCCGCCAGGACCATGGCCGGTCTCACCCGAGGACGCCCGAGCGTGCGAGGCACCCGGATTGCGGCCATGCCCTGTTCAAATGCGGGTGCGTCACCTGCCTGTCCGGGGGGCAGCACGAAAGCAAGAGGCCGACAGTGGTCGTCCGCCGCCAAGTGGACCTTGGTGGTCAGCCCGCCTCGGGACCGGCCGAGGGCATGGTCCTCTGGCTCGCTGGCCAGAGCCCCTTTTTATGGGCGCCGGCAGCGTGCTGATGGGCGCGGACGATAGTTGAATCGACCGCGACGACCCAACCTAGATCCCCCTCGGCGTCCGCTTGGGCGTGCAGAGAGGTGAACACCCGCTCCCAGGTGCCGTCGTGCGCCCATTTCCGCAAGCGGGTATAGACGCCCTTCCACGAACCGAACTCGGAAGGCATGTCCTCCCAGGGCGAGCCCGTGCGGTACTTCCACGCGATCGCCTCGATCATCTGCCGGTGATCACGCCACCGCCGTGGAGCTGCACGGTCATCGACTGCGCGCGTCCCCGCTGGAGGCGCTACGCGATGTGTTCGGTGCACGCCGGGCAGTGGCGGGCGACGGAGGCGGTGCACGTTGGTCGAGTGCCTCGTATGAGTGGGTGCAAGTGTTCGCTTCTGCGGATGGTCGGGCTACGGATCCGGTCGATGGCCTGTACGGGCGGCATTTTTCCGCGTTACGTTGAGTCGGTTGGTCTCTGAGCATCAGCGTGTACGACTGGGTTGGTGGAAGGCTCCGGTGGTGATAGGTACGGCCGGTGAAGTGGTGACGGGGCGTGTTTGACGCTGGCGGCTCGTGGCCGGCTTCTGGCGGGTGCCGGTTCCGTATGCGAGGTTTTCGGAGAGGTCGGCCAGCAGCGAGCTGGGCGTGTACGGCGAGGCGGTGAGGGTCCAGGCGGGGCGGTCGGGGTTCGGGCCGCCCTAGACGGTCCAGGTGGCCAGGTTCTGGGGATGCTGCGCGGTCAGCGGGTCAAATTGAACGCCCGCGCCCCCGTCGGGAGATGTCCAGCGGATCCCATGCCCGTTCAAGGCGTACTTCCATCCGGCAGCGGTGAGGGGCTGGGTAGCTGCGGTGACCATCTTCTCGTTTACCGAAGTGCTGACTACCCGTCGCCCTGGGCGAGGTGGATCAGTAGGTGCTGTATTACCGGGGCGGGGGTGGTGCCGGTCGCGGTGAGGGCCCATATGAGGTCGGAGACGGGCGTTTCGTAAGCGGCCACGGTCCACGCCGTTTCGGGGGCGTTTGTTTCGTGGACGTGCTCGATGCGCAGGGTCTGGTCCTCGTGGATGGCGTGCGTCGTGTCGTCGGACCAGGTGCGCCACTTCTGCCAGTCGCGGTGATCTTTGAGGAAGGTGTCCAGGAGGACGTCGTGGTCGTCGGCGTCGGCCGCGTATGCGGGGACGGTTTCCGGTTCCGGGCGCGGAGGTTCAGCCCCGGCGGTAGGCGGGTCGAGTGAGGTTCGGGCTTGGGCGGTGTCTTGCTCGGTGTCGGTCAGGGAAGCCGGGCCGGGCCGCATGGCGACGCCGTGGGCGTTTTCGAAGGCGACCAGGGCTGTGGCGGGTGATTGAAAGGTGTCTGCGACCTGGCGCAGGTGGTCCTCGCCGTGGAGGTAGACGGACTTGCCGCTCTGGTGGAGGTATGTGCCGACTGCCACGGTGGTGTGGCCGTCGTGGGCGTGGGCGTGGATGAGGAGATGGCCGTGGCGGATGTCGTCGTGCATTTTCTGGGCCTCGTTGGAGACCTGGCGGATCTCGCTGCGGGTGCACCAGCGCATCGGGTAGTTGGGCCAGGCCCATTCCTCGTCCATGGCTTCCCTGAGCTTCGGGGTGATCTCTACGGTGATGCCGTCAGCGGCCAGTTGCTCGGCTGCCCACTCGGCCCAGTTTAGCCTCGCGCTTTCGTGAGGTGGGCTGTCCGAGGCTTGATCAAATAAGCGGAGAGTGCTCCTGACCTGCAACGATGGGACTTGTCTAGGGTCCATGTCGCCGCAAGAAAAGAAGCACTCTCCAGGTGAAGAAGCGTATCGGGTCCTACCCGCGTGTCCGCATCGAGGGCGGCGGCCGGGCAGTGGTCTCGCAGGCCGGGGGCGTACTGCTGGTCGAGACCGTCCGCAAGGCCGGCCTGGACACCGCGATATCCGCGGCACTGACGCCGTGGCGGAAGGCCCGGGCGGTGCATGATCCGGGCAAGATCCTGCTGGATGTGGCCCTGGCGGTCGCGCTGGGCGGGGACTGCCTCGCCGATGTCGGCACGCTGCGGGCCGAGCCGGCCGTGTTCGGGTCGGTGGCCTCCGACCCGACGGTCTCCCGCCTCATCGACACCCTCGCGGCCACCGGGGAGAAGGCCCTGCGGGCCATCCGTGCCGCGCGGGCCGAGGCCCGCGAGCGGGTCTGGCGACTGGCCGGCCAGGCGGCGCCCGATGCAGGCGGGACGGTGACCGTTGACCTCGACGGGGTCCTGGTGGTCGCGCACTCCGACAAGGAGGACGCGGCCCCGACCTGGAAGCGGACCTACGGTCGCCACCCGCTGATGGGGTTCGTCGACCATGGACCGGGCGGCACCGGTGAGCCGGTCGCGGCCCTGCTCAGGCCCGGGAACGCTGGCTCGAACACCGCGGCCGACCACATCACCGCCACCCGCATGGCGCTGGCTCAACTGCCGAAGAAGTACCGGCGCGGACGTCAGACCCTGATCCGCACCGACTCTGCGGGCGGCACCCACGACTTCGTCGCCTGGCTCGCCCAGCGAGGGCGGTGGCTGTCCTTCTCGGTCGGCATGGTGATCACCGAGCAGGTCCACCAGCATGTGCTGAAGGTCCCGGCCTCGGCCTGGACGGCGGCCGTCGAGGCAGACGGCGAGATCCGCGACGGGGCCTGGGTCACCGAACTCACCGGCGACGTCCTGGACGGCTGGCCCCAGAGAATGCGGCTGATCGTCCGGAAGGAACGGCCGCACCCCGGGGCCCAGTTGCGGCTCACGGACGCGGACGGCATGCGGCTCACCTGTTTCGCCACCAACACCGTGGACCGGCCGATCGCCGAACTCGAGCTCCGTCACCGGCTGAGGGCGAGGGCCGAGGACCGCATCCGAGCCGCCCGGGCCACCGGCCTACGCAACCTGCCGCTGCACCGCACCGCCCAGAACCGGATCTGGCTGGAGATCGTCCAGATCGCCCTCGACCTGCTGGCCTGGATGCCCATGCTCGCGCTGACCGGCAAGGCCAGGCTCTGGGAGCCCCGCCGCCTGCGGCTCCGCCTGTTCACCGCGGCCGGACAACTCGTCACCACCGGCCGCCGACGGATCCTCCGCCTGGCCCGGCACTGGCCCTTCACCGGCCACATCACCGCCGCACTCGCACGGCTCGCACTCCTGCCGAACCCCGGCTGACCAGCGGATTCACCCATCCCTACGACAGCCCTTCACCACCCGGAGCAGTGGAACCCGGCGCCACCCCGAGACGACACTCGGGCCCTCGGCCTGCCCACCCTCAGCTCACGGCACGAAAACGGTCCACCGACTCCGTCGGCGGACCGTCACGAAACTTCGAGGTTAGGATTCCTCAGAGCCTCCAAATTCTCTCACGAAGTCTTGCAAGAGTTGCACCATATCGCTCTCCGACCAGTAAGGTGCACCAGCCCAAGGGCGATAAAGGGAAATCCCTTCTGCGAGGAACTCGAATTCCTCTGACTCGGCTAGGTATTTCACGGCGACAGTCTCCATGGATGCGATTAGTTCCATAGACCTGTCCTCGCCTGAAATGAATTTATGTGCCATTTCTAGAATGTCCGTTACTGGATTCAAGGGATATCGAATGCCTTCGGGATCATGGCGGTAACTATGTGATTCGGATCACTTCCAGAGACAACCACGAACGGCTTTCCTGGAAGTTGAGTCGCCCTGACTTGGAGAGTTTCGCGAACCGGATCGTATTTCACCTTGTTGCCGTTCTCCAGGATATGGTCGAGAGCGCTCAGTGATGTCGGGGGCCGGCCTGGCCCACTTCCGGCAACCCGTTCGGCAGCATGGGCGCTCAGAGTCCTACCCTTTGGAGTGACCAGCTTAGGGATGTGGAGGTTTCCCTGCTGCCGGAGCGCCCATCCCCTGCTATAGGGGACTATCGAATCGGCAGCTGTATTGCTTGCTCCCTTGAGGGCGGTTGCAGCTCCGAGAGTTACTCCACTGCCGACCACTGCGCTTCCACCGGACGCACCCCCGGTCACCGTTTCCGCGATCGTTGCAGCGCACACCGGGGCGGTTGCCAGGCATCCTGACCCCAAGGCTGCAACAACGGGCGCGACGGCCACCCCCAGTCCCACCACCGTGACGACGCCAAGGAGAACCTTCTGCCAGGTTGCGAGCTTCCCGGTATCTGGCAGGTCGTTGGCGTGCGGGTCATAGTGGGGGTTGGTTCCCATCGCCCAGCAGGCGTTGCAGTAGCCGTCGTCAGTCTTGGGTTTCGGGTCAGGTCCCTTTTTGAAGACGATCTTCGCGGCAGTCGTGCCAGAGGTCTTGGTGACCGTGGTGCTCAAGGTGCCTCTGCCGATGGAGCCGTTGCTGTACTTAAATGTGATCTTTTTGGTGTATGTCTTTGTGTATTTCCAGCTCCACCCGCCGTTGCTCTTCTTTGTGAAAGTCTCGGTGCCACCGTTGCATGAGCTTGAGGAGCCGCCGCACATACCGTCGGGGCGGAGTCCGGTGGGGTCGGACAGCGTGACGGGGGTGTTGTTGGCGTATGCGAAACCATTGAGGGACTCGTGGTCGTCGGGGGCGAGGATGGGATCAACGGAGAGGAAGCGTCCGCTGCCCGGGTCGTACTCGCGGGCGCCCACGTGAGTGAGCCCTGTGTCGGCGTCAGTAGGTTTGCCGAGGAAACCCTTGTCGTCCGGCCAGGTTGGCGCTACGGCGCCTCGCGGTTCGCCGAAGGGCTTGGTGTAGCGGTGAGTTATGGCCTGGGTGGTGGCATCGATGGTCATTGAGGCGGTGCCGTGGTGGTCGTCGACCATCCACGACAGGCTGGTCTCGGTCCGGACGGCAGTGGCGTCCCCTGCCGGGTAGTAGCGCTGAGCGGTGAACTTCTTGGCGGCCGTGTCGTAGTGCAGTTCTTGGCCGCTCATATAGAGAACGGTTTTGACGGGGCCGCGGCGGATCAGGAGTTCACCGGTTGCGTCGTACAGGTAGTCGGTGGTCTTGGTGCCTTCGGTGAGACGGGTGAGTTGTCCTTCGATGTCCCACACGAGACTCTGCGTCGTCCCGGTGGGGCCGTAGCGCTTGCTCGTATTGCCCTGCTCGTCGTAGGTGAGGGGCTTGGTGGTTGCGCCGCCCACCGTGACGGAGGTCATGATGTGGGGCTGGCCGGCACCAGCGGCGTTGACAGCGGGGTATCCGTAAACGGTTTGGATATTGCCGCTGGCTTTGTGCTCGGTCTGGGTGTCACGCAGGCCGCCGGGCTTATAGGTCCAGCTGGTCCAGTAGGGGGCAGGGCCTCCGAGGGTGGATGCCGAGCGAGCGGTGGAACAGTCGTTGGAGAACGGCGTCCACGCCTCGGTTAGTCGGCGGTACCCGTCGTAGGCGAAGCACTGAGTGTCCTTGCCGTTGGTCTTGTCTGCGATCGACTTGACGTTTCCGGAGGCGTCGTAGCCGTAGTCGACGTCGCTGGTGTAGCCGGTGTTGGTTTGGTCGACCGTGTGAGTGTTGTCCAGTCGGCGGGTGCCGTCCTCGTAGCGGTTGAGGATCTGCAGTTGTTTGGCACCCGTGGAGGTGCCCAGGCGCGTCTCCTCGATCTCGCCGTACGGCGAGTAGCCGATGTTCTGGACGTAGTCGGTCATGCCGTCGGTGCCGGTGAGCATGCCCAGGCCGTTGTAATTGCTCTTGACAGTTTCGGCAGGCAGGCCGGCTACTGCGGGCATTGAGGTGGACTGCACTGTGCCGTCGATGTTGTAGACGGCAGAAGTGGTGAAGCTCTGCGGCGCGCCGGCTACGACTAGCGGGTCGGTGGCTGCGATGACGGTCTTGGTGCCCTTGGGGCGGCCGAGAGCGTCGTAGCCTGTCACGGACTGCGAGTAGATTTTGCCGGTGGTGCCGCCGACATAGCGGATCGAGGCGGTCGGCTGTCCCTTGGCCAGCGAGTCGAAGGTGAACTTGGTCAGCTGGTGGGCGTTGTCCTTCACTCCGTCCCAAGTTCCGGTCGTGCGGCCGAGCTCGTCGTAGTCGGTGATCAGGGTGCGGGAGGCGCCGTCTAGGGTCGTGGTGACGGTCAGCGGCTGGTCAGCGTCGTTGTAGGTGGTGTCGACACGTCCCTTGTCGGGATCGGTGGAAGTGGTCTTGCGGCCGCGCAGGTCGTAGCCGTTCGTCCAGACCGCCCCGTCCGGCCCTGTCATCTTCGTGAGTTGTCCCCCGGGGGTGTACTCGTACAGGGTGCGGGTGTAATTGCTGCCGGTTGGTACGGGGCCGCCGTATTCACGGCGTTCAGTGGTCCTACCGCGGGCGTCGGTGATCGTTAGGGTGCCGGTGCCGCCTTCGGCGGCAGTGACCGCGATGCGATCGCCCTGGTCGTCGGTTTTGGTGCGCCATTTTTCTTGGTCGTAGACGCGGAAGATCGATTCGGTGGCCTGGCCGACGGCGTCGAAGACAGTCTCGGTGGAGGCCGGAACGGAGCCAGGGTAGGTGTTCGCGAGGGTGCCGGTAGGTGCGTTGTTGTCGTGAACCTGCGTATTGATGATGTGAGCAAGGCCACGGTCGTCGTAAAGCGTTTCTGAGATTACCCGGCCGCCGTCTGGCGCGGGAACTTGCGTCTGGCGGGAACGCAGCAGGCTGTCGAAGATTTCGTAGGCGCTGTTGTAAGTCTTCCCGTCGGCCTTGAGGATGTCCGTGCGGACCCAGGTCTCCTTGTTGTTGTTGACGCTGTAGGCGTAGGCGACGCTGGCGGCGTCCTCGAGCGTGCGGGAGCGGTCCGGCTTCCAGAGCGACGTTAGGCGGCCGAGCGCGTCGAAGGACCACTCGGTGACGTTGCCGTTGGCATCAGTCGTCTTTGTGGCTGTGCCCCAGGCCGGGTCCACCTCAGTGGTGGAGGTGTAGAGCTTGGGGTCGGTCGAGGTTCTGGAAGTCAGCGGCCCGTAGCCCGAATCGTCCGGGATATAGGTGGTTTTGACCGTGCTCTTGAGTGCGTTGGTCTCGGTGAGTGGTCGGCCCAGCTTGTCGTAGGTGGAGCTGGAGACTTGCTGATAGACGGGCTTCTTGTCGAGCTCGCCGTAACTTGTCACCCTGTAGGAGGCTGTGTTCTCGCCCTTTGTGGGCGCCACCCCGACCGCCTGATCGTCGTAGGCCAGGGTGATGTCGGAGACGACATCGGCCGGAATGGAAGGGGTGATCGTGCAGGAGACCGAGTAGCTCTCGGTGCGCGAGACCGCATCCACCAGCCAGGCGGTGGTGTTGCGGGCGTAGGTGGTCCGCACGCAGGACTCGTCGCCGGTCGTGGCGGTGTCGCCAGTGTCCTCCACGGTGATCGGCATGCCGTACGTGGTGTCGTACGTGGTCTTCTGCTTGACCGTGCGGGTGCCGGTAGAAGTCTTGGTGCGGGTGGTGGTCTCACCGGCCTGGACGATCCACGACTCGGTGGTGCCCCATGTGTAGGTGTGGCTGCCGGTCTTGTGGGACCAGGGTGTGTTGATGGTGCCGCTGATTTCTTCGGTGCCGTTGTAGGCGATGGTTTCGCGGACGAAGCTGGCGTATTGCCGGGAGTCGTCGATGGCGGTGCCGGTGGAGTCGGTGACCTTCTCTACTCGTGCGGTGCCGTCGAGTTCCTTCTCGCCGTTCAGGCCGCGCATGTAGAGCGTGGACTTCTTGGAGCGTGGGCCCTCGGAGTCGCCAGATGTCTCCACGACCTTGCCGTAGCCGCGCCACTGTGACCAGGTGCGGTTGGATGCCTTGGTCAGGCCCTCGTCGTCGGCGTAGGCCCAGCCGGCGCCCCCTTGATAGTCGTAGTACGTCTCGCCGGTGTCGCCGTGGCCGTAGGGGTCATCCTGGAAGACGGAGGTGATGACGTACTTGTGGAACCAGTCGGTGACTGGGGTGGCTCCGGATTGGGACCACTTGACCGGGTAGCAGCGGCGGGTGTTCTTGTCGACCGCCGTCGGCATGCTTGAGCCCCAGATGCAGTCGGGGTCTGAGTAGTTGGCGGTGATGGTCGATCCGGTCTCGGACTTGATGGTGCGCACGCGCCACTTGATGTAGCGCAGGGTGTCCGGGCCGCTGCCCTCGACGTGGTTGGACAGTTGTACGCCGCCGAAGACGACCGGTGGCATGACGGCTGCGGTGGTGTTGGCCTTGCCGGTGTTCTGGATGGACTTCAGCCACAGGCTTGCCGAGGAGGCGTCACCGGTGTCGGGGAAGTCCTGCTCGAGGTGCCAGGTGTCCACGTTCCGTTGGGTGGTGGCAGTGCCGGTCCACACCGAGGTGGTGACGTCGGTGAGGCGTTTGCGGGTGAAGAAGGAAGGGCCGATTTGGGTGGTGCACTTGGTGCTGGATGCGCAGATCATGTCGTAGGGGACGTCTGGCCAGTTGGCCTTCGTGTCCGCCGTCAGGCTGGTGCAGCCGCCCGAGACGATGCAGCGTTCGGCGTAGGTGAAGCGGACCTGCTGGGCGGCGGGCTTGGTGTAGATCAGGTCATTGCGCAGGCCGTAGTCGATGCGGTTGAGGTATCCGCCGCGGGTGTAGCCGGTGCCGTTGACGGTGGTGTCGGCGTTCTTGGAGTAGTAGTTCGTCTCCCGGCCGTACCAGTAGGTGGAGGCGTTGCCGTGGGTGTCTTCGACGTAGTCGAGGTTCCAGCGCCATGCCTGGTTGCAGGAGGAGTCGGCGAAGCCGGTGGACTTGTAGCAGGGCTCTCCGGAGTCGTCACCGAAGACCGGGGCGGTCCATACGGAATTGGTGACAGGGTCGTCATCGGTGGTGTCGGTGGTGCCCTTGTCGCTCCAGCCGGGCATTCGGTGCTTGCCGAAGAAGTACTGAGTGCCGGATGCGTCGGTGACCTTCCAGTACTCGGTGTTGTTGTCGCCATTGGCGGTGGCGCCGGTCAGGTGCTGGACGCGGGTGCCGTCCTCGGTCTTCGTCTTCCAGGAGCCGCCGGACGCCTCTGAGAGGGCTGCGGTGTCGCAGGCCGCCTTGTCGGCACAGGTGTTGACCAGCTCGACGGCCTTGCCGTTGAGGACCAGGGTGGAGTTGGCGTACTTCCAGCACTGGTCGCCCTTGCCGGACTGGCCGTCTTCCTTGCAGGAGCCGTACTTGCGCTCGATGTAGGACTCGGTGATCGAGAAACCTTCCCCGATTACCGAGGTTTGGTTGTTCTCACCGGCCGTGCGGCCGTCCACCGAGGCAGAGTTGTAAGAGATAGACAGGTTCGGGGACGGGCCGGCCGTTGCAGGGGGAACCCGCAGCGGGTAGTTCCAGGTGAAGTCACCCGTGCTGCCGCCGGCCTCCCAGGTCGCGGTCGGCGACAGCGGGGTGGCGCCGTAGTCGCCCCCGCCGCCCGAGCTGCCGGCCGCGGCCGCCAGCAGCATCGGGGTGCCAGCTGCGAGGGTGCGGGCGGAGACAGTGCCCGTCAGGCTCTGGGATCCCGTGTCGTTGTCCGCGCCCGCCACCGGGCTCTGAGTGCGGCAGGACTTCTTCTCCGGCGTGGTCAGCGCACACGCCGGGAGCGTCACCAGGCTCAGACGGGGGCCGAAGTTGCCGCCGTAAACGTCGCTGAATGAGGAGTAATCCAAGGAGATCCGGAGCTTGTCGGTGTCACCGGTGGTTTCCCCGGATGCAGTACCTCCCGGATCGACAGTGAGCAGCACGCCGTTGACGCCCGCCTTCTTTGCAGCCCCTTGGGAGTGGACACTGAGCGCCACCTCCTCGGCCGGGCCCGCGGCCTTCAACGCCGTCTCACTCTTTGCCAGCTTGGGAACCGGGGCGACAGGCTCTTGAGCCAGCTCCACGCCGAGTCCGCCGACGTCAACAACGGCCTCGCCAGAAGCCGAGACCGCGACTTTGGCCCTGCCTGCCTTTGGCCACGTGGCCTTCTTCAACCGCTCACGGGTTTTGTGGGCAGCGGGGGCGGCCATGTCCTTTGGGGCCTTGGATGTGCCGGATTTGAGTACGCCTACCTTGTCGATCTTCGCGGGGGGCCGATCCTCCAACTGCTTACGGGCTGCGGTGGATTGGGCCTGGGCCGCGAAGTCGTAGCCCGTGGGCACCATGATTTGCGGAAGAAGGCAAAGGGAGAGGATAAGCCCGCCACGGCCGAGCCAGCGGTGTATTGCCGCCCCTGGCACGCGCCTGCGGAAGGGTGATGAAGACACGATGATGTCCCGGTTCTCGGAATTTGGCAGGAAGCGTTCGGGCAGCGGCGTCGGTACCCGGAACGCTGGATCTCGGTAGCGCGCGTCCATGGAGACGCATAGGTGTTCTCGAGCAGTACGGCAGGGCGGTGGAGCGAACTCGCCCTGCCGTTCGGTTCTACTGCTGTTCGGCGTTGAACCGGTTAGCGATGGTGTCGGTGGAGGTGGCTCCGGCCCACACGCGAACGCTGTCGATCTTCCCGGGGTAGTAGCGGGCGGCAGCGCCGTTGACCTTCGCCCGGCCGATCTCGAATGCCCCGCCGCCTTGCCAGGGGGCTGAGTACGGAACGCCGTCTTCCTCGCCCATCAGGGCGCTGTCGACATGGAGCTTGAGCGCGCCGAGCTTGGAGGCGTCGTTGGGGTCGGCAGCCGCTTGGGCATCGTGGACGACCGTCAGCATGACGGGGACGCCTAGTTGTGCCGTGGTGAACGCGGTGGACGCGCTCTTGGTCCAGGCTGCCCCGGTGCCGTCCTTGTCGGGTCGACCGAACGTCCACCGTCCCTGAGTGCTGCCGGCAGGCTGCTCGTACCAGACACCCCAGGAGGACTGACTCGTCCCCGACTGACCCAACACCTGCACTGCATACGACTTGCTGGTGTCGGCGAGCTTGGCGGGGTCCAGCGTCACCCAGGCGGTCGCGGTGAACGAGCCGGAGTCATCGACGACCGGACCGGTGGCGGTCGCATACGCGCTGGTGCCGTTCAGGGTCATCGTCTGTGTGGTCGTGACCTCTTCGCCGATGTCCGGGTCACCGGTGGTGAATTTGCTGAGTGCGGCTCCGTTGAGCGTGAGGTTCCGGCCGAAGCCGCTGGTGTCCTTCACGGTGGTGCCGGTCGCGTTGGCCATGTCCGTGGCGTCCCACTTGGCGACGAGCGCGGGGACCGGGTCGCCCGCGGTGCCGTCGCTGATGTCCTCGTCCTCCAGTCGGGCGTCCTGCGTAATCTCAGTGTCCGTGACAGCACGGGACCAGACGTGGACCTCGTCGACGCTGCCGTTCAGGTTCTCGACGTAGCTGCCGGCGGAGTGGAATCGTCCGAACTGCATCGGGCCGGTAGCGTTCCAGGAGGGGGCGCCGATCACCGGCTGGCCCTGCGGCACTCCGTTGACGAAGAGCTGGATGGTCTGGTCCGCAGCATTGTAGACACCCGCCAGGTGCGTCCAGGCATTCGCTACCGGCTTCGCGGTGGAGTACGAACGGACTGCGGCGCTACCCACGGCATCACTGGCGTACTTGCTGAATGCCCACTTCCCGGCGGTCGCGGAGTAGTGCAGGGCGTAGCCGGACAGGTTGGTTCCCTTCTGCGAGAGAACCGTCTGGCTCCGGGAGATGTCGCCCGGACGTACCCATGCGGAGACGGCGAAGGACTTGCTGGTGTCGAGCACGGCACTGCTGGTGGCGGCGTAGTCGCTGGTGCCGTTGAGCTTCAGCGCCCCTGCACCAGAGCGTGCCAGCGTGGTGTAGGCGGACGTGCCACCCAGCGTCAGCGGGTGTTGCACCGCGGAGGTGCTGTCATTGCCGTTGTTGTCCAGGTGCCAGATGCCCGACGGCTTCTCAGCACCCTTGACCAAAAAGCTGTAGTAGCCGGTGAGCGAGCTGTGTCCGGCCGCGTCGTAGCCCCAAACCTGGATGGTGTTCTCACCAGCCTGGTTCGGCGTGATCGTTTGAGTGGTGGCCGCACCCTTGGCCACAGTGATTGGACCGGAGACGGCCCCGCTGTTCAGCTTCCACTTGTAGCTGACGACATCCGACTGAATGCCGGCCGTGGTGGGATTGGTGTCCGCGGGGGTGAAGGTGAACTTGCCGGACGTTCCCACGCCGCCCGCGGCCGGATCAGTCTCGGCTGGCTTGTAGATACCGTCGTTGCTGGTCACCACCGGCGGCGGCGGCGAGTCGGTGTCGATTCGGAAGTAGCACCAGGACGACCAGGCCGAGTTCAGGACACCGGTGACACCCCGGTCAGTCTTGTAGTACGCCTGCGTCATCACCCGCATGCGGTAGTCCGTCTGCACCGGCAGCGCGGTGGTGGACGCGTCGCGGACGGCATTGTCAGCCACCCATGCGGCGTCCGGCGAGGCCGCATACCAGGCACGGCTGGAGCCATCAGCCTTCCACACCTCGAACAAGGCACGCAGCTGGGAGTTCGACCCGTCGGCCGACTGCACCGTGGCCAGCATCTTCGGCGTGGTGTCGCTGGTGGCGAAGGGCAACGAGGCGGAAGTGTTGCAGGCCCGCCCGGTCGTTCCTTGCTGGACGCCGTACGGACTGGGCGTGCTCGGGTAGGAGACGTAGGTGACCGACAGTTTTGCGTCGTTGCGGAACCGCGCCCAAGCGCCAGCGTCGGACTCGTCGTGCGCGGTCAGCGAGAAGGTGATCTGCGACGTCTTGTTCGCGGCGTAGGACGCGAGAGTCGTCGTCAGGTTCTCATTCGTCTCCTCGTCCACATTGTCGCTGAAGCGCACCCAGTTCGCCGGCTGAGAGGGGCTGCACAGGTCACCCCGCCCGTATGCCACGTTCCGGTCGCCCATCAGGTCCACCCCGGTGGGGCGGGTCGACCAGGTGGTGCTGGAGGAGATGCCCTTGTCCACACGGCTCAGGTCGTACCAGTGCGGATCGCAGGTGAACGTCCACTCCTGGTACACCTCCATCGTCGCGTCCAGGATCTTTTTGCCGTGGATCGAGGAGAGCGGGTACTCGAAGTACAGGCGCTGGGTGTAGGGGCTGTTGGAACAGAGGTAACCGGCGTAGTTGGAGCAGCGCCCCACACCCTTGTCCCCCTTGAACTCCCAGAACTTGTCACCGTCTGAGGAAAGCGCCGTCCAGTCGCCGAGCGTGATGCCCTTGGTCGGCGGATCGATGTAGAGCGGGAAAACAGTGTCCGCGCCGCGGCTCAGGGCCGGGTCTGGTGTGATCTCCAGCGTGGTATCGGTGACCTTGAGCGGGAGCTCGGCCACCGCGTCACCGCTGCTGGGGCCCTCCGTAGGAACAGGCTCGCCTCCAGCAGCGGGCAGCGGGGCGGTGTTCGTTGTCTCCAGCTCGCTCTCGGCCTTTGCTTCTGCCGAGGGTGAGGTAGTGCGGAAGAGTTGCGTGGTGACTCCGGCCGGGGTGGTGTCAGGTGCGGGGATGTCGCCGGCCGAGTCCCACATCCGCCCTGCCGGGCTCTCGAAAACTGGGGTGCCGTTTCTGTCGCGGGCGACGAAACCGCCGTCGGCGGTCGGGGCGATGTCGAGGCTGCCCTTGGAGACGGTCATTGAGATCGTCGAGAGCGCCGGGTTCTTTGCCGCCTCCGCGGTCTTGACCACAAGCACCGAGGTGTAACCGGAACTCAACGCGGTCAGTTTCAGATCGACGTCCGGGAGGACTCCAGCGTAGGTGGCGGTGTCGCCGTCGAGCTGGGGCTCGGGGAGCGTGGTGGGCCAACCGAACTGCAGCTCGTGCCCCTCGTCCTCCAGCGCGACCAGTCCGTCCCCGCTGCCGCCGCCCGACAAAGTGAGATTGGTCGTCGTGTTCTTCGCCCGCACAGAGCCATCAGCCCCGCGCACAAGGGTGGTGTCGATGGGGGCCCAGAGCCCATCGCCGTCCCGGGCCCGCACTGGAGCCGCGTTCATCTCCTGCGTAAAGGTGCCGTCCGGATTGGCGAAGACCTCGGAAGTCTCGGTGATCGCCTCATCCACGACCACCCGTTCGCCGGTCTCTGCCGCGAGGGCACTCGCCTCCGACTCCGAAGTCCTGTCAGCCGCTGCCGAAGCTGCCCCATCATCAGCAGCGAATGCCGGCGGCGCCCCCGCCCCGACTACCGGAACCGCACCCCCGAGGAGCGTGAGGGCTACTGCCCCACTCCGCACCGCCTGACGCCAGCTGCGCCGCCGTCTTCGCGTCAACACGCTCCACGCACCCCTTAGTTCTGCATGACAAGAATCTGTGAGGATCATGTGTCGATCAGGCATGGCGGTCAATGGTGGCGCATGTCACATGCGCTTTCCGTGCTGCAGGTCAGAGCTAGTTTCGGCCTTCGCTCAGCTCTCTCGGCGAGAGCATCGGCTGTGAGCTGTTCAGCCGGGGCGGCGGACGTCCGACGAAAGCCGCGTCCTGCGCTTGGCCTCACGACGGCCTGCGGGATGGGTGCTGCGCATGCGACGCTGACTCAAGGCAGCCGCCTCTGTCTGCATCTGCGACGACCATAGGCGAGCTGGAGCAGCTGCGAATATGAATCGATCCCCGTAGATGTGACGGCCGGCCTTGCCCCGGTCGCCATGGAACTCAGTGGCCGTATTGCCGCGAGTCACAGGCGGGGACGAGGGTCGATGCTGGGGAGGCTGTCGCGCATTGGCTGGGCAACCGTTTTCAGCCGATCTTGCTGGCGCTCGCGGGAACTTGGCAGGCCTCGGACTGCGCTGCCCTGCGAGTGTAGAGTCCAATCCGGTCGAGCCAGGAGCTGTTAGTCGGGGTGTAGGCGATCTCGACGTTGTTCGCCGCCGCCCGTGCGGTCGACTCGATGTACATGGAGTGGCGCCGCCTGCACCGCAACGGGATGCGACAAGTCCAGGAGGACTGGCTCGCCCTCCATGAGCAGACCCGCCACTGCCGCGTGTACCTCTCCAATGTGCCGCCGGGCTTTCTCCAGACGCCGGCGTTCGCGACCGCCCTCATGCAGCAGATCACCCGCTTCCGCAACCGGTCAGTCTGCCGCGCCCTCAGCTGATCAGGGTGTGTCGGCCCTCCCATACCCACGGGCCACCAGGACGGCTGAAGGTAGGCCCGTATGAGGCCCGGCCGCCGATCAAGAACGCGCCGGTGGTGATCTCCTCCTCCGTCCAGCCGGTCACCTCGATCAGCTGCCGGGCCAGCGGCCCACCGATCAGTTCGCGGTAGTCGCGGCCGGGCTGTGGCCCAGGCTCCAGGTCATCACGCTCGCTGCCGTACGCCCTCGGTCCCTGTGTCATGTGACCAGTCTGGAGCGGCACGGGGTTCACCAGGACAGGAATCGGTGCGCCTTCACTACGAAGAGTTCCTGCCCGCTGTGCAGCCCGTACAGGTGCAACGCCAGCATGTGGCAGTGAAAAGCGACCGGTGAAACGCTCCTGCACGTTTCGCTCCTGACCTGCGCCGACGCCCTGGGTGAGGTGCGTGGATCCGGTGCGGGCCCGTGCGTTGCGGTACGACGCGCTCGCCACACCCCACCAGCACAGCAACATCGCACTGCGCCGCCAGCTGCTCCTCCTGTCCGCCCGCATCTGGTGGCACCCCTTCTGGAACACTCGACTGGCCGGCAGGCCAGCAGACCGGACCGAGCTGCGCCGCCAGGCCCGCGGCGACCGTCGCGCAGCGAGGGCGGCATGAGAGCCGACGCCCCGACCGATCGGCAGGTCCAGATTCTGCGGGTGACCAGAAACTGGATCGCGGAGCACCCGATCGGGGCATGACTGTGTGATCCCGGTCACCACGGTCGTCCCGAAACCCGGTTACCGAGCCTGGGCGAACCTGGTAGCTGAGTAGCAGGTCAGAGGGCACATCCCAAAAAAATCAAGGATTTGCCCTCTGTCGTTGTGCGTGACTATCTGCGTGACTGGCGCTCTGGATCGGTCTTGAAGAGGTCGTCCATCGCTGCGGCAGTCCGGGCGCACGGGTGCGGCCCTGTTCGGCACCGCACCCGCAGAGCGAGCGACCACCCAAGCTTCTCGATCATGTCAGCGCGCAGGCGCCCTCGTCCTCGACGCTCGTCTCGGTGATACAAGCCGTACCGGCGACCACCTCGCCTCCCCTGTCGATAACCTGCAAGACGGTCTTCTCTCCCCGGTTGTCCCTAAGGGATTGCAGATCATCAAGGTGTTGCTTCCCGACCTGGGGCTCGTTGGTCTGGTATGCGCATCCCGGACGAGACCCGTGATCAACTCGCTGCGAAGTTCGCGGTGTTGTTCCCACATCTGGACGAGCGGCAGCGACGGCTGCTGATGGGGACCGAGGCCCGGCTGCTGGGGCATGGTGGCATCCGCGCTGTCGCTCGGGCGGCCCAGGTCAGCGAGACGACGGTCCGCAATGGCGTGTTCGAGCTGGAATCCGGAGAGGAGCCGTTGGGGCGGGTCCGGCGTCCCGGGGGAGGACGTAAACGGGTCGCCGATCTGGATCCGGGGCTGCGGCCGGCACTACTGGCGCTGGTCGAGCCCGACGAGAGAGGCGACCCGATGTCGCCGCTGCGGTGGACGGTGAAATCGACCCGTACGCTCGCGGCGGAGCTGGCCCGGGCCGGGCACCGGATCAGCGCCGATACCGTGGGCGACCTGCTGAGGGAGGAAGGCTTCAGTCTTCAGGCCAACGCGAAGACGCTCGAGGGCAGTCAGCATCCGGACCGGGACGCCCAGTTCAGCTACCTCAACGAGCAGGCCCGCACCTACCGGGACGCCGGCCAGCCGGTCATCAGCGTGGACACCAAGAAGAAGGAGCTCGTCGGCGACTTCAAGAACAGCGGCCGCCAATGGTGTCCCGCCGGCGAGCCTGTCCCGGTCAGCGTCCACGACTTCGCGGATCCGCAATTGGGCAAAGCCGTCCCCTACGGGATCTACGATCTCACCGCGAACACCGGCTGGGTCAACGTCGGCACCGATCACGACACCGCCGCTTTCGCAGTGGAATCGATCCGCCGCTGGTGGCACGGCCAGGGCCAGGCTGCCTACCCGCGGGCGACACGACTGCTGATCATCGCCGACGCCGGCGGATCCAACGGCTACCGCACCCGGTCCTGGAAGCTCGAGCTGGCCCAACTCGCAGCCGAAACCGGGCTGACGATCACCGTGTGTCACCTACCACCAGGCACATCGAAGTGGAACAAGATCGAGCACCGGCTCTTCTCCCACATCACCATGAACTGGAGCGGCCGCCCGCTGACCAGCCACGAAGTCATCGTGCAGTCGATCGCCGCGACCACCACCCGCACCGGACTGCGTGTGAGAGCCGAACTCGACACCAACACCTACCCGACCGGAGTCCGCATCAAAGACGCGGCAATGGCCGCCCTTCCGCTGACCCGGCACGCGTTCCAGGGCGCCTGGAACTATGCACTGCACCCCCACCCATCACCCGTAATCCCAGCGGCCCGGGCCCCGCAGACGCCGGATCCGGAGTGGGATCATGCCTTGCTCTCCGATCCAGCACTGACCGGGATGACCCGCCAACAACTGAACGACCTCACCGAGACCCTGGCCCCGGACGGGGATATCCGGCGCGGTCGGCCGCCTCGGCTGGCCTTCGCCGACCAGGTCCTGGCCACCGTGCTCCACCTGCGGGCCGCCCTGGCCGCAGAACCCCTCGCCGTGCTGTTCGGCACCAGCCGCACCGCAATGCACCGCACCCTCCTGAAGAACCGGCGACTGCTCGAGGCACAAGGCATCACCATCCCACCGGCGACAACCCCACCCACGGCCCTCACCGCCCTTCAGCACCGTGTCCAGGCACAGACCGGCGAGGACAACAAGATCAAAACAACGTGTTAATGATCTGCAATTCCTTAGAGGCCATCTCATTTGGGTGACTCGGTATTCTGTGAGTCATGGTGGGGATCGTTGAGCGGCTGGTGCCGGACGAGTTGTGGGAGTTGTTCCAGC
>NZ_JBIRTB010000016.1:0-168592 GCF_044334475.1 Streptomyces sp. NPDC020780 | reverse complement strand
GCGGGCGGGGTCGCGGCCCCCCCCCCCGGGGGCCCCCCCCCGGGGGGGCGCGCCCCCCCCCCCCCCCGCCCCGCCCCCCCCCCCCCCCCCCCCCCCCGCCGCCCCCCCGCCCCCCCCCCCCCCCCCCGGCCGCCTGTTTGCGCCGTATCGTGGAGTACGGCCGACCGTCCCCCTCCGCACGCAGAAAGGCGCCGCGCAATGGTGCAGATCAAGACCCCCGAGCAGATCGCGAAAATGCGCGAGGCGGGCCTGGTGGTCGCTGCCATTCACGCCGCCACCCGCGAGGCGGCCGTTCCCGGGGCCACCACGAAGGACCTCGACGAGGTCGCCCGCAAGGTGATCGCCGATCACGGCGCGAAGTCGAACTTCCTGGGGTACGGCGGATTCCCCGCGACGATCTGCACGTCGGTCAACGACGTCGTGGTGCACGGGATCCCGGACGAGAAGACCGTCCTCAAGGACGGCGACATCATCTCGATCGACGCCGGCGCCATCGTCGACGGCTGGCACGGCGACGCGGCGTACACCGCCTTCGTGGGCACCGGTCACGCCCCGGAGCTCATCGAGCTCTCCCGGGTGACCGAGGAGTCCATGTGGGCCGGGATCGCCGCGATGAAGGTCAACAACCGGCTCGTCGACATCTCGAAGGCCATCGAGTCCTACATCCGCCGCCAGCCCCGCCCGGCCACCGGCAAGTACGGGATCATCGAGGATTACGGCGGGCACGGCATCGGCACCGAGATGCACATGGACCCGCACCTGCTGAACTACGTCTCGCGCAAGCGGGGCAAGGGCATCAAGCTCGTCCCGGGCGTTTGTCTGGCCATCGAGCCCATGGTCTCGCTCGGCACGGCGCAGACGAAGATCCTCTCCGACGAGTGGACGGTCCTCACGACGGACGGCTCATGGTCCTCGCACTGGGAGCACTCGATCGCGCTGACCGAGCAGGGCCCGCTGGTCCTGACCTCCCCCGACTGCGGCCGGGCCCGGCTCGCGACGTACGGCGTGGAGCCCGCGCCGGATCCGCTGGGCTGAGCGGCCGGAGTCCGGCGCAGTGGTTCCGACGCCCATGCGGCGCCGGTCCCGCGAGGACTGGGGGCGGGGAACCCGCGCCCGGTCCGGTGGCGGCCGCAGGTCCGGGTCGCCGCCAGGGCTTAAGGATCAGGGTAAGTGGGCAAACTTGACGGATTCGTCTTTTGGAGTCCGCTGACGTAGACTGACTCGTCGGCTCTCGTGCATCCGTGTGTCCGCATGCGGCGGTGCGAAGTCGATCAAGGTAGCCGATTCGAAGGGCGAAGCGTGGCCAAGAAGCAAGGTGCCATCGAAATTGAGGGCACCGTGATCGAGTCCCTCCCGAACGCCATGTTCAAGGTGGAACTTCAGAACGGTCACAAGGTCCTCGCGCACATCAGCGGCAAGATGCGGATGCACTACATCCGTATCCTTCCCGATGACCGGGTCGTGGTGGAGCTCTCTCCGTACGACCTGACGCGTGGCCGGATCGTCTACCGGTACAAGTAGATCTTGCCGCCACCGCTGCCACGGCGCGGTGAGGGCACTGACCCGGAGAACCTGACATCCCATGAAGGTCAAGCCGAGCGTCAAGAAGATCTGCGACAAGTGCAAGGTGATCCGCCGTCACGGCCGGGTCATGGTCATCTGCGACAACCTGCGCCACAAGCAGCGCCAGGGCTGACGCACGACCACCTGCATCTCGCAGCTTTTCGCGCGACGCACGTAAACGTACATACGCAGTGCCCGTCCACGCTTCGGCTGACGACACCTCCGGCGGGGGCCGGGGACCCGGGCGTACCACCTCCCTCACAGGCGAGGTCGGCGTTCGGGAGCGGTACTGCGGAAGACCCCCGACATGACAACTGGAGCCATTGAATGGCACGCGTTTCAGGTGTTGACATCCCGCGCGAAAAGCGCGTGGAGGTTGCCCTCACCTACGTCTTCGGTATCGGGCGCACCCGGTCCAAGGAGATCCTCGCCACCACCGGCGTGAACCCGAACACCCGCGTTCGCGACCTGGCCGAAGAGGACCTGGTCAAGATCCGCGAGTACGTCGACGCCAACCTCCGCACCGAGGGTGACCTTCGCCGCGAGATCCAGGGCGACATCCGCCGCAAGATCGAGATCGGCTGCTACCAGGGCATCCGGCACCGTCGCGGTCTGCCGGTCCACGGTCAGCGCACCAGCACGAACGCGCGTACCCGTAAGGGCCCGCGTCGCGCCATCGCCGGTAAGAAGAAGCCGGGCAAGAAGTAGTCCTCAGCGGACGTACTGCGGTTCCCCGGGTCACCGGACTCCGCAGCAACCAGCGGTCTTCGCTGTAGGACCGATCACCTCCCCTCTCCATCTGGAGTCAAGACATGCCCCCCAAGGGTCGTCAGGGCGCAGCCAAGAAGGTGCGTCGCAAGGAAAAGAAGAACGTCGCTCACGGGCACGCCCACATCAAGAGCACGTTCAACAACACCATCGTCTCGATCACGGACCCCTCGGGCAACGTGATCTCCTGGGCCTCCGCCGGCCACGTCGGCTTCAAGGGCTCGCGCAAGTCCACCCCCTTCGCCGCGCAGATGGCCGCCGAGTCGGCCGCCCGCCGCGCGCAGGAGCACGGCATGCGCAAGGTCGACGTCTTCGTCAAGGGTCCCGGCTCCGGCCGTGAGACCGCGATCCGTTCCCTGCAGGCCACGGGCCTCGAGGTCGGTTCGATCCAGGACGTCACCCCGACGCCGCACAACGGCTGCCGTCCGCCGAAGCGTCGCCGCGTCTGATCCGTCACGGCCGGTGACGGCCGTGCGTCAGTAGCGTCGGATGCGGGCGGTATGTCCCTTCGGGGACGTGCCGCCCGTATCCTTGTCTCATCTGTCGGGCATCAAATAGCGGGTGCCCATGACTGAAGGATCACAGCATGCTTATCGCTCAGCGTCCGTCGCTGACCGAAGAGGTCGTCGACGAGTTCCGCTCACGGTTCGTGATCGAGCCGCTGGAGCCGGGCTTCGGTTACACCCTCGGCAACTCCCTGCGTCGCACGCTCCTCTCCTCGATCCCCGGTGCCGCCGTCACCAGCATCCGGATCGACGGTGTCCTGCACGAGTTCACCACCGTGCCGGGCGTCAAGGAGGACGTGACCGACCTCATCCTCAACATCAAGCAGCTGGTCGTCTCCTCGGAGCACGACGAGCCGGTCGTGATGTACCTGCGCAAGCAGGGCCCCGGCCTGGTCACCGCTGCCGACATCGCCCCGCCGGCCGGTGTCGAGGTCCACAACCCGGACCTGGTCCTGGCCACGCTGAACGGCAAGGGCAAGCTGGAGATGGAGCTGACCGTCGAGCGCGGTCGCGGCTACGTCTCCGCCGTCCAGAACAAGCAGCTGGGCCAGGAGATCGGCCGCATCCCGGTCGACTCCATCTACTCGCCGGTGCTCAAGGTCACGTACAAGGTCGAGGCGACCCGTGTCGAGCAGCGCACCGACTTCGACAAGCTGATCGTCGACGTCGAGACCAAGCAGGCGATGCGTCCCCGTGACGCCATGGCGTCGGCCGGTAAGACCCTGGTCGAGCTGTTCGGTCTGGCGCGCGAGCTCAACATCGACGCCGAGGGCATCGACATGGGCCCGTCCCCGACGGACGCCGCGCTCGCCGCCGATCTGGCACTGCCGATCGAGGAGCTCGAGCTCACGGTCCGTTCGTACAACTGCCTCAAGCGCGAGGGCATCCACTCCGTGGGTGAGCTCGTGGCGCGTTCCGAGGCCGACCTGCTCGACATCCGCAACTTCGGTGCGAAGTCGATCGACGAGGTCAAGGCGAAGCTGGCCGGCATGGGCCTGGCGCTCAAGGACAGCCCGCCCGGATTCGACCCGACGGCCGCCGCCGACGCCTTCGGCGCGGACGACGACGCGGACGCCGGCTTCGTGGAGACCGAGCAGTACTGAGCCGTCTCCCGGCCGGGGGCACTCCTGTGAGGAGTGCCCCCGGGCCGGGTCGGCCGGGAGGACTTCCGTGGGGCGACCGCCTCGCGGGAACTGACACCGGTACCTGATACGGCCGGTGCAGCACACAAGGAGAAAACCATGCCTCAGCCCGCCAAGGGTGCCCGTCTGGGCGGCAGCGCTGCGCACGAGAAGCTTCTTCTCATCAACCTCGCGAAGTCGCTGTTCGAGCACGGCCGCATCACCACGACCGAGGCCAAGGCCCGTCGCCTGCGTCCGGTCGCCGAGCGTTTCATCACCAAGGCGAAGAAGGGCGACATCCACAACCGTCGCCTGGTGCTGCAGTCGATCACGGACAAGGGCATCGTGCACACGCTCTTCACCGAGATCGCCCCGCGGTACGAGAACCGCCCCGGTGGTTACACCCGCATCACCAAGATCGGCAACCGTCGTGGCGACAACGCCCCGATGGCGGTCATCGAGCTGGTCGAGGCCCTGACCGTGGCCCAGCAGGCCACCGGTGAGGCCGAGGCCGCCACGAAGCGCGCCGTCAAGGAAGACGCCCTCAAGAAGGACGAGGCTCCGGCCGAGACCGTCGAGGACGCCAAGCCGGCGGACGCCGCCGACGAGTCCAAGGACGCCTGAGCGTACTGAGACCCCGTTGCGGGCCCGTACCACCCTTCGGGGCGGTGCGGGCCCGTTCGGTTTTGAGAGGATACGCGGGTGAGTGATGTGGCAGAGCCCGGCTCCGTACGGGTACGGCTGGACCTTTCCTACGACGGGAAGGACTTCTCCGGCTGGGCGAAGCAGACCAGCAGGCGCACGGTGCAGGGCGAGATCGAGGACGCGCTGCGGACGGTGACGCGTTCCGCGGTGACGTACGACCTGACGGTCGCCGGGCGGACCGACGCCGGGGTGCACGCCCGGGGGCAGGTCGCGCACGTCGACCTGCCGGCGGAGGTGTGGGCGGAGCACGAGGAGAAGCTGCTGCGGCGGATGGCGGGCCGGCTGCCGCTGGACGTGCGGATCTGGCGGGCGGCCGAGGCACCCGCGGGGTTCAACGCGCGCTTCTCCGCGCTGTGGCGCCGCTACGCGTACCGGGTGGGGGACCGGCCGGGCGGGGTGGATCCCCTGCTGCGGGGGCACGTGCTGTGGCACGACCGCCCGCTGGACGTGGACGCGATGAACGAGGCCGCCGCCCTGATGACGGGGGAGCACGACTTCGCGGCGTACTGCAAGAAGCGGGAGGGTGCCACGACCATCCGTACGCTGCAGAAGCTGCACTGGGTACGGGACGGGCACACCGGCGTCCTGACGGCGACGGTGCAGGCCGACGCCTTCTGCCACAACATGGTGCGGGCTCTGATCGGCGCGGCGCTCTTCGTCGGTGACGGGCGGCGTCCCGCGGCCTGGCCCGCCGAGGTGCTGGCGGCCCGCGTCCGGGACCCCGGAGTGCATGTGGTCAGGCCGCACGGGCTGACGCTGGAGGAAGTGGCCTACCCGGCAGACGCGTTGCTGGCGGCCCGGGCCGAAGAGGCGCGGAACGTCAGGTCGTTGCCGGGGGCGGGCTGCTGCTGACCCGCCGTCGGCCGGGCGCCGCCGGGGTCAGCTGCCCCGGACGGAGCGGACCGTCCGGCGCAGCAGACCCACCCTGCGGGGGTGGCCGCTTCTCCGCCTCGCCCCGGTACGCGCCGATGTTCTCCGGCGGCGGGACTCAGGAGGCGGGGGCCGCGGCGGCCGCCGACGCCTGGACCTCGCCGCGGTGGCGGATCTGGCGGAACGTGAAGTCGGTCAGGTCGTCGCCGACCGCGTACACGGCCTCGTCCGCCCTGGACACGTTCTTCCCGCTGGTGAAGCCGCCGACGGTGAAGTAGGCGTAGCGGCCGTAGGAGTTGGCGGTGCGGCGGCACACGGACCCGCCCCGGCAGAAGGTGGGGACACCCCCGCCACTGAGGGAGGCGATACCGCCCGACGCCTGCTGGGCCGCCTTCTTCGCCTCCGCCTCGGTGCCGAAGACGGCGAGCCCCACGGTGACCGCGACGCCGCCCCTGCTGTACGTGGCCCGGATGACCTGGTCGCAGCCGTTCGAGGCCAGGATCGAGCCGAGCGCCCCCTGGGTCGTGGCGGCGCAGCCGGTCGTGGAAGCGGTCGCGCCCTTGGCGTAGACACGGTCACCCATCGTGAGCTTCCTGCCGGGGAAGAACGCGTCCACGGTGACCGGGGCCCTGTCCTTGCGGGCGTCGGCTATGTAGTCCTTCGGGTCCGGCGGGGGCGGCGGGGCCACCGAGGAGAAGGACGGCTGCGGGACCGCACTGTCCGAGGGCAGGTCGACGGGGGTGGGAAACTCGCTCGCCTTGCTGCCCCCGCCCGAGGTCCCGCCGCCGGTCGTGATGACGGCCGTGGCGACGATCGCCGCGACCGCGGCGGTGGCCAGCGCACCCCCGCCGATCATCAGCCACTTCTTCCGCCGGCTGCGTGCCGCGGACGCCTCGGCCAGTGCCGCCCAGTCCGGAGTCCGGCTGTCCCCAGGCCCCCAGGAGGGCCCCCCTTGCCCAAAGCTCATGCCGCGAATCCTAGACCGACGGTAATCCGTTTGGGTCAGGGGTGCGCGGGCCGTGACAATGCTGTGCATGGGACATCTCGAAGCGGGCCACCTGGAGTACTACCTGCCGGACGGGCGGGTGCTGCTCGGCGATGCCTCGTTCCGGGTGGCGGACGGGGCGGTCGTCGCCCTGGTCGGGGCGAACGGAGCGGGCAAGACGACCCTGCTGAGGCTGCTCGCCGGGGAGATCCAGCCGCACGGCGGCTCGGTCTCGGTGAGCGGCGGACTCGGGGTGATGGCCCAGTTCGTCGGTTCCGTACGGGACGAGCGGACCGTCCGTGACCTGCTGGTCTCCGTGGCGCAGCCCCGGATCAGGGAGGCGGCGAAGGCCGTCGACGCGGCCGAGGAGCGCATCCTCACCGTCGATGACGAGGCCGCGCAGATGGCGTACGCGCAGGCGCTCAGCGACTGGGCGGAGGTGCGGGGGTACGAGGCCGAGACGCTGTGGGACATCTGCACCATGGCCGCGCTCGGTGTGCCGTACGAGAAGGCGCAGTGGCGCGAGGTGCGCACGCTCAGCGGCGGCGAGCAGAAGCGGCTGGTGCTGGAGGCGCTTTTGCGGGGCCCCGACGAGGTGCTGCTGCTCGACGAGCCGGACAACTACCTCGACGTCCCCGGCAAGCGGTGGCTGGAGGAGAAGCTCAAGGAGACCCGTAAGACGGTGCTCTTCGTCTCCCACGACCGGGAGCTGCTCTCGCGGGCCGCGGAGAAGATCGTGAGCGTGGAGCCGAGCCCCGCCGGTTCGGACGTCTGGGTGCACGGCGGCGGGTTCGCCACGTACCACCAGGCGCGCAAGGAGCGGTTCGCACGCTTCGAGGAGCTGCTGCGGCGCTGGGAGGAGGAGCACGCCCGGCTGAAGGCACTGGTCCTGCGCATGCGGCAGCAGGCGGCGAACAGCCCCGACATGGCGAACCGCTACCACGCGATGCAGACCCGCTTCAAGAAGTTCGAGGAGGCGGGCCCGCCGCCCGAACCGCCCCGCGAGCAGGACATCCGGATGCGGCTGCGCGGCGGGCGGACCGGTGTGCGGGCGGTGACCTGCGCCGATCTGGAGCTGACCGGTCTGATGAAGCCCTTCGACCTGGAGATCTACTACGGGGAGCGGGTAGCCGTTCTCGGATCCAACGGGTCGGGCAAGTCGCACTTCCTGCGGCTCCTGGCGGGGGAACCGGTGGCGCACACCGGTGAGTGGAAGCTCGGGGCGCGCGTGGTGCCGGGGCACTTCGCGCAGACGCACGCCCATCCGGAGCTGCTGGGAAGGACGCTCGTCGACATCCTGTGGACGGAGCACGCCAAGGACCGCGGCGGCGCGATGTCGGTGCTGCGCCGGTACGAACTGGAGCGGCAGGGGGACCAGGCCTTCGAGAGGCTGTCCGGCGGGCAGCAGGCGCGCTTCCAGATCCTGCTCCTGGAACTGGCCGGCACGACCGCGCTGCTGCTCGACGAGCCGACGGACAACCTCGACCTGGAGTCCGCGGAGGCCCTGCAGGACGGCCTGGAGGCTTATGACGGCACGGTCATGGCCGTGACGCACGACCGCTGGTTCGCGAAGTCCTTCGACCGCTACCTGGTCTTCGGTTCGGACGGCGTGGTCCGGGAGACCACGGAGCCGGTCTGGGACGAGCGCCGGGTCGAGCGGGAGCGGTAGACCCGCGCGTTTTGACCCGTCCGGGGCCGAGCGGGTATCGTCGGCCGTTGTTATACGTATTGGCCTCGTCGTTCTACGCGAAGAGCCTTACGTAGGTTCTCTGGAGCAGTTACCAGTGGCTCGCATACGGGCAGTGTTCCCGGCATTGTGGGCCCCAGCTGCATGATCGCTTCAGGGGTGCCATGTGTCTGGACCTCATCCACTGAAGAAGCGAAGGCTACGAAGTGCGTACGTACAGCCCCAAGCCCGGCGATGTCACTCGCCAGTGGCACATCATCGACGCCGAGGACATCGTCCTGGGCCGTCTGGCCACCACGGCTGCGAACCTCCTCCGCGGCAAGCACAAGGCGATCTACGCCCCCCACATGGACATGGGCGACTTCGTCATCATCATCAACGCCGAGAAGGTCCACCTCTCCGGTAACAAGAAGACCCAGAAGATGGCGTACCGCCACTCGGGCTTCCCGGGCGGTCTCCGTTCCGTGCGGTACGACGAGCTCCTCTCGAAGAACCCCGAGAAGGCCGTCGAGAAGGCCATCAAGGGCATGATCCCCAAGAACACCCTGGGCCGTCAGATGCTCTCGAAGCTCAAGGTCTACGCGGGCGACCAGCACCCGCACGCTGCGCAGCAGCCGGTCCCGTTCGAGATCACCCAGGTCGCGCAGTAGTTCCGGCCTCCCCCCTAAGACGTAAAGAAAGATCTGAGGAGAATCGTGGCCGAGACCACTGTTGAGACGACCGCTGACGACGCGGCGGGCACCGAGGGCGAAGAGACCTTCGCCGAGGTGACCACCTTCGAGTCGGAGGTCCCCGTCGAGGGTGAGTACACCTCCGAGTCGCTCGCGGGCCGCTTCGGCGACCCGCAGCCGGCGGCCGGCCTGGGCCGTCGCAAGAACGCCATCGCCCGTGTCCGGATCGTTCCGGGCTCCGGCAAGTGGAAGATCAACGGTCGCACCCTTGAGGACTACTTCCCCAACAAGGTGCACCAGCAGGAAGTCAACGAGCCCTTCAAGGTGCTCGAGCTCGACGGCCGCTACGACGTCATCGCCCGCATCTCGGGTGGCGGCGTCTCCGGTCAGGCCGGTGCCCTGCGCCTCGGCGTGGCCCGCGCGCTGAACGAGGCGGACGTGGACAACAACCGCGCCACGCTGAAGAAGGCCGGCTTCCTCTCCCGCGACGACCGTGCGGTCGAGCGCAAGAAGGCCGGTCTCAAGAAGGCCCGTAAGGCCCCGCAGTACAGCAAGCGCTAAATCGCCTGCTCGTCCGCGTCACACGTTCGCCCCGGCGGCACACCTTCGTGCCGCTGGGGCGTTCGTTTATCGGTCCTCGCGGGCGTATAACGGCTTAAGACGTTTATCGGGCTGGCGGCCTCGACCGCACCTCACACTGCTGCGTTTCGCCTTGCCATGCCCTGTTCTGCTTGCTTTGGTTTTGTGGTTTCGGAGCACCATCGGAGGACACCAGTGGGACGACTTTTCGGCACGGACGGCGTGCGCGGTGTCGCCAACGCGGACTTGACGGCCGAGCTCGCGCTCGGGCTCTCGGTCGCGGCGGCACACGTACTGGCCGAGGCGGGCACCTTCGAAGGGCACCGGCCGACAGCGGTGGTGGGCCGCGACCCGCGCGCGTCCGGGGAGTTCCTGGAGGCCGCCGTCGTGGCGGGCCTGGCCAGTGCGGGCGTCGACGTGCTGCGGGTCGGCGTGCTGCCGACCCCCGCGGTGGCCTACCTCACCGGTGCGCTCGGCGCCGACATCGGTGTCATGCTCTCCGCCAGCCACAACGCCATGCCGGACAACGGCATCAAGTTCTTCGCCCGCGGTGGCCACAAGCTCGCCGACGAGTTGGAGGACCGCATCGAGACGGTCTACGAGCAGCACCGCACCGGCGAGCCCTGGGCCCGCCCGACCGGCGGCGGCGTGGGCCGGGTCACCGACTACACGGAGGGCTTCGACCGGTACGTCGCCCACCTGATCGGCGTGCTCCCCAACCGGCTCGACGGTCTGAAGGTCGTCCTCGACGAGGCGCACGGCGCGGCCGCCCGGGTCTCGCCCGAGGCGTTCGCCCGGGCCGGGGCCGAGGTCGTCACCATCGGCGCCGAGCCGGACGGCCTGAACATCAACGAGGGCTGCGGTTCCACCCACCTGGCGCTGCTGCGGACCGCCGTCGTCGAGCACGGCGCCGACCTCGGCATCGCGCACGACGGCGACGCCGACCGCTGCCTGGCCGTGGACGCGCGGGGCGAGGAGGTCGACGGCGACCAGATCCTGGCCGTGCTCGCCCTCGCCATGCGCGAGGCCGGCCACCTGCGCAAGGACACCGTCGTCGGCACCGTCATGTCGAACCTCGGCTTCAAGATGGCGATGGAGCGGGAAGGCATCAACCTCGTCCAGACCGCCGTCGGTGACCGCTACGTCCTGGAGTCGATGAAGGCCGAGGGCTTCGCGCTCGGCGGCGAACAGTCCGGCCACGTCATCGTCCTGGACCACGCCACCACCGGGGACGGCACGCTGACCGGGCTGATGCTCGCCGCCCGCGTCGCCGCCACCGGCCGCACGCTCGCCGATCTGGCCGGTGTGATGCAGCGCCTCCCGCAGGTCCTCGTCAACGTGCCGGACGTCGACAAGTCCCGCGTGGACACCTCCCCGGAGCTGGCCACCGCCGTCGCCGCGGCCGAACGCGACCTGGGCGACACCGGCCGCGTACTCCTGCGCAAGTCCGGCACCGAGCCGCTGGTCCGGGTCATGGTCGAGGCCGCCGACATCGAGCAGGCCCGTGCCGTGGCCGGACAGCTGGCCGACGTCGTGAAGTCCGCCCTCGGCTGACGTCCCCTCAGCTTGTGTACGGGCCCGGCCTGACGGTCGGGGCCGTACGCCGCTTCAGCCTCCACAGGGCCTTCTGGGCCAGCAGCGTCACCGTCCCCGCCACGACGATGCCCCCCAGGTTGGCCAGCAGCTGCGCCGACGACCCCCAGGTCTGCTGGAGGTCCTGGTAGCTGAAGGCGACCGCGGCGTTGGCGGCGGCGGGCACCGTGGTCACCGAGATGGCCACGCCGATCAGCGCACCGGACTTCGCCGAGGTCAGCGAGAGCGTCCCCGCGACGCCCGCCAGAAGCGCCACGACGAACGACATCCAGTCCGGATGCCAGATGAAGCCGGTGTTGGGCCGGTCCGCCGTGACCATGTCCGCGTTGAACAGCCCGAACGCGTCCATCAGCCAGGAGAACCCCGCCGTCAGCACCATCGCCGCCGCGAAGCCGCCGATCAGTGCCCACAGCGACCGCCCGACCAGCCGCGGGGCACGTTGCACCAGCGCCGTCGAGATCCCGGCCAGGGGGCCGAACTCCGGCCCCACGGCCATCGCGCCCACGATCAGGATGGCGTTGTCGAGCATCACACCGCAGGCGGCGAGCATCGTCGCGACGGCGAGGAACGCCACGTAGGTGGCGCTGAACGTCGACTCCTCGTGCGTCACCTCGGTCAGCTCTTCCCAGAGCACCGCGTCCGCACCCTCACCCGGTGCCTCCCGCTCCGCCTCGTCGGCGTGCGCGGAGAGCGTGAGGTCCATGTTCTCCGCGGTGATCGAGCCGGACCTGTCGATCCCCAGCTCCCGCAGCGCGCCGATCAGCTCGTCGCCCGCCTCCCGCGCCACGTCGCACAGGACCACGTCACCCGCGGGGGCGCGGGCGACACCGGGCAGCACCACGACGTGCGTGGCGCCGACGGTGTGCTCCACCAGCTTCACGACCTCGTCGGTACGGTCGGCGGGCACGATGAGGCGCAGATGCAGCACGGAAAGAACCCCCGGGACTCAGAGTTTGCGCAAGGACAGCCGCCGGACCTTGTGGTCCGCCCCCTTGCGGAGCACCAGAGTGGCACGGCCCCGGGTGGGAGCCACGTTCTCCAGCAGATTGGGCTTGTTGACGGTCCGCCACATCGTGCGCGCGTAGTCCAGCGCCTCCTCCTCCGAGACCTGGGTGTACTTGCGGAAGTACGAGGACGGGTCCTGGAACGCCGTCTCGCGCAGCCGGCGGAAGCGGTGCAGGTACCAGGTCTCGATGTCCTCGGGGCGCGCGTCCACGTACACGCTGAAGTCGAAGTAGTCCGCGAGTCCGACCCTCGTCCGGCCGTCCTTCCCGGGCAGTGCGGGCTGCAGCACGTTCAGCCCCTCGACGATCAGGACGTCGGGCCGGCGCACGGTGAGCCGTTCCCCCGGGACGATGTCGTAGATCAGGTGGGAGTAGACGGGCGCCGTCACCTCGTCCTTGCCGGCCTTGATGTCGGCGACGAACCGGGTCAGCGCCCGCCGGTCGTACGACTCGGGGAAGCCCTTGCGCGACATCAGCCCACGCGCCTTGAGCTCCTCCATCGGCAGCAGGAACCCGTCCGTGGTCACCAGCTCCACCCGGGGGTGCTCCGGCCAGCGTGCCAGCAGGGCCTGCAGGATGCGGGCGCTGGTGGACTTTCCGACGGCGACGCTGCCGGCCACCCCTATGACGAACGGGGTCCCGCGCTGCTCGCCGTGGCCGTTGCCCGCGTCTCCGAGGAAGGTGTTCAGGGCGCCGCGCAGGCCGGAGGTGGCCTGGACGTACAGGTTGAGGAGGCGGGAGAGCGGCAGATAGACGTCCCGGACCTCGTCGAGGTCGATGACGTCACCGAGCCCTCTCAGCCGCTCGACCTCCTCGGCGCTCAGCGGGAGCGGGGTCTTGTCGCGCAGCGCGCTCCACTCCGCCCGGGACAGGTCGACGTAGGGCGTCGGCGCGTGCTCGGTGCGACGGGGGCTCCGTGCGGGCGAAGTGATCACCTGCTCATTGTCGCGGGAGTTGTGCCGCAGCGGGGGGTGGGTTCGGTCACGTGCGGGAGGCCGCCTGCCGGGCCGACGGCCACGGGCGCTGGAACTCGGGCGGCTGGTCCACCACCGGCGCCGCCACGGCCGCCGGCGCATGCGTCGACGTCCGCCGAGCAGGGCGGTGCAGACGGCCCACCCCGTTTCCGTGGGGCGCCGGCGCGGCAGCCGCAGGAAGGCCTCAGGCCGGCAGAGCCGGCTGGCGCGCGTGGAGCGCGAGCCACTTCCTCTCAGACGGCACCACTGCGGTCAAGGGGGCGGTGAGTGGGGGGCTCCGCTCGGGCTGCACCTGTTACGGACGAGCCTCCAGATCGCGGACTGCGGAGGCAGCCCGTACATCGATCCGCGCTACGACCTCGCTTCCGGAGTAAAGTAGGAGTCGCTCATACTTTGAATGGATCCTACTTCAGGGGGATGGCGTGGCCTTCACCGGACGCGGCCGTGAGCTGCGTGTTCTCGGGTCCTGGCTCGACAAGGTCCTGTCGGTCACGGGCGGCAGTGCGGGGCAGGCGCTGGTGGTCAGAGGACGTCGCCGCATCGGCAAAACCCGGCTGGTCCAGGAGTTCTGCGGGCGTTCGGGTCGTCCCTATGTGTTCTTCCAGGCGACGCGTGGCCGACCGGCTCCGCTTTCCCGGCAGGATCTGTTCGATGCCGTAGCCGAGGGAGAAGGCATGGGTGAGTACGGCGCGGCCCTTGCGCACGCCGTGCCTCCCGAGGACTGGGTGCGTACCCTCGCGGCGGTCGCCGCGGCGTTGCCCGTGGACGAGCCGGTGATTCTCGTCCTGGACGAGGTGCCGTGGCTGGCGGAGGCCGATGCCGGGTTCGATGCCGCTCTCAAGACCGCTTGGGACATGCATCTGTCCGCGAAGCCCGTTCTTCTGCTTCTGCTCGGATCGGACCTTGCCATGATGGATCGGCTGACGTCGTACGATCACCCGTTCTACGGGAGAGCAGGCCAGTACACGGTGGGACCGCTGAGCCCGGCTGATGTCCAGGACTCCACCGGTCTGGAGGCCGCGGACGCTCTGGACGCCTATCTGCTCACCGGGGGTTTCCCGGAAGTCGTGACCGACTGGCGGGCAGGCGAATCAGTCAGTGGCTACCTGCGGCGGCAGGTCGAGGACCCCTCCTCCGTGCTGCTGACGACGGGCGAGCGCTCCCTGGCTGCGGAGTTTCCCGCACGGCTGCAGGCAGGCAGGGTGCTGCGGGCGATCGGATCGGGTGAACGGGCCTTCTCCGGCATCGCGGCGAGTACCGGGGGCACGGATGGGCAGCCACTCGCTCATGGGACTCTCGCTCCGATACTGAACGAACTCACCGAGGTGAAAAGGATTGTGGCCGCGGACCTTCCGCTGTCCACACGGCCTGCCCCCAAACTCAAGCGGTACCGGATCGCCGATACCTACCTGCGGTTCTGGCTCGCGCACCTGGAGAACGCCGTCGCGCAGGCCGAGCGCGGCAGGGGTGAGGTCTCGGCCGCCCGGATCAGCCGGTCGTGGGCGTCGTGGCGGGGGCGTGCGGTGGAACCCGTGATCAGAGAGGCGCTGCTGCGCAAGCTGCCTGACGATCTCTTCCCTGGAGTGAACGAGGTGGGCGGTTGGTGGAACCGCCAGAACAATCCCGAGGTGGACCTCGTCGGCGCGGACGCTGAGCCTGTCGCCGGCGCGATCCATTTCGTCGGATCGGTGAAATGGCGGGACGACGCCCCGTTCGGGGCCCGGGATCTCGCCGCGCTTTCCACGGCGGCCGAGCAGGTACCGGGTGCGGGGGACGCGGCTCTGGTGGCCGTCAGCCGCAGGCCGCCCACGGCCGCGGCCAGGCGCGAACTGGCGGCGTGTTGGGGACCGGATCAGGTGGTTGACGCGTGGAGATGACCTGACCCCGGGGGTGGACGAGGCCGTGGCGGTGCGAACGCTGCCGTGCAGCGGTGAAGACAAGGGCCCCGGCCCTCACACGCCGTCCGGACGCTCGCGGAGCAGGGCCCGGAGCGCCAGGGCCGTCCGGTCCGCCTGCTCGGCCGTCACGCGCTCGGACTCCGGGGCCCGGAGCAATGCGAAGACTCCCGGCCCTCTTTGTTCCTGCGGCAGGTCCGCCGTGCGCGGCACGATGTGGAAGTGCACATGGGAGAAGCCCTCGGCCTCGGCGAACTGCACGACGTAGGTCTTGTCGCAGCCGGTCACGTCGCGGAGCGCCCGGGAGAGGCCGACCTGCCACCTCCCGAGAGTGAAGGCCTCCGCGTCGGTGAGGTCGTGAACGGCCGTGACGTGGCGACGTGGTAGCAGCACCAGCCAGCCCGGGACCGCTGTGTCGAAGGCATGGGCCACCCGCCAGTGCTGATCGTGGACCACGCACTCCCGGGGCGGCAGTGCGTCGAACTGCGCTTCCCTGGTACACACGTAACACTCGGCTGTCGTCATGGACCGAGAGCGTAGAACCGCCCGGCCGGGAACGCGCCGGTCTTCGCGGTCAACCCCTCCGCCGTCCGAAGAGCGCGCCCAGCCGGGAGGCGGCCGTACGTCGCACCCTGCTGCGGTCTCCGGCCGGGGGATGTCCTCCGGGGCGCGGAGCGGCATACGGATGACCGCGGCCGGCGGTACAGCGGCGTAGATGACGGCCGTGCGCTGCCGCAGGGGCTCGGGCGTCGAAGACGCGTGGGCACGCAGACGGGTGGCGGGCGGCGGTGAGTGGGAAGCCGCAGGTCAGCAGGGCGCGACGGCAGGGCGACAGGCACGTTCCGGCGGCCTGCCGGACCCCGACACACGCCGGACCCTGGGCTCCGGTAGGCAGGGGCCTTATGGTGCCGATATGTGTGGAATCGTGGGTTACGTCGGGATGCAGCCGGCGCAGGACGTCGTCGTGGCGGGGCTCAAGCGGCTGGAGTACCGGGGGTACGACTCTGCCGGGATCGCCGTCCTCGCCGACGGCGGGCTCGCCACGGCCAAGAAGGCGGGCAAGCTCCTCAACCTGGAGAAGGAGCTCAAGAACCGGCCGCTTCCGGGTGGGAACACCGGCCTCGGGCACACCCGTTGGGCCACGCACGGCGGCCCGACCGATACCAACGCGCACCCGCACCTCGACAACGCGGGCCGGGTCGCCGTCGTGCACAACGGGATCATCGAGAACTTCGCCGCGCTGCGCGAGGAACTGGCCGGGCGCGGCCACGACCTCGCCTCCGAGACCGACACCGAGGTCGTGGCCCATCTGCTGGCGGAGGCGTACTCCTCCGGCGGGGACCCGGCCGAGGCGATGCGGCAGGTGTGCCGCCGGCTGGAGGGGGCGTTCACCCTGGTCGCCGTCCTCGCGGACGAGCCCGACGTGGTCGTCGGGGCGCGGCGGAACTCGCCGCTCGTGGTGGGTGTGGGGGATGGGGAGATGTTCCTGGCCTCCGACGTGGCCGCCTTCATCGCCCACACCCGGGACGCGATCGAGCTCGGCCAGGACCAGGTGGTGGAGCTGCGCCGGGACGGGGCCACCGTCACCGGGTTCGACGGCCGGCCCGCCGAGGTGCGCGCGTACCACGTGGACTGGGACGCGTCCGCCGCCGAGAAGGGCGGCTACGCCTCCTTCATGCTCAAGGAGATCGCCGACCAGCCCAAGGCCGTCGCCGACACGCTCCTCGGCCGGATCGACGCGGAGGGGGTGCTCCGGCTGGACGAGGTACGCATCCCGCCCGGGGTGCTCCGCGAGGTCGACAAGGTCGTCGTCGTCGCCTGCGGGACGGCGTTCCACGCCGGGATGATCGCCAAGTACGCCATCGAGCACTGGACCAGGCTCCCCTGCGAGACCGAGCTGGCCAGCGAGTTCCGCTACCGCGACCCGATCCTGGGCCCGCGCACCCTCGTCGTCGCGATCTCGCAGTCCGGCGAGACCATGGACACGCTGATGGCGGTACGGCACGCCCGCGAGCAGGGCGCGAAGGTCCTCGCCATCTGCAACACGAACGGCTCGACGATCCCGAGGGAGTCCGACGCGGTCCTGTACACGCACGCCGGGCCCGAGGTCGCCGTCGCCTCCACCAAGGCGTTCCTGACGCAGCTCGTCGCCTGCTACCTCGTCGCCCTGTACCTGGGGCAGGTGCGCGGCACCAAGTGGGGCGACGAGATCCGCACCGTCGTGCGCCAGCTCTCCGAGATGTCGGGCGCGGTCGAACGGGTGCTCGGGACCATGGAGCCCGTACGGGAGCTGGCGCGCTCCCTCGCCGACCGCGGCACCGTGCTCTTCGTGGGCCGGCACGTCGGCTACCCGGTGGCCCTGGAGGGCGCGTTGAAGCTCAAGGAGCTCGCGTACATGCACGCCGAGGGCTTCGCCGCCGGGGAGCTCAAGCACGGGCCGATCGCGCTCCTCGACGACGGACTGCCGGTCGTCGTGATCGTGCCGTCCCCACGCGGCCGTTCTGTGCTCCACGGCAAGATCGTGTCCAACATCCAGGAGATCCGGGCACGGGGCGCGCGTACCGTGGTCATCGCCGAGGAGGGCGACGAGGCGGTCGTCCCGTACGCCGACCACCTCATCCGGATCCCCGTCACGCCTACGCTGCTTCAGCCGCTGGTCGCCACCGTGCCGTTGCAGGTCTTCGCCTGCGAACTGGCGACCGCCCGGGGCAACGAGGTGGACCAGCCGCGCAACCTGGCGAAGTCCGTGACAGTCGAGTGAGTGAGTGAGTGGGCGCGTGATCATTGGGGTCGGGATCGATGTGGCGGAGATCGAACGCTTCGGCGCGGCGCTGGAGCGCACGCCCCAGCTGGCCGGTCGGCTGTTCCTGGAGCGGGAGTTGCTGCTGCCCGGCGGGGAGCGGCGGGGGATCGCCTCGCTGGCGGCCCGGTTCGCGGCGAAGGAGGCCCTGGCCAAGGCCCTCGGCGCCCCGGGCGGGCTGCTCTGGACGGATGCCGAGGTCTGCGTCGAGGACAGCGGGCAGCCGAGGCTGGAGGTCCGGGGAACCGTCGCGGCACGGGCGGACGAACTCGGCGTACGCACCTGGCACGTATCCCTCAGCCACGACGCGGGGGTGGCGTCCGCCGTGGTGATCGCGGAGGGTTGAGCACATGCGACATGCGTACAGCGTTCAGACCGTACGGGCCGCCGAACAGGCCCTGATGACACGGCTGCCGGACGGCGCCCTCATGCAGCGCGCCGCCGCCGGCCTGGCGGTTGCCTGCGGAGACCTGCTCCGGCGCAACGGCCGGGTGTACGGGTCCCGGGTCCTCCTCCTCGTCGGCAGCGGCGACAACGGCGGTGACACCCTGTACGCCGGGGCCCGGCTGGCCCGGCGCGGGGCGGGTGTCCGTGCTCTGCTGACCTCCGCGGACAAGGTCCACCGGGCCGGGCTGGCCGCGCTCCTGGCGGCGGGCGGCCAGGTCCTGGACGACCCCGGCGGATTCGGCCCGGTCGACCTCGTCGTCGACGGCATCACCGGCATCGGCGGACGTGGCGGCCTGCGTCCCGATGCCGAGGAACTGGTGCGGGCGGTCACCCGCGGCCATGCGCCCGTCCTCGCCGTCGACCTGCCGAGCGGTGTCGACGCGGACACCGGCCAGGTGGAGGGCGCGGCCGTACGGGCGGACGCGACCGTCACCTTCGGCACGTACAAACCCGCCCTGCTCGTCGACCCCGCGGCCGAGTACGCGGGCGCCCTGCGGCTCGTCGACATCGGCCTGGGCCCCGAACTGCCCGCGCGGTCCGACCTGGAGGCCCTCCAGTACGCGGACGTCGCCGGCCTCCTGCCCCTGCCGGCCGGCGAGAGCGACAAGTACCGGCGCGGCGTGGTCGGGGTGGCCGCCGGCTCGCAGCGGTACCCGGGGGCGGCGGTCCTCGCGGTCGCGGGCGCGCTGCGCGGCGGCGCGGGAGCCGTGCGGTACGCGGGCCCCGGAGCCGACGCGGTGATCGCCCGCTTCCCGGAGACCCTCGTGCACCCCGGGCCGCCGTCGCGGGCCGGGCGGGTGCAGGCGTGGGTGGTCGGACCGGGGCTCGGCGACGGCACGCAGGCCGAAGCCGCCGTCTCCGACGTGCTCGCCGCCGACGTCCCCGTCCTGGTCGACGCCGACGGGCTGCGGCTCATGGACGCCGGAGCCGTACGGGCGCGCACCGCGGCCACGGTGCTCACCCCGCACGCCGGGGAGGCCGCCGCGCTGCTCGGCGTCCCGCGCGAGGAGGTCGAGGCGGGGCGGCTCGCCGCCGTCCGCGAACTGGCCTCCCGCTACCGGGCGACGGTGCTGCTCAAGGGCTCGACGACCCTGGTCGCGGAGGACGGCGACGCGCCCGTGCGGGTCAACCCGACCGGCACGGCCTGGCTGGCCACCGCGGGCAGCGGCGACGTGCTCTCCGGGCTGACGGGCTCCCTGCTCGCCGCGGGCCTCGCCCCGCGCGACGCCGCCTCGGTGGGCGCCTACCTGCACGGGCTCGCCGCCCGCAGGACGGCGGACGGCGCGCCGGTCGCGGCGCAGGACGTCGCGGACGCGATCCCGGCGGCCTGGCGGGACGTACGGGCCTGAGCGACGCTGGGGGGGGATCCGAACGGGACGGTGATCGGTGTGGGAAGCGGGACGACGGTACGCGTACGGCGGGTGTACGACCCGCCGGGGGACGACGACGGACCCGGGTCCTCGTCGACCGGCTCCGGCCGCGGGGGATTTCCAAGGAACACGCCGCCCTCGACTCGGGGGCCAGGGAGGTGACGCCCTCGAAGGAACTCCGCTCCTGGTACCACGAGGACCCCACCGGCTCGCGCTACGACGACTTCGTGGACCGCTACCGCACCGAGCTCGGTGACCCCGCCCACGCCCGGGCCGTCGGCGACCTCGTCGCACTGGTCCGCGAGGGCGGGCCGGTCACCCTGGTCACCGTCGTGAAAGACGTGGAGTCCAGCCTCGTCCCCGTCCTGGTCGACCAGGTGGAGCACACGCTCGGACATCGGTGACCGCCTCACGGGCCGGGACGCCGGGGGCACCGGCGTACGGCTCTGAGAGACTGGACGCGATGAACGAGACAGCGACCACGAGAGCCCGTGCCGAGATCGACCTCGCCGCGTTGCGCGCCAATGTGCGCGCCCTGCGCGCGCGGGCGTCCGGGGCGCAGCTCATGGCGGTGGTGAAGTCCGACGCCTACGGGCACGGCGCGGTGCGCTGCGCCGAGGCCGCGCTGGAGGCGGGCGCGACGTGGCTGGGAACCGCCACACCCCAGGAGGCGCTCGCCCTGCGTGCGGCCGGGCTCGGCGGCCGGGTGATGTGCTGGCTCTGGACACCGGGCGGCCCGTGGCGCGAGGCGATCGAGGCCGGTATCGACGTGTCGGTGAGCGGGATGTGGGCGCTCGGGGAGGTCGTCGCCGCCGCCACGGAGGCCGGCGTCCCGGCCCGGGTCCAGCTCAAGGCCGACACGGGACTGGGGCGCAACGGCTGCCAGCCCGCCGACTGGCCGGAGCTCGTCTCCGCCGCCCGCGCCGCCGAGGACGAGGGTGTCCTGCGCGTTACGGGCCTCTGGTCCCACTTCGCCTGCGCCGACGAACCGGGCCACCCCTCGATCACCCCGCAGCTGAACGTCTTCCGCGACATGGTGGCGTACGCCGAGAAGGAGGGCGTGCGGCCCGAGGTGCGGCACATGGCCAACTCCCCGGCGACCCTCACGCTCCCGGAGTCCCACTTCGACCTCGTACGTACCGGGATCGCGATGTACGGCATCTCGCCCAGCCCCGAACTGGGCGCGCCGGCGGACTTCGGGCTGCGCCCCGTCATGACGCTCTCCGCCTCCGTGGCCCTGGTCAAGCAGGTGCCCCCGGGCCACGGCATCAGCTACGGGCACCACTACACGACGCCGGCCGAGACGACCCTCGCGCTGGTGCCCGTCGGCTACGCGGACGGTGTCCCGCGCCATGCCTCGGGCCGGGGTCCCGTCCTCGTGGCGGGGCGGCTGCGGACCGTGGCGGGCCGCGTGGCGATGGACCAGTTCGTGGTCGACCTCGGGGGCGACACCCCGGCGCCGGGCGCGGAGGCGGTGCTGTTCGGCCCCGGGGACCGGGGGGAGCCGAGCGCCGAGGACTGGGCGGTGGCGGCGGACACGATCGCGTACGAGATCGTCACGCGCATCGGCGGGCGGGTCCCCCGGGTCTACGTCGGCGCGGGTGGCACGGGCGGGGCCGGCGGCGCGCCGCACGCGGGCGACGGCCGGGACTAGGCCGTGTTCCGGAAGTCCCGTCCGCCCGGAGACACCTGGCACGCACACGCGCCGTGCTGCCGGGGTCGCTCCGGTACCGGGGCGCCCCGCCTCGTGCGGTCGTACGCACCGGACGCCGCCGGGTCCGCCCTCCGGGCGGGCGGCGCTACGTCCGGCACACGCCTCAGGTGTACGGCCCCGGGAGGCCGGACAGGCGGCAGGCCGGGCCGACGACAACGACGAGGGAGCACGGCAGGTGAGTGAGACCAGCGCGGGGGACGTGTCCGCGGCGACGGCGGCCGCCGCGGCGGGCTGGCGGCGGGCGGGCCTCGCCGGGGCGGCGATAGGCGTCGTCGCCGCCGGCGCGGCGGCCGGAGTCGCCGTCGAGCGGCTCACGGTGGGCCGCGGCATGCGTAAGAGGGCGCGCCTGGCCCTGGACGCCGCCGGCCCGTACGGGGCGCTGCGCGGACTGCCCGGCCGGGCGGTGGCGGACGACGGCACCGAGCTGTACTACGAGGTCGAAGAGGTCGAAGCCGACGGCCCGCCGGGCGCGCCCGGCGGGCGGGCCCCGGCCGGCTCCGGCCCGCGCCGGCGCCGGCTCTTCGGCATCAAGGCACCGACGCCCGTGACCGTGGTCTTCAGCCACGGCTACTGCCTCGGCCAGGACTCCTGGCACTTCCAGCGGGCAGCGCTGCGCGGTCTGGTCCGCACGGTCCACTGGGACCAGCGCAGCCACGGCCGCTCCGAGCGCGGCAGGTCGCAGGCCGAGGGCGTACCGATCGGCATCGACCAGCTCGGCCGCGACCTGAAGACGGTCATCGACGCGGCGGCCCCCGAGGGACCGCTGGTGCTGGTGGGGCACTCGATGGGCGGCATGACGATAATGGCCCTCGCCGACCGGTATCCGGAGCTGATCCGTGACCGGGTCGCCGCCGTCGCCTTCGTCGGCACGTCGAGCGGGAAACTCGGTGAGGTGAACTTCGGGCTGCCGGTGGCCGGAGTCAACGCGGTCCGCCGGGTGCTGCCCGGTGTGCTGAAGGCGCTCGGCTCGCAGGCGGAGCTGGTGGAACGCGGGCGGCGGGCGACCGCCGACCTGTTCGCCGGGCTGATCAAGCGGTACTCGTTCGGATCGCGGGACGTGGACCCGGCGGTCGCCCGGTTCGCGGAGCGGCTCATCGAGTCGACGCCGATCGACGTGGTCGCCGAGTTCTATCCGGCCTTCACCGAGCACGACAAGAGCGGGGCGCTGCCCGCCTTCCGCGAGATCCCCGTCCTGATCCTGGCGGGCGACAAGGATCTGGTGACGCCCAGCTCGCACAGCGAGGCCATCGCGGACGTACTCCCGGACGCGGAGTTGGTCATCGTGCCGGACGCCGGTCACCTGGTGATGCTGGAGCACCCCGAGACGGTCACCGACCGGCTCGCGGACCTTCTGGTACGGATCGGCGCGGTACCGGCCTGAGGCGGGTTCCGCAGCAGGGGGTGCCGGGGCTGGTCCTCCGCCCCGCGACCGCGGGCACCGGACGACGCCGGGGCCCGTCCTGCGGGCGGCCGGCACTCCGTCCGGAACGCGCCCCGGACATCCTGACCGTCCGACGGCCTCGCCGCCCGCCGGGGGCGAGGCCGTAACGTTGGACGGCATGGAAGCAGCAGCACACGACACCGCCGCCCCGGGCGCCGTCACCCTGGACCTCGCCGTCGAGTCCCCCGAACAGATGCGGGACCTGGGCCGCCGCATCGCCGGAGTGCTGGCCCCCGGCGACCTGGTGATGCTCACCGGCGAGCTCGGCGCGGGCAAGACCACCCTGACCCGGGGCCTCGGCGAGGGCCTCGGGGTACGCGGCGCCGTCACCTCGCCCACCTTCGTGATCGCCCGGGTCCACCCGCCGCTGGGCGCGGGCCCCGCCCTGGTCCACGTCGACGCGTACCGCCTGGGCGGGGGCCTGGACGAGATGGAGGACCTGGACCTCGACGTGTCGCTGCCGGACTCGGTGGTCGTCGTGGAGTGGGGCGAAGGCAAGGTCGAGGAGCTGTCGGACGACCGGCTCCACGTGGTGATCGACCGTGCCGTCGGCGACACGGACGACGAGCGCCGCACGGTGACCCTGGTGGGTGTCGGGGCGCGCTGGGCGGAGCTGCCGACGGAGCTGGCCGCGGTCTGACACCTGCCGGGAGGACGGCCGGGGCCGCTCCGCGCCGACATTTTCCGACAGGGTGTCGGTAACATGTTGCGTGAGAGGCGCCGGCCGTGTTCACATGGGTGGGAGACTTGGTTAGGCTTACCTAACTTCCACCGGCCGGGTCTCCCGTCCGAGCCCGAGGAGGCATGTCATGCCGGTACCCGAGCGAGAAGCGCGACCGCGGTCGCCGCAGGCCGAGCCGCCGCCACCGTCCGAGGTGACGATGCGGGACCTGCTGGCCTCCTGCGCCGCCGCGACGGCGGTCTCGACACCCCCGCGCGACGGGGGCCACCCGAACCTGGACGAGGACGGGCACGAGGACGACGGGCGGGGGCACCTGACCGCCGGACGTGACGCCGCCTGAGGGTCTCCCGCAGTTGCCGGCGGATCCGCGACGAGAGCTACTCGTACTTCGCCGCGTCGTCGGAACGTCCGCATGCGTCCGGGGCCGGTTCGGACGCCGCCGCGCCTGGCGGGGTACCGCCGTGCCGAGGGCTCGAGTCCCGACGGACCGCGCCCGTCCGTCACCGCGGGGCGAGGGCTAGGGGACGACGACGACCTTGGCGCCGACCGTCGCGAAGGTCCACATCGCATTGCCGTCGGGGCGCTTCATCCGCACCCCGCCGGTCTTCAGCGTCGGGTCCGGGCTCGGCATCGAGCCGTCCTGCGCGGCGCTGAAGCCCACGGAGACATCGCCGACGTTCGCGAAACGCACCACGTGTTCGATCAGTACGCCGTCCGAGCCCTTGATGCTGCCGGACCGTGAGGTCACCCCGTAGACGCCGGGCGGCGGGCTGACCGCGCTCGGCATGACCGTGAACGTCCGGAGCGCCTTCTCCGTGTCGTCCACGAGCCAGACCCGCCGGTCCTTCAGCGCGTACACCACCCGCGTCCCGGTACCCGAGTCCGCGGGGACCGCGAGCGGCCGCGGCGGGGGAGAGGGCTTCGGGGAGGGCGAGGCCGCCGCGGTTCCGGAGGCGCCCGGGGAGGGGGCGGCGACCGAGTCCGGCGCGTTCGCCGAGGCCTGGTAGGCGAGGAAACAGACCGCGGCCACCGCCGCGGCGGTGAGCCCGGCCACGATTCCCGAGCTGCCCCTTGCCACCGTAAGCTCCCCTTTCGCATGCCGTCCGTCGTAAGTCGTACAAGCATTTACGTCGTACATGCGTGTACCCGGGCGACGCTACCAGCAGCGGAAGGGCGTATCGGGACGACGTACGGGGCGGGCGTACCCGAGTCGGCGGAGCCGTAGGCTGTTTGTGTGCTCCTGCTCGCCGTGGATACCGCCACCCCCGCCGTCACCGTCGCCCTCCACGACGGAACCTCCGTCGTCGCCGAAACCGGCCAGGTCGACGCCCGAAGGCACGGGGAGCTGCTGCTGCCCGCCGTCGACCGCGTCCTCACCGAGGCCGGACTGAAGCTCGACGCCGTGACGGACGTCGTCGTCGGGGTCGGGCCCGGCCCCTACACGGGGCTCCGCGTCGGCCTGGTCACCGCGGCGACCTTCGGCTCCGCCCTCTCCGTCCCCGTGCACGGCGTGTGCACGCTCGACGGCCTCGCGTACGCCGCCGGCCTGGACGGCCTCGAAGGACCGTTCGCCGTCGCCACGGACGCGCGCCGCAAGGAGGTCTACTGGGCGAGGTACGAGGACGCCCGCACCCGGACCGGTGAGCCCGGCGTGGACCGGCCCGCCGACATCGCCGGCCGGCTCACCGGCCTGCCGGTCGTCGGCGCGGGCGCCCTGCTCTACCCGGACGCGTTCCCCGACGCCCGGGGCCCCGAGCACGTGCGGGCCGGGGCGCTCGCCGCCCTCGCCGCCGAACGCCTCGCCGCGGGGACCGGCCTGCTGCCGCCGCAGCCGCTCTACCTGCGCAGGCCCGACGCCCAGGTCCCGAAGAACTACAAGGTGGTCACCCCCCGGTGACGACCACGACCGCTGTGCTCCGCGAGATGCGCTGGTGGGACATCGACCCGGTGCTGGAGCTCGAACACGAACTGTTCCCCGAGGACGCCTGGTCGGCCGGCATGTTCTGGTCCGAGCTGGCGCGGGCCCGCGGCCCGCAGGCCACCCACCGCTACGTCGTCGCCGAGGACCCCGGGAGCGGCCGGATCGTCGGCTACGCGGGCCTCGCCACGGCCGGTGACCTCGCCGACGTGCAGACGATCGCCGTCAGCCGGGGCCAGTGGGGCGGCGGTCTCGGATCCGAACTCCTGACCGACCTGCTCAGACACGCCACCGCCCTCGAGTGCACCGCGGTGCTCCTGGAGGTCCGTGTCGACAACACCCGCGCGCAGAAGCTCTACGAACGCTTCGGCTTCGAACCCATCGGCTTCCGCCGGGGCTACTACCAGCCGGGGAACGTCGACGCACTCGTCATGCGGCTGACCGTACAAGGAACAGAGACTGACTGATGGCTGACGAACCGCTCGTACTCGGTATCGAAACCTCCTGCGACGAGACCGGCGTCGGCATCGTGCGGGGGACCACACTGCTCGCCGACGCCGTCGCCTCCAGCGTCGACACGCACGCCCGCTACGGCGGTGTCGTCCCGGAGATCGCCTCCCGCGCGCACCTGGAGGCGATGGTCCCCACCATCGAGCGTGCCCTGAAGGAGGCCGGCGTCAGCGCCCGCGACCTCGACGGCATCGCGGTCACGGCGGGCCCCGGGCTGGCCGGCGCGCTGCTCGTCGGCGTCTCGGCCGCCAAGGCGTACGCGTACGCGCTGAACAAGCCGCTCTACGGGGTGAACCACCTCGCCTCCCACATCTGCGTCGACCAGCTGGAACACGGCCCGCTCCCCGAGCCGACCATGGCGCTGCTGGTCAGCGGGGGACACTCCTCGCTGCTGCTGGCCCCCGACATCACCCGCGACGTACGGCCGCTCGGCGCGACCATCGACGACGCGGCGGGCGAGGCGTTCGACAAGATCGCCCGTGTGCTGGACCTCGGCTTCCCCGGCGGTCCGGTCATCGACCGGCTGGCGAAGGAGGGCGACCCGAAGGCGATCGCGTTCCCTCGCGGGCTGAGCGGCTCCCGGGACCCCGCGTACGACTTCTCCTTCTCCGGCCTCAAGACCTCCGTGGCGCGCTGGATCGAGGCAAGGCGGGCGGCCGGCGAGGACGTGCCCGTACGGGACGTCGCCGCGTCCTTCCAGGAGGCGGTCGTCGACGTGCTCACCCGCAAGGCCGTCCGCGCCTGCAAGGACGAGGGCGTCGATCACCTGATGATCGGCGGCGGAGTCGCGGCCAACTCGCGGCTGCGGGCCCTGGCCGAGGAACGCTGCGAACGGGCCGGGATCAGGCTGCGCGTGCCCCGGCCCGGGCTGTGCACCGACAACGGGGCGATGGTCGCCGCGCTGGGCGCGGAGATGGTGGCCCGCAACCGCCCCGCCTCCGACCTGGAACTCTCGGCGGACTCCTCGCTGCCGGTCACCGAACCCCACGTCCCCGGCGCGGACGCCCACGAGCACGTGCACGAGATCAGCAAGGACAACCTCTACTCATGAGCGGCACGACCGTCGCCCTGATGTGGGAGGCCCGGGCCGCCGAGGGCCGCGGCCCGGAACTCCTGGAGTGGGCCCGGGCCAGGGCCGGAGAGCTGGCCCGGCCCCCGCTGCGCGCCGAACTCCTGCGCGCCCCGCAGGACCGGGTGCTCGTCCTCACCTGGTGGGAGGCGGCGTACGGGGACGACCTGCCCGAGCTGCCCGAACCCGACGCCGCGCTGATCACCCGGCCCGTGCACCGCTGGCGCTTCGAGTCCCTCGGCCCGGCGGGCGGCTGACCGGACCCCGGTGGCCGCGCCGGACGATCTCCCGGAAGAATTTTTCGGGGAGGTGTCGATCCGGGCCCTCCCCGTTCGACGCAGGGGTGAGAGGCGGGAACAGCCCGCCGCGCGATCCGAGGAGAAGAAGTGCCGCGCTATCTGACGATGATCCGTATGGACGAGAACAACACCCCCGCGGAGGGCCCCAGCGAGGGCCTGATGCAGCGCATGGGCGAGCTCATCGAGGAGATGACGAAGGCCGGCGTCCTGCTGGACACCGCCGGGCTCACCCCGACCTCTCAGGGAACCAGGGTCACCTGGTCCAACGGCGAGTTCACCGTCACCGACGGGCCGTTCACCGAGACGAAGGAAGTCGTCGGCGGTTACGCCCTCATCGAGGCGAAGGACAAGGCGGAGGCCCTGGAGTGGACCAAGCGCTTCCTGGCGACCCACGAGGAGTACTGGAACGTCACCTCCGAGATCCGCGAGATCGCCCAAGGCTGACGGGCGGGGGTCCCACCGCACCCGGGCGGGGCGGCAGCCGTTTGCCGACCCCGCCCCCGGCTGCTCTGATGGGTGGCCGTGACAGAAGTGAGCAGTGCCGTCGAAGCCGTGTTCCGCATCGAGTCGGCGCGGATCATCGCCGCGACGGCGCGCGTCGTACGGGACGTGGGCATCGCCGAGGAGCTCGCGCAGGACGCCCTCGTCGCGGCGCTGGAGCAGTGGCCGCGTACCGGCGTCCCGGACCGGCCCGGTGCCTGGCTCACGGCCGCGGCGAAGCACCGGGCGATCGACCTCGTACGCCGCAAGGAGACCTACGCCCGCAAGCTCGCCGAGGTCGGACGGGCCCTGGAGGACGTGCCGCCGCCCGAGCCCGCCGACCCCGAGGACATCGACGACGACCTGCTCCGGCTGGTCTTCACCTCCTGCCACCCGGTGCTCCCGACCGAGGGGCGCGTCGCCCTCACCCTGCGGCTGCTCGGCGGACTGACCACCGGTGAGATCGCACGCGCCTTCCTGGCCACGGAGCCGGCCGTCGCCCAGCGCATCGTCCGCGCCAAACGGACCCTGGGCCGGGCCGGGGTCCCCTTCGAGGTGCCCGACGGTGCCGAGCGGGCCGCCCGCCTCGGCTCCGTACTCGACGTCATCTACCTGATCTTCAACGAGGGGTACGCGGCGACCGCGGGTGACGACTGGCTGCGCCCCGCGCTGTGCGAGGACGCGCTGCGGCTGGCCCGGCTGCTGGCCGGTCTGATGGAGCGTGAGCCCGAGGTGCAGGGGCTGGTGGCCCTGCTGGAGCTGCAGGCCTCACGGACCAGGGCCAGGACGGGGGCCGACGGCGCGCCCGTCCTGCTCGCGGACCAGAACCGCTCGCGCTGGGACCGGCTGCTGATCCGACGGGGGTTCGCCGCCCTGGAACGGGCGCACGCGGCGGGCGGCGCCCCTGGCCCGTACGCCCTGCAGGCCGCGATCGCCGCGTGCCACGCCCGCGCGGTCCGCTACGAGGACACGGACTGGGCGACGATCGCCGCCCTGTACGGCACCCTGGCGAAGACCGCGCCGTCGCCCGTGGTGGAACTGAACCGCGCGGTGGCCGTCTCCATGGCCGAGGGCCCCGCGGCGGGCCTCGCCCTGACGGACGCGCTCACGCACGACCCGGCGCTCACCGCGTATCACCTGCTGCCCAGCGTGCGCGGTGACCTGCTGGAGCGGCTGGGGCGGCGTGAGGAGGCGCGGGCGGAGTTCCTGTGGGCGGCGGAGCTGACCCGCAACGCGCGTGAGCGGGCGCTGCTGCTCGCCCGCGCCCAGGGCGTGTCGCGATGAGTTCCGGCGCCGGAGGGGGTCTACCGTGCACCGCGTCCTTCCGCGTGCCGAGTGGACACCGCGTCCCGCGGCCCGTGGGAGACACGGGACGGGAAGCACCCCACCGAGCGAGGAGAGACCCATGCAGAAGATCAAGACCTTCCTGTGGTTCGACGACCAGGCCGAGGAAGCCGCGGAGTTCTACGTCTCGGTCTTCGGCGGGGACTCCCGTGTCCAGAACGTCACCCACTACGCCGAGGGCGCCCCGGTCGAGGCGGGCAGGGTCATGACCGTGGAGTTCCGCCTCGCCGGCACGGAGTACGTCGCCCTCAACGGCGGCCCGCAGTTCCCGTTCACCGAGGCGATCTCCCTGACCGTCGACTGCGAGGACCAGGCGGAGGTCGACCGGCTGTGGGCCGCGCTCACCGAGGGCGGCGAGGAGGGCCAGTGCGGGTGGCTCAAGGACAAGTACGGCCTGTCGTGGCAGATCGTCCCGCGCGGCATGGTCGAGCTGTTCGCCGACCCGGATCGGGCCAAGGCGGAGCGGGCCATGAAGGCCATGATGGGAATGCGGAAGCTGGACATCGAGGCGGTCCGGAACGCCTGAGAGCCGGTCGGCACGTGCGCCTCCCGGGAAAGGGGCGCACGCTGGAAGAAGGATTCTTCCGGGAGGTGACCGTCATGATGGAGACCACGGTCGGCTGGCACGTCGAGCTGGAGTTCGAGGAGGACACCCACCGCACCCGTGCGGCCGCACTCGTACGGCTGAGCGACGGGACCGAGGTCCGGGCTCACGGCTACGCCAGCCGGCACCCCTCCGACGCGGAACAGCCGAGAGTCGGTGAGGAGATCGCGGGTGCCCGCGCGCTCAACGAACTGGCGATGAAGCTGCTCACCAAGGCGCACGACGAGATCGACGAGGCGGCGGGCCGGACCTCGTACCCGCTGACCTGAGCTGAGCTGAGCTGACCGGGCCGGCCCCGCGGCACGGCCGACGGCCGACCCGCTCAGGGGCGCTTCGCCGGGTGCCCGAGCAGCATCGTCGGGGCGCCCGCCACCCGGGTCAGGAAGACGGTGGCGGAGTGCGGCCCCTGAAGCTTCATCTTCCGCCGCAGCTCCTCGGGTTCGACCGCCGAGCCGCGCTTCTTGACCGTCAGGACACCCACCCCGCGCTCCCGCAGCAGGGCCTTCAGCCTCTTCGTGTTGAAGGGCAGCTGATCGGTGATCCCGTACGCGGTGGCGTAGTCGGAGTCGTGGTGCGTGTCGCTCGTCACGTACGCGATCGTCTCGTCGATCAGCCTGCCCCCGCACTCCTCGACGACGGCGGCGACCAGGTGGGCGCGGATGACCGCACCGTCCGGCTCGTACAGGTACCGGCCCACGGGGCCGACCGGCGGCGCGGGGAGCGGGGCGGCGGCGGTCAGGGTCGCGCCGGACGGCAGCAGGGTGGCCCGGAACGCGCCGGGAGTGAAGCCGTCGCCGAACCAGAGGACCGCCTCCTTCACATCGCCGCCGTCCGAGATCCACTCGGCCTCGGCGAGCGGGCCGATCGCCTCGTGCGGGACCCCCGGCGCGATCTTGAGCGCGGCGCGGGGTGCCTTCAGGGCGGCGGCGGTCGCCCAGGAGAGCGGGGGTGAGTACGCCTCCGGGTCGAAGATCCGGCCGCGCCCGCCGCGCCGGGCCGGATCGACGAAGACCGCGTCGTACGGGGAGGTGTCGACGTCCGTGACGTCGGCGCACCGCACCTCGATGAGGTCCCCCAGGCCGAGCACCTCGGCGTTGGCGCGGGCGGTCTCGGCGGTCAGCGGGTCGCGGTCCACGGCCAGGACCGCGATCCCCGCACGGGCGAGGGCGACGGCGTCGCCGCCGATGCCGCAGCACAGGTCGGCGACGCTCCGCACGCCGAGCCCCGCCAGCCGCCCGGCACGGTGGGAGGCGACGGAGGTCCGGGTCGCCTGTTCCACGCCGTCGGGGGTGAAGAACATGCGGTACGCGTCGGCCGCCCCGAACTTCGCCACCGCGCGCTGCCGCAGGCGCGCCTGACCGAGCGCCGCCGACACCAGGGCCGTGGGGTGGGTACGGCGCAGCCGGGTCGCCGTGGCGAGTTCCCGGGCGGGGTCGTGGTCGCGGAGCTCGTCCAGGAGTGCCGCTCCCTGCGGGGTACGCAGGGCGGCGAGTGCGGCGAGCGGGTCGCTCAGGTCGGCAGGGGGAAGGGCGTTCACGGCTCCATTGTGAGCCAGGCGGGGGATGCGCCGGGTGCGGCGGAGGTGTCGCCCGAGGCGGCCGGTGTCCCGGTGGCAGGATGCGGCGCCATGCAACTAGTAAGACAAAATGAAAAAAGGGTCATGAACCCCCACAGAAAGGTCTGCGGGGTTCTGGTCGCCCTGCTGATCGGCGCAGCCGCCTCCGGGTGCGGAGACCGCTCGGACGGGGGGCCCGCGGTGGGGCGGGAGCCGGCCGCCGGGGAGCCGGGGGCCACCACCGGGCAGCCGGGCCCCGCCGCGGTGGAGGCCGAGGCGGCAGCCGCGGCCAGGGCGAAGGCCGAAGCGGTGGCCGAGGCGGCGCGCCTGAAGCGGCAGCAGGCCGCCCGTGCCGCGGTCGCGAAGAAGTGGGGGCTGGCGAAGGCCCCGCTCACCGCCCCGCCGCCACCCGCCGAGAAGCCGCACATCACCACCCGTGAGGGCTTCGAGGTCGAGGGCGGGGAGGACCTTCCGCCGGTCTTCACCACCGTGCCCACCAAGGAGCGCGTCGTCTTCCTGACCATGGACGACGGCGCCGAGAAGGACCCCGAACTGCTGAGGATGATGTCGGAGCTGAAGATCCCGTACAGCGCCTTCCTCAGCGACTACGAGGTCAAGGACGACTACGGCTACTTCAAGGACATGCAGGCCCGGGGCGTCACCCTCAGCAACCACACGCTCAGCCACCCCTATCTCCCCGGGCTCTCCGCGGAGGAGCAGCGGAGGGAGATCTGCGGCTCGCAGGACCGGATCGAGAAGCACTTCGGGAAGCGGCCCACCCTCTTCCGGCCGCCGTACGGCAACTACAACGGCGACACCCTGCGCATCGCCGCGTCCTGCGGCATCAAGGCCGTGCCCCTGTGGGCCTCCGAGGCGTTCCCCGACCACATGGAGTGGCGCGAGTGGGACCGTGACCTGCACCCCGGTGACATCATCCTCACCCACTTCCGGGGCCGCGCGCAGTGGGGCGGTTCCATGGCCGACATGGTCCGCAACGTCATGAGGACGGTCACCGCCAAGGGGTACGCCGTGGCCCGGCTGGAGGACTACGTCTGACGGGCCGGCTGCCGTACGGGCGCCTCGCAGGGGCTCGCGCGGAGCGCACGGAACCCTGGGGACGCCTCCCGCGTTGTGCCGGCGTGGCCCGGCCGGCCGCGCCACGCGAGGGTGGTCAATTGGCACTCCGCTTGACCGAGTGCTAATCCCGGTCATAGTCTCAGTGCTGGCACTCCCCACTGGAGAGTGCCAGCACTTCTGCGACAGGGCAGGTCCGGCACCCGCGACGACGGATCGGCCTGGTCGCCACCCACTGACTGTTAAACCCCGTGAGATCTCCGAAGGGGGAGACCGGATCGTGTCGACCACCAGCTCCAAGGTTGCGATCAAGCCGCTCGAGGACCGCATTGTGGTCCAGCCGCTCGACGCCGAGCAGACCACGGCTTCCGGCCTGGTCATTCCGGACACCGCCAAGGAGAAGCCCCAGGAGGGCGTCGTCCTGGCCGTGGGCCCGGGCCGCTTCGAGAACGGCGAGCGACTTCCGCTCGACGTCAAGACCGGCGATGTCGTTCTGTACAGCAAGTACGGCGGCACCGAGGTGAAGTACAACGGCGAGGAGTACCTCGTCCTCTCGGCGCGCGACGTTCTCGCGATCATCGAGAAGTAATTCACCCACGTTTGCTTCTGTTCTGCGCCCCTGGCCGCCTGCGTGACAACTAGCCGGGCGGCGAGGGGCGCAGTTCGTTTGAGAGGACAGCTCAGCCCATGGCGAAGATTCTGAAGTTCGACGAGGACGCCCGTCGCGCCCTTGAGCGCGGCGTCAACAAGCTTGCCGACACGGTGAAGGTGACGATCGGCCCGAAGGGCCGCAACGTCGTCATCGACAAGAAGTTCGGTGCCCCCACCATCACCAACGACGGTGTCACCATCGCGCGCGAGGTCGAGCTCGACGACCCGTTCGAGAACCTCGGTGCCCAGCTGGTGAAGGAGGTGGCGACCAAGACCAACGACGTGGCCGGTGACGGCACCACCACCGCCACCGTCCTGGCCCAGGCGCTCGTCCGCGAGGGTCTGCGCAACGTCGCCGCGGGCGCGTCCCCGGCCGCCCTGAAGAAGGGCATCGACGCCGCGGTGAAGGCCGTGTCCGAGGAACTCCTCGCGACCGCCCGCCCGATCGACGACAAGTCCGACATCGCCGCCGTCGCCGCGCTCTCCGCGCAGGACAGCCAGGTCGGCGAGCTCATCGCGGACGCGATGGACAAGGTCGGCAAGGACGGTGTCATCACCGTCGAGGAGTCCAACACCTTCGGTCTGGACCTCGAGTTCACCGAGGGCATGGCCTTCGACAAGGGCTACCTCTCCCCGTACATGGTGACCGACCAGGAGCGTATGGAGGCCGTCCTCGACGACCCGTACATCCTGATCCACCAGGGCAAGATCGGCTCCATCCAGGAGCTGCTCCCGCTCCTGGAGAAGGTCATCCAGTCGGGTGGCTCCAAGCCGCTTCTGATCATCGCCGAGGACGTCGAGGGCGAGGCGCTCTCCACCCTCGTCGTCAACAAGATCCGCGGCACCTTCAACGCCGTCGCGGTGAAGGCCCCGGGCTTCGGTGACCGCCGCAAGGCCATGCTCGGCGACATCGCCACCCTCACCGGTGCGACCGTCATCGCCGAGGAGGTCGGCCTCAAGCTCGACCAGGCCGGTCTGGACGTCCTGGGCACGGCGCGCCGCGTCACGGTCTCCAAGGACGACACGACCATCGTCGACGGCGGCGGCGACGCCGCGGACGTCAAGGGCCGCGTCAACCAGATCAAGGCCGAGATCGAGTCCACGGACTCCGACTGGGACCGCGAGAAGCTCCAGGAGCGCCTCGCGAAGCTGGCCGGCGGTGTCTGCGTGATCCGCGTCGGTGCCGCCACCGAGGTGGAGCTCAAGGAGAAGAAGCACCGTCTGGAGGACGCCATCTCCGCGACCCGCGCCGCGGTCGAGGAGGGCATCGTCTCCGGTGGTGGCTCCTCCCTCGTCCACGCCGTCAAGGTTCTCGAGGGCAACCTCGGCAAGACCGGCGACGAGGCCACGGGTGTGGCGGTCGTCCGCCGCGCCGCCGTCGAGCCGCTGCGCTGGATCGCCGAGAACGCCGGCCTGGAGGGTTACGTCATCACCTCCAAGGTCGCCGAGCTCGACAAGGGCCAGGGCTTCAACGCCGCGACCGGCGAGTACGGCGACCTGGTCAAGGCCGGCGTCATCGACCCGGTCAAGGTCACCCGCTCCGCCCTGGAGAACGCCGCGTCCATCGCGGCGCTGCTGCTCACGACCGAGACCCTGGTCGTCGAGAAGCCGGCCGAGGAAGAGGCCGACGCCGGTCACGGCGGGCACGGCCACTCGCACTAGGCCGTGTATCGAAAGTCCCGCCTGCCCGGCGGCGCCCGGCACGCACACTCGCCGCGTTGTCGGGATCGCCCCGATACATCCAGTATCGGGGCGACCCTCCGCCTTGCGATCGCACGCACCGGACACCGCCGAGCCTGCCCTTCGGGCAGACGGCGCTACTTTCGACACACGCCCTAGTCCCGCCCCGGACGGCCGTCCCGTACACCGCCGGAGCCCGGTACCCCCGTCGCGGGGGCACCGGGCTCCGGTGCGTGTGCGGGCGGCACTCCCGGTCAGCGGGGACCGTAGCTGCGGCCCGCCCGGGAGGTCACCCCGCCGAGGAGGCCCCGCGGTGCCACCTTCACCAGGCCCATCAGCGCCTTGTACCGGGGATCCGGCACGGAGACCGACCTGCCCCGGGCCAGATCGGCCAGGGCCGCCTCGACCAGCTTGTCCGCGTCGAGCCACATCCAGCCGGGGATGTTGTCCGTACCCATCCCGGCCCGCTCGTGGAACTCCGTCCGTACGAAGCCGGGGCACAGCGCCATCAGCCGCACCCCCGAACCCGCCAGGTCCTTCGCCGCGCCCTGGGTGAACTGCACGACCCACGCCTTCGACGCCCCGTACGTCCCCCGGGGCAGGAACGCCGCCACCGAGGCCACGTTCACCACTCCGCCGCGGCCGCGCTCCCGCATCCCCGCCGCGGCCGCCGAGGTCAGTCGCAGCACCGCCTCGCAGTGCACCTTCAGCATGGTCAGCTCGTCGGCCGTCGAGACGTCCAGATAGCGCCCCTTGGTGCCGAAACCGGCGTTGTTGACCAGCAGATCGACGGGGCTCGTAGGCGTCGTCAGCCGGGACTCGACGGCCTCGATCCCGGCGTCCGTGGACAGGTCCGCCGTCAGCACCTCGGCCTCGATGCCGTGCCGGTCGTGCAGTTCGGTGGCCTGGGCCCGCAGCCGCTCCGTGTCACGGGCCACCAGCACGAGGTTGTGCCCGTCACCCGCGAGCCGCCGTGCGAAGGCGGCGCCGATCCCCGCCGTCGCGCCCGTAATCAGTGCAGTCGTCATACGCGGCACGTTAGTGCCCCGCGCGCACAGGCCGTCGGCCCGCCCGCCCTTCCCCGTCCACGACCGCGCCCGGAGCGCCGGTGCGCTGCCCCGCGCGGAGCCGTCAGGACGCGTGCGCCGCGACGTACTCCCGGGCCTTGCGCAGCGCCTCCGGGTGCAGCGCCTCCCCGGCGGCCAGCAGGAGCGGCAGCAGCTCACGCTCCGTCGTCACGGCACGGAACTGCAGTGCGGCGGTGACCTCGTGGGCCGGACGGTGCACGACCTCCACCGGGTCCCCGCCGCGGATCGTCCCCGGTTCGACCACGCGCAGATAGGCGCCCGTGGCCCCCGTCAGGGTGAACCGCTTCACCCAGCCCTTCTCGCCCAGGTGACCCGCGAACGTACGGCACGGTATGCGGCCGGACGTGACCTCCAGGACCGCCCCGCCGCCGATCCGCCAGCGCTCACCGATCCTGGCGCTGCTCACCGACAGGCCGAGGGTCGTCAGATTCTCACCGAACGTGCCGTTGGGCAGGGGCCGGCCCAGTTCCGCCTCCCAGGCGTCGAGCTCCTCGCGTGCGAAGGCGTAGACGGCCTGGTCGGAGCCGCCGTGGTGGCGCAGGTCGCACACGGTGTCCCCGGCCAGGCCGCTACCGCCCCGGCCCTTGGAACCGGGGTCGGTGACCAGGACGGGGCCGTCGGCCGGCCGCTTGTCGATCCCGGTGACCCCGCCTGGACCGTCCGTGTCCGGGGAGGGGGTGGGGCGGCCCAGATTCACGCTCAGCACCTTCATGCCCCCTACGCTATCCATTCGGCCCTCAAAGACGCCCGTGCTTATTGGCTTGCTTCTGCAAGCACCGCTTATGGTGGACAGGTGATCGAAGCCCGTCATCTCCGTGTCCTGCGCGCCGTCGCCACCACCGGCTCCTTCTCCGCCGCCGGCCGTGAGCTGGGCTGCACCCAGCCCGCCGTGAGCCAGCAGATGAAGGCGCTGGAGTCCTCGGCGGGCACCCCGCTGCTGATCCGGACGGGGCGGGAGATGCGGCTCACCGAGGCCGGTGAGGCGCTGGTGCGCCACGCCTCCGGCATCCTCGCCGGGTTGACCGCCGCCGAGGAGGAGGTCGCCGCGATCGCCGGACTGCGCGCGGGCCGGGTCCGGCTCGTGTCGTTCCCCAGCGGGAGCTCCACGCTGGTGCCGGGCGCCCTGGCGGCGCTGCGGGCCGCACACCCCGGAACCCGTGTCTCGCTCGTCGAGGCGGAGCCGCCGCGCTCGGTGGAGATGCTGCGCGACGGCGACTGCGACATCGCGCTGGCGTTCCGGTACGGGACGGCCGGCGGCGAGTGGGACGATCTGGTCGTCCGCCCGCTGCTCACGGACCGGCTGGTGGGGCTGGTGGCCGAAGGGCACCGGCTTGCGGGTGCGGAGACGGTGGGCATCGGCGAGCTTGCCGACGAGCCGTGGATCGCGGGGTGCCCGCGCTGCAGGCGCCAGCTGGTGGAGGTCTGCGAGGAGTCCGGGTTCACCCCCCGGATCGACTTCGCCACCGACGACTATCCGGCGGTCATCGGGCTGGTGGGTGCGGGGCTGGGGGTGGCCGTCCTGCCCGAACTGGCCGTCGAGTCGGTCCGCCCGAGGGGGGCCAGGACCATCACCGTGGAGCCGGCGGTGGAGCGGGAGATCGTCGCGCTCACCCTGCCCGACCTGGCCCGGGTCCCGGCGGTGGCGGCCACGCTGGACCAGCTGTCCCTGGCGGCCGCGCGCTGAGCGGCCGGCGGGCGGAGCGGCCCGTGGTGGCAGTCGGCGGAGGTGGGCGGCCCCGCGCCGTGGGAGCCGCCGCGTCGCGGGAGTCGCGCGGGCGGTGCGCGGCGCGCCGACCGGAGCTCGCGCCCGGCCGTACCCGGGGCGCCACGTCCGACAGCGGGCGCGCCAGGTGCGGGGAAACGTTTCTGCGCTCGGTTCGGGGCGCGGAGGGTCAGGTGGGACCGCCGGGTGTTCCCGGCGTGGCTCCGGAGTGGGCGGAGATCAGGCGGTTGCGAGCGCGGCCCATGAGTTCCTCGCGCTCGTCCTCGGTCAGGCCGCCCCACACGCCGTAGGGCTCCCGTACCGCGAGGGCGTGAGCAGCGCACTCGGCGCGTACCGGACACCGCATGCAGACCTCCTTCGCCGAGGTCTCACGGGCGCTCCGGGCCGCCCCGCGCTCTCCTTCGGGGTGGAAGAACAGTGAACTGTCGACCCCGCGGCAGGCGGCCAGCAACTGCCAGTCCCACAGATCTGCGTTGGGTCCGGGAAGGCGGGAGAAATCTGCCATTGCGTGTCCCCTCGAAACCTTGCTGAGTCGGAAACGGCACCCTCGACCGTCGTTCGTCGGCGACCTGAGTCCCGACGGTACATCCACGGTGTAAGTAGATGTAAATATGACTGATTGCGAATGTAGTCACAGACGCCAGCAAAAGGGAAGAAATCCAGCTGAATAGGGCATGCCTCCGGGTGAAAGATCGGTTGACGAGTGAATGATCTCGCGTCGCTCTCCTCCGTGTGCGTGCCTTCACTTAGAGTGCCGAACCGGAGGTCGCAGCCCGTAACTCTTTCGAGTGACCGTCGTTGAGGAGGGGGAAGCGGTTGACGGAGAGCGAGCTCGGGCAGGTGTCCGAGGGGGTCGACCGCACAGGTGACGACTTGTATCAGCCTGGAGGCTCAAGGTGACGCGCATCAGCTGCGGAGGACGGTCATGACATCCGTCCTCGTCTGCGACGACTCCCCGCTTGCCCGAGAAGCGCTTCGTCGCGCGGTTGCGACCGTGCCCGGCGTGGAGCGGGTGACGACGGCGGCCAACGGCGAGGAAGTCCTCCGCCGCTGGGGGGCCGATCGTTCGGATCTGATTCTGATGGACGTACGCATGCCCGGCCTGGGGGGTGTGGAGACGGTCCGGCGGCTGCTCTCCGCGGACCCGGGGGCCCGGATCATCATGCTGACCGTCGCCGAGGACCTGGACGGCGTGGCTCTCGCCGTCGCCGCCGGCGCCCGCGGATACCTGCACAAGGACGCCTCGCGCGCCGAGCTGCGGGCCACGGTGACCCAGGCGCTGGCCGACCCGACCTGGCGGCTCGCCCCGCGCCGGCTGCGGTCCGCCGAGATGGGGGCGGCTCCGACGCTCACGGCCCGGGAGATCCAGGTGCTCGAAGGCATGAGCCACGGCCGCTCCAACGCCGAGATCGGACGCGAGCTGTTCCTCTCGGAGGACACGGTCAAGACGCACGCGAGGCGTCTGTTCAAGAAGCTCGGGGCCTCGGACCGCGCGCACGCCGTGGCGCTCGGCTTCCGCTGGGGCCTGGTCCGCTGATGAGGCGGCGGGGCCGGTAGCCGTACGACCCGTCCGCACACCGGCGGACGGGACGACGGTGGCGGCGGACCTGCGGCCGGCCCCTCCCCACCAGCGCTGTGTGACGCTTCCCGGCGGATGCCGCATCCTTGAGACGTGGAGTTCCTCGGGAACGATTCGGTCGAGCGGAAGGGGAGGGCGCAGGCCATGACATCCGGCGCACCCGCTCATGAGACCCGCACACCCGCTGATAACGCTTCGGTGCACAACTCGGGACGCGATGCCGCGGAACAGACGGCACCAAGGCACCATGGTCCGATGCGCGACGACGAGACGACGGTGATCGGTGCTCTGGTGCACCGTGCCGTCGACGGTGACGCGCAGGCCACCCATGACCTGCTGGCCCACGTCCACCCCCTGGCCCTGCGGTACTGCAGGTCCCGGCTGAACCGGCTGCCCGGTGATGCCCGTCACTTCGTGGAGGACCTGGCGCAGGAGGTCTGCGTCGCGGTGCTGATGGCGCTGCCGCGGTACAAGGACACCGGGAGGCCCTTCGAGGCCTTCGTCTTCGCGATCGCGGGCCACAAGGTCGCCGACCTCCAGCGGGCCGCGATGCGGCATCCCGGATCGACCGCGGTGCCCTCCGACGAGATGCCCGAGCGGCCCGACGACTCGCTCGGCCCGGAGGAACGCGCCCTGCTCAGCAGCGATGCGGCCTGGGCGAAGAAGCTTCTCGCCAATCTTCCGGAGAACCAGCGCGAGCTGCTGGTCCTGCGGGTCGCGGTCGGACTGACCGCGGAGGAGACGGGACAGATGCTGGGGATGTCGCCGGGTGCGGTGCGGGTCGCCCAGCACCGCGCGCTGAGCAGGCTGAGGGCCCTCGCGGGTCAGTAGGGGCCGGTTCCGGAGGCTCCCGCGGTGTGGAGCAAGCCACAGAAGCGCTGAGTGATCTTGTTCGTGGAATGAGACACCCCGTACGGCCGTTAGCATGGACATCCGCACCGATCAAGGCCATTTGGGGAAGGTGTCATGACTGCAAACGTCGACGGCGTGCCTGAGAAATTCGCGACCCTCGGGCTGACATACGACGACGTGCTGCTGCTGCCGGGCGCGTCCGAGGTCCTGCCCAACGCGGTCGACACCTCGTCCCTCATCTCGCGCAACGTGCGGGTGAACATCCCCCTGCTGTCGGCCGCCATGGACAAGGTGACCGAGGCGCGGATGGCCATCGCCATGGCGCGTCAGGGCGGCGTCGGCGTGCTGCACCGCAATCTCTCGGTCGAGGACCAGGTCAACCAGGTCGACCTGGTCAAGCGGTCCGAGTCCGGGATGGTCACCGACCCGATCACCGTGCATCCGGACGCCACACTCGGCGAGGCGGACGCGCTCTGCGCGAAGTTCCGCATCAGCGGAGTGCCGGTCACCGACGCCGGGGGCAAGCTCCTCGGCATCGTGACCAACCGCGACATGGCCTTCGAGTCGGACCGGACGCGCCAGGTGCGCGAGGTCATGACACCGATGCCCCTGGTCACCGGGCGGGTCGGCATCTCCGGCGTGGAGGCCATGGAGCTGCTGCGCCGCCACAAGATCGAGAAGCTTCCGCTGGTCGACGACGCGGGCATCCTCAAGGGCCTCATCACGGTCAAGGACTTCAAGAAGGCCGAGCAGTACCCGAACGCCGCCAAGGACGCCGAAGGCCGTCTGCTCGTCGGTGCCGCCGTCGGTGCCAGCCCCGAGGCGCTGGACCGCGCCCAGGCACTCGCCTCCGCGGGGGTCGACTTCCTGATCGTCGACACCTCGCACGGCCACAACAGCAACGCCCTCGACTGGATGGCGAAGATCAAGTCGAGCGTCGGCATCGACGTCATCGGCGGCAACGTGGCCACCCGTGACGGCGCCCAGGCACTGATCGACGCCGGCGTCGACGGGGTGAAGGTCGGCGTCGGCCCCGGCTCGATCTGCACCACCCGCGTGGTCGCCGGTATCGGTGTCCCGCAGGTCACCGCCATCTACGAGGCCGCGCTCGCCGCGCGTGCCGCGGGTGTCCCCGTGATCGGCGACGGCGGCCTCCAGTACTCGGGCGACATCGGCAAGGCGCTCGCCGCCGGGGCCGACAGCGTGATGCTGGGCAGCCTCCTCGCAGGCTGCGAGGAGTCCCCGGGCGAGCTGATGTTCATCAACGGCAAGCAGTTCAAGTCGTACCGTGGCATGGGCTCGCTGGGCGCCATGCAGTCCCGCGGGCAGGGGCGCTCGTACTCCAAGGACCGCTACTTCCAGGCCGACGTGTCCGCGGACGAGAAGCTCGTGCCCGAGGGCATCGAGGGGCAGGTGCCCTACCGTGGCCCGCTGGCCAACGTCCTCCACCAGCTGGTCGGCGGACTGCGCCAGACCATGGGCTACGTCGGCGCCGCTTCCGTCGACGAGATGGAGAGCAAGGGCCGGTTCGTGCGGATCACCTCGGCGGGTCTCAAGGAGAGCCACCCGCACGACATCCAGATGACGGTCGAAGCGCCGAACTACAGCAGGCAGTAACGAGTCGGTGCAGGTGAGGGGCGGACCGGGGTTCCCGGGACCGCCCCTCATGTGCGTGTCGGGGATACTGGTCAGCGCAGACGTAGAGGAAAGGCCACATCATCGTGACTGAGATCGAGATCGGGCGCGGCAAGCGCGGTCGGCGCGCATACGCGTTCGACGACATCGCTGTCGTGCCGAGCCGGCGTACCCGTGACCCGAAGGAGGTCTCGATCGCCTGGCAGATCGACGCCTACCGCTTCGAGCTGCCCTTCCTGGCCGCTCCCATGGACTCGGTGGTCTCCCCGCAGACCGCCATCCGTATCGGTGAGCTGGGCGGCCTCGGCGTCCTCAACCTCGAAGGGCTGTGGACCCGGCACGAGGACCCCCAGTCCCTGCTGGACGAGATCGCCGAGATGCCCGTGGAGACCGCGACCCCGCGGCTGCAGGAGATCTACTCCGCCCCCATCCAGGAGGAGCTGATCGGCCGGCGCATCAAGGAGGTGCGGGACTCCGGTGTCGTCACCGCCGCCGCCCTCTCCCCGCAGCGCACCGCGCAGTTCTCCAAGGCCGTCGTCGACGCGGGCGTGGACATCTTCGTCATCCGCGGTACGACGGTCTCCGCCGAGCACGTCTCCGGCGCCGCGGAACCGCTCAACCTGAAGCAGTTCATCTACGAGCTGGACGTCCCGGTGATCGTGGGCGGCTGTGCCACCTACACCGCGGCCCTGCACCTGATGCGCACCGGCGCGGCCGGTGTCCTCGTCGGCTTCGGCGGCGGCGCCGCGCACACCACGCGCAACGTCTTCGGCATCCAGGTCCCGATGGCGACCGCGGTCGCCGACGTGGCGGGCGCGCGCCGTGACTACATGGACGAGTCCGGCGGCCGCTATGTGCACGTCATCGCGGACGGTGGCGTCGGCTGGTCCGGCGACCTGCCCAAGGCCATCGCGTGCGGCGCGGACGCCGTGATGATGGGTTCGCCGCTGGCCCGTGCGACGGACGCGCCCGGCCGCGGCCGGCACTGGGGCATGGAGGCCGTGCACGAGGACGTGCCGCGCGGCAAGCTGGTCGACCTCGGCTCCGTCGGCACGACGGAGGAGGTCCTCACCGGCCCCTCGCACAGCCCCGACGGCTCGATGAACATCTTCGGCGCGCTGCGCCGGGCGATGGCCACCACGGGCTACAGCGACCTCAAGGAGTTCCAGCGCGTCGAGGTGACGGTCGCGGACTCGCAGCACCGCCGCTGACGCTGCCCGTACGTGCGCCGGAGCCCGGACCGCCCTCTGCGGTCCGGGCTCCGCGGCGTACGTACGGGCCCGCTCAGCCGGAGGACTTCCTGGCGGCCGAGAAGGCGGCCGCCGCGGCGATCGCGAAGAAGAGGAGGCTGATCGCGTCGGAATCGGCCTTCCACGCCTCATTCAGCAGGCTGAAGTGATCGAAGAACATCTCCGGGACGGTCACCGGGGCCACCTTGGTGGCGAGGATCGCCTCGCCGAGCAGCTGACCGCCGTAGACGCCGGCCAGGGCGAGGGCGGCACCGACGACCGGCAGTGCGGGGTTGCGCCCGCCGGCCTTGCCCGCCGCGAAGCCGACCAGGAAACCGACCCCGACGGCCGCGTAACCGATCTGGCGCTCGGTGGCGCCGATGATCCCGCCGTAGACACCGGCGGCGACGAGGGCCGCGACAAAGGCGGCGAGCAGACCGAGCCCCACGTTGTCGCGCACCGGCGCCGCCGGGGCGAACGGCATGCCGCCGCCGAACTGGCCGGCCGGCGGACTCGGCTGCTGACCTGCGTACGGGTTGCCCGTGGGAGTGCCGGGCTGCTGCGCCGCGTACGGGTTCCCGTCGGTCGGCTGTCCGCCGCCGTAGGGCTGCTGAGGTGGGTTCGGCGGCTGAACGGGCTGGCTCATGGTGGTGTTCCCCCCGGGACTGAGGCGCACGTCTGTGCGAGAAGTGACGCCGCAGGCTAGCAGTACGTGCCGACACGGCCCCCGTCCGTGCGGGAGCCGGCCTCGGGGGCGATGCCTACAACCGGTGCGCGGCTCCCGCCGGGGTCGCTCCCCGGGTGTCCAGGAGGAGCTGGGCCTTCACGGCGAGGCCCTGGAGGTCGTACGTGCGGTGGTGCTGGAGCAGTACCGTGAGATCGGCTCCGGCGGCCGCCTCGTAGAGCGAGTCGGCGCGGGGAACGGGCTGTTCGCGCACCCGCCAGTCCAGGACGTGCGGGTCGTGGTAGCCGATCTGCGCGCCCATGTCCATCAGCCGGGTCGCGATCTCGCGGGCGGGTGAGGCTTCCTGGTCGGCGAGGTCCGGCTTGTAGGTGACCCCGAGGAGCAGCACCCGGGCTCCGCGGACCGACTTGCCGTGTTCGTTCAGCAGTGTGGCGCACCGCTGGATCACATAGCTCGGCATCCGGTCGTTGATCTCCTTGGCCAGCGAGACCATGCGCAGGGGGTGGCCCGGTGTGCGGCTGCTGTACGGGAGGTAGCCGGGGTCCACGGGGGCGCCGTGGCCGCCGACACCGGGGCCGGGGCGGAACGGCTGGAAGCCGAAGGGCTTGGTCTCGGCGCACCGGATGACGTCCCAGAGGTCGACGCCGAGGTCGTGACAGAGCACCGCCATCTCGTTGACCAGCGCGATGTTGACGTGCCGGAAGTTGGTTTCGAGGACCTTCGTCATCTCGGCCTCGCGCGGTCCGCGGGCCCGGACGACCTTGTCGGTGAGGCGGCCGTAGAAGGCGGCGGCGGACTCGGTGCACGCGGGGGTGAGGCCGCCGATGACCTTGGGGGTGTTGGTGTAGACGTGTACGCGGTTGCCGGGGTCCAGGCGGCCGGGGGAGTGGGCGAGGTGGAAGTCCCGCCCGGCGCGCAGACCCGAGCCCTGCTCCAGGAGCGGCCGTACGACGTTCTCGGTGGTGCCGGGCGGTACGGCGGACTCCACCAGGACCGTGGTGTGCGGGCGCAGCCGGGCGGCGAGTGCCCGGGCCGCGTCGGTCACGGCGCCCAGGTCGAGGGTGCGGTCGGGCCCCAGCGGGGTGGGGGCGCAGATGGCGGCGGTGCGGACCCGGCCCACCTCGGCGGGGTCGTCGGTCGGCCGGAAGCCTCCGGAGAGCATCCGGCGGATGTCCGAGGCGCTGAGGGATCCCTCGACCGGTGTACGGCCCGCCGAGAGTTCGGCGAAGGGGCGCGGGTCGGTGTCGTAGCCGACGGTCCGGATCCCGGCGCCGACGGCCGCCTGGGCGAGGGGCAGGCCGAGGTGACCGAGTCCGATGACAGCGAGGTCTGCGGGCATGTCGAGGGCCGTCCTTCCCTAAGACCAAGAAGACAGAAAGCGCAACTGCTGGGGACAGTGCTATGTCAGAATAGGCGTAAATATGACCTATATGTCGCATTCTGTGTCTCCCGTCGACCGGGTGTTGTCCACAGGCGGTGGCTGAAGTCGTGGACCGCGGACAGAATCGAGTGGTGGGCACGGACGCCCGGCTCCCCGGCCGGCCCCGCTCCCCGCGCCGTAGCACCCCGATCCACCAGGAGTACCGGGAGGCAGCAGTGAGGACAGCGACACTGGGACCCGCGGAGCGCGCCGAGGCGCTGGCCGCGATGGCCGAGCGCGAACTCGACGTGTTGGTCGTGGGAGCGGGCGTGGTCGGCGCCGGGACGGCTCTGGACGCGGCCACCAGAGGACTGACGACCGGTTTGGTCGAAGCGCGCGACTGGGCGGCCGGGACGTCCAGCAGGTCGAGCAAGCTGATTCACGGTGGGCTGCGCTATCTGGAGATGCTGGACTTCGCGCTCGTCCGGGAGGCGCTGAAGGAGCGCGGGCTGCTTCTGGAGCGGCTGGCCCCGCATCTGGTGAAACCCGTGCCGTTCCTCTACCCCCTGCAGCACAAGGGGTGGGAGCGGCTGTACGCGGGCTCCGGCGTCGCCCTGTACGACGCGATGTCGGTCTCCTCCGGCCACGGCCGCGGGCTGCCCGTGCACCGGCACCTCTCACGCCGCCACGCCCTGCGGGTCGCGCCCGCCCTGAGGAAGGACGCGCTGGTCGGCGCGTTGCAGTACTACGACGCCCAGATGGACGACGCCCGCTATGTGGCCACACTCGTGCGCACGGCCGCCGGCTACGGCGCGCACGTGGCCAACCGTGCGCGTGTGGTCGGCTTCCTGCGGGAGGGCGAGCGGGTCGTCGGCGCGCGCGTGCAGGACGTCGAGGAGGGCGGTGAGTACGAGGTCAGGGCCAAGCAGGTGGTCAACGCCACCGGCGTGTGGACGGACGACACCCAGGCGCTGATCGGTGAGCGCGGCCAGTTCCACGTGCGTGCGTCGAAGGGCATCCACCTGGTCGTCCCGAAGGACCGCATCCACTCCTCGACCGGCCTGATCCTGCGCACCGAGAAGTCCGTGCTCTTCGTGATCCCGTGGGGCCGGCACTGGATCGTCGGCACGACGGACACCGACTGGGACCTGGACAAGGCACACCCGGCCGCCTCCAGCGCCGACATCGACTACCTGCTGGAACGCGTCAACTCGGTCCTCAACACCCCTCTGAGCAGGGACGACGTCGAGGGGGTCTATGCCGGGCTGCGGCCGTTGCTGGCCGGCGAGTCGGACGCCACGAGCAAGCTCTCGCGGGAACACACGGTGGCCCACCCCGCGCCGGGACTCGTGGTCGTCGCAGGCGGTAAGTACACGACGTACCGGGTGATGGCGAAGGACGCCGTGGACGAGGCGGTGCACGGGCTCGACCAGCGGGTGGCGGACTGCGTCACGGAGGACATCCCGCTCCTGGGCGCCGAGGGGTACCGCGCCCTGTGGAACGCCCGCGCCAGGATCGCGGTCCGCACCGGGCTGCACGTCGTCCGGGTGGAGCATCTGCTCAACCGGTACGGCTCGATGGCCGAGGAGTTGCTCGAGCTGGTCGAGGGCGACGCCTCGCTGGGCGAGCCGCTGGCGGGGGCGGAGGACTACCTGCGCGCGGAGGTCGTCTACGCCGCCTCGCACGAGGGGGCCCGCCACGTCGACGACGTACTCACCCGCCGGACCCGCATCTCCATCGAGACCTTCGACCGGGGCACCCGGTGCGCGCGGGAATGCGCCGACCTGATGGCGCCGGTGCTGGGCTGGGACACGGGCCGGATCGAGCGCGAGGTCGAGCACTACCGCAAGCGGGTGGAGGCCGAGCGGGAGTCGCAGCGGCAGCCGGACGACCTGACGGCGGACGCGGCTCGGCTGGGCGCGCCTGACATCGTGCCGATCTGACGGCGGGTCCGGTCCCGCCCGGGCAGTCCGGGGAGAGCTCCGCTTCCGGCGGTGCCCTGCCCGGTCAGGCCGGGCAGGGCACCGGGGCGGCCACCCGGCACCGCGCCCGGCCCGTCCGCCGCGAAGGTGGTGCTCGGTGCGCGACAGTCGGGGGGCACCCGGCGGGCCGCTTCAGGGGTCCTGCCTCGACGAAGGGCCGGGAAACGGAGGACGATGCGGGGGCGGGTCGCGGTTCGCCGGGCAGGCTCGCCGTTCCGGGGACGAGCGGAGTCCGGACCTCGAGAGGCCGGGAAGCGCGCGGGGACCGGGCGTGGCAGGGGCTCCTCCCACCGGTCGCCTCGTGGCCGACCCCGGACCCGGGACCATGACCGGTCCCGGGGTGAGGGACAATGAACGCTCTGCCAGGGCGGGTTGATCGCAGAGGGGACGCATGTCGGAGGCGGAGCAGGCACGGGAGCCCCAACGGGACAAGGACGGACGTCTCCTCGCGGGGCGGTACCGACTCGGGGAGGTGCTCGGCCGGGGCGGCATGGGCACGGTCTGGCGCGCTGCCGACGAGACGCTGGGCCGCACGGTCGCGGTCAAGGAACTGCGGTTCCCCACGGCCATCGACGAGGACGAGAAGCGCCGGCTGATCACGCGCACGCTGCGCGAGGCGAAGGCGATCGCGCGGATCCGCAACAACAGTGCGGTGACGGTCTACGACGTGGTCGACGAGGACGACCGGCCCTGGATCGTCATGGAACTCATCGAGGGCAAGTCGCTCGCCGAGGTGATCCGCGAGGACGGGACGCTGACACCGAGACGCGCGGCGGAGGTGGGTCTCGCCATCCTCGACGTGCTGCGCTCGGCGCACCGCCAGGGCATCCTGCACCGCGACGTGAAGCCGTCCAACGTACTGATCTCCGAGGACGGCAGGGTCGTCCTGACCGACTTCGGGATCGCCCAGGTGGAAGGAGACCCCTCCGTCACCTCCACGGGCATGCTCGTCGGCGCCCCCTCGTACATCTCGCCCGAGCGGGCCCGCGGGAACAAGCCGGGGCCGCCCGCCGACCTGTGGTCGCTCGGCGGACTGCTGTACGCGAGCGTCGAGGGCTGTCCGCCGTACGACAAGGGATCGGCCATCGCCACGCTGACCGCCGTGATGACGGAGCCGGTCGATCCGCCGAAGAACGCCGGCCCGCTGACGGAGGTCATCTACGGCCTGCTGACCCGGGACCCCGAACAGCGGCTGGACGACGCGGGAGCGCGTGTCCTGCTGAACGCGGTGATCAACGCCCCGGAGCAGCCGGGGCGGCCCGCGGAGGAGCCGGCCGACCGCACCCAGGTCATGACACTGCCCACGATCACCGCCCCCCAGGAAGCCAAGGGGCCGAAGAGCGGCGGCAGGAAGGCCTCCGGCGCGGCCGCCGCCGGGGCCGCGGGAGCCGGTGTCAAAAGCGCCTCCGGGCAGGGCCCCCGTCCTGGGACGGGAGGCAGGTCCGCCGCCTCCGGGACACCCACAGGCTCCGCCACACCTACAGGCTCCGCGGCACCCGCCGGGCCGGGAGCCCCCGCGGGTGCCGCGACACCCGCCGGTTCGGCTTCGACCCCGGCCCCCGGCACCGCGACCGGGGAGAGCACGCGGGAGCGGCTCCGCGGCGCGCTGCGCTCCGTACGGAACGCGAAGACCCCGATGGCCACGGCCTCCGCCCCGGGGCAGGGCATACCGCCGCGTCCGGCGGGCGCGTCCTCCCCGGCCCGTGCGTCGATCACCGACGTCGTACCGCGCCGCACACTGGTGGTCATCGCCGGGGTCGTCGTCCTGGCCGTGCTGGGCACCGTCCTGGCGCTCACCCTCGGCGACGACGGGGGTGAGCAGGGCAGCAGCGCCGGGAGCGGCGGCCCCGCGTCGGCCGACGGCGGCGCGGGCACCGACTCCGGGTCCGGCAAGGAGACGGACAGCGGCAAGGGCGGTGGCACGGACGACGGTGCGAAGGACGGGCAGGAAGAGGACAAGGGCCAGGCGTCCAAGGACCCTTCGGGCACTCCCAAGAGCGATGCCCCGGCCGGCGACGGGCTGCCCGCGGGGTACAAGAAGGTCACCGGCAAGCGGTTCCACTTCACCATGGCGATGCCCGCGGACTTCCGGCTCGACGGCATAGCGGGCCAGAACTCGGGTGGCATCTACAACGCCGACGGCGGCTTCCCGCGCGTCCAGGTCGACTACAACTCCTCACCGAAGGACGACGCGGCAGCCGCCTGGCAAGGGGCGGTCGGGGCCACCAAGAGCCTCAGTGACGGCTACAAGCACATCCGGATCAAACCGGTCGAGTACAACGGCTACCCGACCGTCGCCGACTGGGAGTTCACGCGCAATCAGCAGGGCAAGAGGATCCGTGTCCTCAACCGGGGATTCAAGGCCGACGCCACCCACGGCTACTCGATCATGATCAGCTGCCGGGCGGACGAGTGGGACGGCGAGGAGTGCCGGACCCTGCGCGAGACGGCGTTCGCCACGTTCGAGCCCACCGACTGACATGCGCTGACCGCACAGGGTGACGCGTGGGGTGTTCCGCAGGGTGCGTCGTCCGGCCGGAGGGCAGGCCCGGCAGCGTCCGGTGGGTGTGGTCCCCGGGCGGAAGGGCCCCCCGACACCCGCTGTATCAGGCTGACACCGGCAGCGCGGCGCGTGTGCGTACCAGGCGCCACCGGGCGGACGGGACGTGCGGAACACGTCTGGGTGTGCCCTGTGCGGCCGGGTTGCGCCGACCCGGCAGCACGGCCGCCACTTGCCCCGTATGGTGAGAGGCCGAGGACGGTACGCAGCCGGGATCACGGGGTAACTGCACAGCACGTGACCGTGCTTGACGGATGTGAGCGGTCTTCGTGACCGGGGGACAGCGCGCTCTGGGGAGGTGTCGTGGACGACTACGCGGGTCGGGTACTCGCCGACCGCTACCGCCTCCCGCTGCCCCCGTCCGATGCGTACGAGCTGGTGGAGACCCGGGCGTTCGACACCTACAGCGGGCAGGAAGTCCTGGTTCGCCAGGTGCCGTTGCCGGAGGTCGTGGATGCCGAGGTGATGGACGCCGACGGTCCCTCGGCGACCGCCAGGCGGGCCACCGGACGTACGGTGCGCCGGTCGACGGACCCCGCGGTCCGGCGGGCGATCGAGGCAGCCCAGGCGGCGGCCCAGGTACCCGACCATCCGCGGCTGGACCAGGTCTTCGACGTGTTCGCCGAGGCGGGCTCGCTGTGGATAGTGAGTGAACTGGTCGCCGCCAGGCCGCTCGCGGCGCTCCTCGCCGAGCGCCCGCTCAATCCGTACCGTGCCGCCGAGATCGGCTCCGACGTGCTCACCGCTCTGCGGGTGCTGCACGCGCACGGCTGGACCCACCGCAACATCACCGTCCGCACGGTCCTGGTCTGCGACGACGGCCGTGTCGTGCTGACCGGTCTGGCGGCCGGTGCCGCCGAGGAGGCGCTGTGCGGGTACGCTCCCGTGCCGCACACCGAGGACGAGGGAGCGTACGGGCCCCCGGCGGTCGAGACGGGCCCCACCGGCCCGTACGAGCCGCCGCCCGCACCCGACCCGCTGCCCGCCCCCGAGGAGACCTCCGCCGGGGTGCCGGCGGCCCGCCCCTACGCCGGGATCGAGGCGGTGCGCCCGCCCGGGGCGGACCGGGAGAACGACCCGGGCGCCGGCCCGGTGAGTGACCAGGAGGACGGCGGCCGGAGCGGGCAGGAGCTCGTCCCCCGCCCCGCGCGACCCGCCGTGCCCGTGGTGGAGCCCGGAGCGGGCAGCGCGGCGCAGCTGCGTGCGGCCCGTGCCGGAGCCATCGCGGCGTACCGTGCGGGTGCCCGCGCGGCGGCCCGGGCCGACCAGGGCCTGCCGCCTGCCGCCCGGCAGAGCGGTCGGCCGGGCGAGGACGCACCCCGCGAGGACCCGTCGCGTACGGGCCGGCCGGCCGAGGACGCGCCCTACGGCGACGCGGCCGACCGGATCCCCCCGCACGGCGACGCCCTCCGGGAGGCCCGGCCGTACGGCGACGGGCATCACGGCGCCCCGTTCGACGAGGCCCCGGCGTACCGGGGCTCGGTATACGAGGAGCCTCCGCTCCACGGCACCCTGCCGTACGGCACCCCCTCGCGGGAGGAGCCCGCGGCACCGCCCGCCGGGGGGCAGCAGCGGCCGGCCGGCCCCTGGGGCCCCGCGGCCGGGGCCCCGGACGGCTCGGTCCACGACGACGCGTACGACGAGCACGAGGCGTACGACGGCGAGGACGAGGACGACGACCCGGGGGACGACGGCCCGGGCCTCCTGCCCCCCGCCCGATGGGTCCACCTCGCCGGCACGTGGGACGACGGCCCCGGTGCCGGCCGCCCCGTGCCCGCGGGCGGATCGGGCTACTCCGGCGAGGACGCGCTCCGCGCAGACGCCCGCCGCCCGGGCAGCGCGCCCGCGGAGGGCCGGGACCGGCTGCCGCAGCCGGTGGCCGCACGGGCGCCCTCCGGAGGATGGGACGCGGTCGTCGCCTCCGGCGGCGACACCCCCGCCTACCGTGGCCCCGCCACCCCCCTCGCCGCCGAACGCGCCCGGCAGGCCCGTATCGCCGTGGTCGGTGCCGTCACGGAGCGCTGGGCGCCCGAGCAGGCCGGGCCCGTCCACGACAACTGGCAGCTGGCCCCGCCCATCGGCCCGTCCACCGACCTGTGGGCGCTCGGCGCCCTGCTCTACCGTGCCGTGCAGGGCCACGCGCCCTACCCGGAGGAGAACGCGGCCGAACTCGTCGAGATGGTCTGTGCGGAGCCGCCCGCGTTCGCGGAGGACTGCGGCCCGCTCCGCCCCGTCGTCGAGTCGCTGCTGCGTCAGGACCCCACGGAAAGGCCGGACTTCGAGGAGCTGCGCGGCTGGATGCGCTCACTCGTGCGCTCGGCCCCGGAGCCCGAGGCGGGCACCGACGTGGTGCCGCTGCCGCCCGCCGACGCCGCCCGCCTGCCCGTGGTGCGCCGCAGGGGCGAACTGGTGCGCAGGCGCCGGGGGCGTGGGACCGCGCACGGCCGCCACCGGCAGGGCAGGCCCCAGCGGTACGAGAAGCCGCCCCGCGCCCCCCGGGCGCCCAAGGAACCCAAGGTGCTGCGTCAGCCGGCCCCGGGCGCCCAGCCGCCGCGGCGGCTGGGCCGGCTGCTGCTGGTCCTGATCCTGCTGGTGACGGCCGCAGCCGTGGCCTACGCCGTGATGTTCATGCCCGAGGAAGGATCCGGACCGGGCACGAAGACCGGGTCGCAGCCCCGGCCCTCCGGTTCCGCCCCGGAGGCACCGGCCGGACCGGCGCCCGAGGCCAGCGCGTCGGACGCGTCGTCCGGCGGCTCCGAGGGCTCCTCCGGCTCGCAGCAACCGCAGACCAGCCACTCCGCCGCCACCCTCGCCCCCGGCCATGTGCTGCGCAAGGACCCGGAGGGCTTCGAGATCGGTGTCCCGAAGGAGTGGCAGCGCAGCCCGGCCAACGCGGACCGTCAGATCCGTTACGGCAGCGACGGGTTCAGCGTGCTCGTCGTACCCGGCAGGGACACCGTCAAGGCCAACGGCGCCGACCCACTGGACTACCAGCGCAGCGGCGAACCCGAGCTCACGCCCTTCCGGGAGTCGAGCTGGGCCACGTCCTCGGGCCTGCGCCGGGTCGACGTCGGCCGGCAGGCCATGGCCGAAGGGCAGTTCACCTGGCAGGAGAGCGGCGGGCGCGAGGTGTACGTCCGCAACCTGGTCATGATCGTGGACGGCAGGTACCACATCATCCAGGCGATCGGCCCGGAGAACGAGCGTGACAAGGTGTCAGAGATCTACGAACAGGCCATCTCCACGTATCGCGTGACGTCCTGACACGTAGTCGGCACACGGGCAAGCATCACAGTGCGGTCTCGTGGGCGGTGCGAGGTTACGCCGGGCCGCCCCTCTCCGTACCCTGTCGTTCGAAGGAATGGGGCGGGGACACACGTGGAACACGCGCAGAGCACGGGAGCGGGAATCGTACTGGCCGGGCGGTACCGGCTCGGTGAGGTTCTCGGTCGTGGGGGCATGGGCAAGGTCTGGCGGGCTCAGGACGAGGTGCTGCACCGGACCGTCGCCGTCAAGGAGTTGACCGCCGGGCTGTACGCCGCCGAGGCCGACAGGGCGGTGCTGCACGCCCGTACGCAGAAGGAGGCGCGCGCGGCGGCGCGGATAACCCACCCCGGGGTCGTCACCGTCCACGACGTCATCGAGTACGACCACCGCCCCTGGATCGTCATGCAGTACGTCGACGGGCCCTCGCTCGCCGACGCGACCAAGGAGAGCGGCGAGGTAGAGGCGCGCGAGGCCGCCAGGATCGGCCTGCACGTCCTGAGCGCCCTGCGGGCCGCGCACGGCGCCGGGGTGCTGCATCGCGACGTCAAACCCGGGAACGTCCTGCTCGCCCGCGACGGGCAGGTGCTGCTCACCGACTTCGGGATCGCCGCGATCGAGGGTGACTCCACCATCACCAGGACCGGCGAACTGGTCGGCTCCATCGACTATCTGGCACCCGAACGGGTACGCGGCGGCGACCCGGGCCCCGCCTCGGACCTCTGGTCGCTGGGCGCCACCCTCTACACGGCCGTCGAGGGGCGCTCGCCCTTCCGCCGCTCGTCGCCGATCTCCACCATGCAGGCCGTCGTCACGGATGAACCGCCACCGCCGCTGCGGGGCGGCGCGCTGGAACCCGTGATCACGGCGCTCCTGCGCAAGGACCCGGCGGACCGGCCGACCGCCGAGGAGACGGAGCGGATGCTGCTGGACGCGATGGAGGGCCGCAAGCCCCGCGCCGCGCAGGCCCACGTGCCCACGCAGCGGATGTCCGGGGAGGATCTGCGCGCCGTCTCGTCCCCCGACGGGGCGACGGCCCACCTCGCCCATCCCCTGCCCCCGCCGCCCACCGCCCCGCACACCACGGTGCCCACCACCCGGCGCACAAGGGGCCGGTGGCGTACGGCCGCGCTCGTCGTCGCGGTCGCCGCGCTGATCGGCGGGGCGGCCGGCCTCCTCGCGATGAAGTACGTGGACAACGGCGGGGGTACGGACAACGGCTCGGAGGACCGGTCCGCCGCCGGCCCTGAGAAGCCCGGCCCTTCCCCCTCGGTCTCGGACTCCGGACCCTCGCCGGACGCGTCGGATTCGTCGGGCTCGTCGGGCTTGCCGGGCGGAGACGCGCAGCCCGTGAAGGAGGTACCGGACGGCTGGCACCGGGTGCAGGACCCGGAGGGCTTCAGCATCGCCGTCCCCGACGGCTGGACGCGGCAGACGGACGGCGGCCAGATCGACTACACCCCGGACAACGGGGCGCACCGCATCCGGTTCAGCGTCGATCCGCAGCCCGACTTCGACAACTCGTACATGCACATGCTGGGCATCGAGAAGGACCTCGCGGTGCGGCTGCCCGGCTACCAGCGGCTCACCCTGCACTCCAACGTCTTCCGCGACCGGCCCGGCTCCCTCTGGGAGTTCACCTGGGTCGAGTCCAAGGACCACCCGGGGCCGCGCCACGGGATCGACCAGATGTACTTCGGTGAGACGGGCGGTCCGGAGTACGCGATCTACATGACGGGTCCCGAGGAGGACTGGGCCGAGAGCCGGGAACGCTTCGAGACGATGCTCCGCAGCTGGCAGCCTCCGCCGCAGTAGGCGCACCGGGGCCGTCCGTCGCCTGTCCGACTGTCACGGCTCTGCACCCGGTGAGGCGTCCCTGTGGCAACTCGCGGCCCGTTTCGCCAGGATGTGCCCATGAACCACGATGGGGGACGGGCGAACGAGCCCACCAGCTACGAGCTCCGGCCGCCGCACGCCCCGCAGGGCGGCGCACCGGGGCCGGCTCCGGTGCCGCCGCAGACACCGCCCGGAGCCGCGTACGGGCCCACCCCGACCGTCACCGAACCGCACCCGGAGGGCGCGCCCCAACGTGTCCTGGGCGGCCGGTACCGGCTCACGGGGCGGCTCGGGCACGGCGGCATGGGGACGGTCTGGCGGGCGCACGACGACGTGGTGGACCGCGAGGTGGCCGTCAAGGAACCGCGGGTGCCGGACCACCTGGGGGAGCGCGAGCGGGCCAACGTCTATCTGCGCATGCAGCGCGAGGCCCGTGCGGCCGCCCGGATCGACCATCCCAGCGTCGTCACCGTGCACGACGTGGTGGTCGAGGACGGCAAGCCGTGGATCGTCATGGAACTGGTCAACGGCCAGTCGCTCGGCGACCGGCTGCGGGAGGGCACCCTCGACCCCCGCGAGGCCGCGAGGATCGGCCTCGCCGTCCTCGGCGCGCTCACCGCCGCGCACCGGGCCGGGGTGCTGCACCGCGACGTCAAGCCGGACAACGTGCTGCTCGGGCGTGAGAACCGGGTCGTCCTGACCGATTTCGGCATCGCCCAGGTCGAGGGCGAGCAGCGGCTCACGGAGACGGGCGCCTTCGTCGGCTCGCCCGAGTACATCTCGCCGGAGCGGGTGCTGGGCCGGCTGCCCGGCCCCGAGTCGGACCTGTGGTCGCTGGGCGTGGTGCTCTACGCGGCCGTGGAGGGCATGTCCCCGTACCGCCGTTCCCACACGCCGGCCACCCTGCAGGCGGTCCTCTCGGCGGAGCCGCAGATGCCGGCCCGGGGGGCCGGCGCCTTCGGGACGCTCGTCATGCAGCTGCTCCGCAAGGACCCGGCCGCGCGGCCCGCTCCCGCCGAGATCCGGGCGGCCCTCGAGGCGGTGGCGGCGGCCCCGGCCCCGGAGTTCACCCCGCAGTACGGGGACGGCTCCTCGGGCGGCAGCCGCTGGGTGCCTCCCGTGCTGCACGGCAACCGGGCCGCGCAGTTCGGGCTGGGCGGCGCGGTGCTCGCCGTCGCCCTGGCGCTGGTGCTGCTCCTCGCCAACCCGTTCACGGGTGGCGGGACGCCCGAGGGCTGGCAGATCAGACCGGAGAACGAGGTGCTCTCGGCGGACGTGGCGGTCCCCGAGGAGTACCAGCGCGAGCAGGGGGACGACGGCGACGCCGTCCGGTACAAGGACCCCAGTGGCGTCTTCGAGATCGACTTCCGGCACCGGGGGCTGCCGGACGAGGACGCCATCGGCGCGGACGCGGACGAGCCGGGGGCCGACCCCGTGGCCCGTAAGACGTACTACGAGAAGGGCGGGGCGAGCACCACGGAGATGAAGGACGCCACCGTCACGTCCACGAAGACCGAGCACCAGGGCCGCACGGCCTTCGACATGGTCGTGGAGTACACCCCCTACACCGCGAGCGAGGACGAGCCGCTGCGGTACCGCTTTCACGAGCTCCTGATCCCGGGGAAGACCGAGAGCGATCCGTACTGGCACGTCCGGGTGCGGATGCCCGCGGCGGGCCAGGCGGCGAAGGACGGCGAGGAGATCTACGACGAGGTCACCGAGCGCCTGAAGATTCACGGCTCCTGACCCGCCACCGGCAGATAGCCCCTGATCAGCGGTTATGTAGCCAGTGATCACTGGCCGGGTCGCCGGGGCCGGCGGCGGGGTGTGGCGGGGTCTGTGAAAACCTGTTACCGACGGGTACCCAAAGCGGGCGGGTGGACATACTCTCGCCCACATGACGGACTCGCAGGCCTCCACGACCACCTCCGCCGCCCCCGGCACCCGCGTCGGTACGAACCCGGTGGCCGCCGCCCCCGCCGGCGTGCGCACCGCGGCCGACGTGGTGACACCCGAGGTGGTCGCCCGGCTGACCCGCGGCGTCGTCGGCTCCGGGCGCACGGCCAACCACACCCCCTTCACCGGGGCGAAGCTGGCCGATCTCCCCGAGTCCACCCCCGAGGACGTCGCCGCCGCCTACGAACGCGCCCGCGCCGCCCAGCCCGCCTGGGCGGCGGCACCCGTCCGCGCCAGGGCCGCCGTACTGCTGCGCTTCCACGACCTGGTCCTCCAGCGCCAGTCCGAGGTCCTCGACCTCATCCAGCTGGAGACCGGCAAGGCCCGGCTGCACGCCCACGAGGAGGTCCAGGCCGTCGCCGTGTCGGCCCGGCACTACGGGCGCGGGGCCGCCGCCTACCTGAAGCCGAAGCGGCACACCGGGGTGGTGCCGACCCTGACCAAGGTCACCGAGCTGCGGCAGCCGCGCGGCGTCGTCGGCCAGATCGCCCCCTGGAACTACCCCCTCGAACTCTCCGTCGGCGACGCGCTGCCGGCCTTCGTCTCCGGTAACGCCGTCGTGATGAAGCCCGACACGGAGACCGCGCTGACCGCCCTGTGGGCCCGCGACCTGCTGATCGAGGCCGGGCTGCCCGCCGAGGTGTTCCAGGTCGTGCTCGGCGAGGGCCCGGTCGTCGGCCCCGAGGTCGTCAGGCACGCCGACTACGTCTCCTTCACCGGCTCCACCCGTACCGGCCGCGAGGTCGCCCAGGGTGCCGCCGCCCGGCTCGTCGGCGTCTCGCTGGAGCTCGGCGGCAAGAACGCCATGCTCGTCCTGGAGGACGCCGACGTGGAGAAGGCCGCCGCGGGCGCCGTCCGCGCCTGCTTCTCCTCGGCCGGCCAGCTCTGCATCTCCATCGAGCGGCTGTACGTCCACGAGTCCGTCGCCGACGCCTTCCTGGAGCGCTTCGCCGCCCGTACGAAGGCGATGCGGCTCGGCAGCTCCCTGGCGTACGGCGCCGACATGGGCTCCCTCGTCGGCGAACGCCAGCTGGAGACCGTCACCCGGCACGTCGCCGAGGCCGTCGAGAAGGGTGCCACCCTCGTCGCGGGCGGCGTCGCCCGGCCCGACATCGGCCCGCTGTTCTACGAACCGACGATCCTGGACGGCGTCGAGGCGCCCATGGCCGTCTGCACCCAGGAGACCTTCGGCCCCGTCGTCTCGGTCTATCGCTTCAGCGACGAGAACGAGGCCGTCGCCCTCGCCAACGCCACGCCGTACGGTCTCAACTCCAGCGTGTGGACCAGGGACGCGCGGCGCGGCCACCGGGTCGCCGCCCGGCTGCGGACCGGCACCGTCAACATCAACGAGGGGTACGCGCCCGCCTACGGCAGTGTCCAGTCCCCGATGGGCGGCATGAAGGACTCCGGCCTCGGCCGGCGCCACGGGTCCGAGGGCATCCTCAAGTACACCGAGGCCCAGACGGTCGCCCAGCAGCGGCTGATGCCGCTCGCGCCGGCCTTCGGGATGGACGACGAGAGGTACGCGGCATTCATGAGCCGCAGCCTCAAGGCGATGAAGGCCTTCCGGCTGCGCTGAACCCCGGGACGGGCGTGCCGCACCCTCGGCGGCACCCCGTCCCGCGCCTCATCCGCTTCGGCACCCGCCCGCTCTTCCCCGCATCTTCCTGATCCTTTCTGTCTCTTTCGTACCGAGGAGAGCCATGTCCCAGGACAGCCCTGCCCAGATACCGGCCGGATCCGCCGTCGAGGCGGCCGACGACGACGCGTACGACTTCGACGTCCTCGTCGTCGGTTCGGGCTTCGGCGGCGCGGTCTCGGCCCTCCGGCTGAGCGAGAAGGGGTACCGGGTCGGCGTCCTGGAGGCGGGCCGCCGCTTCACGCGCGAGACCCTCCCCAAGAGCTCCTGGGACCTCAGGAACTACCTGTGGGCCCCGGCCCTGGGACTCTTCGGCATCCAGCGCGTGCACCTGCTCGGCAAGGTGATGGTGCTGGCGGGGGCCGGTGTCGGCGGCGGCTCCCTCAACTACGCCAACACCCTGTACGTGCCGCCTGCCCCGTTCTTCGAGGACCGCCAGTGGGCGGACATCACCGACTGGCAGGACGAGCTGGCGCCGTACTACGACCAGGCGAAGCGGATGCTCGGGGTCAGGCTCAACCCGACCATGACCCCGGCCGACGTCCACCTCAAGGCGGCCGCCGAGACCATGGGCGTCGGCGACACCTTCCACCTCGCCCCGGTGGGCGTCTTCTTCGGCGACGGGCAGGACGCCGACGGCACGGCGCGGGCGAAACCCGGCGGTGAGGTCGCCGATCCCTACTTCGGCGGAGCGGGCCCCTCCCGCAAGGCCTGTGCCGAGTGCGGCGAGTGCATGACGGGCTGCCGCCACGGCGCGAAGAACACCCTCAACGAGAACTACCTGTACCTGGCCGAGAAGGCCGGGGCCGTGATCCGCCCGATGACGTCCGTCGTCGCCGTCACCGACGACCCGGACGGCGGCTACCACGTCTCCACCGTCCCCACCCACCGGCGCAGAAAGGCGCGGCCGGACGTCCTGCGGGCCCGCAAGGTGATCGTGGCGGCGGGCACGTACGGAACGCAGACCCTGCTGCACACCATGAAGGACGAGGGCCTGCTGCCGCGGCTCTCGCCGAAGCTCGGCGAGCTGACCCGGACGAACTCCGAGGGGCTGGTGGGCGCGCAGACGAGCGACCGCCGCTACCGCGCGAAGCACGGCACCGCGAAGGCCGACTTCACCCAGGGTGTCGCCATCACCTCGTCGATCCACCCGGACCCGAACACCCACATCGAGCCGGTCCGTTACGGCAAGGGCTCCAACGCGATGGGCGCGCTGACCATCCTCCAGGTCCCCTACAGCGCCCACCGGGTGCGCAGCTGGTTCGGCAACGTGGCGCGGCACCCGTGGCTGGCGATGCGCTCGCTGTCCAACCGGCGCTGGTCGGAGCGGACCATCATCGGACTCGTCATGCAGTCGCTGGACAACTCGCTGGTCGCCTACCGCAAGCCCGGTGGTGTCGGAAAGGGCCTGCTCACCGCCCGGCAGGGCCACGGGGCGCCCAACCCGACGCAGATCGCCGAGGCGACGCGGGGGGCCACCCTCCTCGCCCAGGAGATCAACGGCTTCGCGGGCTCGAACATCGGGGAGCTGATGGGCACCCCGCTGACCGCGCACTTCCTCGGCGGCTGCGCGATCGGGGCGAGCGCCGACGAGGGGGTCATCGACCCCTACCACCGGGTGTACGGCCACCCGGGCATCTCCGTCGTCGACGGTTCGGCGGTCTCCGCCAACCTCGGCGTCAACCCGTCGCTGACGATCACCGCGCAGGCGGAACGTGCGATGGCGTTCTGGCCCAACAAGGGCGACGCCGACCCGCGCCCGGCGCAGGGCGAGGCGTACGAGCGGCTGGCCGCGGTCGCGCCCCAGGCTCCGGCGGTGCCCGAGGAGGCCTTCGGGGCGCTGAGACTGCCGTTCCTGGGAATGCCCGTGGTGCCGCCGAAGGCGACCGCCTCCGAGTCCTGACCCCTCGGGACCTGCCCGTTCCGCCGATCCGCGACCGGGCGGGGAAACGGCCGACGGTCCTCACCAGCCCCACCGACGGGGAAGCGCCCGGGGGGCTGCACCCCCCTCCGAGTGCAGCCACCCACGCGTGGTGTTCGCCTGCATGACCTGTGAGCCCCGGCAACGGTTGCCCCCGGACGCGCGGATTCCTGATGTGGTCCTCGCCACACACGGAGGACGGCGCCCAGGGGTTGACGACGGCGGCTCCGGACCGGTGCGCGCCGGAACGGGCCGTCCGGCCGAGGAGGCCACGGCCGGCGGGCGGGGGTGCTGGGCCACGGTTCAGGGACGTACGGCGCCGGGGCCGCGGGCACGTCGTCCGCCTCGGGGCGACCGGGAGCACGGGCGTCCCGCTCCGCCTCGCCGGCCGGCGCCTTCACCGGTCGGCGCCTTCACCGGCCGGCCGAGCCGGCGGTCTCCGGCGCCGCGTCGTCGGCCCTGGCCGCGGGCGGTGTACCGGAGGCGGTGGAAGCGGTGGACCGGCGCCCGGAGGCGGCGACCCCGAACGGTCCACGCCGGCCGTCCGAAGACGGCCGGCCCCGGGCGTCCCCGGGACCGGCCGCGGGTGGGTGACCGGACGGCTGTCCCCTGCCGACCGGTCACACGCGCCGGGACGCGGTCCCACGACGCACCTGCGGTACGTCACACGTCCCGGCGGAGCCACGCGTGGATTCCTGCCGGTGCCGCCCCTGGCTGGCACGGCATCCGGACCAACGAGGCCGCCGGGGGACCGGTCACGCGCCGTACGGGTGAGACCGGGCCCGAACGAGGGTGCGGCCGTACAGCCTTCCGCCCGGCGCCGTCCGTCCTCACACCCGGCCCCGGCAGAGTTCCAGCAGCGTCATGGCGAGCGCCGTCCCCGGCTTGCCCAGGGCGTCGCTGTAGTGGGCCAGCACCTCCATCTCGCGCGAGAGGTTCACCCGGCGGCCGCCGGAGGTGATCCTTGCCTCCTGGATGACCGCGGAGACGGCCATCCGTTCCTGGACGAGACCGATGATCCGGTCGTCCAGCGCGTCGATGCGCGCACGGGCTCCTCCGATGAGGGAGGCGGCCTCCTCGGTGTGCGCGCCGGTCCGCTCGGTGGCCGTCTTCATGGGGGCGGTGCTGGTCATCTGTGACTCCCGGTCGGGTCGGTCCCCCGGAGCGACAGGCCCGGAAACGCCAGAACGCCCCGGGCCTGTCGGCCCGGGGCGTCTGGAACGTTGCTCGTCAGTTGCTCACGCAGCACGACCATGACACCCGGCGGGCCGGATGCCATAGGTAAAGACGAAGGTCGTGTGCTGACGCATGGCAGACAGTATGGCCCCGCCCGGGGGCCGCGGACACGGCGGGCCCGGATGGTGAGACGTGAGCCCGGAGGGGGACACCTCCACGGCCGGTAGAATTGGAGGACCGACCCCTCTTCTCCACCGCCGGAAGGCCGCCCCGTGCCAGCAGCACCCCCCGCCGCCGCCGACCCCACCACCGACGTGGTCCTCGTCGTCGACTTCGGCGCCCAGTACGCCCAGCTCATCGCCCGCCGCGTCCGTGAGGCCCGGGTCTACAGCGAGATCGTCCCGTCCACGATGCCGGTCGCCGAGATGCTGGCCAGGAACCCCCGGGCGATCATCCTGTCCGGCGGCCCGTCCTCGGTGTACGCGCCGGGCGCCCCCAGCCTGGACCGCGCGCTGTTCGAGGCCGGGGTCCCGGTCTTCGGCATGTGCTACGGCTTCCAGCTGATGGCCACCACCCTCGGCGGCACGGTCGACGACAACGGCGCACGCGAGTACGGCCGCACCCCCCTCGCCGTCTCCAAGGCCGGCTCGACCCTCTTCGAGGGCACGCCCACCGAGCAGTCGGTGTGGATGTCGCACGGCGACGCCTGCTCCGCCGCTCCCGAGGGCTTCACCGTCACCGCGTCCACGGACGTCGTACCGGTCGCCGCCTTCGAGAACGACGAGAAGAAGCTGTACGGCGTGCAGTACCACCCGGAGGTCATGCACACGACCCACGGCCAGCAGGTCCTGGAGCACTTCCTGTACCGGGGCGCGGGCATCGAGCCGGCCTGGACGACCTCCAACGTCGTCGAGGAGCAGATCGCCCTCATCCGTGAGCAGGTCGGCTCCAAGCGCGCCATCTGCGGCCTCTCCGGCGGCGTGGACTCCGCGGTCGCGGCGGCCCTCGTGCAGAAGGCCATCGGCTCCCAGCTCACCTGCGTGTACGTCGACCACGGCCTGATGCGCAAGGGCGAGAGCGAGCAGGTCGAGAAGGACTTCGTCGCCTCGACCGGCGTCAAGCTGAAGGTCGTCGACGCCGAGAAGCGCTTCCTGGACGCCCTGGCCGGGGTCAGCGACCCGGAGCAGAAGCGGAAGATCATCGGCCGGGAGTTCATCCGGGTCTTCGAGCAGGCCCAGGCGGAGATCGTGGCCGAGGCCGCGGAGGGCGAGGACGTCGCCTTCCTGGTCCAGGGCACCCTCTACCCGGACGTGGTCGAGTCCGGCGGCGGCACCGGCACCGCCAACATCAAGTCCCACCACAACGTGGGCGGGTTGCCCGAGGACATCGAGTTCGAGCTCGTCGAGCCGCTGCGCCAGCTGTTCAAGGACGAGGTCCGGATGGTCGGCCAGGAGCTCGGCCTGCCCGAGGAGATCGTCCAGCGCCAGCCGTTCCCCGGCCCCGGCCTCGGTATCCGTATCGTCGGCGAGGTCACCAAGGAGCGCCTGGACCTGCTCCGCGAGGCCGACGCCATCGCCCGCGAGGAGCTGACCGCGGCCGGCCTCGACCGGGACATCTGGCAGTGCCCGGTGGTCCTGCTCGCGGACGTCCGGAGCGTCGGCGTCCAGGGCGACGGCCGCACCTACGGCCACCCGATCGTGCTGCGCCCGGTCTCCTCCGAGGACGCCATGACGGCCGACTGGTCGCGCCTGCCCTACGAGACGCTGGCCAAGATCTCCACCCGCATCACCAACGAGGTCGCCGACGTCAACCGCGTGGTCCTCGACGTGACGAGCAAGCCGCCGGGGACGATCGAGTGGGAGTGATCCCCGCCCCCTGAGGTCAACGCCGGTGCCGTCGCTCATTCGTTTGGGCGGCGGCACCGTCGTATCCGCTGGGTACGCTGGCCGAGGAGACGAGACTCTGCCCCATGGGAGCCATCATGAGTGCCGCACCCCACGACGAGCTGACCGGGCCCTACCACTACCCGGTGCCTCCGCCCGAGGGCTGGGTGGCGGAGGACCTCGACCGGCTCCCGGATCTGCCGCGGCACACCGAGCTGATCGACGGGAGTCTCGTCTTCATGAGTCCGCAGACCAGATTCCACATGCGGACCATGCGTCTGCTGGAGCACTGCCTTCTTGATCAGGCACCGGACGATCTCGATGTCTTCCGCGAGTTCAGCATCAAGCTGGACAGCCGCAACCGGCCCGAGCCGGACCTCTTGGTCGTCCCCTCGGACGCGGACACGGGCCCGAAGGAGACGTATCTGCGGCCGGACGACGTCCTCCTGGCTGTGGAGGTCGTGTCGGAGGAGTCGGAGGCCAGGGACCGCGACGTCAAGCCCCGGAAGTACGCAACAGCCGGGGTCGTGCACTTCTGGCGGGTCGAGCGGGGCGCCGACGGTCTCCCCGTCGTGTACGTGTACGAACTCGACCCGGCTCTGCGGGCCTACACGGCCACGGGGATCTACCACAACACGCTCAAGCTCGGCGTGCCCTTCCCCATCGACATCGACCTCACCGCGGTCCACCGTCGGCGCATGCGTTGACCGCGGGCCGGCCCGAAATCCGGTGGCACGTCCTCCTCGGCCGTGGAAGGGTGCGCCGACATGTCCACCGAAGAAGTCCGCTCCCTCATGTCCGCCCCCGGGAACGACCGACTCACCTGGAACACCCCGCTCTCCGAGGAGCACGCGGCCCGGCTGATCACCGCCTGCGATCCTGCTCCCGGAGCCCGGATCGCCGACTTCGGCAGCGGCTGGGGCGAACTGCTGATGCGCCTCGTCGAAGCCGCTCCCGGCGCCACCGGGGACGGCATCGAGACGGACCCGGACGCCGTGGCGCGGGGAAGGCGGCTGGCCGAAGCGCGGGGACTCGCCGACCGGGTGCGGTTCTACGAGGTACCGGCCGCCGAACACCGGGAGGACGGCTACGACCTGGTCGTCTGCATCGGGGCCGCGCACGCCTGGCCCGGTGGCACCGCCGACGCCCTGAAGGCCCTGCGCGCCGCCGTGCGGCCCGGTGGCCGGGTGCTGTTCGCGGACGGGTTCTGGGAGTGTGGGCCGTCGGCCGCCGCACTGGAGGGGCTCGGCGCCGCGCCGGACGACTTCGGTTCGCTCCTCGGACTCGTACGGCAGGCGGAGGCCGCGGGGCTGCGGCCGCTCCAGGTCACGGTCGCCGATCGGCGTGAGTGGGACCTCTTCGAGTCCGCCGCCAACATCGGGCGTGGCGAGCGCTGGGCCCTGGCTCATCCCACGCACCCGCTGCACGCCGCGGTCACCGCGGCTGTGGACGCCCGGCGGACCGGATACTACGGGGGTTACCGGGGGACGCTGGGCCTCGCCTACCTCGTTCTGGGCACCTGATATTCGCACATACGGGCTCCGTGTGACCGCGGCCTGCCCCGATGCGGCTGACGCCCGCTCCGTACGGCACAATTCGCAGAAATCAGAGGCGAGTTGGCTGTACGAGTGCGGGAAAGGGCGGCGTTCCCCGTGGCGTTGGACGAGGCGAGGGCGCAAGGCGCGCACGGCGGTGGCTGTACGTGCGGCGACTGCCCGCACGGAGCACGCGAGGGGCACCGGCGCGCGGTGGCGGCCTTCCTCACCAAGCGGGACGAACTGGCCGCGGGCAAGGGCCTGCCCGCCGGGGTCGCCCGGTCCGCGTCCGCGTCCCGGCAGTGGGTGTCGGACGAACTGACGGGGTCGGCCCGGGACGTCGCCGAACGCGGCAGGGAAGCCGGGGACGTCTGGCTCCACGTGGTGTGGCGGCGCACGCTCGCCGTCGTCTGGGGCTGCGTCGCCGTGCTGGTCATCGGTGAGACCGCCACCGCCGTCGGCGCCGGCTGGTCCACCGCCCGGACCGCGGGCCTGATCGCCGGGCTCGTCACCGCGGTGCTGCTGACGGGCGCCGCCCGCCTGCACCGGGCCCGCGGCGGTCTGCTCGCCCCCCTCATCGGCGAGGACAACCGGCTCTCCACCTCACGCACCGTCGCCGCCTCCTGGGTGCTGCTCGCCGTCTTCGCCGTGCTCGTCCTCGCGCTGCAACTGGCCGGTGCCTCCCACCACGCCGACCGGGACGAACTGATCGAGGGCCTGGACCTGGTCCGCTCGGCCGGGGTGCTCACCGTGCTCGCCCTGGTGTGCGCCGTCGCCGTCCTCGTACGCCGTGTGGTGACCGTACGGGTCCTGGCGCAGCGTCTGCAGAAGTTGCGGGCCGACCGGCCGCGCGCAGCCGACCTTCTCACCGACGACTCCGGGCGCGGCAGCTTCACGGACGTGCAGTACGTGCTCGTCAGCACCGTCGCCGTGCTGTTCGCCGCGGTCCGCCTCGCGCGCCGCCCCGAACAACTGCCGGACCTGCCGTGGGGGCTCGCGCTCCTGGTGGCGGTGTCCGCCGCGACGTACTTCGCAGGGAAGTACGCGGAGGGCGGGCGCCCGGTCATCCTCTCGGTCGTGCGGGCCCGGGAGGCGGGGGACCTGGACGCCCCGATCCGGACGGGGGACGACATCGAGATCCGCGGCGCCGGCTTCGTGCCGGCCGGTGCGGGCAGCCCCGACCGGCTGGCGCGGGTGGTCGTCAGGATCGGCCGGGTGCACGTCCACGTGCCGCTGATCCCCGTCGCCGGAGGCTTCGCCAACCCGGCCGACACCGTGCTCACCGTGCCCGTCCCGGTCGAGGTCGAGCCGGGCGTCGTGGACGTGCAGGTCGTCACCGCGGCGGGTGTGGAGACCAACGCCTGCCCGATCGACGTCACGGACTGAACACCCCGGACCGAAGGCCCCGGAACGCACACCCTGGTGAGTCGCGCCCGACCGGCGTACGTATGGTCTGTTCGAAGGGCCGGCGGAAGGCGGGGCAGTGATGCACGGGTACGGCAACTCCTACGGTCTGCGGGAGTCCGGAAGTCTCCGGGACCGGGCGCGGCAGTACGCACTGCTGCCCCTGCGAATCTTCCTCGGCGTCACCTTCGTCTACGCGGGGCTCGACAAGCTGACCGACAGCGCTTTCCTGGCGGCGACCGGCCCGGGATCCCTCGGCGACCTGATGCGCGCGGTGCGCGACACGTCCGCGGTCCCCGCCCTCGTCGACCTCGCGCTGAAGAGTCCCGAGGGCTTCGGGTACGCCCTCGCGTGCGGTGAGCTCGCCGTCGGCCTCGGCACGCTCGTCGGCCTGTGGGCGCGGCCCGCCGCACTCGGCGGCGTACTGATCTCGCTGAGCCTGTGGCTGACCGTGAGCTGGCGGACCGAGCCGTACTACTACGGCAACGACCTGGTCTACCTCATGGCCTGGCTGCCGCTGCTGCTCGCGGGCGCCGCGGAGTTCTCCGCCGACGCCTTCCTCGCGTCACGGCGGCGGCGCAGCAGGTAACTCCCCCACGTCGCCGTGGCCGCGAGCCAGAGGCCCCCGAAGAACACCGGCGCGAAGAACGTCCACGAGGCGTTCCAGGCCCCCGCGGCGTCCGCCGCGTAACCGGCGGCCAGCGCCAGCATGACGACGCCCGCCACCGCGCGGCCGGGCCGGAACTCATGACGCGGCACGGGTGACCTCCACTACTCCGACGCCTACTTCCATGCGCAGTTCGACCGTGCCGGCCGGCGCGCTGCCCTTCACGGGCCCCAGGGTGCGCCGCGTGTGCCGGTCGGCCGCGATGTTCACGTTCGTGCGTACGTCCGACGGCAGCCGGATCTCCCCGACGCCCGCCTTCGCGTCCAGCTTCACCGTCATCCCCCTCGGTACGACGACGAACGCGCGGCCGGCCGAGACCTCGACCCGGGTGTGGAGCGTGCCACCCCGCGGGACCGTCACCCGGGACAGGTCGAGCTTCGCCGTCCCGGTGCTCACTTCGTAGGAGGGACGGACCGCCGCGGCCGAAGCCGGATTCCACTCCGTGCGGACCCATTCGGTGCCGATGTCCTTGGGCACGGCCGACGCGCCCGCCAGGAGACCCGCGGTGACCATCGCCAGCATGACCGTGCCGAACCCGGTGCGGCCGAGGACCGAGGCGGTCAGCAGGCCCGCGCCGAACACCCCGAGCGCGGCGGCGAGTCCGATCTGCAGGCTCGTGCCCAGGGGGTGCGACTCCCAGCTCAGCCCCGTGCCCAGTCCGCCCGCGACCAGGGCGAGCACGAGGACGAGCCCTCCGATCGAGCGCGGACCCCGGGTCCCTGGCGGGCGGTAGGGAGCGCGGTAGGGGGCGTCCGCGGTCGCCCTGCGGGGCCGCGCCGCCGGGTCGGAGACCGCGTCCGCGGGTCCCCACAGGTAGCCGGAGCCCGCCGGGCCCGTCGTACCGTCCTTGACGATCGGGTCCCGCCACCACGACGGCCCACCCGGGGTGGGGGGCGCCTTCACCTCGGGCGGCGCCCCGTGTCCGGCGGGGTGCGCCGCGCTTCCCCCCGGCGTTTGCGCGGCCGCGCCCGGCGGTTCCTCGGGGGCCGCCGCGCGGTGCTGGGTCCAGACGGAGAAGCCGATGACGGCCAGCGACAGCATCGCGGCGAAGGCCAGCATCCCGCCGTTGTGCAGCATCGACAGCAGCAGCCCGCAGCCCACCAGCGCGAGCAGCAGCGCGATCAGCGAGGCGCCCTCGACCCGGCCCGACAGCAGCCGGCGCGCCTCGTTCTCCTCCTCGCCGTCCAGGGGCAGGAGGAGCCAGGCGAAGCCGTAGAAGATCAGACCGATCCCGCCGGTCACCGAGAGGACGCCGAGCACGATGCGGAAGATCACCGGGTCCACGTCGCAGTACCGGCCGAGCCCGCCGCACACCCCGGCCACCACTTTGTGCCGCGGGCTGCGGCGCAGCCGTGGTCTCGGTTCCGGGGGCGGCGTGACGCCGGGGGCGGCGTCCTGGGGAACGGTCATGGCTCCATGGTGACGGCCCGTACGCCCTCCCGGGACCCGCGGCGACCCTGGGCGATCCCTGATATTGCTCCCCGGCGCCCCCTGAGGGCCCCGTCGGCCCCCTCTCCGCGGGGGTGTTTCCGCCCGGAGGACGGCGGCCGGGGCCGACGGCGGGCATCAGGGACGAGTCCGGGGCGATCCTGATGCCACCACCGGCCGGAACGTGTGACGATCGGTCCATGCCGACAGCCACGACCCGAGCCCCGAGCTCCCACGCCCCGGACCCGGAGGAGCCGCCGCTGCGCAAGCTGTACCGCAGCGCCGACGGGCGGCTGCTCGGCGGTGTGGCGCGCGGGCTCGCCGGGCACCTCGGACTCCCCGTCGCCTGGGTGCGGTTCGTCTTCCTCGGGCTGTTCTTCGCGGACGGTCTCGGCGCCCTCCTCTACGCCGTCTTCTGGATCGTCGTCCCCCTCGGGGTGGGTGGTGTGGAGACGACGCGTTCCGTCTTCGAGACGGCCCCCGACGGCCGCCGCAGACTCCGCAAGCCCGACAAGGGCCAGGTCTTCGCCCTGGTCGCGCTGCTCGTGGGCGCCATGGTCTTCGTCGGCAACGTCGACATGGGCAGCGAGGCCGACCGTTACATCTGGCCCATGCTGCTGATCGGCGCGGGCTCGGTCCTGGTCTGGCGCCAGGCCGACAACGCGCGGCGGGCCCGCTGGATCGAGGTCGGCCGCCGCCGCCGCGTGCTGCACCTGGCACGCGGGCTGGCCGGGGTCGCCCTCGTCGGCCTCGGCCTCGCGGTCTTCCTCGTGGTCCGCGGCTCGGCGGCCCAGCTCGGCAACGTACTGACCGCCGCCATCGCCGTGCTCACCGGCATCGCGCTCCTGGCGGGCCCCTATCTCGTACGGATGACCCAGGACCTCTCCGAGGAGCGCCTGATGCGCATCCGGGCCCAGGAGCGCGCCGAAGTGGCGGCGCACGTCCACGATTCCGTGCTGCACACCCTCACCCTGATCCAGCGCAGCGCGGACGACGGCGGGGAGGTCCGCAGGCTGGCCCGCGCCCAGGAACGCGAGCTGCGGAACTGGCTGTACAACCCGGAGGGCACCGGCAAGGACGAGGACGACGAGCCCGCGACCCTCGCCGAGGCGGTCAAGCGGGCCGCCGCCGAGGTCGAGGACAAGCACGGGGTCCCGCTGGAGGTCGTGGTCGTAGGCGACTGCCCGCTCGACGAGAAGCTGGCGGCACAGATGCAGGCCGCACGCGAGGCCATGGTCAACGCCGCCAAGTACGGTGGCGAGGGCGGGGCCGTCCAGGTCTTCGCCGAGGTCGAGGGACGCACCGTCTTCGTCTCGGTACGGGACCGGGGTCCGGGCTTCGACCTGGACGCCGTCCCGGGCGACAGGATGGGCGTACGAGAATCGATCATCGGCCGGATGCAGCGCAACGGCGGTACGGCGCGGCTGCGTCCGGTGCCCGGTGGGGGCACGGAGGTCGAGCTGGAGATGGAGAGGGCGAGCGAATGACCGAGAACACCGAAGCCACCGGGGGCCCGGAGCGCCGGGTACGGGTCGTGCTCGTCGACGACCACCGGATGTTCCGCACGGGGGTCCAGGCCGAGATCGGCCGTACCGAGGAGACCGGCGTCGAGGTCGTCGGCGAGGCAGCCGACGTCGACCAGGCGGTCACCGTGATCACGGCGACCCGCCCCGAGGTCGTCCTCCTGGACGTTCACCTCCCCGGTGGCGGCGGCGTCGAGGTCCTGCGGCGCTGCGCCCCGATGATGGGCGCGGTGGACAACCCGGTCCGCTTCCTGGCGCTGTCCGTCTCCGACGCCGCCGAGGACGTCATCGGCGTCATCCGGGGCGGGGCCCGCGGCTACGTCACCAAGACCATCACCGGCGCCGACCTGGTCGACTCGGTCTTCCGGGTCCAGGACGGCGACGCGGTGTTCTCGCCCCGGCTGGCCGGCTTCGTCCTCGACGCGTTCGCCTCGACGGACGCACCCCCGGTCGACGAGGACCTGGACCGGCTGACCCAGCGCGAGCGCGAGGTGCTGCGGCTGATCGCCCGCGGATACGCGTACAAGGAGATCGCCAGACAGCTGTTCATCTCGGTGAAGACGGTCGAGTCGCACGTCTCGGCGGTGCTGCGCAAGCTCCAGCTGTCCAACCGGCACGAGCTGACCCGGTGGGCGACGGCGCGGCGGCTGGTCTGAGCCCGGCGCACGCTCAGAGCCTGCCGGGTGACCTCCGACCGGGCAGCCACGCCCCGGCACGCACGCTTCCCGCGGTGCCGACATGCCCACATAGCTCCACTACGAGGGCTTTCCGGCGCTGGGGAACCGCACGCCCCGGACCGCGTCCGCTTTCCGGTCCCAGGTCACCGACAGGCTCTCAGGCGGGGTCGAGCGAGATGTTGAGCTTGTCGCCGATCCGGCGGTAGCCGATGCCCGCGTAGATCCGCTCGACGTCAGGGCTGCCGGGTTCCAGCCAGACGGTGCCGAAGCCGCGCTCGAAGGCCGTGCGGGTCAGCCACGCGGAGAGCGCGGCTCCGACGCCCCGGCGGCGGAAGGCGTCACGGACGGCGAGACCGGCGAGTTCGCCGATGCCGTCGACCGGGGTCGAGCAGCCGCCCGCGCCCGCGGGCCGGCCGTCCAGGGTGGCCAGGGCCGATACGCCGCCGCCCGCCGTCGCCCCGCGCAACCAGGCGATCTCGCCGTCGTCGGGGCCGCCCTCGCCGCCGAAGCCGGTGTGCTGGACCGCGGCGGCGGCCGTGAACTCCTCGTCGCCCGTGGGTTCGGCGATGCGCAGCCCCTCCACCGGCTTCGGGGCGCGGAGCGCGTCGGGCGTGCAGGCGAGTACGGGGGCGCGGCTCTCCACGGTGAAACCGGCGGCGACCAGGGCCGGTTCGACGGCCGGTGCCCAGGACGGCAGGAACTCCAGGCGGGGCAGCCGGTCGTGGGCGCGCATCGCCGCCACGAGGTCGGCGACGTCCCCGGCGGAGGGCTCGGCGTCCCGGTCGGGGATGGCGTAGTTCGCGAACTTCAGCTCCCAGCCCGGATTGTGGCGCACGGTGAAGGGGCCGATTCGGTAGTGGTCGGGGGAGAGCAGGGCGAGCGTACGCGCGTAACTCTGGACGGCGGTCTCCGTGGGCACGGCGGGGCCTTCTCTCTGGCGGCGTCCGGTCGGCGCGGAGCCTATGCCACCCGGGTCGCTCCCGCGAAAGGCATATCGCTGATGGAGGCGATGCGGACCGGGGCGCCCGGGCGCGGGGCGTGGATCATCTGCCCGCCCCCGACGTAGAGCCCGACATGGCTGATGCCCGAGTAGAAGAACACCAGGTCGCCCGGGGCCAGTTCGGAGCGGGAGACCCGTCGGCCCGCGTTGATCTGGGTGTACGTGGTGCGGGGCAGCGAGACACCGGCGGCCCGCCACGCGGCCTGGGTGAGCCCGGAGCAGTCGAAGGACGAGGGGCCGGTGGCGCCCCAGACGTACGGTTTGCCGAGCGCCCCGTACGCGAAGGCGACGGCCTGCGCCGCACGGGCGTTGGGGGCGGCGACGGAGCCGCGAGGGATGCCGCGGCCGGCCCGGACGGCGCCGCCGCCGTGCGCGGCGTCCGCGGAGCGCTCGTAGGCGGCCCGCCCGGCGGCGTTCAGCGTGGCCAGCAGCTTCTGGGCGTCGGCCAGCTTGGTGCGGACCGTGTCCTTGCGCTTGCGCAGTTCGGCCCGGTGGGCGGTGAGGCTGGCGAGCTCGTCCTCGGCGCGGGCGCGCAGTTGAGCGATCTCGCCGACCTGCCGGCGCACCCCGTTGAGCGCGCCGGCCTGTCGGTCGCCGGCCCGGTCCAGGTAAGCGGCCCGTTCGAGGTACTGGTCGGGATCGGAGGAGAGCACCAGCCGGACGGCGGGGTCGATGCCGCCGCTGCGGTACTGGGCGGCGGCGAACGAGCCGAGGGCGTCACGCGAGGCGTTGAGGCGCTCGGTCCTGCGGGCGGCCTCGTCGCGCAGGGCTTCGAGGGACTTCGCCGAGGCCGCGGCCTTCTCCTTCGCGCCGTTGTACTGCTCGGTGGCGACCTCGGCGTCGTGGTACAGCCGGTCGACCTTGGCCTTGACCTGCGCGGGGGTGAGCTGGGGCTCGGCCTGGGCGCCGCCTTCGAAAGCGGTCGCGGTCGCCGCTCCGGCGAAGGCCAGGGTGGCTGCGGTGCGGGCAGCAGGACCGGTGAACAGGCGCTGCTTGGGCTTGCGGTGAGCGGCTTTGCGGGGGGCGGCCACGAGGGCGTGGGTCCTTCCGTTCGACTGCCCGTCGGTGGGTGCCGGCGGGCCCGCCCGGTTCCGGCGGCGGGCCCCGACGGGGGAGTGGCCGACCGCCGGATCTTCCTGGCGGGGCGACCGGGGTGCCTCCCCGGTACGGGGCGGCGGTGGAGATCCGGTCACCTGGGAGGGACGCTAGACCTGGCGAACCGCAAAGAGGTGTAATGACGCCTATTGCCCACATGTGACGTTTCGTTGACCGTAAGTGACCGGAAAGTCGTTGCGTGTCCGGCGTTTCGGGCACGCCCGCGCGCAAACGCGGCACTCTCGTAGGGAAGTCGTACCTGGCCGAAGAGTGGTGATATGACCACGGCTAGGCTGCGGCCATGGACGTACTCATCAATGTCTTCGTGGCCCTGCACATCATCGGCATCGCCTCCCTGCTGGGCGGCTTCCTGACCCAGATGAAGGCCATGGGGGCGGGCACGGCCCGCTTCGTGCCCGCCATGCTGCACGGGGCGCTCACCATGCTGGTCACCGGTATGGCCCTGGTCGGGCTCAATCAGGCGGACGACCAGAGCGTCAACAACATCAAGATCGGCGTCAAACTGCTGATCCTGATCGTGATCCTGGCGCTCGTCTACGTGAAGCGGGACGAGGAGAAGGTGGACAAGGGCGCGTTCGCGGCCGTGGGCGGGCTGACGGTCGCCAACATCTTCATCGCCACGCTCTGGACCTGAGCGGCCGGGCCGCTCTCCCGGGCCCCTGGGCTTCACCGGCCGGGCAGGACACTGCCGCCGGACGGGGCGGGAGGCCCCTGCCCGGCCGACGGTCGTACGGTGCGCAGCGGTACCGCGGCCGGGTGCCGGCACCCCGGCCTACGCCGGACGCACGCTGCCGTAGATCGGCATGTAGTAGATCGACTCCTCGCGGACGTTCGCACCCGGCTTCGGCGCGTGGATCATCATGCCGCCGCCCTTGTAGATCCCGACGTGACTGATGTCGTCGTAGAAGAAGACCAGGTCGCCCGGGAGCAGATCGGCGGTGGCCACCCGGGTGCCGACCTTCACCTGGTCCCAGGTGGTGCGGGGCAGGTCGACACCGGCCGCCCTCCACGCGGCCTGCGTCAGCCCGGAGCAGTCGTACGAGGACGGGCCCGTCGCCCCCCAGACGTACGGCTTGCCGATCTGGGCCCGCGCGAAGGCCAGCACCTGGTCGGCCTTGGGCGCGTACCCGCTGTCCGTGCCGGCGCCGGTGCCGCCGCCCGTCGCCGTCCCGGAGCCGGCCCCGCCCTGGGCGGCCTCCCCCTTCGCGGCGCTGTCGGCCTCGGCCTTCGTGGCGGCCTGCCGGCGTGCCAGCTCCTTCGCCTTGCGCTCGGCCTCGGCCTCCTTCCTGCGCTCCAGCTCCGCCAGCCGGGCCTTCTCCTCGGCGGTCAGCTTCGACAGCAGCGAGCGCGCTTCGGTCAGTCTCTGCTGCACCTGCTGTTTGCTGGTGCGCAGGGTGGCCTGCGACTCGGTGAGCGTCTCCAGGCTCTTCGTTGCCTCGACCCGCTTCGCCGCCGCCTCCTTCTGCTGCGTGCGGAAGTCGGCGACCGTCTTCTGCTGGCGGCTGGTCATCCGCCCCATCAGCTGGTCCTGGTCGAAGTACGCCTGCGGATCGTCCGCCAGGAAGAACGTCGCCGTGGGCGCGATGCCGCCGCTGCGGTACTGCGCGGCCGCGTAGCGGCCCAGCTCACGCCGCGTCTCGTTGAGCTTGTCGGCCCGCTCGGCCGCGGCGTCCAGCAGGGCGTCGACCTTGGCGCGCTGGGTGGCGGAGGCGCTTTTCGCCTCGTTGTACCGCTGGGTGGCGGTGCCCGCCTGCCGGTAGAGGGCGTCGACCTTCTTCTGTACTTCCTCGACGGTCGGCTTGGGCTCTGCCGGTACCGCCGTCGCACTCTGCGTGGAGAGCAGGGTGACCGAGGCCAGCGCGGCCGTCGTGAGCCCGAGGGCAGGGGTGGTCGTGCGCACACGGGTGCGCGGCTTGCGATGCGATGCCAAGGCCGGCATCTCCTTCCGTGGACCGTCTACCGGGTTGGCGATGGGGGTCCCTCCAGGCCGTTCAGGGCACTGGGGGGTGGGTTCGGGCGGAACGGAAGGCTGCCCTACGGTCCGGTGGAGAAGGACCGATTCACCCCGGTGCTGCGTGTGGTCCCCGGTTCCGGACCTCCGTGAGGGCGGTACGGATTCGGCGGGGGCGCCCGCGCGGCGTGGTTCGCCTCTCGGGGGTACGGGCCGCCCGTCGGAGCACGCTAGCCAACCGGTGGTGCCCCTGGGAAGGTTGATGTTCGATATGCCCGATACGTTTTCGTGACCTTTCCGGATCGGCGGACCGGCAGGCGGAATCCGGCCCCGGATCCGTACGCACCGTGTGTGCGCGGTCTCCCTGCGCGCACGCGGTGTCCCCTTCGAACCCCCGCGCACGTGTCCCCGTTCCCGGAGCCCGGGGGCGCGTTTCCCCGGGTCCACGCGCGCTCCCCTCGCTCTCGGGACGCGCGCTCCCCCGCGGGAGCGGGCCCGGGCGCCGGCCGGTCCCCCGGCGCTTTCGGCCGGATCAGGCCATGGGGGCGCCGCACGGCCCGAGCGGTAGGCGCTCAGGGCTGTCCCCCGATTCCCGGAGGATCGGCGCGCGATGTCGAAAGCGGTGCGTCACAAGGCGGGCGTATGTCGGCATTCCGTACACCTGCGGATGTTTCCGGCGGGGTGGCGAGCCGTCGTAGCGGTTGTCACGCGCCCCCCGGGAACCGCGGGACAGCCCTTAGACTCGTGAGGCGATGAGCAGCCTCTTTGACGACAGTTTCCTGACCGGCCTCCAGCACGCGGAGGAAGGCCCCCCGCCGCCTCCCGAGGACCACGCGCCCGAACCGGTGCCGGAGGGCCTCTTCGGGGACGTCTTCGACACCCCTCCGCCGCCGCGCGAGACCTACTACCGCGACGGTGCGCCCCGCCCGGTCATCGACTCCGCAGCACTGCTCGACGGGCTGAACACCGAGCAGCGTGCCGCCGTCGTCCACGCCGGTTCCCCGCTGCTCATCGTCGCCGGGGCCGGGTCCGGGAAGACCCGGGTGCTGACGCACCGGATCGCCCACCTGCTGGCCGAGCGGGGCGTGCACCCGGGGCAGATCCTCGCGATCACCTTCACCAACAAGGCCGCCGGCGAGATGAAGGAGCGGGTCGAGCAGCTCGTCGGACCACGCGCCAACGCCATGTGGGTCATGACCTTCCACAGCGCCTGCGTGCGGATCCTGCGCCGCGAGTCGAAGCTCCTCGGCTTCACCTCGTCGTTCTCGATCTACGACGCCGCCGACTCCAAGCGCCTGATGGCCCTGGTCTGCCGCGATCTCGACCTCGACCCGAAGCGCTATCCGCCGAAGTCCTTCACGGCGAAGGTCTCGAACCTCAAGAACGAGCTGATCGACGAGGAGACCTTCGCCGGTCAGGCCGCCGACGGGTTCGAGAAGACGCTGGCGCAGGCCTACGCGCTGTACCAGGCACGGCTGCGCGAGGCCAACGCCCTGGACTTCGACGACATCATCATGACGACGGTCCACCTGCTCCAGGCGTTCCCCGACGTCGCCGAGCACTACCGGCGACGCTTCCGGCACGTCCTGGTCGACGAGTACCAGGACACCAACCACGCCCAGTACACCCTCGTGCGCGAGCTGGTGGGACCGTCGGGCGAGGCCGCCGACGCCCCCGGGGAGCTCTGCGTCGTCGGTGACGCGGACCAGTCGATCTACGCCTTCCGCGGAGCGACCATCCGCAACATCCTCCAGTTCGAGGAGGACTACCCGGACGCCACGACGATCATGCTGGAGCAGAACTACCGCTCCACGCAGACGATCCTGTCCGCCGCCAACGCCGTCATCGAGCGCAACGAGAGCCGCCGGCCCAAGAACCTCTGGACGAACGCGGGCGCCGGCACCCGGATCACCGGCTACGTCGCCGACACCGAGCACGACGAGGCCCAGTTCGTCGCCGACGAGATCGACCGGCTCACGGACGCCGGGGAGGCGAAGGCCGGCGACGTCGCCGTCTTCTACCGGACGAACGCCCAGTCCCGTGTCTTCGAAGAGATCTTCATCCGCGTCGGGCTGCCCTACAAGGTCGTCGGCGGGGTGCGCTTCTACGAGCGCAAGGAGGTCCGGGACGTCCTGGCCTACCTCCGGGTCCTCGCCAACCCCGAGGACACCGTTCCGCTGCGCCGCATCCTGAACGTGCCCAAGCGAGGCATCGGCGACCGCGCCGAGGCGATGATCGACGCCCTGTCGATGCGCGAGAAGATCTCCTTCCCGCAGGCACTGCGCCGCGTCGACGAGGCGTACGGCATGGCAGCCCGTTCGGCCAACGCCGTGAAGCGCTTCAACACGCTGATGGAGGAGCTCCGCACGATCGTGGAGTCCGGTGCCGGGCCCGCGGTCGTGCTGGAGGCGGTCATGGAGCGGACCGGCTATCTCGCGGAGCTCCAGGCATCCACCGACCCCCAGGACGAGACCCGCATCGAGAACCTTCAGGAGCTCGCCGCCGTCGCCCTGGAGTTCGAGCAGGAGCGCGCGGAGGAGGAGGGTGCGGGCACCCTCGCCGAGTTCCTGGAGAAGGTCGCGCTCGTCGCCGACTCCGACCAGATCCCCGACGAGGACGAGGACGGCTCCGGCGTCATCACGCTGATGACGCTGCACACGGCCAAGGGCCTCGAGTTCCCCGTGGTGTTCCTGACCGGTATGGAGGACGGCGTCTTCCCGCACATGCGCGCCCTCGGCCAGGTCAAGGAGCTGGAGGAGGAGCGCCGGCTCGCCTATGTGGGTATCACGCGCGCCCGCGAGCGGCTGTACCTGACGCGTGCGGCGATGCGCAGTGCGTGGGGGCAGCCCGCGTACAACCCGCCGTCGCGGTTCCTGGAGGAGATCCCCGACGCGCATCTGGAGTGGAAGCGCAAGGGCCCCATGTCGGCCCCGGCGGGACCCACGTCCGGGATCACGTCGTCGCTGTCCTCGGCCCGTTCCAGGTCGGGGCCCGCGGGCTTCGCGACCCGGCGTGCCTCGGAGAAGCCGGTGGTCACGCTGGTGGTGGGCGACCGGGTCACGCACGACCAGTTCGGGCTGGGCACGGTGACGGCGGTCGAGGGCTTCGGCGACCAGGCCAAGGCGACCGTCGACTTCGGGGACGAGCGGCCCAAGAAGCTCCTGCTGCGGTACGCGCCGGTGGAGAAGCTGTAGGCCCCGCCGGGGGCAGCCTTCAGGGCTGTCCCCGGGTCTCACCTCACCGGGGCTTCGAGGCCTCGCGTCAGTTGGGGTTGAGCCCGTGGCTGCGGAGCCACGGCATCGGGTCGATCGCCGAGCCGCCGCCGGGACGTACCTCGAAGTGCAGGTGCGGGCCCGTGGAGTTCCCGGAGTTCCCCGAGTACGCGATGACGTCCCCGGCCTTCACCTGACCCGAGCGGATCTTGGTGCTGCTGAGGTGGCAGTACCACGTCTCCGTGCCGTCGGCCGCGGTGACGATCGCCATGTTGCCGTAGGCGCTGTTCCACTGGGTGCGCACGGTGCCGTCGGTCGCCGCCATCACCGGAGTGCCGTACGAGACGGGGAAGTCGATGCCCGTGTGGACGGACATCCAGTTCACGCCCGCCTGGCCGTAGTACGCGCTGAGGCCGTGGCGCGCGACCGGCAGGACGAACTTCGGGCGAGCCGCCTCCCGGCGGGCCGCCTCCTCCTCGCGCTTCTGCTTCTCCGCCGCCTGACGCTCCTTCAGGTCGATGCGCTCCTGCGTGCGGCTGGCACGGTCGGCGAAGTTCTCGGCGTCGGCACGGAGGTTGGCGAGCTGGGTGTCCAGCTTGCTGTTGGCGACGACCGGGGCGACGGTGTCGGCCGCCGCCATGGAGGCGGTGTCGTCCTTCTTCTCCTCGCCCCCGCCGACACCGCTCACGGAAGCGGCGGCGATGCCGGCCACGCTCATGACGCAGGCGGAGGGGACGGCGACGGTGAGGAGGGCGGACCGCTTCGCCGGAGTGCGCCGACGGCCGCGACTGCCGCCGCCGCGCTGCCCGGCACGGCCGGCGGGGCGCGCCGCGACGGAGGCGTGGGTCGTCCTCACCTCGGTGAGGTCGACGGCCTCGGCGTGGCCGACGTCCTCCGAGGCAACGGAGTGGCCGGGGCCGGTCTCCTCCGCCGTGGTGTCGTGGGCGCCGGCCTGCACGGCCGTGCTGTCGTCGTCCGCACCGGAAGGGCCGCCCGAGGGGCCGTGGGAGCCGGGTGCGTCCGCTCCGCTCGGCTCCGCCTCGTAGGGCCGCGCCTCGTACGGCTCGGATGCGTACTGCTCCGCCGGGTACTGCTCCGAGGTGTACGGCTCCGCGCCGTACGTCTCCGCCGGGTAGGGCTCTGCTGCGTACGGTTCCGACTCGCCGGACTCCGCGCCGTACGCCTCGTAGGACGCAGACGGGTGTTCGTATGAGGTCTGCGACGTCTGTTCGGAGGCGTACGCGGGGCTCTCGGGCGTGGCGCCGGTGTTCCAGGCGGTCGCGTCGTAGGCGCCGGTGTCGGGTGTGCCGTAACCGGCGGTCTCGAAGGCAGGGGTCGCGTAGGTGCCGGTGGCGTAGGCGGTGCTGCTGAAGGTCGTGGTGGGGAAGGCCCCGGTGTCGCCGGTTGCCCACTGGTCGGCCGCGCCGGTGTGGTCCCAGCCGACGATGTTCCACTGGCCCGTCGCGTCCGAGGCGTGGCCGGCCGCCTGGGCCGGGAACGCGGCTTCGGGCATCCAGGTGGCGGTGGTGGTGGCGGTGGGTTCGTGCCCCTGTCGCGCCTGCGGGTGGGCCTGGGCGCCGTAGGTGTCGTAGGTGTCGTACGAAGCCTGCTGGTGTGCGCCGGTGTCCCAGGCGCCGGTGTGTGGGGGCTGCTCGGCGGGGTAGGCGTGGGGGTAGCCGCTGTCGGCCCCGTCCCAGGAGGTGGCGTGACCGCCGTCGTACGTCGTGTGGCCGTTGTCGGGGTGACCCGGCAGGGTTCCGAAGAGCGGGTCGGTATCGAAGCTGCCGGTTGAATGGCTGTCGTATCCGACGTACCCGGCGTGGGGGTGCTGGTCGTTCACCAACTTCTCTCTCGCCTCGGCAGCAGGACCTGTCTGGGGTCCGGTGGGGGATCCCCAGGGGGAGCAGTGGCCGCGACTGTACCCGGCGGTACGTGACGACGACAATCTTCGGCAGGTTCCGTTCCCGCAGGAAACGGGCAATCAGCGGTCTTTCGGTGGTCGGCGTGACGAGGCTTGGCTCTATTTTCGATTGTCGTTCGGTTCTCGAGGACCGTCCGGGAACCAGGAGTGGGCCCTCTCCGTCACCGGGCCACCCTCTTCGTCACTCACGGTCACCTCATGTGTCGCTGTCCTGTGCCGGGCCCAGGGTGGCGCGGGGCCGGCGCCGGCATCGTCAGGCGACGGAAGCGGCCCCCGGGGCGTCGATGACCCCGCCGTCGGACTCGAGCGCCTGGCGGATCGCGGCCGCCACGGCGGGGTGGACCGGCAGTGCGAGATGCCCGATGCCGGTGACGCGCACGTTGACCGCGTCGAGATCAGGGTGATCGACGCGCGCCGCCCCGACCGGGACCATCACCCTGTCCAGGTCGCTCCAGAAGCTGACGAAGCGGGTGCTGCAGCCGGGGGCGGGGCGGCGGAGCTCCTCGATCAGGTCGGACCCCGCGCGCATCTGGCGGACGATCGGCAGGGCGGCTGCCAGCGGGGCGACGGCGGTGCCGCCGTGCGGCGTACCGAGGGTGACGAGGGTGCGTACCCGCCGGTCGCCGCCGAGACACTGCACGTAATAGCGCGCGATCAGGCCTCCGAGGCTGTGCCCGACGATATCGATCTCGTGGTGCCGGGTCCGGTCGCAGATCTCCTCGACATGGCGGGCCAGCAGTTCGGCTGCCGTACGGACGTCGCAGGTGAGCGGCGAGTAGTTGAGGGACTCCAGGTGGTGCCAGCCGTGCCGCGAAAGATAGCGGCGCAGCAGGACGAACACGGAGCGGTTGTCGATGAAGCCGTGCAGGAGCACGACGGGTGGGCGGTCACCGGCGCCGCCGAGCGGGTCCGTCGGCAGCGCGGCCGCATCGGCCGAACGGGTGGACCGGGCGGTGGGGGCAGTGGTGCCCCGGGCGGTGGCGAGGGGGGTGTTCGGGGTGTTCCCGCCTGCCCCGGTGGGGGCGTCGGGCGCAGGGTCCGTACGCGTCCCCGGGCCGGGCCGGGCTGCGGAGGCTCGGCGCTCGGGCGTCATGCCGGACGGATAGACCAGTAGGTGCCCGGCGAGCACGGCCAGTTCCAGGACGGTGGCTCTGACCAGTGCGTACGACAACCGGTCCGGCCGCGACGGCAACCGGTCCGGCCGCGACGGCAACCGGTCGGGTTGCGATGAGGGCCGGGCGGGTTGCGGCGGCGGCCGGTCGGGTTGCGATGAGGGCCGGTCGGGTTGCGACGGCAACCGGTCGGGCCGCGGCGACGGCCGGCGCAGCAGGAACGACAAGGGGGACAGGACCCAGGGGGACGGGGCCGTTGTGTCCTTCATGGCCGACCTCCTGCACCGGCATACGGGGAGGCGGCTCCCTGCCCCGTACGCCCACACGGGGTGTCGCTGCCGAGGAGCCGGGCGACCTTCGTCGTCCGGCGATCGAACCACCCGGCCGTGCGGTTGACGGTGCGGTGATACGACGGCCTCGTCACGGCTCCCCTGGCGGCACTCCCCGGGTGGCGGACGGGGCCGCAGGGTGCGGGGGGCGACGCTCGGCGAACATGTCCCATGTGTGATTTCCCCCTCCCCGCCCACCGCGAAACGACACCGTGCGGGATGCTGTGGATAACGTTCGTTCACATCCCCGGGCTCATCCGGTACGGGAAACGCATGTGGAGGCAGTGATGGGTGTGACCGGTCCGATCCGTGTGGTGGTGGCCAAGCCGGGCCTCGACGGCCACGACCGCGGGGCCAAGGTGATCGCGAGGGCGCTGCGGGACGCGGGTATGGAGGTCATCTATACCGGGCTCCACCAGACACCCGAACAGATCGTGGACACGGCGATCCAGGAGGATGCCGACGCCATCGGCCTCTCGATCCTCTCCGGGGCGCACAACACGCTCTTCGCCAAGGTCATCGAGCTCCTGCGCGAGCGCGAGGCCGAGGACATCAAGGTGTTCGGCGGCGGCATCATCCCCGAGGCGGACATCCCTCCGTTGAAGGAGAAGGGCGTCGCGGCGATCTTCACGCCCGGCGCGACGACGGCCTCCATCGTCGACTGGGTGAACGCCCACGTCCGCCAGCCGGCCCAGGCCTGACCCGGGCCGGGACCCGGAAGCGGGGCGGAACCCTGACCTGGGGCGGGCCCCGGGCCAGGGGGCCGCTCCCGAGTAAGGGTTCCGCTCCCGGGTCCCGCCCCCGGACACCCCGGTCGGGTCCCGTCAGGGAGCCCCCGGTTTCCTGGGTCAGTCGCGTGGTGGACCTGTGCCTGGGGCCGGCCGCGGATCTGTGCCCGGGCGCGCGCCCGCGGCCGGATCCGGGGACAGCTCCACCTCGGGCGGTGGGCCCGCGTCCGGCTCGGGGGTCAGCTCCGCGTCCATGACCGCGCGCAGCCGTAGCGTGGAGACCAGCCGCTGGAACGCCTCCGACCAGTAGCCGCCCGCCCCGGGTGACGCGCCCTCCGGTTCGTCCGGGGTGGTGGTGAGCACCTCCAGCCGGTCGGCTTCGGCAGGGTTCAGGCAGCGCTCGGCGAGGCCCATCACGCCGCTGAAGCTCCACGGGTAGCTCCCCGCGTCGCGGGCGATGTCCAGCGCGTCCACCACCGAGCGGCCGAGCGGATCAGCCCATGGCACGGGGCAGACACCCAGCAGCTGGAACGCCTCGGACAGTCCGTGCGCCGCTATGAAGTCGGCCACCCAGACGGCCCGTTCGGCAGGGGGCAGGACGGCGAGAAGCTGCGCCCGCTCCGCCAGGGACGCCGTCCCGGGCCCGTTCGCCGGAGGCGTCGCGGGCGTGCCGAGCAGCGCCCGGGCCCAGTCGCCGTCCCGCTGGCGCACCGCCGCACGGCACCAGGCGGCATGGAGCTCGCCGCCCCAGCCATCGGCGACGGGCAGGGCGACGATCTCCTGAGCCGTACGGCCGCCGAACCGCTCCCGCCAGGCGCCCAGCGGGGTCGCCACCACCAACTGGGCGAGCCACCAGGAGCGTTCGCCCCGCCCGGACGGCGGTGTCGCGGTCACGCCGTCCCGCTGCATCCCGGCGTCGCACTCGTGCGGTGCTTCCACCGCGATGATCACCGCAGGCCCCGTGCGGTCGGGGTTCACACAGGAGGTGGCCCGGTCCGCCATCCGCCGGGCGAGCGCCGACCCCGGCAGCCCGGACAGCAGTTCGGCGGCCGTGGCCCGGACGTTACGGCTGCGGTCCCGGAGCGCCTCCTCCAGGAAGGCCTCGTCGGCGCCGGACAGGCCGGTACGCAGGGAATCCAGGAACATCAGCCGGTCCTCGGCACGCTCCGCCGGCCACGTGGAGGCGAGCAGGGCCCGCGCCGCACCGGGGTCCTGCGCCCGTACGGCTCCGAGCAGGGCGACCCGCTCCGCGAAGAGTCCCTCCTCCCAGAGCCGGTGCACCGCCTGCGGGTCATCGGTGTCCGGCCGTCGGGCCCCGCCTGACGAGGGCCGCAGCGCGAACCTCCACTCCGGGTTCAGGCCGGCCAGCCACAGCCCGCGCGGCCCCGCGAACGCCAGTGCCTGCGGGCGCAGGTCGGTACGCGCCCGGGCCGCGTCCAGCAGCGCGGGAAGCAGCTCGGCCGGGGCACGGAATCCGCGAGCGCCGGCGGTGGCGAGCCACTGGGGGATGAGTTCGGTGAGATCGGGAGCCGCCCCCCGGCGCCCGCCACCGGGAGGGGCTGAGCGGTCGGCCAGCAACTGGGCGAGCCGGCGGCGGGCTGCCGCGGGAAGCGGCGGCCGGGGATCGGCGGGTGCGGCAGGGGGCACGCCTCTCCCGGCGGCCGGCCGCAGTGCGGCCCGGCGTCGCACGGTGTGGACGGCCGCAGCGTCCAGCAAGGCTGTCGGCCCGTCCGCGGGGATGCCGGCCGCCCGTGGCGGGCGCCGGTCGGTACCGAGCAGCGCCGAGGTGACCAGCTCCTCCCACGAGGCGAGCACGGGGCCACCGGCCTCGGCGCAGGTGTGGGAGGAGGAGACGGACGCGGACGCGGATCGGGTGACGGGTGTGGTGGCGGACATCGGTTCCCTCCGGTCGTCGGTGAAGCGCGGGGGTACGGTCGGAGCTCGGGCCGTGCGGCCGCCTCAGCGGAGCGCCACGGTCGCACCCGCCACGACATCTCCGGACGGTTCCCCGGCCCAGGCGGCGAGCGGATCGAATCCCTGGTGCCCGCAGGTGCCGAACACCGTCACCGGACGGCCTCCGGAGAGGGCGACGAGCTTCCACAAGGCCGGCCGGGACAGCGCCCAGGAGGCGACCGGCAGGGCGGCCCCGTCCGCCGCGCCGACCAGCTGCCAGCCGTCCCCGCCCGGCACGGGTATGACCTCGCCCAGGACGACCGGCCAGGAGTCCAGCCATGGATCGTCCCGCAGGGCACGTCCGTACGCGGCGACGGCGTCGGCCGCCGTGCCACCCGGTGGCGGGGAAGCCGTGACGGCGGGCGCCCCGAACCGGCGGCCGAGATCGACCCGGAGCCGGCCGCCGCCCGGATACCGCGTCACCTCGGCGTCGATCGTCGCCCCCACCGGCAGGTCATGGCCGGGGGAGCGCCCCGCCGCTCCGAAGGACAGCAGCAGCGCCGTGCGGCCCGAGCCCTCGCCGTACAGCCAGGTACGGCGGGTGCTGATCTTGCCGTCCGGTGTGTCGTACTGCGCGAGGACCTGCCACCGGTCGCGCAGCGCTGCTCCCTGGGCGGGTGCGGTGAGCCCGATCCGTGTGCGGACCGTCGCCGCCAGGGGTTCCGGCAGCCGGTCGATCCGGAGCCACGCGGTGTCCAGCAGATGCAGCAGCGCGCACTCCTCCAGCAGCCGTACCGGCCAGTTCGGGCCGGACGCCGGAATCGATCCGAGCTCGCGGACCCGGCCGGCGAGCCCCGGTGCCTGGGCGTCGACCATCCGGGCCGCGGTCTCCTCCCACAGCGTGTCGCCCGGACCGCCGACCGCCGCGAGACCGCCCCGCAGCAGGTCGGTGAGGCGCTCCTCCAACTCCTGCGCGCCCCCGGTGATCCGCGCGGCCCGGCGTTCAGCCCGCCGCCTGGCCGCCTCCGGATCCGCCGGGCCCCTCGTGAGGCCGGCGCCCGTAGCGGTCTCCGGTCGCTCGGGCAGGCTGAACTGACGAGCCGTCAGTTGCTCCGTGACCCAGTCAGGAGCGGCACCCGCGCGCAACGCCGGGTCCTCGGCGGCCCAGAGGAGCAGCAGGCCCAGCGCGTGCCCGCAGGGAAGTCCGCGGCTCGGACAACCGCACCGGTACACAGGCTCCTTCGTGTCGATCACCGTGCGATACGACGTGTCGTCACCGTCACCGTCACCGCCACCCCCGCACACCCCCCACAGCACGCCCGCGCCGTCGCAGCCCGCCTCCGACCACCGGCCCCGCGCGCCGAGCTCCCCTCCCGCCGCGCGCGACGCCGCGTCAGGAGGCAGGGCCAGCACCTGCTCCACCGTCCAGCGCACCACCGGCCCGGCGGCGGTACGCGACGCTTCTCCCCCGTGCGACAGCAACATGGCCACGACGTTAGGACGCCCCACTGACAATCGCCCTCGACCTGCGGTTCCGCCCGCGGGCAGGCGTCCTGCCCGCTGCGTTCCGGGCGGCGCGCCGCGACGGACGGAGCGTTCGCAGCGGGAGCCTGGACGGCGATGCGGCGTCGCCCGCACCCCCCACCTCGGACGCACCCGTGCCGCTGTGGACGGCGACGGCGTCGCACCCCGGTCGTCGGCCGACCCGTTCCGAGCCCGCACCCCGGCGGCCCCCGAACGGCCCTGCAGGCGGCCGGGGTCGATTGTCAGTGCCATGGTGCACGGTGGAAACCACATCCGGTCGAACGATCTGGAGGGGGATCCATGACCGCGTTCGCAGACACCGCAGCCGCCGCCGTGGGCGAGGCCCTGAGGCCGCACGCCGAGCGCGCCTTCGCCGACGAGCTCGCGGCCCTCGCCGCTGCGGACGACCGTCCGAGGCCCGCCCGTTGGAAGCTCTCGCCGTGGGCCGTCGCCACCTACCTGCTCGGCGGGACGCTTCCGGACGGCACACTCGTCACCCCCAAGTACGTGGGCCCCCGCCGCCTCGTGGAAGTAGCCGTGAGCACGCTCGCGACCGACCGGGCGCTGCTGCTCCTGGGGGTTCCGGGCACCGCGAAGACATGGGTGTCGGAGCACCTCGCCGCCGCGGTCAGCGGGGACTCGACCCTGCTCGTCCAGGGGACGGCAGGCACCCCCGAGGAGGCCGTTCGCTACGGGTGGAACTACGCGCAGCTACTGGCCCACGGTCCCAGCAGCGAGGCGCTGGTGCCGAGCCCCGTCATGAGAGCCATGGCCGAGGGCATGACAGCCCGGGTCGAGGAGCTCACCCGCATTCCCGCCGACGTGCAGGACGCACTCATCACGATCCTGTCGGAGAAGACCCTCCCCGTTCCCGAGCTGGGACAGGAGGTCCAGGCCGTGCGCGGCTTCAACCTCATCGCCACGGCCAACGACCGCGACCGGGGGGTCAACGAGCTCTCCAGCGCCCTGCGCCGCCGCTTCAGCACGGTCGTGCTGCCCCTGCCCGCGACACCCGAGGCCGAGGTGGACATCGTGTCCCGGCGGGTCGAGCAGATAGGCCGCTCGCTCGACCTGCCCGCCGTGCCCGACGGCATCGCCGAGATCCGACGCGTCGTCACCGTGTTCCGGGAACTGCGCGACGGAGTCACCGCGGACGGCCGTACCCGCCTCAAGTCGCCCTCCGGAACGCTGTCCACGGCCGAGGCCATCTCCGTCGTCACCGGCGGCCTCGCTCTCGCGGCCCACTTCGGCGACGGCGTGCTGCGGCCCGGCGACCTGGCGGCCGGTGTCCTGGGCGCAGTCGTCCGCGACCCCTCGGCCGACCGCGTGGTCTGGCAGGAGTACGTGGAGACGGTGGTCCGGGAGCGGGACGGCTGGAAGGACTTCTACCGCGCCTGCCGTGAGGTGACCGCATGACGGCCCCCGCGCCGGGACCGGGCCCCGAGCCGCCCGGAGGGCCGTTGCTGCTCGGGGTGCGCCACCACGGTCCGGGGTCCGCCCGGGCGGTCCTCGCCGCCCTGGAATCCGTACGCCCGAGCGCCGTGCTCGTGGAGGGCCCGCCCGAGGGGGACGCACTGCTGGCGCTCGCCGCCGACGAGCGGATGCGTCCGCCGGTCGCGCTCCTCGCCCACGCGGTGGACGATCCGGGGCACGCCGCGTTCTGGCCGATGGCGGAGTTCTCCCCCGAGTGGGTGGCGATCCGCTGGGCCCTGGCGCACGGCACACCGGTGCGTTTCGTCGACCTGCCCGCCGCGCACTCCCTGGCCCTGACCGAGCGGACCCAGGACGCTCCGCAGGAACAGGACCGGGGCATCGACCCCGTCGGGATCCTCGCCGGCGCCGCCGGCTACGACGATCCCGAACGCTGGTGGGAGGACGCCGTCGAGCACCGCGCCGGAGGCGGGCACCGGGCGGAGGACGGGGCCCCGGCGGACCCGCTGGCCCCGTTCACCGCCCTCGCCGAGGCCATGACGGCCCTGCGCGAGGCGTACGGCGACGGAGGGCACCCCCGGGACGCCGTGCGGGAGGCCTGTATGCGCCTGCGGATGCGGGCGGCCCGCAAGGAGTTCGGCGAGCACATCGCCGTGGTCTGCGGCGCCTGGCACGTCCCCGCGCTGGCCGCCCGGACGACGGTCGCCGCGGACAAGGCACTCCTCAAGGGCATGCCCAAGGTCAGGGCCGAGCTGACATGGGTGCCCTGGACCCACCGCAGGCTCGCCCGGCACAGCGGTTACGGCGCCGGGATCGAATCGCCCGGATGGTACGGCCACCTCTTCGCCGCACCCGACCGGACCGTCGAGCGCTGGATGACCAAGGTCGCCGGACTGCTGCGCGCAGAGGACCACCTCGTCTCCTCGGCGCACGTCATCGAGGCCGTGCGGCTCGCCGCCACGCTGGCCGCCCTGCGGGACCGCCCGGCCCCGGGTCTCGCCGAGACCACCGACGCGGTCCGGGCCGTCATGTGCGAGGGCTCCGACGTGCCGCTGGGCCTGGTGCGGGACCGGCTCGTCATCGGCGAGACGCTCGGCGAGGTGCCCGACAGCGCCCCCGCCGTCCCCCTCCAGCGCGACCTGGCCAGGCAGCAGCGCGCCCTGCGCCTCCGACCGGAGGCGCAGGAGCGGGAGGTGGAGCTCGACGTGCGCAAGGACACCGACGCGGCCCGCAGCCGGATGCTGCACCGGCTGCGGCTCCTGGACATCGGCTGGGGCGAGCCCGCGGTGGGCCGGGGCAGTACGGGGACCTTCCGGGAGAGCTGGCGGCTCCGCTGGGAGCCGGAGCTGTTCGTCCGGGTCGCGGAAGCCGGCGTATGGGGTACCACGGTGCTCTCCGCCGCGACCGCCCGGACCGTGTCGGACGCGACCTCGGCGGCCTCCCTCGCCGAGGTCACGGTGCTCGCCGAGCGGTGTCTCCTGGCCGGACTGCCCGATGCGCTGCCCGTCGTGATGGGGGCCCTGGCCGACCGGGCGGCCCTCGACACGGACGTGGGCCATCTCGCCGACGCGCTGCCCCCGCTGGCCCGGTCCCTGCGGTACGGGGACGTCCGTGCCACGGACACGTCCGACCTGGGAAAGGTGGCTGCCGGCCTCGCCGAACGCCTCTGCGTGGGTCTTCCGCGGGCCTGTGCCGGTCTCGACGCGGACAGCGCGGGGCGGATGCGGCTGCGGGTGGAGGGCGTGCACACGGCGGTGGGGCTGCTGGCCGGCGCCGTACCGGCGGACGGGCTGCGCGAGCGCTGGGCCGGAGTCCTGGGCACGCTGTCCGCCAGGGACACGGTCGCGGGCGTGATCCGGGGCCGTGCCACCCGCCTGCTCCTGGACGAGGGGCGGCTCGGCGGCGACAGGGCGGCGCGGCTGATGGGCCTGGCCCTCTCGCCGGGCACACCACCGGCCGACGCGGCGGCATGGATCGAGGGCTTCCTCGGCGGTGCGGCCGGCGGAGGCATGCTGCTCGTCCACGACGAGCGGCTCCTCGGCCTCCTCGACGCGTGGCTGACCGGCATGCCGGCCGCGGTGTTCACCGACGCCCTCCCGCTCCTGCGCCGTACGTTCTCGGCCTACGAACCGGGCGCGCGGCGCACTCTGGGCGAACTCGTCCGACGCGGCCGGGGTCCTGACCGGGCGGGTGGCGAGGTGGAGGCGGCGGCACCCGGCTTCGGGGCGGGACTCGACGAGGAGAGGGCGGCCGCGGTGGTACCGGTGCTCCATCTCCTGCTCGGGACCGGCGCCGGAGCGGAACGGGCGGGCGCCCGGTGACCGGCGAGCACGCGGCGATGGCCGGGTTCCCCGGGCGGCGGCCCTCCGGCGACCGGCACCGGAGCGGACCGGACGGGCTTCCGGTGACCCCGGTGAGGGGCGGCCCGGTGACAGGAGGAGACCAGCCGGTGACCGGGGACGACGCGGTGACCACGGGCAGGGCGGACCCCGGGGAAGAACGGCGTGGGAAGGGGAGGGCGATGGAGGCGGCTCCGCCTGACGAGGAGCGGCTGCGGCGCTGGCGCATGGTGCTCGGCGCGGACAGCGCCGAGAGCACGGGGTTCGCGCTCACCGGCCGCGACGCCGCGATGGACGGCGCCCTGGCCGACCTCTACGACGGCGGGAAGAAGCCGGCCGGCCGGGGACGGGCCGAGCGGTCGGCGGGGCTCGGCGCCTCCGCCCCGGCCGTCGCGCGCTGGCTCGGTCACATCCGTACGTACTTCCCCCACTCCGTCGTCCAGGTCATGCAGCGCGACGCCATCGACCGCCTTGGGCTTGCCGCCTTGCTGCTGGAGCCCGAGATGCTGGAGGCGCTCGAACCCGACGTCCACCTCGTGGGCACCCTGCTCTCGCTCACCAAGGCCATGCCCGAGACGACGCGGGAAACCGCCCGCGCCGTCGTGCGCAAGGTCGTGGAGGACCTGGAGAGCCGCCTGGCCGCCCGGACGAGGGCGGCCCTTACCGGTGCTCTGGACCGTTCGGCCCGTGCGAGCCGCCCGCGTTACCGCGACATCGACTGGGACCGCACGATCCGCGCCAACCTCGGGAACTACCTGCCCCTCCCCGGAGACGGCGCGGGCCACACCGTCGTCCCCGAGCGCCTCATCGGGTACAGCCGGGCCGGCCGGTCCGTGAAGAAGGACGTCATTCTCTGCGTCGACCAGTCGGGGTCCATGGCCGCCTCCGTCGTCCACGCGGCCGTCTTCGGAGCGGTGCTCGCTTCCCTGCGCACCCTGGCGACCAGACTCGTCGTGTTCGACACGGCCGTCGTCGACCTCACCGACCGGCTCGACGACCCGGTCGACGTGCTGTTCGGCACGCAGCTCGGCGGCGGTACGGACATCAACCGCGCCCTCGCCTACTGCCAGTCGAGGATCACCCGTCCGGCGGACACCGTCGTCGTACTCATCAGCGACCTCCACGAAGGCGGTATCCGTGACGAGATGCTCGGACGCGTCGCCGCGATGACGGCCTCCGGTGTGCAGTTCGTGACCCTGCTCTCCCTCTCGGACGAGGGCACGCCCTCCTACGACCGGGAGCACGCCGCAGCGCTGGGGGCGCTCGGCGCGCCGGCCTTCGCGTGCACACCGGACCTCTTCCCCGAGGTCATGGCGGCGGCGCTCGAGAAGCGGCCCCTGCCCGTACCGGACACCGGCCGGTGAGTCCGACCGGGCACCCGGGACCGACGGGTCCGAGGGGACCGACCCGTGGCGTTGACGGGGCTGACGGCTCCGGCCCCTGGGCCGGAGCGGCTCCGTGCGACGGGGCTGACGGCGCCGGCCCATGGCGTTGACGGGGCAGACGGGACCGGCCCGCAGCGCTGCCAGGGCTGACGGCGTCGGCCCGCGCGACCGGGCTGACCGTCGCCCTGTGCGACGGGGGCCCTCGGTGCGACCGGGCCGACGGGCTGTCCGGCCCGCCCCGAACCGGACGGCGACGAGCCGTTCCGGCCTCCGCACCCCGGCCCACCAGCGTGCTCTGTGACCGTTATCACCGCTCAGGTGTGATCTGCAATTTAGGGTCCGGAGGAGCGCGGGGATAACCTGCCGGATGGACATGCCGCGTACCGGGTCACCGTGTGCGCCTCCCTAGTGACTGCGCAGTCACGTTGCCCTCGCGGCACGCCCACGCAGAAAACGAACCGCGAGACCACTAAAAGGGACGGACGCGCGTGGACCTGTTCGAGTACCAGGCGAGGGACCTCTTCGCCAAGCACGGTGTACCGGTGCTGGCCGGTGAAGTGATCGACACGCCTGAGGCAGCCCGCGAGGCGACCGAGCGGCTGGGCGGCAAGTCCGTCGTCAAGGCGCAGGTGAAGGTCGGCGGCCGTGGCAAGGCCGGCGGCGTGAAGCTGGCGGCGGACCCGGATGAGGCGGTCGCTCGCGCGACCGACATCCTCGGCATGGACATCAAGGGCCACACGGTCCACAAGGTGATGATCGCCGAGCTGTCCCCGGAGATCGAGGCGGAGTACTACGTCTCGTACCTCCTCGACCGCACCAACCGCACCTTCCTCGCCATGGCGTCGGTGCAGGGCGGCATGGACATCGAGGAGGTCGCGGAGAAGACCCCCGAGGCCCTTGCGAAGGTCCCGGTCAACGCCGTCGACGGCGTGGACATCGAGAAGGCCCGCGAGATCGTGGCCCAGGCGAAGTTCCCGGCCGAGGTGGCCGAGGGTGTCGCCGAGGCCATGGTGACCCTGTGGGACACCTTCGTCGCCGAGGACGCGCTTCTCGTCGAGGTCAACCCGCTGGTGAAGACCAAGGACGGCCGCATCCTGGCGCTGGACGGGAAGGTGTCCCTCGACGAGAACGCCGACTTCCGCCAGCCGGAGCACGACGCCCTCGAGGACAAGGCCGCGGCCAACCCGCTCGAGGCTGCCGCCAAGGCCAAGAACCTCAACTACGTCAAGCTCGAGGGCGAGGTCGGCATCATCGGTAACGGTGCCGGTCTGGTCATGTCGACCCTCGACGTCGTCGCGTACGCCGGTGAGAAGCACGGCAACGTCAAGCCCGCCAACTTCCTGGACATCGGTGGCGGCGCCTCCGCCGAGGTCATGGCGAACGGCCTGGAGATCATCCTCGGCGACGCGGACGTCAAGTCCGTCTTCGTCAACGTCTTCGGTGGCATCACCGCGTGCGACGAGGTCGCCAACGGCATCGTCCAGGCCCTGGAGCTGCTCAAGTCCAAGGGCGAGGACGTCACCAAGCCGCTGGTCGTGCGCCTCGACGGCAACAACGCGGAGCTGGGTCGCAAGATCCTCTCCGACGCCAACCACCCGCTCGTGCAGCGGGTGGACACCATGGACGGCGCGGCCGACAAGGCCGCCGAGCTCGCCGCTGCCGCGCTGTGACGTTGCGCGTCTCCGACACGACAAAGGACTAAGGGACTCCAACACCATGGCTATCTTCCTCACCAAGGACAGTAAGGTCATCGTCCAGGGGATGACCGGCGCCACGGGCATGAAGCACACCAAGCTCATGCTGGCCGACGGCACGAACATCGTCGGTGGGGTGAACCCGCGCAAGGCGGGCACGTCCGTCGACTTCGACGGTACCGAGGTACCCGTATTCGGCTCCGTCAAGGAAGCGATGGAGAAGACGGGCGCCGACGTCTCGGTCCTCTTCGTGCCGCCGGCCTTCGCGAAGGCCGCCGTCGTCGAGGCGATCGACGCCGAGATCCCGCTGGCCGTCGTGATCACCGAGGGCATCGCCGTCCACGACTCGGCCGCCTTCTGGGCGTACGCCGGTTCGAAGGGCAACAAGACCCGGATCATCGGTCCGAACTGCCCCGGCCTGATCACGCCCGGCCAGTCCAACGCCGGCATCATCCCGGGCGACATCACCAAGCCCGGTCGCATCGGTCTCGTGTCCAAGTCCGGCACGCTGACCTACCAGATGATGTACGAGCTCCGTGACATCGGTTTCTCGTCCGCCGTCGGCATCGGTGGCGACCCGGTCATCGGCACCACGCACATCGACGCCCTCGCGGCGTTCGAGGCGGACCCCGACACCGACCTCATCGTGATGATCGGCGAGATCGGCGGCGACGCCGAGGAGCGCGCGGCCGACTACATCGCGAAGAACGTCACCAAGCCGGTCGTCGGCTACGTCGCGGGCTTCACCGCTCCCGAGGGCAAGACGATGGGCCACGCCGGTGCCATCGTCTCCGGTTCCTCCGGCACCGCCGCCGCCAAGAAGGAGGCCCTCGAGGCCGCCGGCGTGAAGGTCGGCAAGACGCCGACCGAGACCGCCAAGCTGGCGCGCGAGATCCTCGGCGGCTGACCGCGCGCCGCGGCGGCCCGTCCGCCCGGCACGTGTGTCACCGCGGGAAACGGCGCGGGTCCGCACCCTCATCGAAGGGGTGCGGACCCGCGCCGTTTCGTTGGTGCCGCGCGACGGACGGCTGCCGATCGACCACCGCCGCCGACCCGGGTGACCAACGGTCAGGAACCGGCCCGTGCGGAGCCGGCCGTCGGTCCCCGGCCGTCAGGGGAGCCCCGGCACCAGCCGCTCCGGCCCGTGCACGAGGGCGCCGCGGAGTGTCTTCTGCAGCTTCAGGTCCTGGGGCGTCAGCTTCTGCGGACCGCCCAGCGGGGGCACGCCCGCGACGCGTGCGGCCGGAGCGATCGGCTGCTCGTACTGCGTCGGGGCCGTGCGCAGGGTGAAGGTGGTGGCGCCGACGAGCAGCACACCGAAGCACAGGGCCGCTCGGGTCCAGAGTTCCGCCCTGCGCTCGCCGCCCGTGCGCACGGCGGGGGCCGACGGCGGTGCCGGCACGTGTTCGGCCAGGGCCAGCGCGCCGAGCCGCTCGTGGAGCAGCGCGGACTGTTCGCCAGGCGTCGAGCGGCCCGCCAGTTCGGGCAGCCGCTCGGTGACGGTGGCCCGCGCGTTCAGGAGCCGGTTGGCCGCGGCCGGGGTACTCGCCTCCGTCTCCGCGGCGGTCTCCGGGAGGTCCAGTCCCACCCCGTCGTAGAGCAGCAGGGTGCGGCGGTGTGCGGGCGGCAGGGCGAGCAGCGCCTCGAGCAGGGCCCGCCGCCCCGGGTCCTCGGGGAGGGCGTCGGGGCGGCGGTGCCCGCGGCGCAGCCGGTGCCAGGGCGACAGGGCGTACTCGTACGCCGCCGCCCGTACCCATCCCGCCGGGTCGCGGTCCCGGGCGACCTCGGGCCAACGCTGCCAGGCGACCTGGAAGGCGTGCTCGACGGCCTCCCGGGAGAGAGCCCGTCGCCCGGTCAGCACATAGGCCTGGCGGACGAGGCCCGGGGCGGTCCGCGTGTACAGGGCGTCGAACGCCTCCTCGGCCGTGGGCCCCACCCGTGCCCGTACGCCTGCGGGCACGGCCGGTCCGGAGGTCGCAGCCTGCCCGGGGGGCGCGGCGGGTTCCGGGGGCGCGGGCGGCCCTGCGGCCCCGGCCGTCGGGGAAGACGGGGACGGGGGCGGGGGCGGGGGCGGCTCGGGGGAGGCCCCGGTGTGGTCCGCGGGGGCGTCGGCGCCGGGCCCGGCCGGGGGCATCGGGGCGCTTCCGGCGGCTCCGGCGGTGGGCGGCGGCCCGTCCGGCGCCGCCGTTCGCGGGGCGGTGGACCCGATCAGCCGGGCGTACGCGACGCGTCGGCGCCCCCGTGGGCTGGTGCGCCCCTTCTCCCAGGCGCGCACGGTGGCGGGGGTGACGCCCAGGGCCGCCGCGACCTGCTCCTCGCTCAACGCGCGGGCCTCCCGCAGCCGACGGCGCTCCTTGGGGGAGGGGAGCCGGTCCGTGGAGGCGGGGCCGGTGGTGCTCCGTGTCATGCCCGGTCCTTCAGGACACTGCACTGGGTGAAAAAGTACATAAACGTATATTGGGCGACACGGCGTCAATTCGCCCGTTACGCGAAATAAGCGCGTGTCGTTGGGACCATGGCCGGGTGACCCAAGTGACCGAGCGCAGCCCCACGTTGCCGGCCGGGCGGAGCAGGTCGGCCGCGTCGGCCCACGCCTTCGTACGCGGGGTGGTCGCCGCAGGGCTCGGCCTCGGCTCGCTGGCCGTCCTCGTCGTGGTGCTGTGGATCATCTCCCCGTACCCCGACAACGGTCCGGACGGGGCCCTGCGGGTGGCGACCGGGCTCTGGCTCCTCGCGCACGGCGCCGAACTCGTCAGGGCCGACACCCTCAGCGGTCATCCCGCGCCCGTCGGGACGGTCCCGCTGCTGCTGACGGCCCTGCCGGTATGGCTGCTCCACCGGGCGGCCCGGGACTCCGCGGAGGCCGACGAGGAACCGGCGGCGCGGCACTCGGCGATCGGTGCGTTCTGCTCGGTCGGGGCCGGCTACCTGCTGGTGGTACTGGCGGCGGCGGCGTACGCGCGGGGCGGCGGACTGCCCGCCGAGCGGGCTTCGCTCGCCTTCCCGCTCGCCGCCGTGGTGACCGGGGCGGCCGGGTCGGGACTGTGGACGGCACGAGGGCGGCCCCTCGGCCCGCTGGCGGCCTGGGCACCGCTGCGTGTGCAGGAGGCGGCCGCCCGTTCGCGCTTCCGGGCCGGGGCGGGGGCCGTCCTGCGGTCGTCGGCCGCCGGCGTCATGACGCTGCTCGGCGCCGGTGCGCTGCTGGTCGCCGCGTCACTGGCGTGGCACGCGGGGACGGCACTGGAGTCGCTCGCGGCCCTGTCCGGCAACTGGGCGGGCCGGGTGTCCGTCCTCCTGCTCGCGCTGGCCCTCGTACCGAACGCGGCGATGTGGGGCGCCGCCTACGGCCTCGGGCCCGGCTTCGCGCTCGGTACGGCGTCCACGGCCACCCCCCTCGCCGTCACCGGGCATCCCGCCCTCCCTGACTTCCCGCTGCTCGCGGCGGTGCCGTCACAGGGCCCGGGTACGGTGCCGAACTGGGCGGCCGTGGCGGTCCCCGCCGTCGCCGCTCTGGTCGTCGCCCGGTTCGTGGCCCGGGCCGCGGCACCCACCGCCGGGGTGCGGGAGGAGGCATGGGAGCCCGGGGGTACGGCCGTGGTGGCAGCACTCGCCGCCGTCGGGTGCGGGGCGGGGGCGGCGGTACTGGCGGCGGCCTCGGGCGGCCCGCTGGGCACCGGGGCGCTGGCGGAGTTCGGCCCGGTGTGGTGGCTCGTGGGTCCGGCGGCCCTGGCGTGGACGGCCGTGATCGGCGTACCGGCGGCGCTGCTGTCCCGTGCCTGGAGGCTCCGGGTCCACCGATGGCAATGGCGGCGCGACGCGGTGCCGACGGGGGCGGGGGCCGGAGCGGAACCGCAGGCCGAGAAGAAGCGGCAGGAGGAGACGCCCCGGCCGGAGGGGGCACCGGGGGCGGTGCCGGGCGCGGAGGCGGATGCGAAGGAAGCGGGCGACGAGGAGACCCGGCCGGGAGCCGGGAAGTGGTGGGGGCGGAGGGCGGCCCGCAGGCGCGCGCGCACGGCGGGGCCGGTGCCCGGGGAACAGGGCGGGGACGTGGCACCGTACGACTTCCTGTCGGCCGATCCGTGGCACGAGGACGGCGCGAGAGCCGCACGGTGGGCCTCGCTCAGGAGGAACTCCGGGGGACTGATGGCGGACTTCCCACCGGATCCCCACCGCGTCACGGCCCCCGCCCCTGCGCCGCCTCCGCCCTCCGCGGCCCCGGCCCCTCCACTCTCCGCGGCCCCGGCCCCTCCGGCCCCGGCCCCTCCGCCCTCTGCGGCACCGGCCCCCGGCGCAGCCCCCGCCCCCGGGCCGGCTCCCGCCTCCGCGCCTGCCCCGGCCCCGTACCCCGGTCCGCCCCCTGCCTCCGCCCCGGACCCCGCGGTCGAGGCCCCTCAGGACGCGGCAACGGGAAGCGGCCCGGTTCCGGATGCCCAGGGGCACCCGGAACCGGGCCGGCAGGACTGACCGGTCGCCGCCCGCGCTACTTCTTCACGCCGAAGAGTGGCCGCAGCGGGTCGGGCAGCTTCTCGTTGCAGGCGAGGGCGCCCGTTTTGGTGAGGGCGTCGTTCACGCAGGTGTAGTAGTCCCGGTAGACCAGCTGGACCGTGTACCCCGTGGCGACGATCGACAGCGCGAGCAGCGCGGTCACCAGTCCGCTCACGGCCGCCGTGGTCTGCTGCCGGCCGCCGGTCTGCCCGGTGCCCGGCGCGCTTCCCGGCGGTACCGGCGCGGCTGCGCGGTCCGGCGTGCCACCGGCTGCGCCCCCCGGCGCCCCCTGCGCGCCGGAACCGGATGCCGCAGGGGTGCGGGGGCCCGCCCGCAGGGCGCTGATCGACCAGTACACGGCGAGGGCGCCGAGGAGCAGGGCGATCTCGGGGAAGTCGAAGAGGGCGAAGAAGAACGCCCACATGCCCCCCAGCAGCGCGTAGCGCGCCCGCCGTTGCACGGGGTCGGTCGGATCCCAGCGCGGGCCGCCGGGCTTGCCCTCCGGACCGCCCTGACCGCCCTGACCGCCCGTGCCGCCGGGGCGGCTGCCGAAACCGCCGTTCTGCCGGCCCGGCTGCTGGTCGCTCCACCGGCCGCCCCAGGCCGGACGGTCGCCGGACGAACCGTCCCCGCTGCCTTCGCCCCCTCCGTCACCGCCGGCGTTCCCCGGCTCGTGGGAGGGGTGGCGGGGCTGCCAGGGCTGGTCGGGCCGGTCCTCGGGCGGCGCCGCGAACGGATTGTCGTCCGAGGGCGCGGAGGGGGAGTCCTGGGAGGAGGAGCCGTCCGAGGAGGAGCCGGAGGCGCGCGGGGACGAGGAGTCGGGCGACGAAGACCCCGGCGACGAGGAGTCCGGCGACGAGGGCCGGTGTTCCCGCATCAGCGTGGATGCCCGCTCGGGCAGCGGGTGGCCAAAGGCGGTGCGGAGGCGGTCCGGCATGTGGTGAACGTCTTCCCCATCTCGTCGTTTCCGTCCGGAGGACGGTTCGCTGTCCCTTGACGCTACCTCCCGGCCGCGCCCCCGTCCCGTGGGGGCCGCCGGGTGTGCCGGTATCGTTGCTGACGGTCGGCCCGTTCGTAGAGTTCCCCGTATGCAGGGGCGAGCTTCTTTCGTACGACCGTACAAACGCATCCCCCGCACATCGCACCTGCCTTACCACGCGAGAAAGGGCCCAGCTGTGGCCTCCCCGCCCTCCTCCGCCGCTCCGGCCCGCCTCGTCGTCCTGGTCTCCGGCTCGGGCACCAACCTCCAAGCACTGCTCGACGCGATCGGCGACGACCCCGAGGGCTACGGCGCCCAGGTCGTCGCGGTCGGCGCGGACCGTCACGGGACGGCCGGGCTCGAGCGTGCCGAGCGCGCCGGACTTCCCACCTTCGTGTGCAGGGTCGGCGACCACGCGACCCGCGAGGACTGGGACGCCGCGCTGACCGGGGCCGTGGCCGGACACCGTCCGGACCTTGTCGTGTCCGCGGGTTTCATGAAGATCGTGGGCAAGGAGTTCCTCGCCGCGTTCGGCGGCCGGATCGTCAACACCCACCCCGCCCTGCTCCCCAGCTTTCCCGGTGCCCACGGGGTCCGCGACGCGCTCGCGTACGGCGTGAAGGTCACCGGGTGCACCGTCCACTTCGTCGACGACGGCGTCGACACCGGTCCGATCATCGCGCAGGGCGTGGTCGAGGTGACCGAAGAGGACACGGCGGAGGGCGAAGCCGCTCTCCACGAACGCATCAAGAAAGTCGAGCGCAAGCTGCTCGTCGAGGCCGTAGGGCGGCTCGCCCGCGACGGCTATCGCATTGAGGGACGAAAGGTTCATCTCGGTCATGTCGGTGAATAAGCCCATCCGCCGCGCCCTGGTCAGTGTCTATGACAAGACGGGGCTCGAAGACCTCGCCCGCGGTCTCCACGAGGCGGGTGTCGAGCTGGTCTCCACCGGCTCCACCGCCGGGAGGATCGCCGCCGCCGGCGTGCCGGTCACCAAGGTCGAGGAGCTCACCGGTTTCCCCGAGTGCCTCGACGGCCGGGTGAAGACGCTGCACCCCCGGGTCCACGCCGGCATTCTCGCCGACCTGCGCCTGGACGCCCACCGCGAGCAGCTCGCCGAGCTCGGCGTGGAACCGTTCGACCTCGTGGTCGTCAACCTCTACCCGTTCAAGGCGACCGTCGCCTCCGGCGCGTCCGACGACGAGTGCGTGGAGCAGATCGACATCGGTGGCCCGTCGATGGTCCGCGCCGCCGCCAAGAACCACCCGTCCGTGGCCGTGGTGACCAGCCCGGAGCGGTACGCCGACGTTCTCGCGGCGGTCAAGGCGGGCGGCTTCGACCTGACCGCGCGCAAGCGGCTCGCCGCCGAGGCCTTCCAGCACACCGCCGCGTACGACGTGGCCGTCGCCTCCTGGTTCGCCGACGGCTACGCCGCCGCCGACGACTCGGGCTTCCCCGACTTCTCCGGTGCGACGTACGCGCGCAAGAACGTCCTGCGCTACGGCGAGAACCCGCACCAGCCCGCCGCCCTCTACACCTCCGGTGAGGGCGGCCTCGCCGAGGCCGAGCAGCTGCACGGCAAGGAGATGTCGTACAACAACTACACGGACACGGACGCCGCCCGCCGTGCCGCGTACGACCACGCGGAACCGTGCGTCGCGATCATCAAGCACGCCAACCCGTGCGGCATCGCGATCGCGGACGACGTCGCCGAGGCGCACCGCAACGCCCACGCCTGCGACCCGCTCTCCGCCTTCGGCGGCGTCATCGCCGTCAACCGGCCGGTGACCGTCGAGATGGCCGAGCAGGTCGCGGAGATCTTCACCGAGGTCATCGTCGCCCCGGCGTACGAGGACGGGGCCGTCGAGGTCCTCGCCCGCAAGAAGAACATCCGGGTGCTCCGCTGCCCCGACGCCCCGGCGGGCGCGGTCGAGGTGAAGCCGATCGACGGCGGCGCGCTGCTCCAGGTCACCGACCGTCTCCAGGCCGAGGGCGACGACCCGGCCAACTGGACCCTCGCCACCGGCGAGGCGCTCTCCTCCGACGAGCTGCGGGAGCTGGCCTTCGCCTGGAAGGCCTGCCGGGCCGTCAAGTCCAACGCCATCCTGCTCGCCAAGGGCGGTGCCTCGGTCGGTGTCGGCATGGGCCAGGTCAACCGGGTCGACTCCGCGAAGCTCGCCGTCGAGCGTGCCGGTGAGGAGCGGGCGCGCGGCGCGTACGCCGCGTCCGACGCCTTCTTCCCCTTCCCCGACGGTCTGGAGATCCTGACCGCCGCCGGTATCCGGGCCGTGGCCCAGCCGGGCGGTTCGGTCCGCGACGAACTGGTCGTGGAGGCGGCGAAGAAGGCCGGCGTGACCATGTACTTCACGGGCACGCGCCACTTCTTCCACTGACCCCACCCGCAGTGACGCACCGCAGGCCGCACCCGTTTCGGGCGCGGCCTGCGGTGCGTCAGGACGTAGGGGATCACTCGCCCCTCTGTTCTAATGAATGGCCTTGCCGGGCAGCAGCCGGGACCGGCGCGGCCGGGCAGTGACCAGTGAGGGACTCCGTTGCGGGGGCATCGTGCTTGACCTGAACCAGAGCGACACGGACGTGCCCGGGAGCGGGGACGGCCCCGGACCCGGCCCCGGAAAGAACGCCCCCGGGGACACGGACGGGCGGCGCGCGGACGAGGCACCGGGCGGGCCCGCCGGGGCCCACACGGCCGACGCGGCACCGCACCCGGTCCCGCCGGGTCCGTACGTGATCACGGCCGTCCTCCTGTGCGCGGTCTACTTCCTGTACTCCTGGCTCCGGTACAGCCACTTCCACTCGCCCTCGTGGGACCTCGGCATCTTCGAGCAGGAGGTGCGCGCGTACGCCGCGTTGAAGGCCCCGGTCGTCGACATCAAGGGTCCCGGCTATCTGATACTCGGCGACCACTTCAGTCCCGTGGTGGCGCTCCTGGTGCCGCTCTACTGGATCTGGCCGTCCGCCCTCGCCCTGCTCCTCGCGCAGGCCGCCCTGTTCGCCGCCTCCGCCGTCGTCGTCGGGCGCACCGCCCAGCAGGTCCTCGGCGGCCGCAGCGGCCTCTGCGTCACCGTGGCCTACGGGCTCTCCTGGGGCCTGCAGGAAGCGGTGAAGGCCGACTTCCACGAGATAGCCTTCGCGGTCCCGCTGATCGCGCTCGTGTGCCGCGCCCTGCTCATGGAGCGCTGGCGGGCCGCCGTCCTGTGGTCGCTGCCCCTCGTCCTGGTCAAGGAGGACCTCGGGATCACCGTCGCGGTCGTCGGCGCACTCCTCGCCGTGTACGGGCGGCGGCTCCAGGGCTTCCTGCTGGCGGCCTTCGGAGTGTTCGCTTTCGCACTGACCGTCCTCGTCCTCATACCGGCGGCCAGCAGCGCGGGAACGTACGACTACTGGAAGAAGATCGAGCAGAACGGTGAGCGGCAGGTCTCCCCGCTCGACTCCGTCCTGGGCGCCCTCGACTCCTCGGTCAAGATCGAGATGCTGGTCTTCCTGGTCGGCGTCACCGCCTTCATGGCCCTGCGCTCGCCCCTGATCCTGCTCGTGCTGCCCACGCTCGGCTGGCGTCTGCTCTCCCAGGACTCCAACCACTGGGGCATGGCCTGGCACTACAGCGCGATCCTCATGCCGGTGGTCTTCCTCGCCATGGCCGACGGCGTCCGTCGCAGCCGTACGTCGAAACGGCCCTGGCTCGTCTCGTACGCGAACGTCGCCGTCCCCGTCGCCACCGCGATCGCCGTGGCCCTCACCCAGCACCTCCCGCTGCGAGACCTGCTGCGTCCCGAGACGTACGCGGCCGATGCCCGCGCGGAGGCGGCCCGGCAGGCGCTGGAGGCGATACCGGCCGGCGCGCGCGTGGAGACGGACATCACGCTGATGGCGCACCTCACGGCCGACCGCACCGTCTACTGGATCGGCGGCGCCCCGGGCACCGCGCCCGACGTCGTCGCGATCAACCTGGACTTCGGCTGGTCACGGCCGATCGACGACCCGGTGGAGTACGCCCGGCAACTCCACCCGGAGGCCCGGTACCGGATCACGCGCCAGGCGGGTTCGTTCGTCGTGATGGAACGGACCACACCGGCGCCCGGAAACGGCTGAAGGCCGTACACCCGCCGGACGAGCGGGTGTTACGGCCTTCGGGCGTTGTGCGCCTGTCAGTACTGGGACCGCTGACGGTTGAACCAGGCGCCGCCGTCGGCCTTCGCCACGAAGACGACGATCAGGATGGCGAGGACCGTGTGGACGAGACCGAAGACGATGAACGGGTAGATGCCGAGGATCGCGGTGATCACGCCGAACACGATGGTCGTGATCCGCAGACCGTTCCCGCCCTTGCCGAACTTGGCGGCGAGGACGACGGCGAAGACGCCCCAGAGGACCGCGAACGCGACGATGCCCCACAGGGCGGCGCCCGAGTAGTCGGCGAGCTGCTGGAACTGGACGTCTTCCTTGAGCGTCTCGTCGTTCCTGGCGGCGTTCACGGCAACGGCGGCGAGGGCGAAGATGATCGCACCGATGACCTGCAGCCCGACGATCACGTACAGCATGACCCGCGCGGCCTTCACCCCTCCGGGCATCTCCGTCGGGGGGCCCGGGAAGCCGTAGCCGCCCTGGACCGGCGGGGCCTGCGGGTAGCCGTACCCCTGCTGGGGCACTCCTTGCGGGGCCTGCTGGGGGTAGCCGTAGCCCGGCTGCCCGCCCTGCTGCTGCTGGCCGTAGGGGTTGTTGGGGTCGCCGAAGCTCATGGCGAGGTTCCTCCGTTGCGGATCTGCGGGGACGACGCGGTCCTGGCGGAGGAGAGTCGCGCATCCGAAACGGCTGGTCCCCCCGACACTGCCCGCGTGCTGCGCGCCTCATCGTTGTCGTGATCTCGACTTTTTGTCCAGTCGATTGCCGAATGTGTTGTGCAAGTGCAACCTTGTGTCCACATGGCACACCTGAATTGGTATGCGGGCGGGGTCATCCGCGAGGATGGGTGTCATGACTGCCCAGATTCTCGATGGCAAGGCCACCGCAGCTGCGATCAAGTCCGATCTGACCGTCCGCGTGGCGGCCCTCAAGGCACAGGGCGTCACCCCCGGTCTGGGGACGCTGCTCGTCGGGGACGACCCGGGCAGCCGGTGGTACGTGAACGGCAAGCACCGTGACTGCGCCCAGGTCGGCATCGGGTCGATCCAGCGCGAACTCCCCGGCACGGCGACCCAGGAGGAGATCGAGGACGTCGTCCGGGAGCTCAACGCCAACCCCGACTGCACGGGGTACATCGTGCAGCTCCCCCTCCCCAAGGGCATCGACACCAACCGGGTCCTGGAGCTGATGGACCCGGCGAAGGACGCCGACGGGCTGCACCCGACGAACCTGGGCAAGCTCGTCCTGAACGAGACCGGCCCGCTGCCCTGCACCCCCCAGGGTGTCGTCACGCTGCTCCGCCGCCACGGGGTGGAGATCAACGGCGCCCATGTGGTGGTCGTCGGCCGTGGGGTCACCATCGGCCGTTCGATCCCGCTGCTCCTGACGCGCAAGTCGGAGAACGCGACCGTCACCCAGTGCCACACCGGCACCCGTGACCTGTCGTCGCACCTCCGGCAGGCCGACATCATCGTCGCCGCCGCCGGTGTCCCGCACCTTGTCAAGCCCGAGGACGTGAAGCCGGGCGCGGCCGTGCTCGACGTCGGCGTCAGTCGCGACGAGAACGGGAAGATCGTCGGAGACGTCCACCCCGGTGTCGCCGAGGTCGCCGCCTGGGTGGCCCCGAACCCGGGCGGCGTGGGTCCGATGACCCGGGCCCAGTTGCTCGTCAACGTGGTCGAGGCGGCCGAGCGCGCCGCCGCCTCCGCCGTATCCGCCGGCTGATCCGGCCGGAAGGAAGTCATGGGTGCTGGTACGAGTCCGGTGGACGGTACGCAAGCGGCCAGGTCGGCCGGGAGCGCGGGGGGGACCGGGGGTGCCGGGACGTCCGTGGGCACCGGAACGTCCGTGGGCACCGGGACCGCTGCCGCGGTCGGCGGCACGGAAACAGCCCGCGAAGAGGCCGCGGACCACGGCAGGGCGGCGGGCCCCGGTGGCGAGGCGGCTGCCCGCGGTGATGCGGTCGGCTCCGAAGGGGAGGCACCTGTCCTTGCGGAGGCGTCCGCCCCCGCGGGGACCCGCGGCCCTGCGGCCGACGCGGTCGACCATGACGGGGAGGCCGAGCCGGAAGGCACGGCCGGGTCCGGGGAGGCGTCAGGCACTGACGCGCCTGCCGAGGCCCCCGACGTCGAAGAGCCGGCCGAAGCGGCCGGCTCCTGCGAGGGCGACGGTTCGACCCGCGCCCGCTCGCGCCGGTTCTCGCTGACCCGGGACACCGCCCGCCCCGAGGGCGGCGGCCGGGCCGCCTCCGGGGACGCGCCCGCCCCCGCCCGGCAGTGGCCGCTGCTCGCGGTGCTCTGCACGGCGGGGATCGGGCTGCTCCTCGTGGGAACCGACCCCTTCACCGAGGCCTTCAGGATCGGCACGATGCTGATCGGTATCGCCCTGCTCGCCGGCGCGGTGCTGCGCTGGGCGGTTCCCTCGGTCGGCATGCTCGCCGTACGGTCCCGGTTCACGGACCTCGTGACGTACGGCCTGATGGGCTCTCTGATCGTGCTGCTCGCTCTCATGGCGCAGCCCAAGCCGTGGCTCGACGTCCCGTTCCTGCAGGACGTGGTCCACTTCACGATCCGTTAGACGCCCCACCCCGTAGTGACGCAGTGAGTGGTGTCCGTCCCCTCCCCCGAGAAGGGACGGACACCTGACGGGGCGTACCGGCGCAAGAACACCCGGAATGCGATGGCTCGAGCGGCCTTGCCCTGTCCTGCCTCAAGCGTCATGGGCATGAGGTATCCGGATCAAGGGAAGCCCGCCGCCTGTGGCACGGAAGTGACCATTCCGCCATCGTGTGATCGTCAGGCAACGACGGCGGCGGCAGCGGTGACCACAGCGGCTGCCGCACCGGAGCGCGGCACGCCGCGGAAGCGGTACGTGACCGGCTGTGTGCGGGACCCCACAGGGGGGCGCGCGGCCAGGAGGGTGCGGGTCCGATAGCCTGACCGCCGGATATCTCTTCACGTCAAGATTCAGAGGTGTCCCGCACCAGGGGCAGGGGCCCCTACCGCCAGCTGTCTAACGGAGACCGCCATGACCCGCACTCCCGTGAATGTCACCGTGACCGGCGCAGCCGGCCAGATCGGCTACGCGCTGCTCTTCCGCATCGCCTCCGGCCACCTGCTCGGCCCGGACGTGCCGGTCAGCCTGCGACTCCTCGAGATCCCCCAGGGTCTCAAGGCCGCCGAGGGCACCGCCATGGAGCTCGACGACTGCGCCTTCCCGCTGCTGCGCGGTATCGAGATCACGGACGACGCCAACGTCGGCTTCGACGGCGCGAACGTCGCCCTCCTGGTGGGCGCCCGCCCGCGCACCAAGGGCATGGAGCGCGGCGACCTGCTCTCCGCCAACGGCGGCATCTTCAAGCCGCAGGGCAAGGCCATCAACGACAACGCCGCGGACGACATCAAGGTCCTCGTCGTCGGCAACCCGGCCAACACCAACGCGCTCATCGCGCAGGCCGCCGCGCCGGACGTACCGGCCGAGCGCTTCACCGCGATGACCCGGCTGGACCACAACCGCGCGATCTCGCAGCTGGCCGCCAGGACCGGTGCCGCCGTCTCCGACATCAAGCGGCTGACGATCTGGGGCAACCACTCGGCGACCCAGTACCCGGACATCTTCCACGCCGAGGTCGCGGGCAAGAACGCCGCCGAGGTCGTCGACGACCAGGCGTGGCTGGCCGACACCTTCATCCCGACGGTCGCCAAGCGCGGCGCCGCGATCATCGAGGCGCGGGGCGCCTCGTCGGCCGCCTCCGCCGCCAACGCCGCCATCGACCACGTGTACACCTGGGTCAACGGCACCGCCGAGGGCGACTGGACCTCGATGGGCATCCCGTCCGACGGCTCCTACGGCGTCCCCGAGGGCATCATCTCCTCCTTCCCCGTCACCACGAAGGACGGCGCGTACGAGATCGTCCAGGGCCTGGACATCAACGAGTTCTCGCGTGCGCGCATCGACGCGTCCGTCAAGGAGCTCACCGAGGAGCGCGACGCGGTCCGCGAACTCGGCCTGATCTGACCGGATGCCCGGCCCCGGCCGGATCCGTACACGCACCACGCGGGGGCGCCTCCCGGCGGTGATACCACCGCCGGGAGGCGCCCCCGCGTGTGCAAGGGGTCAGTGGCCGCGCAGCCGGTCGGCGATACCGCGCACGGCGTCCGCCGCCCGCCGCTGGAGCTGCGGACCGTACGTGATCCGGGCCGCTCCCAGCTTGGCCAGCCGCCGGGCACCGGACGGGTCGTCGGGTGTGCCGAGGGCGTTGACCGGGACCGGGACGGCAGCGGCCAGCCGGGGCAGGTCGGCGGCCGGCGCGGTGATCGGGAAGACGCAGTCGGCACCGGCGGCCGCGTACAGCCGGGCGCGGGTGACGGTTTCCTCGACCACGTCGGTACCGGCCGGGACGCCCGTGAGGTACGTGTCGATGCGGGCGTTGACGAAGAGGCGTCCGCCCGCCGCCTCGCGGACCGCGGCGAGGCGGTCCGCCTGGCGCCGCGGATCCTGCAGGACGCCGTCGGCGGAGTCCTCCAGATTGCAGCCCACCGCGCCCGCTTCCAGGAGGCGCTCGACGAGTTCGCCGGCGGACAGCCCGTACCCGTCCTCGACGTCCGCCGACACGGGCACGGACACGGCCCGGGTGATCCGGGCCACGGCCGCGAACATCTCGGCCGCGGGGGTGCGCCCGTCCGTGTGGCCGAGGGACGCCGCGACACCGGCGCTCGGGGTCGCCAGGGCCGGGAACCCGGCCTCCTCGAAGACGCGCGCGCTCGCCGCGTCCCAGGGGCCGGGCAGGACCAGCGGGTCGCCGGGGGAGCGGTCGTGGTGCAGGGCGCGGAAGACGGATACGGGCTCGATTCGGGGCTCCGGGGTCGGCGGAAGGCAGGGGCACGCGGGGGAGCCGTCGTACGGGGGTCCGCCGGCCCCGGGACCGGCGGACCCCGGTGTACGGGCCCGGAGGGACCAGGGGCTCGGCCCGGCGCCCCGGGGTGACGGGTCTTCAGCGCTTGATGTCACCGGGTGCGTAGTGGCCCGGGACCTGACGGGTGGACACCCCGAAGCGGTTCCACGCGTTGATCACCGTGATGGCGGCGATCAGCTGGGCGAGCTCCGCCTCCTCGAAGTGCTCGGCGGCCTTCGCGTAGACCTCGTCCGGCACGAAACCGTCGGTCAGTACGGTCACGGCCTCCGTCAGCTCGATGGCCGCCAGCTCCCTCTCCGTGTAGAAGTGCAGCGACTCCTGCCAGGCGTCGAGCTGGACGATCCGCTCGACGGATTCGCCCGCCGCCAGCGCGTCCTTCGTGTGCATGTCCAGGCAGAGCGCGCAGCGGTTGAGCTGCGAGGCGCGGATCTTCACGAGTTCGGCCAGTACCGGGTCGAGACCCTTGGTGGCGGCGATGTCCAGGCGGACCATGGCCTTGTAGACCTCGGGGGCCAGCTTCGCCCACGGCAGGCGGGCGGGGTGCTCGGGGGCGTGCTCGGCGGATGCGTGCGAGGGCGTGATCGTCGTCATGGGTAAGACGCTACGGCGCCGGTGGCGCACCGGTATGGTCCATTTCCATGACGGATTCCTGGGCCACTTTCGGTGCCGACCTGCACATCGAACCGGTCGGAGCCGGCGTGCGCAGCGGCCTGGTGAACGCCCTGCGGGACGCGGTGCGCGGCGGCCGGCTGGCGCCCGGCACCCGGCTTCCCTCCTCCCGGACACTCGCCACCGACCTCGGGGTCGCCCGCAACACGGTCGCGGACGCCTACGCCGAACTGGTCGCGGAGGGCTGGCTGACCGCACGTCAGGGCTCGGGGACCTCGGTCGCGCGGCGGGCCGTCCCGCCTCGGGCGGCCACGCGGCCGGTACGGTCCCGTCAGGAGCGGCGCCCGGTCCACAACCTGATGCCGGGGTCGCCCGACCTCTCGGCCTTCCCGCGCGCCGCGTGGCTGAAGGCGTCCCGGCGCGCCCTCACCGCCGCCCCGGACGAGGCATTCGGGTACGCCGACCCGCAGGGGCGCGTCGAGCTGCGGACCGTACTGGCGGACTACCTGGCGCGGGCGCGCGGGGTCTACGCGGATCCCGAGCGCATCGTGGTCTGTTCCGGCTTCGTCCACGGGCTGACGCTGATGGGGAGCGTGCTGCGGCGGCACCGGGTCCGGGAGGTGGCAGTCGAGTCGTACGGGCTCGACATCCACCGGAACCTCCTGACCGGGGCGGGACTGCGCACCCCGTGCCTGCCGGTGGACGGGTTCGGTGCGCGGACCGGCGAACTCGGCGGTATGCGGGGCGTGGGCGCGGTGCTGATGACCCCCGCCCACCAGTTCCCCACGGGCGTGCCGCTGCGTCCGGACCGGCGGGCCGCCGCGATCGACTGGGCGAGGTCGGGGACGGGGCTGATCCTGGAGGACGACTACGACGGCGAGTTCCGCTACGACCGGCAGCCGGTGGGCGCCCTCCAGGGCCTCGACCCGGAGCGGGTCGTCTACCTGGGGACGTCCAGCAAGTCCCTCGCGCCAGGGCTGCGGCTGGCCTGGATGGTGCTGCCGCAGCGGCTGGTGGGGGAGGTGTGCGAGGCGCAGAACGGCGTCGGCGGCGTGCCCGGGACGCTGGACCAGCTGACGCTCGCGGAGTTCATGAGGTCGGGGGCGTACGACCGTCATGTGCGCTCCGTACGGCTGCGCTACCGGCGCCGCCGCGACCAGCTCGTCGAGGCGCTCGCCGAACGGGCGCCGGACTGCCGGGTGAGCGGGATCGCGGCCGGGCTGCACGCGGTGCTCCGGCTCCCGGAGGGAACCGAGCAGTCGGTGGTCCGGGCGGCGGCCTGGCAAGGACTCGCCCTGGAGCGGCTCTCGCGGTTCCGGCACCGGGAGGCGGAGCCGGTCCGTGACGGCCTCGTGATCGGTTACGGCTCGCCCTCGGAGAGCGGCTGGGCCGGTGCGCTGGACGCCCTGTGCCGGGTACTGCCGTGAACCGTGGGGGCCGGACAGGGCGGCACCGTCGTACCACCGGGTTTCGGCCCCACCGACCGGCCATCTAATCTGACTGCACGTCCGGGTGGTCGACGGACGGGCAAAGGCGTGCCGACGGACGGGGGACGGACAACATGATCAGACGCAGGCTGCGGTCGACCACGGTGGTGCTCGGCGGCGTGGGGATGCTCGCGGCGACGCTCACCGCGTGCGGCTCGGACCCCGACAGGCGGTGTGTCGACCCGGTGACCCGGGAGGAACTGCCCTCCTACGAGTGCCGGGACAGCAGCGGTAGCGGCTCGTACTACTACGGGGGCAGCAGCCACCGGGGGAAGGTCTCCGGCGGAAGCTTCGACAAGTCCGCGGTCGACCGCGGCGGTTTCGGCAGCTCCCACAGCGGCGGCGGCTGAACCCGGTGGAGCGCCGCACCATCGAGCCACGTCCCGGCTGGCAGAGGACCGTCGAGGAGCAGGGCCTCATCTACCCCCTGACCCGCTACCCGGACGGATCGCTGCGCCCGTACTGGGACGAGAGCGCCTACTACGTCTTCTCCCTGCCCGAGGTCGAGGCACTGGAGGAGGTCGTGGAGGAGCTCCACACCATGTGCCTGGCCGCGGCCGCGCACATCGTCGCGCACGACCGCTTCGCCGACCTCGGCGTCACCGACCGCCGGCTCGCGGGACTGATCGCCGAGTCGTGGCGCCGCCGCGACGAACTCCCGTCGCTGTACGGCCGCTTCGACCTGCGGTACGACGGGTCGGGTCCGGCCGTACTGCTGGAGTACAACGCCGACACCCCCACCTCCCTCGTGGAGGCGGCCGGCCCCCAGTGGTTCTGGATGGAGGAGCGCTTCCCCGGCGCCGACCAGTGGAACTCGCTGCACGAACGCCTCGTCGACGCGTGGAAGCGGCAGGCGTCCCTCCTGCCGCCCGGCCCGGTGCACTTCGCCCACTCCGACGGTGACGAGCTCGGCGAGGACCTGATGACGGTCGCCTACCTGCGGGAGACCGCCGAACAGGCCGGCATCACCACCGAGGCCCTTTCCATGGAGCGGATCGGCTGGGACCGGCTGACCGGCCGCTTCGTCGACGAGCACCTCCGCTTCATCCGCAGCTGCTTCAAGCTCTACCCGTGGGAGTGGCTGACGACCGACCGGTTCGGGCCGCACGTCCTGGACACCCTCGACAACGGCGGCGGTACCGGCTCCACCTGCTGGATCGAGCCCGCCTGGAAGATGCTCCTGTCCAACAAGGCGCTGCTGGCCGTCCTGTGGGAGCTGTACCCCGGGCACCCCAACCTGCTGCCGGCCTACCTCGACGGTCCGCGCGAACTGGCGGACGGGGCGGCGGGCTACGTGTCCAAGCCGCTGCTCGGCCGCGAGGGCGCCGGGGTCACCGTGCACGCACCGGGCAGCCCGCCGGTGATCCGCGACGAGGCCTGCTGCTACCAGGAATGCGCGCCGCTGCCCGACTTCGCGGGCAACCGCGTGGTTCTCGGCGCCTGGGTGGTCGGGGACGAGGCGGCCGGGCTCGGCATCCGGGAGTCGGCGGGGCCGGTCACCGACGAGTACGCCCGCTTCCTGCCCCACGTCATCCTCTGATCCGGGCCCGGGCGGCCTGAGCGCGGCGCGCCGGAGCCCGGGCGGCCGGGGCCGATCCCGGTTCCTGGGTCCAGGTCCCGGCACCGCGCTCAGGCCGGGCGGCGTGAGCGCCGCGCCGGAGCCCTGGTCCCGGGCCCGGGTCGCGGGCTGATTCCCGACGCGTGCCGGCGCTCAGCCGCGCAGGACGTCCCGGAGCTGTTCCAGCCCCCAGTCCAGGTCCTCCTTGCTGATCATCAGGGGCGGGGCGATCCGGACCGTGGAGCCGTGGGTGTCCTTGACCAGGACCCCGCGCTCCATCAGCTTCTCCGAGATCTCCCTGCCCGTGCCGAGGGCCGGGGCGATGTCGACGCCCGCCCACAGACCCCGTCCCCGTACGGCCTCGACCCCGCCCCCGTCGGCCATCAGCGCCAGCTCGCGGTGGAGGTGGTCGCCCAGCTCCGCCGCCCGCTGCTGGAACTCGCCCGTGCGCAGCATCGCGATCACCTCCAGCGCGACCGCGCACGCCAGCGGGTTCCCGCCGAAGGTCGACCCGTGCTCGCCGGCGCGGAAGACACCCAGCACGGCGGCCGACGACACCACGGCGGAGACCGGCACCACACCACCGCCCAGCGCCTTGCCCAGCACGTACATGTCGGGCACCACACCCTCGTGCTCGCACGCGAACGTCCTGCCCGTACGACCGAGACCCGACTGGATCTCGTCGGCGACGAACAGGACGTTCCGCTCGCGGGTCATCTCGCGCACCCCCGCCAGGTAACCGGGCGGCGGCACCAGGACCCCGGCCTCGCCCTGGATCGGCTCCATGAGCACCGCCACGGTGTTCTCGGTCATGGCCGCCCCGAGCGCGGTCAGGTCCCCGTACGGCACGATCTCGAACCCGGGTGTGTACGGACCGAAGTCGGCCCGCGCCTCGTGGTCCGTGGAGAAGCTGACGATCGTCGTCGTCCGGCCGTGGAAGTTGCCGGCGGCGACGATGATCTTCGCCATCCCGTCCGGCACGCCCTTGACGCGGTACCCCCACTTGCGGGCGGTCTTCACCGCCGTCTCCACGGCCTCCGCGCCGGTGTTCATGGGCAGCACCATCTCCATGCCGCAGAGTTCGGCGAGCCGCGCGCAGAAGTCGGCGAACCGGTCGTGGTGGAAGGCCCGGGAGGTGAGCGTCACCCGGTCGAGCTGGGCCTTGGCCGCGTCGATCAGACGCCGGTTGCCGTGGCCGAAATTGAGTGCTGAGTAGCCGGCGAGCATGTCGAGGTAGCGGCGGCCCTCGACATCGGTCATCCAGGCCCCGTCCGCCGAGGCGACGACGACCGGCAACGGGTGGTAGTTGTGCGCGCTGTGCGCCTCGGCGGAGGCGAGGGCGGTGTCCGTGGTCGGCACGGGGTCTCCGTTCGTCGTGCGGCGGGGGCGGGGTGTGCCCACTTTGTATCGTCGGTCGGATGCCGCACCGGGAAACCTCCGGAGCGCGGCGCGCCCCGCACACCGTCTCCCGCCTCTTTCCCGCACCGCTCGGCGGAGATCGGCCCGGCACCTGAGACAATGAGTGCATGGCCTCTGATCGACCCCGCGTGCTCTCCGGAATCCAGCCCACAGCAGGCTCGTTCCACCTCGGCAACTACCTCGGTGCGGTCCGCCAGTGGGTGGCCCTCCAGGAGTCCCACGACGCGTTCTACATGGTGGTGGACCTGCACGCGATCACCGTGCCGCAGGACCCCGCGGAGCTCCGCGCCAACACCCGGCTCGCCGCCGCCCAGCTGCTGGCGGCCGGTCTCGACCCGGCGCGCTGCACGCTCTTCGTCCAGAGCCATGTCCCCGAACACGCCCAGCTCGGCTGGATCATGAACTGCCTCACCGGCTTCGGCGAGGCCTCCCGCATGACGCAGTTCAAGGACAAGTCCGCCAAGCAGGGCGCGGACCGCGCCACCGTGGGCCTGTTCACCTATCCGATCCTCCAGGTCGCGGACATCCTGCTGTACCAGGCCGACCAGGTCCCGGTCGGCGAGGACCAGCGCCAGCACATCGAGCTCACCCGGGATCTCGCCGAGCGTTTCAACGGCCGCTACGGGCAGACGTTCACGATGCCGTCGCCGTACATCCTCAAGGAGACGGCGAAGATCTTCGACCTCCAGGACCCGGCGGTCAAGATGAGCAAGTCGGCGTCCACGCCGAAGGGCCTCATCAACCTCCTGGACGAGCCGAAGGCCACCGCGAAGAAGGTCAGGAGCGCGGTCACCGACACCGACACCGTGATCCGCTACGACGCCGAGAAGAAGCCCGGTGTCAGCAACCTCCTCACCATCTACTCCACCCTCACCGGAACCGCCGTCGCGGACCTGGAGCGGAAGTACGAGGGCAAGGGGTACGGCGCGCTGAAGACCGACCTCGCCGAGGTGATGGTGGAGTTCGTCACTCCGTTCCGCGACCGCACCCAGGAATATCTGGACGACCCGGAGACGCTGGACTCGCTCCTGGCCGAGGGAGCCGAGAAGGCCAGGACCGTCGCCGCCGAGACGCTGGCGCAGGCCTACGACCGGATGGGCCTTCTGCCCGCCAAGCACTGAGTCCAAGGACCCTGGCGGGAGCACGGCCCGAGGCGGCACACTGGCGTCGGGACGACTGCCGGTCGCGGCCGGAAATCGACCACCGAAGATTGAGGAGAACGATGTGGGGACCGTAACGCTCGGCGTTTCGATCGCGGTCCCGGAGCCCTACGGCAGCCTGCTCCAGGAGCGGCGCGCGAGCTTCGGGGACCCTGCCGCGTACGGCATTCCCACCCACGTCACCCTCCTCCCGCCGACCGAGGCGGCGGCGGCCGTCCTGCCCGCGGTCGAGGCGCACCTCGGCCGGATCGCCGCGGCCGGCCGCCCCTTCCCGATGCGGCTGTCCGGTACGGGCACCTTCCGCCCGCTGTCCCCGGTCGTCTACGTCCAGGTCGTCGAGGGCGCCTCGGCGTGCTCCTGGCTCCAGAAGCGGGTCCGGGAACCCTCGGGACCGCTGGTCCGCGAGCTGCAGTTCCCGTACCACCCGCACGTCACCGTGGCGCACGGCATCGCGGAGGAGGCGATGGACCGCGCGTACGAGGAGCTCTCCTCGTACGAGGCGGCCTGGACCTGCGGCTCCTTCGGACTCTACGAACAGGGCGCGGACGGCGTCTGGCGCCAGATCAACGAGTTCCCGTTCGGCGCCGGCGGCGGCGCGGCGGCCGTGCCGGCCCAGGGCGGATGGACCGTGGAACACCCCTCGCTGCGCCCCTGACCGGCCGTGTCACACCGGCAGCCGCCGGAACAGCGGGCGCGGCACGTGCCGCAGGGCCGACATGACCACCCGCAGCGCACCGGGTACCCACACCGTCTCCGAGCGGCGCCGCAGGCCCGTCACGATGGCGTCCGCGACGGCGCCGGGTGTGGTGGAGAGCGGCGCCTCCTCGCGCCCCGCCGTCATCCGTGACCGTACGAAGCCGGGGCGTACGACCATCACGTGCACTCCGGTCCCGTGCAGCGCGTCCCCGAGTCCCTGGGCGAAGACGTCCAGGCCCGCCTTGCTGGAGCCGTAGATGAAGTCGGCGCGCCGGGCCCGCTCACCCGCCACCGACGACAGCACCACCAGCGATCCGTGGCCCTGCGCCTGGAGCGCGGCGCCGCACACCAGACCGGCCGAGACCGCGCCCGTGTAGTTGGTCTGCGCCACCCGGACCGCGGAGAGCGGTTCCTCCTCGTCGTGCGCCTGGTCGCCGAGGATGCCGAAGGCCAGCAGCACCATGTCGATGTCGCCGTCGGCGAAGAGTTTGCCGAGCACCTCCTCGTGGGAGGCGGTGTCGAGGGCGTCGAAGGCGACGGTACGGACGTCCGCACCCAGTTCGCGCAGCTCGGCGGCGGCGCGCTCCAGAGCGGGCGAGGGCCGGCCGGCCAGCCGGACCGTGCGGGTGCGGCGGGCGATCAGCCGGCGCGCGGTGGCCAGGCCGATCTCGGAGGTGCCGCCGAGGACGAGCAGGGACTGCGGGGCACCGAAGGCGTCCTTCACGGGAAACTCCTGGCGACGAGAACGGGACAGGCGGACAGGCGGACAGGCGGACAGACGGCCGGCCGGACGGGCAGGGTGGCCGAGCCGGCGGGCGGGTGCTCGTGGGAACCGGTCGGCGGCCGGACAGGCGACCGGGGCCCCGGTGGAGGTCAGAGCGCGAGGCGGCGGGACAGGTCCGACCGGAAGGCCCCGGCCGGGTCGAGCTCCTCGCGCAAAGCGCGGAACTCGGCCAGCCGCGGGTACATCGCGGCGGCGACGTCCGGGCGCAGCCGGGCGTCCTCGGCCAGGCAGACCCGGCCGCCGGCCGCCGCCACCTCCTCGTCGAGGCCGTCGAGGAGCCGCGACAGACCGGGCAGGCCGGCGGGCAGCCCGAAGGAGAGCGTCCACCCGGGCACCGGGAACGACAACCAGCCGGGGCCCGGGTCACCGAACCGCTTGAGGACGGCCTGGAAGGCGGGACAGCGGCGGGCGGAGAGCCGGCGGACGACGCGGGCCACCGTCTCCCCGTGGCCGTGGCCGACGGCGAACTGGTAGCGCACGAAACCGGCCCGCCCGTAGAGGCGGTTCCAGTGGGGCAGGGTGTCCAGCGGGTGGAAGAAGGCGGAGATCCTCCGGAGCTCCCCGGACCGCGCCACGGGGGCGCTGCGGTGGCGCAGCTCGTTCACGAGCGCCGCGGAGGTCCCCCCGAGCAGAGCGGCAGGCAGCAGCGGGGCGGCGGCGGGCAGCTGCCCGGTACGGAAGGTGAGCGGGGTGCGCCGGGCGCGCGCCGGAAGCGCCTCCAGGGGTGCGTGCTCCCCCCGGGTGAGGACGGCGCGGCCGGTCGCCTTCCCGTGCGCCAGGAGATCGATCCGGGCCGCCGCGTACGGGGCGGCCTCGCCCCACGTGGCGAGCCGGGCCATCGCGTCGTCCAGGCAGGTGGCGCGCTCGGTGTCGACCGCCATCAGCGAGGTGGCGACGCGGCGGAAGGCCAGCGTGGCGGAGAGGATGACACCGGTCAGGCCGAGGCCACCCGCGGTCGCGTCGAACAGCGGGGTCCCCGGCAGCACCGTGCGCACCTCGCCGTCGGCGGTGAGCAGGTCCAGGGAGCGCACGTGGCGGGCGAAGGAGCCGGCGGAGCGGTGGTTGCGGCCGTGGACGTCCGAGCCGATCGCGCCCCCGACGGTGACATGGCGGGTCGCGGGGGTGACCGGCACGAACCCCCCGAGCGGCAGGAGCACCCGCATCAGGTGGTGCAGGCTCACCCCCGCCTCGCAGACCACCGTGCCCCCGACCGCGTCGACCGTCCGGATACGGTTCAACGCGGTCATGTCCACCACGGATCCGCCCGCGTTCTGCGCGGCGTCGCCGTGGGCGCGGCCCAGCCCGCGGGCGACGACCCCTCGCGGCCCGCGGCCCCGCACGGTGACGACGGCCTCTTCGTACGTACGGGGGCGGAACCGCAGTGCGGTGGTCGGGGCGGTGCGGCCCCAGCCGGTCATGGACACCGTGTCGACGGACATGGGGGTGACCGTATCGCCCGGGAAAACCCTTTTGAGGGATTTGTTACAGCACTCACCGAAATGGGTGATCGGCCACCGCGGAGGCACGGCGCCTCGGTTTTCCGGCCCCGGGAGGGTACGCGTACCGCATGGACTGGCTGACAAGACTCCCCGTCATCGGGCCGCCCCTCGCGCGGCTGATGGAGACGCACGCCTGGCGCTCCTACGAGACCCTGGAACGGGTCCACTGGGCCAGGCTCGCCGCGGCGATCACGTTTCTCAGCTTCCTGGCGCTCTTCCCGCTCATCGCGGTCGGGGCGGCGGTCGGTGCCGCTCTGCTCTCCGACGACCAGCTGCGGACGATCGAGCACAAGCTCGCCCAGCAGGTCCCGGGCATCTCCGACCAGCTCGGCATGGACAACCTGGTGGCCCACGCGGGCACGGTCGGTCTGGTCGCCGGTGCGCTGCTGCTCTTCACCGGTATCGGCTGGATCGGCGCGATGCGGGACTGCCTGCGGGCCGTCTGGGAGAAGGACGACGCGGACGACGGCAATCCGGTGATCAGCAAGCTCAAGGACGCCGGACTGCTGGTCGGGCTCGGCGGCGCGGCACTCGTGACGCTCGCCGCTTCCACGGGCGGTTCCATCGCCATCGGCTGGACCGCCGACCTGCTCGGCGTCCCCGGACACGGCGTGGGCGGTGTGCTGCTCCAGGTGGCCGCCCTCGCCGTGGCCGTGTTCGCCGACTTCCTCCTGCTCCTCTACCTGCTCACCCTGCTGCCCGGGGTGGAGCCGCCGCGGCGGCGGCTGACGGTCGCGGCACTCCTCGGCGCCGTCGGCTTCGAGCTCCTCAAGCTGCTGCTCGGCGGCTACATGAGCGGCGTCGCCTCCAAGAGCATGTACGGCGCCTTCGGCGTCCCGGTCGCGCTCCTGCTGTGGATCAACTTCAGCGCGAAGCTGCTGCTGTTCTGCGCCGCCTGGACGGCGACGCCCAGCAGGACGAACGGGAAGGGGAGCGTCAGCGACGCGGCAGACGGCGCACCAGGTCCGGCAGCGGCCAGCGCCGGTTGACGAGGAACACCCCGCCGGCCAGGACCACCACCAGCCCCCCGACGACCGACAGCGCGATCCCGATTCCGCCGGATCCGGCGGCGACGGGGGCCGCGACGACCTTGGTGGCCCCCGCCCCGGCCGACTCCTCCCCGGTGGGCTGGGCGCCCTTGCCGGTCCCGGGGCCGATCTCGGCCGACTTCGGCGGCACCAGCTCGCCGATCGGCATCACCTTGCCGCTCGCCGCGAATCCCCAGTCCAGCAGGCCGGCCGCCTCCTTGTAGACGGCGTGGCTCACGTCGGACGACGGGTTCATGACGGTGACGAGGAGCACCTTGCCATCGCGCTCGGCGACCCCGGTGAAGGTGTTGCCCGCGTGGGTGGTGTAGCCGTTCTTGACCCCGGCGATGCCCCGGTAGGGGTCCACCCCGATGTCCCCGGTGATCAGGCGGTTGGTGTTCTGGATCTCGAAGCTCTCGCGCTTCTTGCCCTTCTTCTGCTCGCCGGGGAACTCCGCGCTCGCCGTGGCGCAGTACTCGCGGAAGTCCGCCTTCTGCAGCCCACTGCGGGCGAAGAGGGTCAGGTCGTAGGCGCTGGAGACCTGCCCGGGGGCGTCGTAGCCGTCGGGGGAGACGACGTGGGTGTCGAGCGCCTGCAGTTCGTCGGCGTGGCGCTGCATTGCCGCGACCGTCGCGTCCACCCCGCCGTACATCGAGGACAGCACGTGCACCGCGTCGTTGCCGGAGCGGAGGAACACCCCGAGCCACAGATCGTGGACGGTGTAGGCGTGGTCCTCCTTGAGGCCCACCAGGCTGCTCCCCTCGCCGACCCCGGCGAGCTCCTGCTCGGTCACCGTGTGGGTCATGCTCTTCGGCTGCAGGGCGGGCAGGACCGTGTCGGCGAAGAGCATCTTCAGCGTGGAGGCCGGGGGCAGCCGCCAGTGGGCGTTGTGCGCGGCGAGGACCTGGCCGTTCTCGGCGTCCGCGACGATCCACGACCGGGCGGTGAGGTCCTTCGGCAGGACCGGCGCGCCGGGGCCGAGAGCGACTTGGGTGCCCATCTCGCCGAGGCGCTTGCCGCCCACGGTCGACATCGGCCCGGTCGGCTTCGGCTGCGTGTCGTCGGTCTTGTCCTTGTCGGCCGCCACCCCGGGACTGACGACACTTACGGACAACAATGCGGCAGAGAGGACCGTCATCACGGTCTTTTTCAGAGCAGGCACGGTCGGAAACGTACAGGGCATTGCTGGGGAGAGAAGCACGGATGCCCTGACCCGCCGCGCGTACCGCCGGTACGGCCCACCCCGCGCGACCCGCCCCGGGCGTGGCGGCGATACTGATTCCATGAAGCTCAGCCGCCCCGTCTCCTGGTTCCTGCTCGCCTTCGGGGTGTGGAGCTGGTTCATCTGGGTCACTTTCGTCAAGAACCTCTGGAAGGACGGCAGCGGGCTCGCGTTCGACGACGCCGGCGACCCGACCGCGTACTTCTGGGTCCATCTGCTGCTCGCCGTCACGTCGTTTCTTCTGGGGACGGCCGTCGGAGTCATCGGGTTCCGTGGCGTCAGGGCTTCGCGGCGCGCGTGACACATCCGGCCCGCGCGTGAGCGGGCGGCACAGGTACCGGAAAGCGGGGGAACGTACGTGGTCGTGGTGTTCGTAGGAGTGGCGGTCGCGGTCCTCGCGCTGCTCGTCGGTGCGCACCGTTACGTGTGGCGCAGGCTGATCGGTGACACGACGGCCCGGGGCGGCCTCGCGCGCCGCGCCGGTACGGCCGCCGCGTTCGTCCTGCCGCTCCTGAGTCTCGGCGCCCTGGTGTCGGGCCGTGCGGGCTTCCCCTTCGTGGTGCAGCAGGCGCTGGCCTGGCCGGGGTTCCTCTGGCTGGCCGCGCTCCTCTACCTGACTCTGGCCCTGCTCGTCGGCGAGGTCGTACGCCCCGTGCTGCGCCGTCTGACGGCCCGTCGGGCGGGCGCTGCGGCCGGACCCGTTACGGACGGCGCGGAGGCGGAGGCGGTCACGGGGAGCCCCGCGGACACCGGAGCGCCCGCGCGTGCGGAGAGGGCCGCGGGCACCGCCGCCGACGCGCCCGGCGCCACCGGTACGTGTACGGCGACCCCGCCCCGCACGGCGGCCCCCGAAGCCCCGCCGGCCCCCGGAGCCCCCTCGGCCGCCGATCCCTCGCGGCGGCTGTTCGTCGCGCGCGCGGTCGGCGGCGCCGCCGCGCTCGCCGGGCTCGGCACCGTCGGGTACGGCACGTACGGAGTGCTGCGCGGACCCCGGACCAAGCGGATCACCGTGCCGCTCGCGAAACTGCCGCGCTCCGCGCACGGCTTCCGGATCGCCGTCGTCAGTGACATCCACCTCGGCCCGATCCTGGGACGGGCGCACACCCGGCGGATCGTCGACTCGATCAACGCGGCACAGCCCGACCTGGTCGCCGTCGTCGGCGACCTCGTCGACGGGTCGGTGGCCGACCTGGGCTCCGCCGCCGAACCGCTCGCCGGGCTGGAGGCACGGCACGGCAGCTACTTCGTCACCGGCAACCACGAGTACTTCTCCGGTGCGGCCCAATGGGTCGACCACGTGCGCGAACTGGGGCTGCGCCCGCTGGAGAACGCCCGGGTCGAGATCGCCGGGTTCGACCTCGCGGGGGTCAACGACGTCGCGGGCGAGAGCGAAGGCCAGGGCCCCGACTTCGGCCGTGCGCTCGGCGACCGGGACCGGGCCCGCGCCTCCGTCCTCCTCGCGCACCAGCCCGTCGTCATCGACGACGCCGTCGCGTACGGGGTGGACCTCCAGCTCTCCGGCCACACGCACGGCGGGCAGCTCTGGCCCGGCGACCTGCTGGCCGAACTGGCCAATCCCACGGTCGCCGGGCTCGAACGCTACGGCGACACGCAGCTCTACGTGTCGCGCGGCGCGGGCGCCTGGGGCCCGCCCGTGCGGGTGGGCGCGCCCTCCGACATCACCATCGTGGAACTCGCCTCCCGCCAGGCCTGAACGGGCCGCGTTCCCGCTCAACTGCCCGCGATATCAGAGGAGTCACCCGTCACCGCCCCACCCGGCGGAAGAATCGCCTGCGGAGGAGTCGTCTCGCCGCTGATTCGAGCTCTGAGCGTGCCGCTTATCGAACAAGTTGCTGCGAGTGCCCCATTTGCTCTTCCAGATGTGAATATCGTGTGATTAGGTGAGGTGAACATGCGGCGGTGTGCGTTCTGAGCACATGAGCCGAGGTGGGGCTGGTAAGGGAGAGCACGGCACATGCGGTCGGTCCGGGTACGGATTCTCGCGATTCTCGCGGTATTGGTCATCGCAGGCGTCGGTGCCTGGCAACTACTCCCCTCCGAAGAGGAGAACACCCACCCGGTCACGGTCGGAACCTCGGACGAGGTCACGTCCCTGGACCCGGCCGGCGCGTACGACGCCGGTTCCTGGGCGATCTACAGCAACCTCTACCAGTCCCTTCTGACGTTCAAAGCCGGAGCGATCGTGCCGGAACCGGACGCGGCCGAGCGTTGCGGCTTCGTGGGGCAGAAGCTCCAGACCTACCGGTGCACGCTGCGGGACGACCTGACCTTCTCCAACGGGAAAAAGATCACCGCCGGGGACGTCAAGTACTCCTTCGAGCGCATGCTCAGGATCAAGGCGGACGCCGGGCCCTCGGTGCTCTTCCCGAGCCTCGACACCATCGTGGCCGAGGGCCGCACGATCACGTTCAACCTCTCATCCCGGGACGCGACCTTCCCGCAGAAGCTCGCCACGGGGGCGGGATCCATCGTCGATCCCGCCCGGTACCCGAAGGGCAAGCTGCGCACCGGCGACCAGGTCGACGGTTCGGGTCCGTACCTCCTGAAGTCGTACGAGCCCGGTGTGCAGGCGGAACTGGTGCCCAACACGGCGTACAGGGGTGCGCTGACGAAGACGGGCGGGGCGGTGAACGTCCGCTACTTCGGCGGTTCCGACGAGCTGCAGAGGGCCTGGGACGCAGGTGACGTCGATGTCACGCACCGTCAGCTGCCAGCGGACAAGCTGGCCGGGCTCGACCCGGGGGCCACCGAGCAGCGCGTCACCGAGGCCGAGAGCGCCGAGATCCGCAACCTCGTCTTCAACGTCCGGCCGGACTCGGCACTCTCCGACAAGAGGGTCCGCCAGGCCATCGCCTGGATCATCGACCGGGGGCCGCTGGTCTCCGACGTCTACAAGAGCACCGTCGCCCCGCTCTACTCGCTGATCCCGCAGGGCTACATCGGCCACAGCACCCCCTTCTTCGACGCCTACCCGCAGCCCGACCCGAAGAAGGCCAGGAAGCTGATGGAGGAGGCCGGTGTGGACATCCCGCTGCACATCACCCTCGGCCACCGCGACGACGACGCGAACAAGGACGAGACGGCCGAGCTGATCCGCCAGCTGGAGAAGGACGGGCTGTTCGAGGTCACCGACAAGGCCGTGGAGTGGCAGGCCTTCCAGAAGGGCTACGCGGCCGGGAAGTACGACGCGTACACCGTCGGCTGGCTGCCCGACTACCCCGACTCCGACACCTTCAGCCAGCCGCTGGTCGGCCGCGGCAGCAGCCTCCACAACGGCTACGCCAGCACGAAGATGGACGCCCTGATCTCGGCCACGCAGCAGTACGGCGACCGCAGCCGGACCTCGGCCGACTTCAAGGCACTGCAGGAGCTGGTCGGCGAGGACGTCCCGCTCGTCCCACTGTGGCAGAAGAAGGACTACGTCGTCAGCAAGGCGACCGTCTCCGGGTCCCAGTACCTCTCCGACGGCACCGGCCTCTGGCGGCTGTGGGAACTCAGCTGGATCTGACGGCAGCCGCCCCCGGCGGGGCCCCGCGCGCGGGACCCCGCCGGGGGACGGATCCGCGTCAGCCGGATCCGGCGCCGGCCGCCGGGCGTGCCGCGGCCCCGGGCATGAACTCCACGAGTACGGCGTGGATCTGCCGCACGAGAGGGCGCAGCACCCGGAAGCGGGACAGCGCGATCGCCCGCGCGGCCAGCGGCGCCGTGCGCTCGACGAGCCGTCTGCTGCGTTCGGCGCCCTCGGACCGGTCGTGGACCCAGAAGAGCACCAGACCCATCTGCATCAGCCACATCAACTGCGGCAGTATCTGCTCGAGTTCGGGGTCCGGACGGGTGGAGGCGCCGGCCAGGCACCGCCGGTGGATCGAGATCGCGGCCTCCCGTGCGGCGACCGACTCCGGCGAGAACGGGGAGAGCGGGCTGTCCGGGTCGGCGGCGTTCTTGAAGAACTGGGCACCGAACCGGTGGTAGGGGCCGGCCACGTCCAGCCAGCCGAGCAGCACACCGCGGATGCGTACGGCGAGGTCCGGGTCGCCGGCCAGGACCGGCAGGACGGCGGCCTCGTGCTCGGCGGCGATCCGGTCGTAGAAGCCCTGGACCAGATGTTCCTTCGACGCGAAGTAGTAGTACGCGTTCCCGACGGAGACCCCGGCCTCCTGGGCGATGGCCCGCATCGTCGTACGGTCGTAGCCCCGCTCCGCGAAGAGCCGCAGCGCGGTCCCCAGGATCAGGGTCCGGGTCTGCTCGCTCTTCGGCGCCTTCGCCGGCCGGCCGTCCCCGGCGGGCCGCGCCCCGTCCGGACCCGGGGGGCTGTTCTCGTCCTTCACCACAGGCCCCAGGCTATCCGGGGGACCCTCCCGCCGGATCCGGCACCCGGCGGCGGAAGGACCGGGCAGGGCCGGGTCCGGGCTCAGGCGCTCATCGAGCGGGCGGTGTTGACCTGCGCCATGACCATCTGGAAGGTCTCCGGACCCGTCGCCGGGATCATCGTCGAGTGGTGCCGGCCGCTGCTGGTGACCGTGACCTGGACGAAGCCCGTCGTCCGCTTCTCCTTCATCAGCAGGAAGAGCAGGCCGACCAGGCAGAACAGCGCGAAGACGACGGCCAGCACGATGCCCACGGTCGGGATCTTCTCCTCGGTGCGCGACATGTCGGTCGCCGTCCACACCGCACCCTTGAGGGGCATCGTCCCCGAGGGGGTCACGATGCCGTCGTTCATGACGGTGATGTCACCGAACGAGAGCATCGGTACGCTGCCGGGCTGACCCGCGGGCTGGACCGGACCGCCGCCCGGGTAGCCGTACCCGGGACCGGGCTGGGTGGCGGACTCCGGGATCGGCTGCGGGTAGCCGTACGCCGGTGCGGCGCCCGGCGCCGGGTAGCCGTAACCCTGGCCGTCCGGCATCGTGGGCGGGTTGCCCGGCGGCTGGGGCGGGCCCCACTTGTACGAGTCGTCCGCGTACGGATTCGGATCGCTCACGACGTTCCCCGTTCTCCATCAAGCCCTGCGCCCCCGTGCCGTGCTGCGCCGGGGGAGGCGAGCCGGCGTCCGGCCCCGCCCGACCGTACCCTCCCGGCCCCGCCCGACGCACCAAGAGGCCCCGCCTTGCGCACGGCCGGTGCGCAGGACGGGGCCTGTGGGGTAACCCGTGGGTCAGAAGCGGCGGGTGATGAGCGCGCGCTTCACTTCCTGGATCGCCTTGGTGACCTCGATGCCACGGGGGCAGGCGTCCGTGCAGTTGAACGTCGTGCGGCAACGCCACACACCGTCACGGTCGTTGAGGATCTCCAGGCGCTGCTCGCCGCCCTCGTCACGCGAGTCGAAGATGAACCGGTGCGCGTTGACGATGGCCGCCGGGCCGAAGTACTGGCCGTCGTTCCAGAACACCGGGCACGAGGACGTGCACGCGGCGCACAGGATGCACTTGGTGGTGTCGTCGAAGCGCTCGCGGTCCTCGGGGGACTGCAGGCGCTCACGCGTCGGCTCGTTCCCCTTGGTGACGAGGAAGGGCATGACGTCGCGGTAGGCCTGGAAGAAGGGGTCCATGTCGACCACGAGGTCCTTGAGGACCGTGAGGCCCTTTATGGCCTCGACCGTGATCGGCTTCTCCGGGTTGATGTCCTTGATCAGCGTCTTGCAGGCGAGCCTGTTCTTGCCGTTGATCCGCATCGCGTCGGAGCCGCAGATGCCGTGCGCGCAGGAGCGGCGGAACGTCAGGGTGCCGTCGAGCTCCCACTTGATCTTGTGAAGGGCGTCGAGTACACGCTCCTTCGGGTCGATCGAGATCTGGAAGTCCTGCCACTCGACCTCGTCGGAGACCTCGGGGTTGAACCGGCGGATCCGGAACGTCGCCGTGATGTACGGGGTGTCGGCGAAGCCGGCCTCGGGGGCCTTGTCCGACTTCTCCAGGGTGGGGGTAGCCATCAGTACTTACGCTCCATCGGCTGGTAGCGGGTCGTGACGACCGGCTTGTAGTCGAGCCGGATCGACTCGGTGCCGTCGTCCGCGACCTCGCGGTACGCCATGGTGTGGCGCATGAAGTTGACGTCGTCGCGGTTCGGGTAGTCCTCGCGGTAGTGACCGCCGCGGGACTCCTTGCGGGCCAGTGCGGAGGTCGCCATGACCTCGGCCAGGTCGAGCAGGTTGCCCAGCTCGATGGCCTCCAGCAGGTCGGTGTTGAACCGCCTGCCCTTGTCCTGGATGGACACGTCGAGGTAGCGCTTGCGCAGTTCGGCGATCTTCTCGACCGCCGTCTTGATGGTCTGCTCGGTGCGGAACACCATCACGTTGGCGTCCATGCACTCCTGCAGCTCCGTGCGGAGCGCGTGGACCCGCTCGGTGCCCGTGGAGTTGCGCAGCCGCTCGACCTGCTCCTGGACCAGCTGGGCCGGGTTCTCGGGAAGCTCGACGAAGTCGTTCTTCGCGGAGTACTCGGCGGCGGCGATACCCGAGCGGCGTCCGAAGACGTTGATGTCGAGCAGCGAGTTGGTGCCCAGACGGTTGGCGCCGTGCACGGAGACACAGGCGACCTCGCCGGCGGCGTACAGGCCCGGGACGACGGTGGTGTTGTCGGCCAGCACCTCGCCCTCGACGTTGGTCGGGATGCCGCCCATGGCGTAGTGCGCGGTCGGCTGGATCGGGATCGGGTCCGTGTAGGGCTCGATCCCGAGGTACGTACGCGCGAACTCCGTGATGTCGGGGAGCTTCGCGTCCAGCTGCTCCGGCGGGAGGTGGGTGAGGTCGAGGTAGACGTGGTCGCCCTCGGGTCCGCAGCCGCGGCCCTCACGGATCTCCGTGTAGATGGAGCGGGACACGACGTCACGGGACGCGAGGTCCTTCATGACCGGCGCGTACTTCTCCATGAAGCGCTCGCCGTCCTTGTTGCGGAGGATGCCGCCCTCACCGCGGGCGCCCTCCGTCAGCAGGATGCCCATGCGCCAGATGCCCGTCGGGTGGAACTGGAAGAACTCCATGTCCTCCAGCGGAAGACCCCGGCGGTAGCAGGCGGCCTGACCGTCACCGGTCAGGGTGTGCGCGTTCGACGTCACCTTGAAGAACTTGCCGGTGCCGCCCGAGGCGTAGATGACCGCCTTCGCCTGGAAGACGTGGATCTCGCCGGTGGCCAGCTCGTAGGCGACGACGCCGGCGGACTTCTTGACGCCGTTCTCCTCGACGACCAGCTGGTCCAGGACGTAGAACTCGTTGAAGAACTCCACGCCCTCCTTGACGCAGTTCTGGTACAGCGTCTGGAGGATCATGTGGCCGGTGCGGTCGCCCGAGTAGCAGGCGCGGCGGACCGGGGCCTCGCCGTGGTTGCGGGAGTGACCGCCGAACCGGCGCTGGTCGATCTTGCCCTCAGGAGTACGGCCGAACGGCAGGCCCATCTTCTCCAGGTCGAGGACGGCGTCGATGGCCTCCTTCGCCAGGATCTCGGCGGCGTCCTGGTCGACCAGGTAGTCGCCGCCCTTGATCGTGTCGAAGGTGTGCCACTCCCAGTTGTCCTCCTCCACGTTGGCGAGCGCGGCGGCCATGCCGCCCTGCGCGGCGCCCGTGTGGGAGCGGGTGGGGTAGAGCTTCGTCAGCACGGCGGTGCGGCTGCGCTTGGTCGACTCGATGGCCGCGCGCATGCCGGCCCCGCCGGCCCCGACGATGACGGTGTCGTACTTGTGGATCTGCATGGTTTCCTCTGGTCCCTCTGTCCCGGCGCCTAGCGGATGTTCGGGTCGAAGGTGAAGATCACCAGCGTGCCCAGCAGGACGGTGAACACCGTGGCGGTGTACAGGAGCATCTTCAGCCAGAAGCGGGTGTTGTCCCGTTCGGCGTAGTCGTTGATGACCGTACGGAGGCCGTTCGCGCCGTGGAGCATGGCGAGCCACAACATCGCCAGGTCCCAGACCTGCCAGAACGGCGAGGCCCAGCGGCCCGCCACGAAGGCGAAGCCGATCTTGGAGACGCCGCCGTCCAGCACGAGCTGGATCAGCAGGTGGCCGATGACGAGAACGACCAGCACGATGCCCGACAGGCGCATGAAGAGCCAGGCGTACATCTCGAAGTTGGTGCGCGAGCCCTTGGGGGTCTTGCCCGTGCGCTTGCGCGGGGGCTCGATCACCGGGGCGGGGTTGTCGGCGTCGTACAGGCTCACGCCGTCGACGTCACCGATCGCGGAAGTGGGTGTCTCGGTGGACATCGGCCTCAGCTCCCGAAGACTTCGCGTACGGCGTGCCCGAGGACGGGGTACAGGGCCCCGGCCATCAGCACGATCCAGATGCCCATGACGGTCCACAGCATCTGCTTCTGATAGCGGGCGCCCTTGTCCCAGAAGTCGACGGCGACGATGCGGAGACCGTTCAGCGCGTGGAAGAGGATCGCGGCCACCAGGCCGTACTCGAGCAGCGCCACGAGTGGGGTCTTGTAGGTGGCCACGACGTCGTCGTACGCCTCGGGGGAGACACGCACGAGAGCGGTGTCCAGGACGTGTACGAACAGGAAGAAGAAAATGAGGACACCGGTGACTCGATGAGCCACCCAGGACCACATGCCTTCCCGGCCGCGGTACAGCGTTCCAGCCGGCACGGAAGAACCCTCCGGGAGCGGGGATTGGGGTCGGCCGGCTTGACTGTCGGTCTGACCCGGCCGGGTACGGTCCACCGGCCCCGGCCATCGTAGCGACGCTTTGTCGGTTCCATGGCGGCGGGGCCTCTGGTGTGATCAATGTGGCAATCAAAGAGGCACGGACGGGCTATCGCGGACCCGCCGCGAGGGGTCGGAACGGATCACGGTCCCGGCCCGCCGCCGCCACCAGTTCCGTGATGCGGGCCCGGGCGAGTCGCCGGCTCTCCTCCGCCGTGAGCGCCCGCTCCTCGTCCGGGTCGTGTGCCAGCCGGGTGCGGATGGCCGCCAGCACCTGGTCCACGTGCTGGGAGGGCGGCAGGCCGTCCAGGCAGATCACGAAGACGTGGCCGAAGCGGCTCTCGTACGCGGCGTGCGCGGCCCGGAGCGCCAGATGGGCGGTGCGGGGCGCGGCGTGGTGCAGGCAGGTGGCGCTCTCCGCGGCGAGCGCCTCGGCGATGTCGGCGGGCGCGAGGTCGTACCCCGCCTCGTCGGACGCGGCGAGCAGGGAGCCGAGGTCCGGGTACGGGCGGTGGGCCGCCATCCGCAGCGCCCAGCGCCGGCTGCCGCAGCACTCCAGCAGGGCCGCCTCGGCGAACTCTTCCGGCCAGGCGTTGAAGCTGTCCAGTCCGCTCGAGTAGGCGTTTACGCGTCCGCTCCCCGAGACTGGTTCCGGAACCCGGGGCTCCGTCGGGGTCTCCCCCGAGACCTGCGCGGGGCCACGGCTCTGGACGGGCAGGGCCGGCCGGGGTCGCTCCGGCAGGCCGGCGTGGGGCTCGCTGGACCTGGACAGCGGGGACTCCTCGAAATCAATGACGGCTGTGCCCGGGGAGACGGGCCGGAAAGCGGCGAGGTTGCGTGGGGCGGGAGTGAAGGCCGGAACGAATGTGCCGTAACGCTAACGAGACCGGGCGACCAGCGCCCGAATCATGCGCGAAATTCACCCGTACGGGAGAGTTTCGGAACGCTTGATGGACGAACTAATGGGAAGATTGCCCGACTTTCTCCCCATCTTTGATCTCTTTCTCCCTCGATCCGGAGGATTCTGACCGATGTCGCCCTCACGTGGAGCCCTGGTGGCCGGCGCGGCCGTCACGGCGGTAGCCGCCGTCACCCTCACCGTCGTCGTCTGGCCCGATGGCTCCGGCTCCGGGCCCCGGAACGGCGCGGTGTCCTCGTCGTCCACCTCCGCCTCGCCGTCGCCCACCCGGAGCTACCCGCTCTCCACGGCGCCGCGGACGATACCGGCGGTTCGCGAGCACACCCCCGCGCGCGGCCCCGGCTGGAAGCCGGCCGGTGACAGCGGCGTCGTCGCCGCCGACCCCCAGCTCGCCGACGAGGCGCAGCTGCTCGCCAAGGAGCTGAAGATCCGCTACCGCGGCGAGACCGCGGCCCGGGCCGGGGACGTCGAACTCGCGCTCGGCACCCCCGGCCGGGGCGCCCCGGAGTCCTACACCCTGAAGACCGAGGGCGGCCGGGTCACCATCAGCGGCCCCGACGAGGCGGGCGTCTTCTACGGGACCCGCACCCTCCGGCAGTCGCTGAACGCCGACGGCACCATGCCCGAGGGCGTGGTCCGGGACGCCCCCGACCGTCCCCAGCGCGGGCTCAACCTCGACATCGCGCGCAAGCACTACAGCGCCGCCTGGATCGAGGACCGGCTGCGGGAGATGGCCGATCTCAAGCTCAACCAGCTCGGCCTGCACTTCTCCGACGACCAGGCCTTCCGCATCGAATCCGACTCCCACCCGGAGGTCGTCTCCGCGGAGCACCTCACCAAGGCCGAGGTCCGCCGGATCCTGAAGCTCGCCGCGAGCCTCCACATCACGGTCGTGGGCGAGATCGACTCGCCCGGACACCTGGGCGCCGTCCTGCGGGCCCACCCCGATCTCCAGCTGCGCAACACCCAGGGCACGGCCCGGCAGGGCGCCATCGACATCTCGAAACCCGAAGCGGCCCGGATCGTCGACGACCTGCTGCGCGAGTACACCGAGCTCTTCCCGGGCCGGTGGTTCCACGTCGGTGCGGACGAGTACCAGGCGCTCACCGTCAGCAGTCCGCAGGCCTCCTACCCGCAGCTCGCCGCGGCCGCACGTGCCGAGTACGGGAGCGGCGCCACCGTGCAGGACCTGGCGGAGGGCTGGCTGAACGACCGTGCGGCAGTCGTCCGCGCGGCGCAGAAGATCCCCAAGGCATGGAACGACGGGTTCTTCACCGGTGGCACGGTCACCGCGGACCAGGGCATCGAGGTCGAGTACTGGACGGGCAAGGAGATCGGGGCCCGGCCGCCGCAGGAGTACCTGGCCGAGGGCCGCAAGGTGATCAACCTCAACGACGAGTACCTCTACTACGTGCTCGGCCAGCCCAACGACTTCGTCTACCCGACGGGGCAACGGATCTACGAGCAGTGGACCCCGCTCGTCCTGCGCGGTACCCAGCCGGTGCCCGCGCGGTACTCGAAGCAGATCCTCGGCGGCCGGTTCGCGGTCTGGGGGGACTTCCCGAACGCGCAGACGCCGCAGCAGGTGGCCGACGGCATCCGCATGCCGCTCAACGCGGTCTCCCAGAAGCTGTGGGACCCGCGCAAGCCGAAGCTCAGCTGGGCGCAGTTCACCCAGCTCGCCGACAGCACCGCGTCCTCCGGCTGAGCGGGCGCGAGTACGCTCCTGACGTCCTGCGTGCCGCGCGCCCTGGGGAGGGTGCGCGGCACAGCGCCGAAATCACCTTTTTCCGGGGGGCTCCACCATCATGCTGTGCACCACGTGCGGGACCAGACCCGTCGTCGGCGCGGACGGGCGCTGCACCCGCTGCTCCGCCCTCCACCGGGGGGCTCCCGGCGGGCTGATGCGGCCGGCCGCGGTGCCGCCGCCCGAGGCGTGGCAGCGGCTGCGCTCGCCCGTCGCGCTCTCGAAGGCGGTGGCCGCCCTGCTGTCCGCCGTCGTGCTGACGGACCTGCTCGACGTGGCCGCCGGCCTCCACCTCCGCGGCGCGATCGGCGACGGCGTGGTGCAGTGGACGAGGGCCGACCTCCTGTACGGCAGGGCCGGTTCCCTGCAGGCGGTCGCGCTGCTGGGCACCGCCGTGGTCTTCATCGTCTGGTTCCACCGGGTACGGCGGAACGCCGAGGTCTTCGACGCGGGTCTGCAGCAGATGAAGCCCGGCTGGGCGATCGGCGGCTGGTTCGTGCCCATCGGCAACTTCTGGCTGCCCCGCCGGGTCGCGGGGGACGTCTGGAGCGCCAGTACGACGCCGAACCCGGACGGCAGTTGGCGCCCGGTCTCCACGGCGCCGCTCAACCTCTGGTGGGCGGCCTGGGTCCTCTCGCTGCTCTTCGGCCGCTTCGCCTCCGGGCGGTACGCCGCGGCGGACGGGCCCCAGGAGGTCAAGGACGCCGCCGGCCTGGTCGTGGCGGCCGACGTGCTCGACATCCTCGCCGCGGTCCTGGCGATCGTCTTCGTACGCACGCTGACCCGGATGCAGGGCGAGCGCGCGGGCCGCGGCCCCCACCTGTCGCAGGACCGGCCGGCGGCGGCCAGGTCCTGGCCTGGAGCGCCGCCGCGGGGCGCTGCTGAGTGATCCGCGCAGCGGGTGGCACGTCCTTTTCCGGCCTGTCGGTTTCCGGTCCGCCGGTCCCACCCTCTCCGGTCCTTCCGTCCCCGGTCCGTCTTGGCCACGTCCCCTTCCGGCAGGTCCCCTACCGGCACGTCCGGCTCGGGCCCTCCGGCAGGGCGGAAACCGGTCACCGTGTCTTTCGTGGGCCTCGGCCGCCCTCCTGTCCGGTGGTGAGCGTCCGGAGATGTCCACCGGGCGAGGATTTCCGGGCCTCACCGGCCTGATCGGGGCGCGGCGAGTCCGTTCGGGCGCCTTCCGCGGTGCCTTCCGTGACACCTTCCCGTGCCGCGCGAGTGACGCTTTTCAGCCATCCGGCGCAGTACGCGGTAACAGGAAGCACAGCGTCCCGCTGTGTTCCGGCCGTGTCGGTCCCCCGACGGAGCCGGCTTCCGGACCGAGGGGAGACGTCCATGAGCCTGCTGGAGCTGATCGCTCTTGCCGACGAGCGAGGGCTGGCCGCGAGCGGGCTCGCCTGTCTGGACCGCTGCCTGCCCCTGCTCACCGACGGCGAGGCTCCGGAACCTCTGCGCCCGCTCTGGGCGAGCTGCGAGGACGGTCAGGAGTGGGCCGCCCGGCTGGTGGCCGTCCGGGAGGCGTTGGAGGGCGTGGACATCACGGACGGGGCGGCCGTTCAGGTCCGCGCGATGCTCGGAGCCGCGCCCTCCGACTTCGCGGCGGGACCGCTGCGGGAATGGGCCGACGCCTGCTCGTCCGTCGCCCTGGACATCCACCGGCAGTTCGACTTCCCGGGCGTGGGCGCGGCCGAGGACGGTGCGGCGCTGCTCAGCCGCTGCCGCGGGGGCGACGACGAGGGCGCCGGCCCGCTCGTCACGGGCGAACTGCGCCGTCAGATAGGGATCCTGGACATGCTCGCGGAGACCTCGGGCACGCCCGGCAGCGGAGCGGGTCTGCTCCGGGTGCTCGACCTGTCGACCGAGGGCCGGCGCGTGCTGCGCGCGGTGATGGCGCGCCGGACCCGCGGCCGGTCCTGAGCCCGGGCCGTGCGCCCGGCGGTGGGGGACCGGAGCCCCCCGTGTCAGGGCGGGGGGCTCCGGTGCCTGGGGTGTTCGGCAGGACGCGGGGGTGTACCGGCCGGGGCCGGTGAACGACGACCCGTTGTATCCAGCGACGTCAGGGGCCCCGGCGTCACACGCGCCGTGCCGCCCGGCGGTGTACGCGGGCCGTCGGGCCCCGGCGCGGCAGTGGGCCTGTGACGTTTCCGCGCGTCCCGGCGCAGAGGGTAATAGGTCGCGGAGCCAACGGAGTTGGGGTGGCGCCGCAGGGCCGTACGACGGCACGGTGACGGTGCCGGACCGGGTTCTGAGTGGGGTTGTGTGGGCAAGGCGGGGGAGCACTGTCGCGGGCGGGCGTACGACGCCGAGCTCACCGCTGCCGTCGAGCGGGCTCAGCAGGGAAACGAGGAGGCCTTCACCGCCGCCTACCGCATGGTGCACCCCGGCCTCCTCGTCTACGTACGCGGGCTCGTCGGTGAGGACGCCGAGGACGTGGCCTCCGAGGCCTGGCTGGAGATAGCCCGGGACCTGGGACGTTTTCGCGGGGACGGGGCCGGCTTCCGCGGCTGGACCGCGATGATCGCCCGGCACCGCGCGCTCGACCACCTGAGGAAGCAGACACGACGGCCGCGTACCGGGCTGCTGGAACAGGACGTGCTGCAACTGCCGGGCGGGCACGACACAGCCGCCGCGGCGCTGGAGATCCTCTCGACCGAGGCGGCGCTGGCGATGATCCGTACCCTGCCCCGGGAGCAGGCCGAGGCCGTCCTGCTCAGGGTGGTCGTCGGCCTCGACGGACCGGCTGCGGCACGCGTGCTCGGCAAGCGTTCGGGGGCGGTACGCACCTCCGCGTACCGCGGACTCAAAAGATTAGCCGAGCAGTTGACGCCCGGCAGCGGACCGGGCGATGTGACGAACGACGAGCGCCGTACGCTGGGTGAGGAGCCATGACATACGCGTCTCAGCCATCGCCGGATCCGGAGGAGCTGCCGGACACCCCCGCGTTGGCCGCGTTGCTGGCAGCCGCGCAGCGCGCCGAAGCGGTCCGCCCCGAGGACGAGGAGCGGGCGCTCGGCGCGTTCCGTTCGGCGCGGGACGGCGGAGCGTACGCCGCCCGCACGCCACTGTGGCGCAGGCGGCGCAGGCGCGACGACTGGCGGCCCGGGTCCGCGCGCCGCGTACGCCCGGTCCGGATGCTGCTCGGCGGATTCGTGCTCGCGGCGACGCTCGGCGGGGTGGCGGTGGCCGCCAACTCGGGCGTCCTGCCGAGCCCGTTCGGTCGGCCCGATCCGCAGGAGCCCGTACGTCCCGTCCACAGCGCCCCGGCGACGCCGGCCGCACCGCCCCGGGGCGCGGACGGTTCCGCGAAGCCGCCCCTTCCCACGGCGCTTCCGGGAGCGGGGCGGCCCACCGGGGGTCCGGACCGGGGACGGGGCGACGGCGCGCTCTGCGAGGCGTACCGCAAGGCCGGGAACAGCGGGAAGGCCGCCGACTCCACCGCGTTCGACCGGCTGGAGACGGCTGCGGGCGGCCCCGCGGCGGTCCTCGCGTACTGTGACGCGCTGCTCGGGCAGGCGCCCCGGGAGAAGACGGGAGGCGCACAGCGCGGGAAGGGCACGACCGGTCACTCCGCGCGGCCGACGCCGGGGAGCGGCAACGCGAACAGCAATGCGAACAGCGGGTCGAGCGGGAGCGCCGAGGCGAACGCCGGGTCGAACGGGAGCGCCGGCAGCAACGCGAACGGCAACGCGAGCGGCAACGCGAGCGGCAACGCGAACGGCAACGCGAGCGGCGGGCCGAAGGGCGGCAACGCCGCCTCCGGTTGATCCGCCGGCCCCGGCGGAAGCGGAGGACTCCAGCGTCCGGTGCTCACGCAGGCGGGGCGCCTGGGGAGCTGCGACCGGGGCCGCCACGCCGACCGGAGCGCGCCGCTCGGCCACGCGCTGGTCATTCAGGCGTTCCCTCACCCGGGTCCTGCCGGACATGAGGGGCAAGGGACGACGACCGGGGCCGCCACCCCCCACAGGAGAGGCCCCGGCCGTCTTCCACGGAGCCGCAGTGCGACCCCGTACTCATGTCAGCGCCACGGGTGCGTTTTCTGTCACACCGCGCTGCGTCAGGAGACGGTTGCGGGTTGTACAAGTCATGGACGCGGCACCGTCCGACCACGTAGCGTGCTGAGTCGCGCAGGGTGGCGCGGCAGTGATGACCAGCTGCGATACGGATCAGCGGGGCGGGTTGAGGGAGTGCTGGGGGACGACGCGGAGCTGACCGCCGCGGTGCTCGCGGCACAGGACGGGGACGAGGACGCCTTCCGGACTGTGTACCGCGCCGTGCACCCGCGGCTGTTGGGCTACATACGGACGCTGGTGGGGGAGCCCGACGCGGAGGACGTGGCGTCCGAGTCCTGGCTGCAGATAGCCCGTGACCTCGAAAAGTTCAGTGGGGACGCCGACCGGTTCCGCGGCTGGGCGGCCCGCATCGCGCGCAACCGTTCGCTCGACCACATACGGATGCGGGGCAGGCGCCCGGTGTCCGGCGGCGACGAGAGCGAACTCGTCGAGGAGCCCGCCGCGTCCGACACGGCCGGCGAGGCGATGGAGTCCCTCGCCACCGGGCGCACCCTCTCCCTCATCGCCCAGCTGCCCCAGGACCAGGCCGAGGCCGTCGTCCTGCGCGTGGTCGTCGGGCTGGACGCGAAGAGCGCCGCCCGGACCCTGGGGAAGCGGCCCGGTGCGGTGCGTACGGCCGCGCACCGCGGGCTGAAGCGACTGGCGGAACTGCTCGGCGCCGAGCATCCTACGGAGGACGGGATTCCGGCAGGGGCGGCCGAGCTCGGTGCCGTGCCCGCCCAGCGCCCCGGCCGCGACGGTGCGGCGGCGCCCGCCGGTGTGACGCATTCGCGTCCGTGGACGCAGAAGGACATGTGATGGCCGACGAGCGGGACGAGTGGCTCGACGCGGACGCGGCGGAGTCCTTGCTCCGCGGTGAGTCCGTCGAACCCGTCGACGATCACGCCAGGACCGGCAGCCGGCGGCTGGAGGCAGCACTGCGCGGGGTCCGCACCCCGCGCCCCTCCGGTGCGGAACTCCCCGGTGAGGCGGCCGCCCTGGCCGCCTTCCGCGAGGTGTCCCGGGCCGGTGGGCGGGACGCCGCAGTGAGCCCCGACGGTCCGGCGGGCAAGCACGGCGTTCCGCAGGCCGTACGGATCGGCGCGACGCGTACGGCGCCGTCCCGGCGCCCCCGCTGGACCCGCCCGGTGCGCTACGGCCTCGCGGTGTCGCTCGCGGGGTGCGCTCTCGGTGGTGTGGCGGTCGCCGGCGGCACGGGGATGCTGCCCGCGCCCTTCGGCGGCCATGACGGGCCGGCCCCGGCCGCATCCGTATCCGCGGCGGCCTCCCCGGAGGAACTGGGCGCCGACGCGTCCGCCTCCGCCGGGTCCTCCGCCCGTCCGGCCGACCCGCCCGGCATCTCCGGCCCGCCCGACGCCCGGGCCACGGACGGCCCGGCCGCTCCGGACAGCGAGGAGTCCGGGCCCGGCCACGACCCGGCCGAACGCGAACAGGACACCGGCACCACGGATGCGGGGCCGGACCCGGACGGCTCCTCGGGCACCGGCGACGGGCGCGGGAAGCCCGACGGCTCCACCGGTGAGAGTGCCGCCGAGGCGTACGCGAAGTCGGTTCGGGCCTGCCGGGCCTACCGTGACGACGACCTGAGCCGTGAGGAGAAGCTCCGCCTCGCCGAACTGGCGCAGGGCGAGCGGAACCTGGAGCGCTTCTGCGACCGCATTCTGGGCAGCGGCAGCGGCAGTGGCAGCAACGGCAGTGGCAGCGGCGACAGGAACAACGGCGGCGAGGCGAACGGATCCGGTGGCCCGGCAGGTGACGGTGGCAGTGACAGTGCCCAGGAACGTGAGGGACCGCTCCCCTCGGTCTCCTTCCGCAGGACCCCGCCGCTGGGCACCGCGGAACGGGAGACGGACCCTGGCGTGGACCCTGGGGCCGCAGTCGGCGCGGAGACGACCGACCCGCCCGCCTCGGTGACACCAGCTCGCTGACCTGCGCATATGCGGTCTGTGGTGCGCTCGTGGTCTCCGGGTGTGACATTTCTCGGCGCCCCGGCGCAGTACAGAGTGAGCCGACTGGTCATCGGCCGCGCAACGAGCCGGGGTTCCCCCCGTACCTTCGGCTCAGCGCACCGGCGCGGGCGGGACACGTTCCCCCGGTCCCGTCCGCGCCACCCCCCGCTGGGGGCAGCCGACCGGACCCGGCGCCGGTACCGTCCGGCCGGTCACCCGTGGACGACGACCTTGTCGCCCTTCTTCACCTGGGCGAAGAGCGCGGCGATCCCGCCCTCGTCCCGGACGTTCACACAGCCGTGCGAGGCGCCGGCGTAACCGCGGGCCGCGAAGTCCGACGAGTAGTGCACCGCCTGGCCACCGCTGAAGAACATGGCGTACGGCATGGGCGAGTCGTAGAGCGTCGACACGTGGTGGCGGGACATCCAGTACACCGAGAAAGTCCCCTCGCGGGTGGGGGTGTACTGCGAGCCGAAGCGCACGTCCATCGACGACACGACCCGGCCGTCGATCATCCAGGACAGCGTGCGGCTGTTCTTGCTGATGCACAGGACCCGGCCCGTCATGCAGCGCGGGTCGGGCGCCGCCGCCGGCTTCGCGGCCGGCGGAGCCAGCTCCCGCGCCGTCGGCTTCCGCGTCATCGCGAGCAGCCGCTCCCAGGTCACGGTGTCGGTCCCGCCTGTCCGGGACAGGCCCCGCCTGCCCTGGAAGGACCGCACCGAAGCCACCGTGACGGTGCCGTAGTAGCCGGTGGGGACGCGGTCGAAGTGGCCGATCTGGCGCAGCCTGGCCTGGAGTTCCCGCACCCGCCCGCTCCGGTCCCCTGATGACATCAGGGTCTCCGGTCGCGGCGAGGGCCGCGGGCCGGCCGTCCCCGTGGGGCGGGCGGACGGTGACGGGGAGGGACTCGCCGTGCCGCCGCCCGGCTTCGCGTCGTCCGTCGGGCTCGCGGCCGTGGCCAGGGCCGTCGGCGACGCGGGGGGCCCGGCCGCCCCGACGCCCTCCACGCGGCACCCCGCGGTCAGTGCGGCGACCGCCAGCACACAGGCCGCGGCGGCCGTCACCGTAAGCGCTCCACCCGTCCGGCTCTTCACCCGTGCGTTCCGTACGCGTCTCATCCTCGGCCCCCTGGCTCGCCCACAGCCGTCCCGGTGGTGGCGTGGTATCCACAGACATGGATTCCCTCCCTGCCCGGTTGCCGAATCCCGCGCATGAGGGGAGACACGCGGCCGGACATCGGGAGCGTGCTGTGCGCCATGCTGTGAGCAAGGTCCCAGCGAGCGGCTCACCCCGGCCCGGCCGCCGCCGCTAGAGTCCGTCGCGAGGACGTGTTACCGATACGTAGCGTGAGCGGGAGGCACAGGACATGACGCGTGAGTCCGAGTCGGGACTGCCCATCGAGCCGGTGTACGGGCCGGATGCCCTTCAAGGCTGGCGGCCCGAGGAGAAGCTGGGCGAGCCGGGTGCGTACCCCTTCACGCGCGGTGTCTACCCCACGATGTACACGGGTCGGCCGTGGACGATGCGCCAGTACGCCGGGTTCGGCACCGCCGCCGAGTCCAACGCCCGTTACCAGCAGCTGATCGCCAACGGCACGACCGGCCTGTCGGTCGCCTTCGACCTGCCGACCCAGATGGGGCACGACTCGGACGCCCCCATCGCCTCCGGCGAGGTCGGCAAGGTCGGCGTGGCGATCGACTCGATCGACGACATGCGCGTCCTGTTCGGCGGCATCCCGCTGGACAAGGTCTCCACGTCCATGACCATCAACGCCCCCGCCTCGCTCCTGCTGCTGCTCTACCAACTGGTCGCCGAGGAACAGGGCGTGTCGGCGGACCGGCTGACGGGCACCATCCAGAACGACGTCCTCAAGGAGTACATCGCCCGGGGCACGTACATTTTCCCGCCGAAGCCCTCGCTGCGGCTGATCGCCGACATCTTCAAGTACTGCCGTGCCGAGATCCCGAAGTGGAACACCATCTCGATCTCCGGCTACCACATGGCCGAGGCGGGTGCCTCGCCCGCGCAGGAGATCGCCTTCACCCTGGCCGACGGCATCGAGTACGTCCGGACCGCCGTCGCCGCGGGCATGGACGTGGACGACTTCGCCCCACGGCTCTCCTTCTTCTTCGTCGCCCGTACGACGATCCTGGAAGAGGTCGCCAAGTTCCGTGCGGCGCGCAGGATCTGGGCGAAGGTCATGAAGGAGGAGTTCGGCGCCAAGAACCCCAAGTCCCTGATGCTGCGCTTCCACACCCAGACCGCGGGCGTGCAGCTCACCGCCCAGCAGCCCGAGGTCAACCTCGTACGCGTCGCCGTGCAGGGCCTGGGCGCGGTGCTCGGCGGGACGCAGTCGCTGCACACCAACTCCTTCGACGAGGCCATCGCGCTGCCCACCGACAAGTCCGCCCGCCTGGCGCTGCGCACCCAGCAGGTCCTGGCGTACGAGACGGACGTGACGGCGACGGTGGACCCCTTCGCCGGGTCGTACGTCGTGGAGAAGATGACGGACGACGTCGAGGCCGCCGCCCTGGAACTCATGCTCAAGGTCGAGGACATGGGCGGCGCGGTCGACGCGATCGAACGCGGCTTCCAGAAGGGCGAGATCGAGCGCAGCGCCTACCGCATCGCCCAGGAGACGGACAGCGGCGAGCGCGTCGTCGTCGGCGTGAACCGCTTCCGCCTCGACGAGGAGGAGCCGTACGAGCCGCTGCGCGTCGACCCGGCGATCGAGGCCCAGCAGGCCGCGCGTCTGGCGAAGCTGCGTGCGGAGCGCGACCAGGGAGCGGTGGACGCGGCGCTGGCGAGGCTGAAGAAGGCGGCCGAGGGCACGGACAACGTGCTGTACCCGATGAAGGACGCGCTCCGGGCACGGGCGACGGTGGGCGAGGTCTGCAACGCGCTGCGGGAAGTCTGGGGCGCGTACGTCCCGACGGACGCGTTCTGAGCGGCCGGACCACGCGCACGGGTGATCTCTCGCCGATCGGCCGCGTCCGTGGATAGGCTCGTGAACAGTGGGCTCCGAAAGGAGGATGCCGTGGCTGTGATACAGCACGAGGAGCAGGTGACGACGATGCAGTCCGAGCTGACGATCGGCGAGGCGGCCGAACAGGCCGCACGCTCGCTGCCCGGTCATCGCGTGGAGATTCTCCAGGGGAGGCTCACTGTGACACCACCGGCCGACGGAGCGCATGCGCTGGCACTGTCCTGGCTCGGCGAGGAATTCGGTGCCGGGGCGCGCGCGGTCGGGCTGAGACTGGTGCAGGCGGTCGGACTCTGGCTGCCCACCGGTCCGGACGACTACGCGATTCCCGACCTGTCGGTCGTCGAAGCCGACTTTCGCGACGCCCATGTCATGAAGAACTGTTACGCCCCCCACGTCTTCCGCATGGTTCTGGAAGTCACCTCCACCAACTGGGCGGACGATCTCGGCCCCAAGGTGGAGGACTACGCCCAGGCGGGCATCCCGGTCTACGTGGTGGCGGACCGCAAGCACGACCAGGTGCTTGTCTGCACCGACCCGCGGGGCGGTGAGTACCGGACCCGGACGTCCCACAAGCGGGGGACGTCCTTCTCCGTGCCGGAGGTCGTCGGCCTGGAGATGGAACTCCCCGTGGACCGGCTGCTGGACGGCGACGAGGACTGATCCGCCGCATTCCGGACCACCCCAACGGAGTGTCGCACTCGCGTGCGACACTCCGTTCATGCTGGGTGTCACCGACCTTCCGACCTATCTCGCCGGCCTCGTGATGATCATTCTGCTCCCGGGGCCCAACTCGCTGTACGTGCTGTCCGTCGCGGCCCGGCGCGGGGTGCGCACCGGCTATGTGGCGGCCGCCGGGGTGTGGACCGGGGACGCGGTCCTGATGACGCTGTCCGCGCTGGGCGCCGCCTCGCTGCTGCAGACGACGCCGCTGCTCTTCGCCGTCGTCAAGTACGCGGGCGCCGGGTATCTGACCTGGATGGCGATCGGGATGCTGCGCGCCGCCGTGTCGATGTGGCGGGAGCGGCACCGGCGGGTGGCCGAGCTGACGGACGAAGGTGCCGCCGCCCCGGTGCCGTCGTCCCAGGAACGCCCCTACCGGCGGGCGCTGGTGGTGAGCCTGTTCAACCCGAAGGCCATCCTGTTCCTGATCTCCTTCTTCGTGCAGTTCGTCGACCCGGGCTACGCCTATCCCGCCCTGTCGTTCCTGCTGCTGGGCACGCTGCTGCAGATCGGCAGCTTCCTCTACCTCTCCACCCTCATATTCGGCGGCACCCGCCTGTCCGCCGCGTTCCGCCGCCGCAAGCGGCTGTCGGCCGGAGTCACGTCGGCGGCCGGGGTGCTGTTCCTAGGCTTCGCGGCGAAGCTCTCGTTCAGCAGCGTCTGAGAGCCTGCCGGGTGGCCCGGGAGGTCACCCGACAGGCTCTGAGGCGCAGGGACGGGACGGCGAGGCGGCCGCACGGGGCCGGGCCGGACCCGCTCAGTGGTGCCAGGCCGCGCCGCCGACGTTGTGGATCACACGCTGGAGGGCCTTGAGGGCGGCGACGAACTCCCCGTCCGTGAATGCCGTCGTGGATCTCCGCCCGCGCCCTGCTCACCCGGTCGTACGCCTTCTCGCGCAGGGCGTGGCCCTCGGGTGTCAGCCGCAGACGGCCGGCCGGGTCCTGGTCGGCCAGACCGTTCGTGACGAGAGCGTCGATCTCGGGCTCCAGCGCGTCCCCGACGTTCGGATAGCCGCGGAGCACCGCGACCACGTCGGCGCGCGGGCGCCCGTCCCATCGGCGTCGACGAGCTGGTTGAGGACCCACCAGGGTGGCTGGGGCAGGCCGTGTTCGGCCAGGGCCGCACGGATGTGGGTCACGGCCGCCCGGTGGGCGGCCCCACTCCAGTAGCCGATGGGCTGCCGGGCACGTCCCGCGTCGTCGTGTGAGTAGTCCATGTGCTGGAACGTAGAACCTCGGGAGGACGTGAGGTCGAGCGTGTGCGGCCGGAGGGTGCGGCCCCGGCCCCGGTCACCTCACGGCTGCCCAGAGTTCACCGTTCGTCGGGCCGGGCGACACCCGCTCCTCCATCTGGCTCACTAGCGTGTGCGGACCATGATCCGAAGGCGAGGGCCCGCGTGCCGAAACTGTCCGTTGTCGTACCGCTCCACAATGTCGCTCCCTTCGCGGACGCGACGCTGGGCAGTCTCGCCCGGAACGCGGATCCGGACATCGAGTTCCTGCTGGTCGACGACTGCTCCACGGACGACACACCGGCACTCGTCGACCGCTGGGCCGACCGGCTCCCGCAGGCCCAGGTCATCCGGCACGAGACGAACGTGGGTATCGCGGCGGCCCGCAACAGCGGCATCGACGCCGCCCGCGGTGACTTCGTCACCTTCCTGGACGGCGACGACTGGTACGCCCCGGGCCACCTGACCCGGCTGCTGCACGCCGCGCGGGAGCTCGACTGCGACTTCGCCCGCACCGACCACGTCCAGGCCACCGGCACCAGCCGTGTCGTACGGCGGGCCCCCGCCCGGCTCCGCGACACCGTCATGGACCCGCGCGAGGGCATCGCGTCGCCGGAGTGGGAGACGATGGTGGACTACCCCTTCGTCTGGGCGGGCATCTACCACCGCCGGCTCTTCGAGGACGGCGGCCAGCGTTTCGCGACCCGGCTGCGGACCGCCGAGGACCGGCTGTGGATCTGGCAGCTGCACCTGAACGCCCGTACGTACGCGGCCCTGAACCTGTACGGCATCTTCTACCGGCGGGGCGTCACCACGTCCCTGACCCAGATCAAGGACGCCCGGCAACTGGACTTCTTCCCGGCGTACGACACGCTGCTCGACCAGCTCCGCGAGGACCGCGACGCGGAGATCCTCCTGCCGAAGGCCGTCCGCACCTACTGCGCGATGATCGCCTTCCACAATGAGAAGGCCGACGCGTACGAACCGGGCACGCTCCGGCGCCTGCGCCAGGAATCGACGGCCGCGCTGCACCGCATGCCGCAGCCCGTGCTCGACCAGACCCTCACGATGATGGACACCAGGCGCAGCATTCTGCTCAATCGCCTGCGTGACAAGCAGAAGGCCGCCTGACCCATGTCCACGCGTACCCAGATCTTCCAGGTCTCCACCCTGTACGGGGCGGCCACACTCGCGGCGGCCCTGGACGCCGGCCAGTTCGGCCCGGGCCAGGACAGCCACCGCGTCCTGCTCGTCTCCAACAACGCCGAGATCCCCGAAACCGCCCTCCGGCTCGAGGAGATGCGCGGCTACGGAGACATCGCCGCCCGCTTCGACTCCGTCGTCGACTGGAACGAGGCGATCAGCCCGCACCACCCGAGTGGCTGGGGCCCCCGTTCGGAGGAGACCGAGCTGTGGCAGCGGGCGTTCCGCCTCGCCTGGGGGATAGCCCCCGGAGAGCCCGTCGATCTCGCCGTCGAATCGATCCAGGTCAATCCGGCCCGCGCACTGGCCGCGATCTTCTCCGAGAGCGCCGTGCACGTCTACGCCGACGGCCTGATGAGCTACGGGCCGACTCGCAACAAGGTCCCCAGGTCCATCGCCTGCCGCATCCAGCGGGTGCTCCACCTGGACCTGGTGAACGGGCTGAAACCGCTGCTGCTCGCCGAATCCGGTGTCGAGCCCGAACTCGTGCCCGACGACGCCTTCCGCAAGGTGCTCGGCGAGATCGCGCGCGCCGCCGACGGCGACCGCCGGCTCGCGGCCGTGGAGGCGGAAGCGCCCACCGCCGTACTCCTGGGCCAGTACCTCGCCGCCCTCGGCATCCTCACGCCCGAGGAGGAGGAGGACCTGCACCTGCGCATGCTGCGGGGAGCGGCGCGCGCGGGCCACACCTCGATCCTCTTCAAGCCCCACCCCACAGCACCGGCCCGCTATTCCCGGGCCCTGGACGACGCCGCCGCCGCGGAGGGGGTACGGCTGACCACGCTGGACAGCCCGCTGCTCGCCGAGACCCTGTACGAGCGGTGCGCCCCCAGCCTCGTCGTCGGCTGCTTCTCCACCGCGATGTTCACGGCCGCGGTGTACTACGGCATCCCCGTCGCCCGGGTGGGCACCCGCCTCGTCCTGGGCCGCATCACCCCGTACGAGAACAGCAACCGCATCCCGCTGACCATCGTCGACCACCTCGTCCCCGACCTGGACGAGCAGGGCGGCGAGCCCGTCGAGGCACTGCCCGCCACCGCGCCGGACACCCTCGGGCCGCTGGTCCGCACGATCGGCTACTGCATGCAGTCCGGTCTCCACCCGGCGCTCCGTCCGGAGGCCGAGGCCTGGCTCCGGGCCCACCTCGACGCCGGGACGCAGTACTACTTCAAGCGCCGCAGGCTGCAGAAGCTCACTCTGCCCGGCGGCGGGCCGCGGGGAGCCGCGGTGCGGCTGCGCCGCACCGTCCGGCGTACCCGCAGCAGCCTCGGCCTCTGACGCGGCCCCGGCCGCCGCCCCGGGGCGGCCACTCATCACAGCACGGGGGAACGAGCACGGGCCGGCCCCTCGCGGGGCTGCTCAGGGCGGTGCGGTGGAAGGCGGTGCGGGCAGCCCGCCGCCAACGTGTTCGACGGCCAGAGCTACCGCCGGAGCGCTTCGCGGCCTCCCTGCGGACCCTGGTCCAGCGATCGTCAGCCCGGTCTCGCACCCCGAACCGGCCTACTCTCTCTCCTCCATCGAGCGGCCCGACCGGGGTGTCTCCGTCCACGATCGGGAGCTCGGCGCCCGCCTCGCCGAACGGGCGTCGGCGGTGCTCGACGACCACCCGGCGGCCGTGGCCGACGTCCATAGACGGCGGGAACGCCTCTGGGGACACCCGCGCCCACCTCGCCGACCTGAGGGGCGTCCTCGGCCTGCCGTCTCCCCTCTTCCTTCTCCCGCCTCCCCGGAGCGTCGGGCGCGTACCGGAACCCCACCCGAGCGACACCTGGGCGACCTGACTGTTCACGCGGACGAAGCGACTGTTCATCCAGGCGGAGTTCACCCCGTCGCCGCCCGTTCATAGTCTGCGAGGACCATGCCATCCTCAGCCTCCCCGCCCTCCTCCGCAGCCTCCCCGCCGCCCTCCGCGTCTCCGGACGGATCAGCGGCCCCCACCCCTGTCACACAGCCGGCCGCCGCGGAGGCGGCCCCGGCCCCGCGTGAGCGCCGCGAACACCGGTACGACATCGACCTGATCCGGCTGCTCTGCTCGATCGGTGTGATCCTCTGCCACACCGGCTCCGCCTTCGTGAACACGGTGGGCCGCGAGGCCTCGAACGGCCCCGGCACCTACTGGGCCGGCCTGGTCGCGGACTCCGCAGGCCGTTTCGCCGTCCCGCTGTTCTTCGCGATCGCCGGATGGGTGGTGCTCGTCGGCGCCCCGGTCAGGGACGGCCGGCAGCTGTGGCGGCGGATCGTACGGATTCTCGTCCCCCTCGCCGTGTGGACCGTCCTCTACCTGGCGTGGGGCCGGCTGCGCGGGACCAACGAAGACCCCGTCGGCGACCTGGCACTCGACTCGCTGTTCGCCTCGGTCCGCCCCGCCTACCACCTCTGGTACCTGTACGCCTACATCCCCGTCATCATGCTGCTGGCCTTCGCCGCCCTGGTGAAGTCCGGCAGACGTCCCTGGGGTCTCAGCGCCGGCCTGCTCGTCCTCGGGGCGGCTCCGTCCTTCCTCGGCGACCTGTCCACGCTCACGGACCTCGATCTGCCGCGCTTCGGCTGGGGTTTCGGCCCCTACCAGCTCGTCTACGCCGTGCTCGGCGCCCTGCTGCTCGCACTGCCCGCCGGCAGGCCCGGCAGGCTCCGCCTGCTGTGGCTCCTGCCGGCGGGGGCCGCGCTGGCCGCGATCGTCGCGTACCAGCACGGGGTGCACTACACGATCCCGTACGCGAGCGTGCTGGTCGCCGTGTTCAGCGCGGGATTGCTGCTCGCCCTGCACCGGCTGCGTGTTCCGGACCGCCTGGTCCCGGCGCTGAACCGGCTGGCGGGAGCCTCGTTCGGCGCGTACATGGTCCACGTGCTGGTCCTGGGCGTCCTCACCGACGCACTGGTCACGGCGGATCTGGCCTGGCCGGTGGCCGCCGCCCTCGTGGTGGGCGTGACGGCCGCCACGACCGCGCTCTCCTTCGCCGCGGCCCTGCTGTGGACCCGCCTCGGGCTGACCCGACTGCTGGGCTGAGAGCCCTCAGCGGCGGGCCGCGGCGCGGGCCCGCCGCGCGAGGCGCCGGAGTGTGGTGCTGCGGCGGACGAAGGCGAGGCGGGAGGGGACCACGCCGGGCAGCGCGAGCGACGCCAGACGGCGGCGTTTGAAGTAACGCCAGGTAGCGGCGTCCAGATGCTCCGACAGGTAGTCCTCGGCGGCCGGGCGAAGGCCGGGCAGGACCCTCGGTTGCATGGCGAATCCGACCGCCGGCAGCAGGCCTCCCAGCGCCCGGGACACGTCCGCCGCAGTGGGCGGCGACTGGCCGGCGACGGCGGCCGGGTCCGCCAGGCCGGGCAGGAGGGCGTCGGCGATCGTGACCGCGGTCCGCGCCGGGTTCTCATACGGGGTCAGGCGCTCCAGCAGGGTGCCGGTGCCCGTCCTGGCGACGGGCAGCCCGTACAGGGTGGCCGCGGTGAACAGCGCGGTCGCGCAGCAGCCGACGACCAGGGCCGGGCGTATCCGCTCGTAGAGGGCCTCCGGGAGGCCGGGCCCGCCGGGCGATCCGGCGTCCAGCACGGTGAGTTCGGCACCGAGGCGGGAGGCCTCGGCGACCAGGGCCGTGGACCAGGCGACCGGTTCCTGTGCGGGCGGGACGAACAGCAGACGCCTGTGGCCCAGGGCCACGGTGTCGCGCACCATGCGCAGATGAACCTCCTCCTCCTCGGCCGGGGAGACCAGCCCGGCGGCGGAGAGGCCCTCGCCCAGGAGGAGCGCCGGGTTGGCGGGCAGGACCGACGACCGCGTTCCGGCCGCCAGTTCGCCGAGCACCGTGCGCAGCGCGTCGGCCGGGAGCGGCCCGGGCTCCACCCCGAACTCGTGCAGCAGCAGCGGACGCAGGCCGGGCACCAGATCCGGGACGAGCAGCCGCGTCACGCGGGTGCCGATCAGTGGAGGGAGTTTGCCGCCGGTGGGGCCGTAGGCGCCGATCCCGTCGGCGTAGACGGTGACCGGGCCACCGGTGAGGATCTGGGCGAGGGGCAGGGCGGGGGCGGTGTGCGGCGAGGGGAGTACCAGCTCGACCTCGTCGTCCCCGAGGTGCCAGGCGCGCCGCAGGTGGCGTTCCCACAGGGGGACGTCGTCGGCGCGCGGCGTCCAGGCGGCCGGATGGTGCGGAGAGATGGCGTCGTTCCAGGAGCGGACCTCGTCGAAGCGCGTGCGCAGCGCCTCGAATCCGGGCAGCGCGTCGACGGGCGGTGCGGCCTCCGGGACGGCCGCGTTGTCGCTGAGCAGCAGGACGCGGCGGCCGGCAGTTTCGAAGCGGCCCGCGTCCACGGCGGCGGCGAGCGTCGCCGTGCCGTACAGGGAGGTGGCGAGGAAGATCTGGATGGTCACGCGGAAGCCGCCTCCTTCGCGGCGGCCGGCCGGCGGCGCAGTCTGCGTAGCAGGGTCGCCCGTCGTACGTCCATGGAATCGAGGGTGTCGTCCAGCAGGTGCTGGGGCATTTCCTGAAGGGCCGTCGCGCAGAGGGACTTCAGCGTCCGTGCCAGGGACGGCTCGAATTCTCCGATCGCCCCGACATGGTGGGCGATGACCGCGCAGTACGTACGTACTGCTTTCGGCAGCAGGGCATCCGCGTCCCGGTCCGCCGCCGTCTCACCGAGAAGCTGGTGGTAGGCGCGGACGAAATCCAGTCGGCGCTCGTCGCCGATCCGGGTGAGTGACGTGGCGACTCCGCGCCGGTAGAAATGGCCCAGGGTTCCCAGGACCGCGAAGGATTCCGCCTCCCGGTGCAGTCGCCAGATCCACGGCCGGTCCTCGGCGGTGCGCAGCCCGTCGGGGAAATGGAGCAGTCCACGCTCCAGCAGGGTGCGGTGGTAGAGCCCGGCCCAGGCGAACGCGTAGTCCACCGAGGTGGTGCGGTCGGCCGGCAGGATCGCCTCCCGGGGGGAGCTCACCTCCCCGCGCCTGCCGTGCGGGACGCGGTGCACCGTGCGGGACCTGCCGGTGACCTGGACGTGGTCCGTGCGGACGAACTCGCAGGCCAGTGCCTGTGTTCGGGCGAGCAGCCGGGTGTAGTGGCCGGGTGCCAGCCAGTCGTCCCCGTCCAGGAAGGCGATGTACTCCCCGCGGGCCGCGTCCAGACCGGTGTTGCGGGCCGTGGCCAGTCCGGCGTTGCGTTCGTGCCGGAGGACGCGCACTCCCGCGATCTCGTCCTCGGCGCGGCGCAGGAGCTCCGGTGTCCCGTCGGTCGAACAGTCGTCGACGAGAAGGAACTCGAAATCCTCGCGGGCGTTGGAACGCAGGCTTCTGAGGGTGTCGGGGGCGTATGTCTGCACGTTGTAGATCGGCACGATGACGGAGAGCTTAACCACCCGCGTCACGCTAGACGCGGCCCCGGCATGCGCCTTGTCCCCCGCACGTACGGAAAGTGAACGGGGTATGCCGGAAAGGTGAATCGGGCCGAATCCGGGGGTGGTTCACCCGATCGAGGAGTCGATTCGCCAACCGTCGGCGGGCTGTTAACCATCTGTTGCCACCACGTTGGGCCGCGGCTCGGAAAGCCTTCCTACGTTTTACGGCGTGCCCCCTCGTACCAGTAACGCGGCCGCTCCGGCCGTCGCCTCAGCAGCCGACAGCACGGCGTTGCGTATAGCCGTGCTCGCCGACTCCGACACCCGGTGGAAATGGGGTGCGCTCACCGCACGCCGCCTCGCCGGGGCCGCCGACGCGGGACCGCCCGAGCGGCCCGTCGAGATCAGCGGGCTGCTGCTGCGCGGCCGGGCCACCCCCACCCCCCGGCAGCTCGCCGAGGTGGGAGAGGTCGGCGTGGACGCCGGCCGGGTGCGGGAGGTGACCGCCGTCGAGTTCCTGCACACCGTGCGGGACGAGGCGTACGACGTCGTCGTCCTGGCCCTCGTCGGCGGCGCCGTCCAGGCGATGCTGCACGGCCTGGCCGCCCTCGGCCTGCCGCGCAGGCCCGTCGTCGTCACGGGGTACGTCGGGGTCGTCTACGAGAAGCTCGCCGACGGGCTGCTGCTGCGGCACGGAGCCGACGTCGTCCTCGCCAACTCCCGCCACGACGCGGAGCGCTTCCGCGCGGTGTACGAGGGAGTCGGCGCCGACGCGTCCGCCGTCACGGAGGCCGCCCTGCCGTTCCTCGGCGGAGAGCCGCACCGGGCACAGGAGGGCCGCGACACCGTCGTGTTCGCCGCCCAGCCCTCCGTACCGGCGTCCCGCGCCGAGCGCACGTACCTGCTGCGCCGGCTCGTCGAGCACGCCCGGCTGCACCCCGGCCGCGAGGTTCTGCTGAAGCTGCGCTCCAAGCCGGGCGAGCACACCACTCACATCGAGGAGCTCCCGTACCAGCGCCTCGCGGAGCGGATCCCAGGCGGTCTGCCACCCAACTTCCGCCTGGTGTACGGCCACATGGGCGAGGTCCTGGACCGCACCGACCTGCTGGTCACCGTCTCCTCGACCGCCGCGCTGGAATCCCTGCACCGGCGGATCCCGACCGCGGTCCTCTCCGACCTCGGCGTCCGCGAGGCCCTCGGCAACCACCACTTCATCGGTTCCGGGCTCATCACGTCCTGGGACCACCTCGACGGCGGGTTCCGCCCTGAGCCCGACGAGGAGTGGCTGGCCGGCCAGGGCGTCGCCGCGGACGGCTCGTACCCCGCCGCATACGACGCCGCCCGCGCCCGGGTCGGCGACCTGCTGGCCGGCGGCCCCCTCCCCGCCCTCGCCCCCTACTACACCCCCGCCACCGCCCCCGGATACCTCCCCGGCATCCTCGCCCGCCACCACCTGGGCCCCGACGGCCACCCGCTGCCGGGCGCCGCCGCACCCAGGGAGACCGGCCGGGTCAGGGGAGCGGTGCGCGAGACCGTCCGCAACGCGGCCCGCGGTGCCTACCGCCACGGTGTCCAGCGCGTCGCCCCGGTGATCCGCCGGATGGGCGAGCTGTGACCGCCCGTACCGCCGCCGCGCCCACCCCCTCAGGAGCAGCCATGCCACCGACCCCCACCGTGCTCGCGGTGATCCCCGCCCGCGGCGGATCCAAGGGCGTCCCCGCCAAGAACCTCGCCCAGGTCGGCGGCGTCCCCCTGGTCGCCCGCGCGGTCCGTGCCTGCCTCGCGTCCCCCGAGGTCACCGACGTCGTCGTCACGACCGACGACGGGGCCATCGCGGAGGCGGCCAGGGCCGCGGCGGAGACGCTCGGCGACGCGGCCCGGCTGCACTGCGTGCAGCGCCCCACGGCCATCGCGGGAGACACCGCGACCAGTGAGGCGGCCGTCCTGCACGCCCTGGACGCGTACGAGGCCCTGCCGGGCGGCCGGCCGGCCGACGTGGTGCTGCTCGTCCAGTGCACCAGCCCCTTCCTCACCCGCGAGGACATCGACGGCGTCGCCGCCGCCGTCGCCCGGGACGGCGCCGACACGGCCGTCACCGTCGCCCCCTTCCACGGCTTCGTGTGGCGCGACGGCAGCGCGGTCGAGGACGGGACGTACGGCGTCAACCACGACAAGGCCTTCCGCCCCCGCCGGCAGGACCGTCCCCAGGACTACCTGGAGACCGGTGCCGCGTACGCCATGGACGTCACCGGCTTCCGCACCCACCGCCACCGCTTCTTCGGCCACACCGCGCTCGTGGAGACCGATCCGGCCCGGGTGCTGGAGATCGACGACCCGCACGACCTCGCCCGCGCCCGCGCCCTCGCACCCCTCCTCGACCCGTCACCGCTGCCGGTCCGCGCGGACATCGACGCCGTCGTCCTCGACTTCGACGGCACCCAGACCGACGACCGCGTGCTCATCGACTCCGACGGCCGCGAGACCGTCGCCGTGCACCGCGGCGACGGCCTCGGTATCGCCGCCCTGCGCCGGGCCGGCCTTCCGCTGCTCATCCTGTCCACCGAGCAGAACCCGGTCGTTGCCGCCCGCGCCCGCAAGCTCCAGGTCCCCGTCCTGCACGGCATCGACCGCAAGGACCTGGCGCTCAAGCAGTGGTGCGAGGAGCAGTCGATCGACCCGGACCGCGTGCTCTACGTCGGCAACGACGTCAACGACCTGGCCTGCTTCGGCTTGGCGGGCTGGCCCGTCGCCGTGGCGAGTGCCCACGACTCGGTGCGCGCCGCGGCGCGCGCCGTCACGACCACCCCCGGCGGCTTCGGCGCCATCCGTGAGATCGCGGCCTGGCTCCTGGGCCCCACCCTCACCACCGAAACCCCTGCCCCCACCCCCGTCCCGTAAGGAAGCACCACCATGAGCAGCACCTCCCGTGTCCGTACCTTCGGCTCCCGCACCGCGGGCCCCGGCCACCCCGTCTACGTGACGGGCGAGATCGGCATCAACCACAACGGTGACCTCGACAACGCCCTCGCGTTGATCGACGTGGCCGCCGAAGCCGGCTGCGACGCCGTGAAGTTCCAGAAGCGCACCCCGGAGATCTGCACCCCGCGCGACCAGTGGGACATCGAGCGCGACACACCCTGGGGCCGGATGACGTACATCGACTACCGCCACCGCGTGGAGTTCGGCGAGGCCGAGTACCAGGCCATCTCCGAGCACTGCGCCGAGCGCGGCATCGACTGGTTCGCCTCCCCGTGGGACACCGAGGCCGTCGCCTTCCTCGAGAAGTTCGACGTCCCCGCGCACAAGGTGGCCTCCGCCTCCCTCACCGACGACGAGCTGCTGCGCGCCCTGCGCGCCACGGGCCGCACCGTCATCCTCTCCACCGGCATGTCCACCCCGCGCCAGATCCGGCACGCGGTCGAGGTCCTCGGCAGCGACAACATCCTGCTCTGCCACGCCACGTCCACGTACCCGGCGAAGGCCGAGGAGCTCAACCTGCGGGTCATCAACACCCTCCAGCAGGAGTACCCGAACGTCCCGATCGGCTACAGCGGCCACGAGACCGGCCTGCAGACCACGCTGGCCGCCGTCGCCCTCGGCGCCACGTTCGTCGAGCGCCACATCACCCTGGACCGCGCCATGTGGGGCTCCGACCAGGCCGCCTCCGTCGAGCCCCAGGGCCTCACCCGCCTGGTCCGCGACATCCGCACCATCGAGGCGTCGCTCGGCGACGGCGTGAAGAAGGTGTACGAGTCGGAGCTCGGCCCGATGAAGAAGCTCCGCCGGGTCGCGGGTGTCGTCGCCGAGAGCGACAGCGCCGCGCCCGAGCCGGTCGCGGTCTGACGGGCCGACCGGTGAACCTCGCCTTCGTCGAGAGCCCGGTCCAGCTCCTGAACGTCCTGGAGTGGACCCACGCCAGGGGAGGACCCGGCACCACGGTCGTCGTCCTCCCCCCGGTCGACCCGATGTCGCGCGGCCAGCTGCGCAGGATGGCGGAGCTGGCCCGCGACGAGGGCGTCACCGTGCGCTGGCAGGAGGCGCGCGGGGAGTCCGGCGCGCCCCTGAAGGCCCTGCGCGCCTTGACCGCACTGATCCGCAAGGCCGATCACATCGTGATCGGGGACCCCTTCTCGCGGTACGTGCAACTGCTGCTCAGCCTGGTCCGCACCCGCCGGATCACGGTGGTCGACGACGGCACGGCCACCATGGAGTTCGTTGCCCAGCTGGCCGGCGGCGAACGCCTGGTGCGCTGGCACCGCCGGGGGAGCCGGGGCCCGCGTGAACTACTGCTGGCCCCGGTCACCTCGGCGGCCCGCCGCAGCTTCACGCCCTCGGCGACCCGCACGGTCGAGGTGTTCACCGCGATGCCGGTGGAGGCCCCGGAGGGCGTCGAGGTCACCCCCAACACCTTCGCCTGGACCCGGGAGCGGTTCGGCCCGCCCTCCGTCACCAAGGGGGCCGACATGGTCGGTACGTCGCTGGTGGAGACGGGGGTCGTCGACCCGGCCCCGTACGAGGACGCGGTCACCGCCCTGGCCCGTGCCCACGGCGCCACCCGGTACTTCGCCCACCGCCGCGAATCCGCCGAGAAGCTCCACGCCCTGGAAGCCGCCACCGGCCTGGAGATCGTCCGTCCGGACCTGCCCCTGGAGCTCATCGCCCGGCGCGGCCCCATCGGCCACACGGTCCTGAGCTTCCCGTCCACGGTGGTCCACACCCTGCCGCTCGCCCTGGCGGGTACGGGGGTGAAGGTCGCGGTGTGCGACATAGCGCCCGAGTGGCTGCGCGACACGGTCTCCCCGCGCGCGCACGGCTTCCTGAGCGGGGTCACGGAAACGGCCAGGGACGTACAGCGGCTGGCCCCGTGGCGGGCGACGGCGGTGGCGGAGGGCTGACCCCGTCGAGTGCCCCCGCCGCGTGCCCGCCGCCGGTGCGTTCCGGTCGGGGTGAGGCGGGGGACGCCAGGATCGGGCGAAACGCCCGCGTAGGGGTCCGCAGCCTCACAACGGCCCAGGCGGCGGGCAAGGCGGAGAAGACGGCGGAGTCTACCCACCGCCTGCGGCCGTTACACGCCGCGACGCCCCTTTTCGTTCCGCTGAGCGGCTGAAGTTTTGTTGATCTGTGGTCAGTTGGGGGGTGAAGGGGCCTACCCTTCACTGGGTGAACCACGTGAAGCCCCGCGCCCCCCACGCCGAGGCCGCCATGCCCGGCATCCTCTCCGACGAGCTCCGTGCCGAGCTGATCGCCTTCCGGCGTGACCTGCACATGCACCCAGAGCTCGGCAACCAGGAGTTCCGCACCACCGCCGCCATCAAGGCGCGGCTGGAGAAGGCGGGCCTGGCGCCGGAGGTGCTGCCCGGAGGCACCGGCCTGATCTGCGACGTGGGGGAGTGGGACGGCGTCACGCCCATGCTGGCGCTGCGCGCGGACATCGACGCGCTGCCGATCCCGGACACCAAGGCGGGGGTCTCCTACCGGTCCACCGTGCCGGACCGCGCGCACGCCTGCGGACACGACGTGCACACCGCCTGCGTGCTGGGCGCCGGGCTGGTGCTCAGCGAGCTCGAACGGCAGGGGCGGCTGCCGCACGCCGTGCGGCTGCTCTTCCAGCCGGCCGAGGAGGTGCTGCCCGGCGGAGCGGCCGACGCGATCGACGCCGGGGTGCTCAAGGGCGTCGGGCGGATCATCGGGGTGCACTGCGACCCGAAGGTCGACGTGGGGAAGGTCGGGCTGCGGATCGGCGCGATCACCTCCGCCTGCGACCGTCTGGAGATCTCCCTCGACGGCCCCGGCGGGCACACCGCCCGCCCGCACCTGACCACCGACCTGGTCACCGCGGCGGCCCGGGTGGCCCTGGACGTGCCCGCCCTGCTCGCCCGGCGCGTGGACGCCCGGTCCGGGCTCGCCGTCACCTGGGGCCGGCTGGTAACCGGGCACGCGCCCAACGTCGTCCCGCAGCACGCCGAGCTGTCCGGAACGGTGCGCTGCCTGGATCTGGAGACCTGGCGGCAGGCGCCCGACATGGTCCACGCGGCGGTCGACGAGGTGGCCGGAATGCACCGGGCCAAGACGGTGATCGACTACGTCCGGGGCGTGCCGCCCGTCGTGAACGACGCGGAGTCCATCGGCCTGCTCGACGCCGCGATGACCCTGCGCCGCGGATCGTACGCGATCGAGGACACCGAGCAGAGCCTCGGCGGAGAGGATTTCTCCTGGTACCTGGAGCACGTGCCGGGCGCCATGGCCCGGCTCGGCGTGCGTACCCCCGGGGACACCCGCGGTCTGGACCTGCACCGCGGCAATTTCGACGTCGACGAGGAGGCGATCACCGTGGGGGTGGAGCTCTTCACCGCCTCTGCGTTGCTCGACGGCAACCGTTCGTAACCGGCCAGGACACCTCCTGTTCGCGACGATCCGATAACGGCTTCCGTACAGGTCCTTATCTGACATCTACGCGCGTTACGATCGCGGCGAAACCAGCGCCGGAAGAGGCGCTTCGGTCAGGTTTGAAGGAGCCTTCCCTTGCGCCGGATCACCAGGATTGCCACCGTGGGCGTCATGTCCGCGGCACTCGCGCTGAGCGTATCGGCGTGTGGCGAGTCGTCCTCCTCGTCTAGCAGCAGTTCCGACTCGAAGGCCGCCAAGACGGCCCTCGCCTACGACATCGGCGGCCGTGGCGACCAGTCGTTCAACGACGCCGCCTACGCCGGCCTGGCGCGGGCCCAGAAGGACCTCGGCGTCAAGGGCACCGAGGCCGAGCCCTCCGAGGGCGAGTCGGACGCGGACAAGGTCCAGCGCCTCACCTCGCTGGCCCGCGCCGGCAACAACCCGGTGATCGGTGTCGGCTTCGCCTACGCCCCCGCGATAAAGAAGGTCGCCCCGAAGTTCCCGAAGACCACCTTCGGCATCATCGACGACGCCTCGGTGACCGGCGACAACATCGCCAACATCGTCTTCAACGAGGAGCAGGGCTCCTACCTCGCGGGTGTCGCCGCCGCCAAGGTCACCAAGACCAAGACGGTCGGCTTCATCGGCGGTGTCGAGACCCCGCTGATCAAGAAGTTCCAGGCCGGCTTCCAGCAGGGCGTCAAGGACACCGACCCCTCGGTGAAGGTGCTCCCGCAGTACCTGACCCAGCCGCCGAACTTCGACGGCTTCTCCAAGCCGGACCTCGGCAAGGCCGCTGCCCAGGGCCAGCTCGACAAGGGTGCCGACGTGGTCTACTCGGCGGCCGGCCTGGCCGGCTCCGGAGCCATCGAGGCCGTCTCCAAGGCCGGCAAGTGGAACGTCGGCGTCGACTCCGACCAGTACCAGCAGGAAGGGCTCGCCTCCTACAAGGAGTCCATCCTGACCTCGGTCACCAAGGACGTCGAGGACTCCGTCCTCAACCTGATCAAGTCCGTCCAGGACGGCAAGCCGCAGTCCGGTGAGGTCCGTTACGGCCTCGCCAAGGACGGCGTCGGCCTGGCCATGTCGAACCCGGCCTTCACCAAGATGACGGACGTCATCGCCGCCGTGGACAAGGCGAAGAAGGAAATCGTCGACGGCACGATCACGGTCAAGACCGCCCCGTAACGACTCAGGTCGTCACCTCGGTCACCCGTGGGCCCGGAGCGCGCACCGACGCTGCTCCGGGCCCACCGGGTACCCCGCCGCCAAGGATCCTTCGGCGCCGCGGGGCCCGCGTGCCCGTCGGAGAAGACCTGACGAAGAACCCGCAAGAAGAACCCCGGAGAAGATCCGCCCGTCGCAGTGTCCTGCTCGCACGGCACCCGGACCATGGGTCCGGACCGTGCTCGGTGCCCACGCTTTACGATTCGGCAGCGCTACGCGTGTAGACAGCCCGAGGCGCGATAACTTCACCCCCGCCCCTCTGCCCCTGTGCCCCCGCTCCTGTCCGGCCAAGGAGAGTGCGTCATCAACGCGTCCAGCAGTCCCCCTGCCGTAGAACTGCACGGCATCACCAAGCGCTTCCCCGGTGTCGTCGCCAACCACGACATCAGCATCACCGTCCGCAAGGGCACGGTGCACGCCCTCGTCGGTGAGAACGGCGCCGGCAAGTCCACTTTGATGAAGATCCTTTACGGCATGCAGAAGCCGGACGAGGGGACCATCGCCGTGGACGGTGAGGAGGTCTCGTTCGCCAACCCGGGCGACGCCATCGCGCGCGGCATCGGCATGGTGCACCAGCACTTCATGCTCGCCGACAACTTCACCGTCCTGGAGAACGTCGTCCTCGGCGGCGAGAAGCTGCACGGCATCGGATCGGCCGCCCGCAAGAAGATCACGGAGATCTCCGACGCGTACGGGCTGGGCGTCAGGCCCGACGCGCTCGTCGAGGACCTCGGAGTCGCCGACCGCCAGCGCGTGGAGATCCTCAAGGTCCTCTACCGCGGTGCCCGCATCCTCATCCTGGACGAGCCGACCGCCGTGCTCGTCCCCCAGGAGGTCGACGCGCTCTTCGCGAACCTCCGCGAGCTCAAGGCCGAGGGGCTCACCGTCATCTTCATCTCGCACAAGCTCGGAGAGGTCCTCTCCGTCGCCGACGAGATCACGGTGATCCGCCGGGGTACGACGGTGGGCACCGCCGACCCCGCGAACACCACGACCAAGCAGCTCGCCGAGCTGATGGTCGGCAGCGAACTGCCCTCGCCCGAGACGCGTGAGTCCACGGTGACGGATGTGCCCATGCTCCGCGTCGAGGGTCTCTCCCTCGGCGTGACGGACCCGGACGGGGCCGTCCGTGACGTCCTGTCCGGTGTCGGCTTCACCATCCACAAGGGCGAGGTCCTCGGGATCGCGGGCGTCGAGGGCAACGGCCAGACCGAGCTGATCGAGGCGCTCATCGGGATGCGGACCCCGGACAGCGGCGTCATCACCCTGGACGCCGAGGACATCTCGCGCGTTCCCACCCGCAGGCGGCGCGAGAGCGGCATCGGGTACATCCCCGAGGACCGCCACCGCCACGGTGTGCTGCTGGACGCTCCGCTCTGGGAGAACCGCATCCTCGGCCACGTCACCGAGAAGCCCAACAGCCGCGGCTTCCTGCTGGACCCGAAGGCGGCGCGCGCCGACACCGAGCGCATCGTCCGCGAGTACGACGTCCGCACCCCCGGCATCGAGGTCACCGCCGGCTCCCTGTCCGGCGGCAACCAGCAGAAGCTGATCGTCGGCCGCGAGATGAGCCACGCCCCCAAGCTCCTGATCGCCGCCCACCCCACGCGCGGCGTGGACGTCGGCGCCCAGGCGCAGATCTGGGACCAGATCCGTGAGGCGCGCCGCGAAGGGCTCGCCGTCCTGCTCATCTCCGCGGACCTGGACGAGCTCATCGGGCTCTCCGACACCCTGCGCGTCATGTACCGGGGCCGGCTCGTCGCGGACGCCGACCCCGCCACCATCACCCCCGAGGAACTGGGCTCGGCCATGACCGGCGCCGCCGCCGGTCACCTCGAAGCAGCACCGGAGGACGAGGCCTGATGAAGAAATTCGACAAGGACCGGATCGTCCTGGGATTCGCCGGGCCGGTACTGGCCCTGGTGGTGGCCTTCGCGCTGACCACCGTCGTCCTGCTCATCTCGAACCGCGATCCGTTCGAGCTGTACCGGCTGCTGTTCGAGCAGGCCTCGTACTCCGACGTGCAGGTGCTGATCGTCAACCAGGCCGGTACGTACTACCTCGCGGCTCTCGCGGTCGCCATCGGCTTCCGGATGAACCTCTTCAACATCGGCGTCGACGGGCAGTACCGTCTCGCCGCGATGATGGCCGCCCTGGTCGGTGCGAGCGTGGACCTTCCCGGCCCGCTGCAGATCTTCCTCATCGTGATCGTCGCGATGCTGGTGGGCGCCTTCTGGGCGGGCATCGCCGGGTTCCTGAAGACGACCCGCGGAGTGAGCGAGGTCGTCGCGACGATCATGCTCAACTCCATCGCCACCTCGCTGATCGCCTGGCTGATCCTGCCGAAGAACTTCGGCGAGCAGGCAGCCGGCTCCAACAACCTGACCACGGGCGACATCCCGGAGTCCGGCTGGTTCCCGGGCCTCTCCCTGGGTGCCGAGGCCGGTGAGATCTACGGGTTCACCTTCGTCGCCGCGGGGTGCGGCCTCGTCTACTGGTTCGTCCTGAACCGCACCCGCTTCGGCTTCGACCTGCGGGCCACGGGTGCCAGCGAGAGCGCTGCCCAGGCCTCCGGCGTGGACGCCAAGAAGATGATCCTGACCTCGATGCTGATCTCCGGCGCCGTCGCCGGCCTGGCCGGGATGCCCACGCTGCTGGGCGACACCCACACCTACAGCCTCGACTTCCCGGTCGGCATCGGCTTCACCGGCATCACCATCGCGCTGCTCGGCCGCAACCACCCCGTGGGCATCGCCCTCAGCGCCCTGCTGATCGCCTTCCTCGACAAGGCCTCCTCGTCACTCGACCAGTTCGGGTTCGAGAAGGAGATCGCCACGATCATGCAGGGCCTGATCGTGATCTCCGTCGTCATCAGCTACGAACTGGTCCGGCGTTACGGGACCCGCCGTCAGCAGCAGAAGGTCGGCGAGGAGCTCGCTGCCGGCCACGCCCTCACGACCGAGAAGGAGGCGGCCCTGTGAGCACCAGCGATGTCTCCGCCGCACGTGTCGCCCCCCGGAAGGGCGGCGGCCGACGCAAGCTCTCCCTGCCCGTCGTCCTCCTGATCATCGCCGGGGCGCTGGCCCTCGTCTCGCTGGTCCGTCTGATCAGCGGGGCGGACGACGTGACCTCCGTGGGCCAGGTGCGCGGCGCCCTGGAACTCGCCGTGCCGATCGGTCTGGCCGGCCTCGGCGGCCTCTGGGCCGAGCGGGCCGGTGTCGTCAACATCGGACTCGAGGGCATGATGATCCTCGGCACCTGGTTCGGCGCCTGGGCCGGCTTCCAGTGGGGTCCCTGGACGGGCGTCCTGTTCGGCGTCATCGGTGGCGCGCTCGGCGGGCTGCTGCACGCGGTCATCACCGTCACGTTCGGCGTGAACCACATCGTCTCCGGTGTGGCGATCAACATCCTCGCCGTCGGCGTCACCCGGTACCTGTCCAACTTCACCTTCGCCGAGGAGCCCGGCGGTTCCTCCAAGCAGTCCCCGCGTCTGGAGGAGATCGACAAGATCACCGTTCCCGGGCTGTCGGACTGGATGCAGGACCTCCAGCAGCACCACTGGTTCTTCGTCTCCGACCTCGCCGGCATCATCGGCGGCCTGGTCACCGGCCTGTCTCTGCTGACCGTGGTCGCCCTGCTGCTGATCCCCGTCACCTGGTGGGTGCTGTGGCGGACGGCGTTCGGTCTGCGCCTGCGCTCCTGCGGTGAGAGCCCGGTGGCCGCGGAGACGCTCGGCGTCAACGTCTACAAGTACAAGTACATCGCTGTCACGATCTCCGGCGGCCTGGCCGGGCTCGGCGGCGCCTTCCTCGCCCTCGTCGCCACCAGCATCTACCAGGAGGGCCAGACCGGCGGCCGCGGTTACATCGGCCTCGCCGCGATGATCTTCGGTAACTGGATGCCGGGCGGCATGGCGCTGGGCGCCGGGCTCTTCGGCTTCACCGACAGCCTCAAGCTGCGCGGCGGTGCCGAGAACGTCCACGCGATGCTGCTGCTCCTGGCGATCCTGCTGGTGATCGTGGTCTTCTGGCAGCTGTACCGGAAGAAGTACGTGGCCGCGGTGGTCTCGGCGGCCGTCTCCGCGCTGCTGTTCACCTGGTACGCGCTGACCGACCAGGTCCCGAGCCAGTTCGTGGACGCCGCCCCGTACGTCACGACGCTGCTGGTGCTCGCACTGTCGGCGCAGCGGCTGCGGATGCCCAAGGCGGACGGCGTGCCGTACCGCAAGGGCGAGGGCAAGTGACGCCCGCGCCCGCGGGTCCGCCCGCGCCCGTGGACTGGGACGCCCTGCGCGAGGCGGCCCGGGACGCGATGTCCCGGGCGTACGCCCCGTACTCGGGCTACCCGGTCGGGGCGGCCGCTCTGGTCGACGACGGGCGCACCGTCGCCGGCTGCAACGTCGAGAACGCCTCCTACGGCATCGGCCTGTGCGCCGAGTGCGGCCTGGTCTCCCAGCTGGCCGCCACGGGCGGGGGCCGCCTGACGCACTTCACCTGCGTGGACGGCGCCGGCGCGGTACTAGTGCCGTGCGGCCGGTGCCGGCAGCTGCTGTACGAGTTCGGGGGGCCCGGGCTCCTCCTGGAGACCCCGGACGGTCTGCGTACGCTCGACGAGATGCTGCCGCAGGCGTTCGGGCCGCAGCACCTCGGATAACGATCGACCGCCGTGGCCCTCCCGACGACCGGGAGGGCCACGCCCGTATTTCCCCTCTATGCGCGTAGAGTCAGTGAGGACTCTGCGTAGCGCATTTCTGCCGGAAGGACACCCAGGACCATGGACGCCATTTCCGTCATCCGCACCAAGCGGGACCGCGGCGAGCTCAGCCCCGAGCAGATCGACTGGGTCATCGACGCGTACACCCGCGGCGAGGTCGCCGACGAGCAGATGTCGGCGCTGGCCATGGCGATCCTGCTCAACGGCATGAACCGCACCGAGATCGCCCGCTGGACCGCCGCCATGATCGCCTCCGGTGAGCGGATGGACTTCCACACCCTCTCGCGTCCCACCACCGACAAGCACTCCACCGGCGGCGTCGGCGACAAGATCACTCTTCCGCTCGCCCCGCTGGTCGCCGCCTGCGGCGCGGCCGTGCCGCAGCTCAGCGGCCGGGGCCTCGGTCACACCGGCGGCACCCTCGACAAGCTGGAGTCCGTCCCCGGCTGGCGCGCCCACCTCTCCAACGCCGAGATGCTGGACGTGCTGGACACCACCGGCGCCGTGATCTGCGCGGCGGGCGACGGACTGGCCCCCGCCGACAAGAAGTTGTACGCGCTGCGCGACGTCACCGGCACCGTCGAGGCGATCCCGCTCATCGCCAGCTCGATCATGTCCAAGAAGATCGCCGAGGGTACCGGCGCGCTCGTCCTGGACGTCAAGGTCGGCTCCGGCGCCTTCATGAAGACCATCGAGGACGCCCGCGAACTGGCCTCCACCATGGTCGCCCTGGGCACCGACAGCGGTGTACGCACCGTGGCGCTGCTCACCGACATGGCGACGCCCCTCGGCCTGACCGCGGGCAACGCCCTGGAGGTACGCGAGTCCGTGGAGGTCCTCGCCGGCGGCGGCCCGAAGGACGTCGTCGACCTGACCCTGGCGCTCGCCCGCGAGATGCTCGCCGCCGCCGGGCTCAAGGACGCCGACCCGGAGAAGGCCCTCGCCGACGGCTCCGCCATGGACGTGTGGCGCCGCATGATCTCCGCCCAGGGCGGCGACCCGGACGCCCCCCTCCCCGTCGCCCGCGAACAGCACGTGGTCACGGCCCCCTCCTCCGGCGTACTGACGCGCCTGGACGCCTACGGCGTCGGGGTCGCCGCCTGGCGTCTCGGCGCCGGCCGCGCGCGCAAGGAGGACCCGGTGCAGGCCGGTGCCGGTGTCGAACTGCACGCCAAGCCCGGTGACCTCGTGACGGAGGGCCAGCCGCTGCTGACCCTGCACACGGACACCCCCGAGAAGTTCGGGTACGCGCTGCAGGCGCTGCCCGGCTCGTACGACATCGCCCCGGCCGGCACGCCGTTCACCGTCACGCCGGTCGTGCGGGAACGTATCGCCTGACCTGCGGATCTCCTCTTCGGGTGAACGGGACCGGTGGACCGCCGCCGGTCCCGTTCGGCATGCTGATATCGGTGACGCACCGATAAGAGGAGACCGCCATGGGCGCACTCACCGTCGATCCCGTGCCGGGTCACGGCCAGGACTGGGACGACCTCGTCCGGATCTGGGAGGAGACGGACGCACCCGAGGGCTGCAAGGTGGAGATCATCGAGGGGATCGTCACCGTGTCGCCACCTCCGTCCAAGGACCACAACACCACTGCCGAGCTGCTTCAACGCAGGCTCTACCCCGTGATCCCGGAGGACTGGGGGATCTACCAGACGCTCGGGGTGTCCGTGCCGGGACGGGCCGGGCTCTACATTCCCGACCTCGTCGTCGTGCCGCGCGCCGTGGTCGGCGGCCCCGGCAACCGCGTACCGGCGGAAGAGGCCCGGCTCGTCGTCGAGATCACCTCACCGGCCAACGCCAACCACGACCGCATCGGCAAGGTGCACGGATACGCCAAGGCCGGTGTCGCGCTGTTCCTGCTCCTCGACCCGTGGCACACCGGCCGCCCCACCGCCACGCTGTACGGGGAGCCGAGCGACGGCAGCTACCGGGTCCTGGACGCGGTGGAGTACGGGGAGACGCTGACGCTTCCGAAGCCGTTCGGGCTGGAGCTGGACACCGGGGTGTTCCCGACGGGCTGAGCCACGCACGCCGGTCCGATGAGTTCCGGGCACCACGCCGGTCCATGGGGGTGTGAACGCCACTCCGAGCGCCCTCGTCCTCACCGGCCGTGTCACCCGGGCCGACGTACCGGCACTCTGCGCCGAGTTGGAGGACCTGCTGAGCGGAGCCCCGGAGGCCGCCGCGGTCGACTGCGACGTGGGCGGGGTGGTGCGCCCGGATCTGGCCCTGGTCGAGGCGGTGGCGCGGCTCGGGCTCGTCGCACGACGGGCCGGGGGCGTCGAGCTGCGGCTGCGCAACGTCCCGGCCGGATTCAGGGCGTTGCTCGACCTGGTGGGCCTGGCCGACGTGGTGAATCCGGCCGACGTGGTGGCCGACGTCCGGCCCGCCCCCGAGTGACCGGCGCTCAGCGGGCCCAGGCCTGGTCGCGGATCACGTAGGTGGCGCAGTCGCGCTGCTCCACCCGTCCGTACGAGTATCCGTCCGGGACCTCCTCCTTCGACGGCGTGGCGCTCGCCGAGTACGAGGGAGCCGCCCTCGCCGCATCGCACGGGCCGCCCTCCGGCTGCGGTCCCGGCCCGGGGTTCTCGCCGGGAGAGACGGCCGTGGGGGCGGTGCCCGGACCGGCGGTGGCGGACGGTTCACCCAGCCACAGCGTGGCCGCCCAGCCCCCCACCACCAGGAGGGCCCAGCCGATCACCACCAGGCGGCCCGCTCTCATGACGCGCTCTCTTCGAGACGGTCGGGAAACCCGAACAGCGGGAACCAGCGCGGAGTGTCCAGGAAACAGTGCATGCCGGTGATGGCACCGCCCGAGATGTCGATGACCTGCACCGCCCACGGCACGAACCCCGTGCCGTCCGGGTCCGGCTTGTAGTGCGCGAAGGCCGGAGCGCCGTTGGCCTCGGTCGCCACCAGCCGGGAGCCGGCGCAGCCCGCGCCGATGGTGAGCATGAAGCCCGTGATGTCCTCGTGCCCCTGGAGCCAGAGGTCGAACGGCGGCATGGTCATCACGGCGTCCTCATGGAGCAGCGCGGTCAGCGCAGCCATGTCATACCCCTCGAACGCCGCCACGTACCGGTCCAGGAGCTTGCGCTGCTCCTCGTCCAGCGGGTCGGCGGTGTCCGGCGGCGCGCCCTCCCGCTGCGCGATCGTCGCCCTGGCCCGCTGCAGGGCGCTGTTGACCGAGGCGACCGTCGTATCGAGCAGCTCGGCGACCTCGCTCGCCTTCCAGGCGAGTACCTCGCGCAGGATGAGCACCGCACGCTGCCTGGGCGGCAGATGCTGGAGAGCGGCGACGAACGCGAGGCGCACCGATTCCCGGGCCACGGCGGCCTCGGCCGGGTCGGCCGTCGAGGGCAGGACGCGGCCGTCCGGCACGGGTTCCAGCCAGGTGTTCTCCGGGCGCGGGCTGAGCGCCGCCTGCGCCAGGGGCGTCGGGCCGGTCAGATCCACCGGCCTGGCCCGCTTGTTGCCCGCGTTCAGCATGTCCAGACAGACGTTCGTCGCGATGCGGTAGAGCCAGGAGCGCAGCGAGGAACGGCCTTCGAACCGGTCGAAAGCGCGCCAGGCACGCACCAGCGTGTCCTGGACGGCGTCCTCCGCCTCGAAGGCCGAGCCGAGCATCCGGTAGCAGTAACCGGTCAGCTCGACCCGGTGTGCCTCCAGACGGCTGTCGAGGTCCGCCGTCGCTGTCCGCTCACCCATCGTTCCACCCCTGTTGCGCTGTGACACCGCTCACCCGGCACTGCGGAAGCTACCCCAGGGCACTGACAACGGGGTCGCGAGGCGGCAACGTCGCAGCTCAGGTGCCAGGCTTGCGTCCGTACACGAAGACGTCGTCACCGTTCTTCAGCAGGTTCCAGTATGACTTCGCGTCCGCGGGCCGCATGTTCACACAGCCCGCCGAGCCCGGGTTGTTGTACATGGACTTGGTGACCGAGTGGAACGCCTGGCCGCCGTCGAAGAACTGGGCGTACGGCATCCGGACGTCGTAGAGGGTCGACCAGTGGTTGATGTTGCGCCAGTAGATCTTCTTCGCGCCGGTCCGCGTCTCCGCCCCGTCGCGGCCCGTGCGGACGGGCACCGGGCCGAACTTCAGCCTGCTGCCGTCCTGGATCCAGCTCAGCTGCCGGGTGAGGTCCACGCACGCGATGCGCCCCTTGTTCGTGGGGCACTTCTTCGCGGCGTTGGGGTTCTTGCCGGCTGCCTTCTGCGCGGTGATCGTCTTCATCGTGCGCCAGGTGACGGGCCCCGCGTACCCGGCGGCGGGTGTGATGCCCTTCGCCACCTGGAAGGCGCGGATCGCCGTGCAGTCGGCCACGGACTGGCGTCCGTCCACCGGTCGCTTCAGGTAGTTCTCGACCTGCTTCTGGTACGGCCCCTTCGACGCCGTGCAGGAGGCCGCCTGGGCGGCCGTGCCGGTGCTCAGCACCAGGGCCGGTACGGCCATGAGACCGGCGACGGACAACGCGGCCGTCCGCCGCGTCGTCACGCCGCCGCGTGGGTTCCCCGAGATGCGCATACGCCTGCTCCCCTTCGCGCGCGATGTGGTGACTCGCTTGTTGGACGCGCGTGGGGGAGCGGCGGTTGTGCGGTGGGAGGTCTCAGTTGTGCACGGCCGCCACGGGCCTGGCCCGGAGCCGTTCGGTCCTGGCCGCCCTCGTCCCGTACAGCGTGATCGACACGACGCCGAGGACCGCGAGGAGGCCCAGCGTGACCGTGCCCGCCCAGCCGCCGGCGTGGAAGGCGACCGCGCCGAGTGTGCCGCCCGCGCTGGAGCCCAGGTAGTACGCCGACTGGTAGAGCGCCGACGCCTGGGCGCGGCCGGTCGTCGCCGTACGGCTCACCGAGGAGGAGGCGACCGCGTGCCCGGCGAAGAAGCCGGCCGTGATCAGGACCAGGCCCAGCAGGACGGCGGCCAGCCGGTCGGCCAGGGAGAGCAGCAGGCCCGCGGCCGTCGTGGACACGGCGAGGTAGAGCGCGCCCCGGCGGCCCAGCCGGGCGACCAGCCGGCCGGCTGCGGCGGAGGAGACCGTACCGACCAGGTAGACGAGGAAGATCGAGCCGACGATGCCCTGCGGGAGGCTGAACGGTGCCTCGACGAGCCGGTAGCCGATCACGGTGTAGACCGCGCCGAAGACCGTCATGAACAGGGCGCCGATCGCGTACAGCCGGCGCAGCAGCGGGTCGGCGAGGTGCCCGGTGACCGTCTTCGCCAGGGCCCGGGGGTTCAGCGAACCGGGCGTGAAGTGCCTGGCCTTGGGGATCATGAAGTGGAACACGGCGGCGCAGACGACGGCGAGCAGCCCGACGGCGCCGAGCGCGGCCCGCCAGCCCCACAGCTGGGCGACCCAGCCGGTGAGGATGCGGCCGCTCATGCCGCCGATGCTGTTGCCCGCCACGAACAGCCCGATCGCGGCCACCAGCGCCTTGGGCCGTACCTCCTCGGCCAGGTACGCCATCGCAGAGGCGGGCAGCCCGGCCAGTGCCGCGCCCTGGACCGCGCGCAGCGCGATCAGCCAGCCGAGCGACGGGGCGAACGGGACGAGCAGGCCGACCAGCACGGCGACCGTCAGGGACGCCGTCATCATCTGCCGCCGCCCGAAGCGCTCGGAGAGCGCGCTCAGCGGCAGGACGCACAGGGCCAGCGCCCCGGTCGCCGCGGAGACCGTCCAGCTGGCCTGACCGGCCGTCGCGCCGAAGGACGCGGACACGGCGGGCAGCAGGGCCTGCGTGGAGTAGAGGAGTGCGAAGGTCGCGACCCCGGCCGCGAAGAGCGCGAAGCTCATCCGGCGGTAGCCGGGGCGGCCCGGCTCGAGGCGGTCGGGCCCGCTGGGGGCCGGGGCCGGCCCGGAGCGGGCCGGGGTGACCGGGGAGACGGCGGCGGACGAGAGAGCGGAGGCGCCCAGCACGATGGTGGACGCCCCGGTACTGGCAGGAGGCATACGTCGAACGTAGGCTCCCCGGTTTCATGCGTCCAATGCATGAAACAGTCATAATCGTTCCCATGGCGCATCACTACAGTTCACAGCCCCGCCTGTCACCGAGTAGTTACGAAGAAGACATCCGCGCCGTGCTCGCTCCCCGCCTCGCGTACTTCGAAGCGGTGGCACGCCACGAGCACGTCACCCGCGCCGCGCACGAGCTCGGTGTTCCCCAGTCGACGCTGTCGCGGGCCATGGTGAGGCTCGAACAGGACCTGGGCGTCGCCCTGTTCGCCCGCAGGGGACGCACCGTCTCACTCACCCCCGCGGGCCGTACTTTCCTGGGATCGGCCGAACGCGCGCTGGCCGAGGTGGAGAAGGCCGCCGACTCCGTCCGGGCCGACGCCGACCCGGCCGCGGGCAAGGTCGCCTTCGGCTTCCTGCACACCATGGGCTCGGAGACCGTGCCCGCGCTGCTCCGCGCCTTCCGCGCCGACCACCCCCGGGTCCGCTTCCAGCTCGTGCAGAACTACGGCGAGGCGATGATCGAACGCCTGCGGGCGGGCGGTCTCGACCTCTGTCTCACCTCTCCCGTCCCCGACGCCCCCGGCCTTGTCGCCCGCCGCCTCGACGAGCAGCGGCTGCGTCTGGTGGTACCCGACGACCACCGCCTCGCCGGGCGGCGGCGCGTACGCCTCGCCGAGGCCGCCGAGGAGGCGTTCGTGACCCTGGAGCCCGGTTACGGCCTGCGGCGGATCACCGACGACCTCTGTGCGGAGGCCGGGTTCACCCCGCGTGTGGCGTTCGAGGGCGAGGAGGCCGAGACGCTGCGCGGACTGGTCGCCGCCGGGCTCGGGGTGGCCCTGCTCCCGCCGCCCGCCGTCGCCCGGCCCGGCGTGGTCGAGCTGACGGTCACGGCGCCGCGCGCGGCCCGGGAGATCGGGGTCGCCTGGCTGGACGGCCACCCCGACACCCCGCCGGTGGCCGCGTTCAAACGCTTCCTGCTGTCACGCCGGGGGAACCTGCTGCCGGACTGAGCCCTGGGCGGAGGGCCCGGGGCGGGAGCTCCCAGCAGAGCGCCCTGCGGCCCGAAGGCCCCTCCACGCGTCACTTCCCTGCACGGCGTGGGGGCCGATCCGCCACCGGGCCGCTCAGTGCCGCAGGGACTGTCCGAAGCCGGCGGCCAGCGGCATCCGCAGCCCCAGCGGCGGCGGCGCCGCGAAGGCGTCGGCGACCGGGCGCGCGTACGACCGGGCGAAGAGCGAGCCCCGCACGAAGTCCGCCGCCAGCGCCGTCACTTCGGACCGGTGCTGGCGCAGCGCGTGCCCGTCCGAGTGGACCTCGAACCGGCAGGTGTCCCGGTTGGACTTCTTGGCGCGCTCGGCCAGCCGGTAGGAGAGCTCCGGATCCGTCCGGGCGTCGTTGGTGCCGTGCACGATCAGCACCCTGCGCCCCGCGAGGTGCTTGACCGGCTCGGGCCCGGGCTCCGGGGCCGCCGCGCCCTCCGGCAGCCACGGGGCCATCGCCAGGACCGACGTGACGGCCGTGTGCCCGCCCGCCCGCAGGGCGGCCCGGCCGCCCATCCCGTGCCCGGCCAGGCAGACGGGGACGTCCCCGTAGCGGCGTACGACCTCGTCGGCGGCCCACTCGGCGTCGGCCGCCGGGTCCGCGCCGGTGTTCCAGCCCCGGCTGCGGTAGCGCACGACGTGCACGGCGAGGCCGTCCCCCTGTGCCGCCCGTGCCAGCGTGCGCGCGAACGGCAGCTGCCGGGCGTAGGAGAGTGCGGAGGGGCGGCGCCGTGAGGCGGTCTCGCCGTCCGGGAGCAGCAGGACCACGCCGCTGACCTCGGATGGTGCTCCGGCCGTGTGGACGGCCCGTCCCAGCCTGGCGGCAGGCAGGGGAAGTTCGCGCTGTGCCATGACAGAACAGTGTCAGAAGCGCAGATGGATTCCATCCGGATTCACGGTCACTGTTACGCATCGACGCCCCACTCTACGCGCGTAGGCGTTAGAGTGCCCAGATGACGAGCCAGACCCAGAGCGTCCCCGACCACGACCAGATCCGCCGCGCGCCCAAGGTGCTCCTCCACGACCACCTCGACGGAGGGCTGCGCCCCGGCACCGTTGTCGAACTGGCGCTCGCGCAGGGCTACGACGCCCTTCCCGAGACCGAACCCGACAGACTCGGCGTGTGGTTCCGCGAGGCGGCGGACTCCGGCTCCCTGGAGCGGTACCTGGAGACGTTCGCCCACACCTGCGCCGTCATGCAGACGCGTGACGCCCTGTTCCGGGTCGCGGCCGAGTGCGCCGAGGACCTCGCCGAGGACGGCGTCGTCTACGCGGAGGTGCGGTACGCGCCGGAGCAGCACCTCACCGCGGGCCTGACCCTGGAAGAGGTCGTCGAGGCGGTCAACGACGGCTTCCGGGAGGGCGAGCGCCGGGCTCGTGCGAACGGCCACCGCATCCGCGTCGGCGCCCTCCTCACGGCGATGCGGCACGCCGCGCGGGCGCTGGAGATCGCCGAGCTCGCCAACCGGTACCGCGACCTGGGCGTCGTCGGCTTCGACATCGCGGGCGCCGAGGCGGGCTTCCCCCCCACCCGGCACCTGGACGCGTTCGAGTACCTCAAGCGCGAGAACAACCACTTCACGATCCACGCCGGCGAGGCCTTCGGGCTGCCGTCGATCTGGCAGGCGCTGCAGTGGTGCGGGGCCGACCGGCTCGGTCACGGCGTCCGCATCATCGACGACATCGAGATCGCCGAGGACGGCACGGTGAGGCTGGGCCGGCTCGCCTCCTACGTACGGGACAAGCGCATCCCGCTGGAGCTGTGCCCGACCTCCAACCTCCAGACCGGCGCGGCGGACTCGTACGCGAAGCACCCCATCGGGCTGCTGCGCACGTTGCACTTCCGTGCCACCGTGAACACGGACAACCGGCTGATGAGCGGGACGAGCATGAGCCAGGAATTCGAGCGGCTGACCGAGACTTTCGGATACACGCTCGATGACATGCAGTGGTTCACCGTCAATGCGATGAAGTCGGCGTTCATTCCTTTCGATGAACGTCTGGCGATGATCAACGACGTCGTGAAGCCCGGGTACGCGGAACTGAAATCCGAATGGCTCTTCCGTCAGACCGTCACGACCAGCGGTTCTTCGCCCTCGGCGGGCTGAGGCGAGTGCGTGGGAAACGGCCGGGGACCTCGGGATCCCGGCCGTTTTCCGTGTCCCGGCATGTTTGCGGGTGGGGCGAAAGGCTGACTACGTTGCAGAGCCGCTCCCCTCCCCTTCCCCAAGGATGAATGTCCTATGAAGCAGACCGCTGTCAGGACCCTCGGTGTCGCCGCTCTCGGCGCCGCTTTCGCCGCCGCCGGCGCGGGCAGTGCCTCCGCCGTCGCGCTGCCCGTCGACTCGGTGGCCGGCATGCTGCCCGCGAACATCGCGCTCGACTCCGTGGCCGACGCCCTGCCCGCCGTCCAGAAGGCCGCCGGCGGCCTCCTCGACCAGCAGGGCGGCCACGCGGTCACGACGCAGGGCGGCAACCTGCTCGGCGGCATGCCCGCCGGCGGGCTGACCGGCGTCCTGCCGCTGGGCCGCTGACCGGCCTGTCCGCACGCACTGTGGGGGGGGGGCCCCCCCCCCGGGGGGGCCCCCCCCCCGCCCCCCGCCCGCCCCCCCCCCGCCCCGCCCCCGCCCCCCCCCCGGCCCCGGGGGGGGCGGGTGCCCCCCGCGCACCCGCCCCCCCCCCCCGCGG
>NZ_JBIRTB010000015.1:0-197551 GCF_044334475.1 Streptomyces sp. NPDC020780 | reverse complement strand
GTTCTTGCGTTTCCGACTCTATCAGACTCTTTCGTGTCCGATTCCCGGTCGAAGCGGGTGTGCTTTCCAGTTCTTCGCTTTCGCGTTTCCCTTTCGGCGCGTCCACTACGTTAGTCGATTTCCTCGGTGACTCATAATCGAGCCGTCAGGCGAATTCCGGCATGCCGAAATTGCGCCCGCCAGGGCGAATCGTAGGTAGTGGTTGGCCCTCTCACGATGCTCCGGCCCGGTCCGATGGACCGCGCCAACAACGACTGCATCCGTTCAAGCGGCTCGGACTACATTAAGGAAGAGACGGGGGTCCGTCAAGTCGCGCGGCGACGACGGGGGCCACTGCGCGCGGTCCGGACGCACCGCCGCGTCCCTGTCGAACCACAAGCGCCACGGTCGGTGGAAGTCGTCACCGCCCACCCCGGTGTGTGTGGCCTGTTCCGCACCTGGTCCGCGGTGGCGGCGTGCCTTGCGGCGCGGACAGAGCCCGTCGGTGCAGTCGAGCAGGTCGACGCCTTCCGCGCCCGGACGGAATGGAAGGCGGTGGCAGGACGGGCCGGCCCTTCGGCGCGTTCCCGGTCGTTGGGGGGGGGCGGGAACCGGCGGGCGCGGGCGATGCCCGCCCCGGCCGGAGCTCGCCGGCCCCCAGCAGGACCCCGTCGCCCCGGGCCCCCGGCACCGGAAGCCGGCAGTGCCGCATCCCCGGCTGACTCGCCCAGCATGTACGCCGTCAGGAAACGGGCCACGTCCCACGGTCGGCCGTCCCTTCCTGTGAGGTACGCACGTCGCCGGTGATCCCCGCGAGGCGCACAGCGGCTCAGGCTCCGGCGGACGGCTTCGCCCTCGGGCTCAGTCGGTACGCCGAGACCGTCGGTTCACCGGCGAGGAAGAACCGGTGCTGCCAGTCGTGGGCCTTGCTCACGCCTACCCGAGGACCGGCCTGGATGAGCGCGGCAGGTACCGGCTCCCCATCGGTCAGCATGACCGAGGCGCCTGTCAGGAGGTCCGCGCCGTTGTGCTCCGCCGTGATGCCGAGTGCCTGGCAGAAGTTCCCCGGGCCCCGGGCGAGACGGCGGTACTCGACCGCCTCCCCTCGCCGCTTGCGTGCCAGGGCCTCTCCCTCGATGACCCTGCCTGCCCGGATGAGGACGGCCGAGGCGATGCCGTCCGTCCCCGTGACGACGTTGGCGCACCAGTGGAGACCGTGGGACCTGTAGACGTACAGGTGTCCCGCGGGTCCGAACATCACGGCGTTACGGGACGTCCGGCCCCGGTAGGCATGAGAAGCCGGGTCAGCCGTACCGGAGTACGCCTCGGTCTCCGTGACGGCGATGCTCACCGTCCCCTCGGCGGTGCTGCAGGTGAGGACGGTCCCGAGCAGCTCGGGGGCGACCTCCTCCGCAGGACGGGCGAGGCGGTCGACCTTCATGAGGCCCGCCGTGACGTGCCGGAGGTGACGTACACGTACGAGTGGCCCGGCGGACCGGATGTGACGCTGCTGCATGCCGTTCCGCCGGGAAAGGCGCGGAAGCCGGGATGGATCTCCCCGGCGTACGCCCCCACTCCCGTCAGCTTCGGCCCGATGAGCCCTTCGTCGGTGATCCGGGCCAGGCTGCGTCCCGGCGGTACGGGGGCCACGTCCACCACGGGCCGGTCGGAGAAGTCCCGCGTGAGCGGCGTACGGTCCATACCCTCGTTCATGGCGTCCGAGGGTACTGGGAAGGCCGCACCGGGAACCGGCTACGGTCGTCGCGCGTATGTAGAGGTCAGGACCAAGGAGGAGAACATCATGGGCTTCAAGCGGCTGCTCGCGAGCATGGGTGCCGGCGGTGCTTCGGTGGAGACCGAGCTGACCGAACTCAACGTCGTCCCCGGCGGGGTCGTCCAGGGCGAGGTACGGGTCCAGGGCGGATCCGTGGACCAGCAGATCGAAGGGCTCTCGGTCGGTCTCCAGGCGCGCGTCGAGGTGGAGGGCGGGGACCAGGAGACCAAGCAGGACATCGAGTTCACCAAGCTGCGCCTCGGTGGTGCCTTCGAGGTGAAGGCTGGCGCCGTGCACGTCGTGCCGTTCGGGCTGGAGATCCCCTGGGAGACGCCGATCACGATGTTCGCGGGGCAGCACCTGCGTGGCATGAACATCGGCGTGACCACGGAGCTGGAGATCGCCCGGGCGGTGGACTCCGGTGACCTGGACGCGATCAACGTGCACCCGCTGCCGGCCCAGCAGGCCATCCTGGACGCCTTCGGGCAGCTCGGCTTCGGTTTCCGCAGCGCGGACATGGAGCGCGGCCACATCCGCGGTACGCGCCAGCGCCTGCCGTTCTACCAGGAGATCGAGTTCTTCCCGCCGCAGCAGTACCGCGGGCTGAACCAGGTCGAGCTGACGTTCGTCGCGGACGACCGTGAGATGGACGTCGTCCTGGAGATGGACAAGAAGCCCGGCCTCTTCAGCGAGGGAAGCGACTCCTACCGCGCGTTCAAGGTCGGGCTGGACGACTTCCGGAACACGGACTGGGCCGCCTACCTCAACCAGTGGCTCGCCCAGGTCGGCGGACAGCGCAACTGGCTCTGAGAGCCTCTGCGCGTACCGGACGAGCGGGGGGCGTTCCGACACTGCGGCGAAGTGCCGCAGCCGTCGCGCGCCCCCCGGGAATCGGCCGCACAGCCCTTAGGGTCGGTGGGAGAGACATCGCAGCCGAACAGGAGAGGTGCTGACGTGACCGAGTCGAAGAGGGCGCCGCTGCCGCACGACTTCCATCCCGAGGTCCCCTCGTTCACCGTGGTGAGCGACGATCTCGCACCGGGGGGCGTCCTCGCGGACGCGCAGGTGTACTCGGCGGGGAACACCTCACCGCACCTGCGGTGGGAGGGGGTCCCCGCCGGGGCGAAGAGTTTCGCGGTGACGTGCTTCGACCCGGACGCCCCCACGGGCAGCGGGTTCTGGCACTGGGTGCTCTTCGACATCCCGGCGACGGTGACGGAGCTCCCGGCGGGCGCGGGCTCCGGCAGGTTCGAAGGTCTCCCCCGGGGCGCGGTCCACGTGCGCAACGACTACGGGGCGAAGGAGTTCGGCGGCGCAGCGCCGCCGGCCGGTGAGAACCACCGGTACGTCTTCACCGTGTACGCGGTGGACACCGAGAAGCTCGGGCCGGACGGCGACGCCACGCCCGCCGCGATCGGTTTCAACCTCAGGTTCCACACCCTGGCCCGGGCCCAGCTGATCGGTGAGTACGCCTCGCCCGACAGCTGACAGTTCTCCTCCTGTTTGCCCTGCCCTGGTCTTGGAGAGACCAGGGCAGGGCACTTTTTATTGCGTTGTCCATCACGGCTCGTCCGGACAGAGTTGATCCGGGCCCGCCGGGGGGCGGGCGGCACACGGGAGGTGGGCAGGATGCGGGACACACTGGTCCTCAACGCGAGCTTCGAGCCGCTGTCGACGGTGACGCTCAACCGTGCGGTGGTGCTCATCCTGCAGGACAAGGCCGTCGTCGAGCAGGCGGATCCCGGCCTCCGTATGCGGGGTGCCGCCGTCGACATCCCGGTGCCGCGGGTGATCAGGCTCTGCCGGTACGTACGGGTGCCGTTCCGAAGACACGCCCCGTGGTCCAGAAGGGGGGTCCTCATACGGGACCAGCACCGGTGCGCGTACTGCGGGCGGCGGGCGAGCACCGTGGACCACGTGGTGCCTCGCGCCCAGGGCGGCCAGGACACCTGGCTGAACACCGTGGCCTCGTGCGCGGAGGACAACCACCGCAAGGCGGCCCGGACGCCCGAGCAGGCGGGCATGCCGCTGCTGCGGCAGCCGTTCGTCCCCTCGCCGGCGGACGCCATGCTGCTCGCGCTGGGGGCAGGGGACCGGTCCGCGCTGCCGGAGTGGCTGGCTCGGTCCGCGGCGTGACCGCCGTACGCGGCCGGTGGTGGGAGACCCGTCCCCAGGGCTACCGGGACCGGGTCACCTCAGGGTGGTCCCGCAGGTCCCGGTGGATCGGCGCGCGGCGGCGGATGCGGGTGCATCGCACGGCGGAGGAGCGTCCGCCTACTGGATGTGTGGGGACGTTCCGACAAGGCGGCGAGGTGCCGTAGCGGTCGTCGCACGCCCGCCGGGAATCGCGGGACAGCCCTTCGGCGTCAGCGCAGTAGCAGCTGGACGATGGCGGCAGTGCCGACGACGACGATGAGGGCGCGCAGCAGGCGGGGGCTGAGCCGGCGGCCCACCTTCGCTCCGATCTGTCCGCCGATCGCGGAGCCCACGGCGATGAGCACGACGGCCGTCCAGTCGAAGTCCGCGACGAAGAGGAAGAAGAGTGCGGCGACGCTGTTGACGACAGCGGCGAGGACGTTCTTGACGGCGTTGAGCCGCTGCATGGTGTCGTCGAGCAGCATGCCCATGAGGGAGAGGTAGATGATCCCCTGGGCCGCCGTGAAGTAGCCGCCGTAGACGCTGGCGAGCATCAGTCCGGTGAACAGGAGCGGCCCGCCGTCGGGGCGGGCGGCCGTGCCGGTGCGGGCGCGGCGCCGCTGGACCGCCCTGCCGATCCAAGGCTGCAGGACGACCAGGACGAGTGCGAGGGCCACCAGGACGGGGACGATCGTCTCGAAGGCCGTGGAGGGCAGAGCCAGCAGGAGGGTGGCGCCGGTGAGACCGCCGACGAGTGCTCCGGCGCTCAGTTTGAGTATCCGGCGCCGCTGGCCCGCGAGTTCCCTGCGGTAGCCGATGGCGCCGCTGATGGACCCCGGGATCAGTCCGAGGGCGTTGGAGACCGTGGCGGTGACCGGGGGCAGCCCGGTGGCGAGCAGGACGGGGAAGGTGATCAACGTGCCTGACCCGACGATGGTGTTGATCGTGCCGGCGCCGACCCCGGCCGTGAACACCGCGAGCATTTCCCAGACGGACAAGGCCATCTCCTTCGATGGTCAGTGATGCCTCCCCGCCATGGAGGTCGAGGGGCTTCACCGATCATGCACGAAGGGGTTGTCCGGTCAGTCGACCGGGGGCTGCTCCCGGCGCTCCGTACCGGTGTTGAAGCCGGGGACGCCCCCGCCGAGGTTGCCGAAGGCGCCGCTGAGGCCCTTCAGGGCGTCGCCGATCTCGCTGGGGACGATCCACAGCTTGTTGGCGTCGCCCTCGGCGATCTTGGGGAGCATCTGGAGGTACTGGTACGAGAGGAGCTTCTGGTCCGGGTCCCCTGCGTGGATGGACTCGAAGACCGTGCGGATGGCCTGGGCCTCGCCCTCGGCGCGCAGGGCGGATGCCTTGGCCTCGCCCTCGGCGCGCAGGATGGCGGACTGCTTCTCACCTTCGGCGGTGAGGATGGCGGACTGCCTGATGCCCTCGGCGGTGAGGATGGCGGCGCGCTTGTCGCGGTCGGCGCGCATCTGCTTCTCCATCGAGTCCTGGATGGAGGTGGGCGGTTCGATGGCCTTGAGCTCGACGCGGTTGACGCGGATGCCCCACTTGCCGGTGGCCTCGTCGAGGACGCCGCGCAGCGCCGCGTTGATCTCCTCACGGGAGGTCAGGGTCCGCTCGAGGTCCATGCCGCCGATGATGTTGCGCAGGGTGGTGACGGTGAGCTGCTCGATCGCCTGGATGTAGCTGGCGACCTCGTAGGTCGCGGCGCGGGCGTCGGTCACCTGGTAGTAGATGACGGTGTCGATGTTGACGACGAGGTTGTCCTGCGTGATCACCGGCTGCGGCGGGAAGGGCACGACCTGTTCGCGGAGGTCGATCCGGTTGCGGATCGAGTCGATGAACGGGACGACGATGTTCAGCCCGGCGTTGAGTGTGCGGGTGTAGCGGCCGAAGCGCTCCACGATGGCGGCACTGGCCTGCGGGATGACCTGGATCGTCTTGATCAGGGCGATGAAGACGAGCACCACCAGAATGATCAGGACGATGATGATCGGTTGCATCGTGTGCCTCGTGCCCTTCGGTTGCCGACGGATCGCGGTGTTCGAGTTCGAACGGTCGTGACGGTCACGGTTCCTGTGACGGTCACGTCTCGTGCTTTCTTATGACAGTCGCGGTCTCATGATGATCGACTTCGAGTGTGGCAGAACACGGCCTGCCATGGGGCGAGTTCGCTCACATGACCACGGCCGTCGCGCCGTCGATGTCCACGACATCGACCTGGCGGCCCGGTTCGAAGCTCTGGTCGCTGTCGAGGGAGCGGGCGGACCAGATCTCGCCGGCGAGTTTGATGCGGCCCCCGCTGCCGTCGACCCGCTCCAGGACGACGGCCTGACGGCCTTTCAGGGCGTCGATGCCGGTGGCGTGGGTGGCCTGGCCGGACCGGTGCCGGGCGGCGATCGGGCGTACGACAGCGATGAGCGCCACCGACACCCCGACGAAGACGAGTACTTGGGCGACGATGCCACCGCCGAGGGCCGCGACGACCGCTGCGGCCACCGCCCCGACGGCGAACATCCCGAATTCGGGCATGGCGGTCAGGACGAGGGGGATGCCCAGTCCCACCGCGCCGATCAGCCACCACACCCACGCGTCGATGTCCACCCGCTCATCGTAGGACGCGGGTCACCTCCGCCGACAGGGCGCCGGAGGGGTGGTTGCCGGGAAGGGCGCTCAGGAGAGCGGGAGTCCGCGGGCCGTGTAGCGGTCGCCGTGGTGCTCGACGACGAGCGGCAGACCGAAGCAGAGGGAGAGGTTGCGGGAGCTGAGCTCGGTCTCCATGGGACCGGCGGCGAGGATCTTGCCCTGGCGGATCATCAGGACGTGGGTGAAGCCGGGCGGGATCTCCTCGACGTGGTGGGTCACCATCACCATCGAGGGGGCGTACGGGTCGCGGGCGAGGCGCCCCAGACGGCGGACGAGGTCCTCGCGTCCGCCGAGGTCGAGGCCCGCGGCGGGCTCGTCGAGGAGGAGGAGTTCGGGGTCGGTCATCATGGCGCGGGCGATGAGGGTGCGCTTGCGCTCCCCCTCCGAGAGGGTGCCGAACCGCCGGTCGAGGTACGCGGTCATGCCGAGCCGGTCGAGGAAGGCGCGGGCGCGCTCCTCGTCGACGGCCTCGTAGTTCTCGTGCCAGGTGGCGGTCATGCCGTACGCGGCGGTGAGGACCGTCTGCAGCACCGTCTGGCGCTTGGGCAGCTTTTCGGCCATGGCGATCCCGGCGATACCGATGCGGGGGCGGAGCTCGAAGACGTCGGTGCCGACGCCGCCGAGCTGTTCGCCGAGGATCCTGGCCGTGCCGGCGGTCGGGAAGAGGTAGCTGGACGCGATGTTGAGGAGGGTGGTCTTGCCGGCGCCGTTCGGGCCGACGATGACCCAGCGCTCCCCCTCCTTGACCGACCAGGAGACGTCGTCCACCAGAGCGCGTCCGTCGCGGACCACGGATACGTCCACCAGCTCCAGTACATCGCTCATGGCGCGTTGTCTCCCCATGCAGTGTCGAGATCGTCGCGTGCCGGTGGGCACGGCTCCCAGGGAAAACCTACGCCACCCGCGGAGTGCTCAGGCCCTGGGGCCGTTGCCTGAGGGTTGTCCCGCACTTCCCGGTGGATCGGCGCGCGGCGTCGGATGCGGTGCATCGCACGGCGGAGGAGCGTCCACATAATGGACGCATGGGGATGTTTCCGACAAAGCGGCGAGGTGCCGTAGCTGTCGTCGCACACCCGCCGGGAAGTACAGGACAGTCCTTAGGCTGTTCCCATGCTTTCGGAACCACGCTCAGGGCGGCTCGCCGCATGGGGTAACGCACTTCTGTCGGGGCTTGTGTCGCCGGACGACGCAGCGCTCGCGATCGTCGGTGAGGACGCGGTGCACCGTGTCCTGGGACTGCCGGGTGAGGCGGGGCCGGTCGGGCTCACGCTGGCGCTCGGGCGGCTGAGGGGGCTCGGCGCGACCGGTTTCCGGGTCGCGCTCCCGGTGCCCGGGCATCCGCTGGGGCTGAGCGGGCCGCCGGAATTCAACGCGCGGGCGCTGGAGGCCGAGGAGGCGGTGGTCACATACGGGGCCCCGTACGGGCTCGTACCGGAGGTGACGGAGGCGGGGCCCGCCGGGGACCTGCACGTGGAGGTGGTGTGGCACTGCCTTCCGGTGCGGGAGGCACCCCCGGCCGACGTGCCGTCGCTGGGTGAGGCGGAGCGGGAGCTCGCCGAGGCGCTGAGGGATGCGACGGCGGTGCTGTCGCGGCTGGACGTCGCCGGTTCCGGGCCGGTCGCGGAGGCGGCGGTGGACGCGTACCGGGCGCGGGCGGAGCGGGGCCGGGAGGTGCTGGCTCCGGGCTATCCCGCGCGGGCGGTGCGGGTCCTGGAGCTGGCCCAGCGGGTGGGGCTGCTGGTCTCGGTGGCCCACGAGAACGGCCACGGGGGCGCGGTGAGCGCTTCGGAGATCGCGGCCCGGGGTGAGGCCCTGCGGCCGGTGGAGCGGGTGGCCCGGCGGGCGCAGGTCGCGGCGTACAACGCGTACGTGGAGGAGCGGGGGCGGTGAGTCCGCCCCGCCCGCCGGGCGGTCCGGGGGGCTTCACATCGGCCCGCTCGACGGCGGCCACATCCGCCCTGCCCGCCGGGCGGCCCCGGAGAGCCCGCCCGGCGGGCGGTCTGCGGGGCGGCCGCAGGAAGGGAGCCCGCCGGTCGCCGGTCAGCCCGGCAGGCCGCTCCCCCTCAGCCCGCCGCCCCGTGCCTGACCGCCCAGAGCGCGGCCTGCGTCCTGTCCGACAGGTCGAGCTTCATCAGGATGTTCGAGACGTGGGTCTTGACGGTCTTCTCCGACAGCACCAGCGCCCGGGCGATCTCCCGGTTGGAGCGGCCGTCGGCGATCAGCCCGAGTACCTCTCGCTCCCTTTCCGTCAGGGTGTTCCCCCGCCCCGTACCGCTCCCGGAGTCCTCCTGGGCGAGGAGTGCGTCGGCGACCTCCGGCTGGAGCAGGACGTGCCCGGCGTGGACCGAACGGATGGCGCCCGCCAGGGCGTCCGGGTCGACGTCCTTGTACACGTACCCCGACGCGCCCGCGCGCAGGGCGGGGACGACCGTGCGCTGCTCGGTGAAGCTCGTGACGATCAGGACCTTGGCGGGGTTCTCCAGCTCCCTGAGCCTGCGCAGGGCCTCGATGCCGTCCGTACCGGGCATCTTGATGTCCATCAGGACGACGTCGGGCCGCAGCTCCTCCGTCCTGGCGACACCCTCGGCCCCGTCCGCCGCCTCCCCGACGACCTCCACGTCGTCCTGGATCTCCAGGAAGGTACGGAGTCCGCGTCTGACCACCTGGTGGTCGTCGACCAGCAACACCCTGATGATCTTGTCAGCCACTGGGGATCTCCATCCGGATCGTGGTGCCCTTGCCGGGCTCCGAGGCAACGGTGAGCCGGCCGCCGACGCTGCTCGCCCGGTGCCGCATCGAGACGAGGCCCAGATGACGGCCCGCCCGCCGGACCGCGTGGACGTCGAAACCGCTGCCGTCGTCGGCGATCCGCAGCACCGTGGCGGAGGCCCGCCGGCCGAGCGAGACGGAGACCCGCTCGGCGCCGGAGTGGCGCAGGGCGTTGTGGAGGGCTTCCTGGGCGACCCGGAGCAGCGCCTCCTCCTGGGCCGAGGGCAGGGCGCGTACGCCGCCGCTCTCGAAGGTGACCCGGGCGGCGTGGGCGCGGTCCATGACCCGGATCTGGGTACGGAGCGTGGCGACCAGGCCGTCCTCGTCCAGGGCTGCGGGGCGCAGCTCGACGACGGCGGCGCGTAGTTCGTCCACGGCTTCCGCGGCCAGGACCGCCACCTGCTGGAGTTCTCCCTTGGCGCGGACCGGGTCGCGGTCGACGAGGGCGGCGGCGGCCTGGGCGGTCAGCCGGAGGGAGAAGAGCTTCTGGCTGACGGCGTCGTGCAGCTCGTGGGCGAGCCTCGTGCGCTCCTGCGCGATCGTGAGCTCGCGGCTGCGCTCGTACAGCCGGGCGTTGGTGAGGGCGATGGCCGCGTGCTGGGCGAGGATGCCCAGCAGTTCCTCGTCCTCCTCCGTGAACCCGCAGCCGCCCTGCGGCTTGGGGCAGCGCTTGTTCGCGAGGAAGAGCGCGCCGATGGTCTCGTCGCCGTCCTGGATGGGCAGGCCGAGGAAGTCGGACATGTCGGGGTGGGCCTCGGGCCAGCCGCCGAAGCGCGGGTCCGCGCGGACGTCGGCGAGCCGCTCGGGCTTCGCCTCGTGGAGCATCGCGGCGAGGATGCCGTGCTGCCGGGGCAGTGGACCGATGGCCTTCCACTCCTCGTCGCTGACCCCGTCCACGACGAACTGGGCGAAGCCCCCGTGGTCGTCCGGCACGCCCAGGGCCGCGTACTCGGCGTCGAGCAGTTCCCGGGCGGACTGGACGATCGTCTTGAGGACGTCCCGCATCTCCAGGTGCCGGCTCATGGCGAGCAGCGCGGCGCTGACCGCGGCGAGGCCCGACGGGGGGCGATGGCTCATGCCCTCACCGTACCGGCGGGCACCCGGGGGCCGTATCCGCCTGAGGGCGGCCGCGAGCTAGGGCCGCAGGCCTAAGCCGTGGTGCGAAGTGGCCTCGTCCGCCCGGAGGGCAGGCCCGGCGTCTGGTGCGTGCAATCGCAAGGCGGAGGGTCGTCCTGGTACTGGGCGTATCAGGACGATCCCGACAACGCGGCGAGTGCGCGTGCCAGGCGCCGCCAGGCAGACGGGGCTTTCGCAACACGGTCCAGGCCTCCCGTCCGGTTCGGGCCGGGCTCGCGGCCCCTGGCACCGCACCTCGTCGCGCAACCGCCGGCCACCGGGGACCGTCCCGGCGGCCGGCCGTCCGCCCTGGTCACGAGGGTGGTGTTCTCTCCCGGTTCCTGTCGGCGAAGGCCCTCACTCTCCGCATTACACAAGCAACATTTCGTGAAGCGAAGGGGCTCCGCATGTGAGCCCAGGCATAGGACGCACGTCACTTACGAAGACGGATAGTTGACCCAAAACGGTCAATACGGCAGGCCTCAAAACGGACAGAGGGGCATGAACAGCTCCCTGTTCCACTATCTGGCTTCGTACGTCACACCTTTGCCACGGCATTTTGCTGCCGCTAAGAATTGCATCTGTCCCCGACGGAGATGCGCCCCGGCGCTTCCGTCCGCGTCCTCGCCGAGGACTCCTGCTATTCGAAGAGGTACGACTGCATGTCTGTCTCCCGCATCACCAGCCGTAACCGTCGCCTGAACAAGGCGCAGAAGCTCTCCGTCGCGGGTGTGTCCACCCTGGCCGCCGCCGCTCTCGCGTTCTCGCTCGTCCCGGACGACGCCTCGGCGACGACCGAGCCGCAGGCCGCCGCCGCAGCGCCGGTCGTCTTCGCCGGTGCGGCGCAGACGAAGTCCGTCCAGAACAGCATCCTCGAGCAGCACTCCACCGCCACCCAGCTGGTGAAGGCCGCCGATTCGGCCAAGGCCAAGGCCGCCGCCGACGCGAAGAAGGCGGAGGAGAAGGCCAAGGCCGTGGCGAAGGCCAAGAGCAAGGCCGCCGCCGAGAAGAAGGCGAAGGCCGCCGCCGACGCGAAGAAGCGTTCCGCCAAGAAGGCCGGCCGCTCGGCCGACCGCAAGCCGGTCTTCGCCGACAACCTCGACGGCTGGATCCGCGAGGCCCTCTCGATCATGCACGAGAAGAAGATCCCCGGCACGTACGAGGGCCTGCACCGCAACATCATGCGTGAGTCCAGCGGCAACCCGCGCGCCATCAACAACTGGGACATCAACGCGATCAACGGCATCCCGTCCAAGGGCCTGCTGCAGGTCATCAAGCCGACCTTCGACTTCTACCACGTCAAGGGCACGAAGCACGACCAGTACGACCCGGTCGCCAACATCACCGCTGCCGCCAACTACGCGGCGGACAAGTACGGCTCGATCGACAACGTCGACAGCGCGTACTGAGCCGGCCCGGCAGAGCCGGGGCACCGGTCCGGCCGGACCGCGTGACGGCCGGCGGGCATGCCGAAGGGCGGCACCCCACGGGGTGCCGCCCTCGGGCGTTTCCGGGTGCGGGAGCGGCGCGCGTTACTTGCGCATGACCTCCGGCTCGTGCCGGCGCAGCAGCCGCGCGACGGCGACGAAGCAGATCGCGCCGAGGAAGAGCAGCACCGCGATGTTGATCCCCCACTGACCGGCCGAGTGCTCCCAGAGCGGGTCCAGGTCGGTCGGGTTCTGCGGGTCCCACGGCGGCATGAGGTGGGCGAGGTCGAGTGTGGTGCCGGCCGCCGCCATCGCCCAGCGGGACGGCATCAGCCAGGCGAACTGCTCCAGGCCGGGCGAGCCGTACAGCTGGAAGAGCACGCCGGTGAAGACCACCTGGACGATCGCGAACATGACCAGCAGGGGCATGGTCTTCTCGGCCGTCCTCACCAGCGAGGAGATCATCAGGCCGACCATCATCGACGTGAAGCCGAGCGCGATGATCGAGAGGCAGATCTCCGCGGCCGGGTTCATGAACAGACCCTCCTCCGGCAGGTCGCGGGTGGAGAAGCCGATTCCGCAGATGATCACTCCCTGGAGGGCGGTGATCACGCCGAGGACGAGCACCTTGGAGACGAGGTACGCGGAGCGGGAGAGGCCGGTGGCCCGTTCCCGCTCGTAGATGACCCGCTCCTTGATCAGTTCCCGTACCGAGTTGGCGGCGCCGGAGAAGCACATGCCGACGGCGAGGATCAGCATGATCGTCCCCGCCTTGCTGTTGAACCTGGCGGGCGGAGTGGGCTCCGCCAGTCCGAAGTCCGACGGGATGACCACGCTGACGATGCCGAGGACCGCCGGCAGGATCACCATGAGGCCGAGGAACCCGCGGTCGGAGGCGATCACCGAGACGTACCGGCTCATCAGGGTCCACAGCTGGGCGGTCCAGCCCTGCGGCTTCGGCGGGCGGATCTGCTGCCGCGAGGGCATGTGGACGGGCTGTGCGGCCACGGCGTCGATGTCCGCGGCGTACATCTGGTAGTGCTGGGAGCCGCGCCAGCGGCCCGCCCAGTCGTAGTCGCGGTAGTTCTCGAACGCGGAGAAGACGTCGGCCCAGCTCGTGTACCCGAAGAAGTTCAGCGCCTCCTCGGGAGGACCGAAGTAGGCGACGGACCCGCCGGGCGCCATGACCAGGAGCTTGTCGCAGATCGCCAGCTCGGCGACGGAGTGCGTGACGACGAGGACGGTCCGGCCGTCGTCGGCGAGCCCGCGCAGCAGCTGCATGACGTCGCGGTCCATGCCCGGGTCGAGGCCGGAGGTCGGCTCGTCCAGGAAGATCAGTGACGGCTTGGTCAGCAGTTCGAGGGCGACGGAGACGCGCTTGCGCTGGCCGCCGGAGAGGGAGGTGACCTTCTTGTCCTTGTGGATGTCGAGCTTGAGCTCGGCGAGGACCTCGTGGATCCGGGCGGTGCGCTCGGCCTCCGTGGTGTCCGCCGGGAAGCGGAGCTTGGCCGCGTACCGGAGGGCCTTGGTGACCGTGAGTTCCTTGTGCAGGATGTCGTCCTGCGGGACGAGACCGATGCGCTGCCGCAGCTCGGCGAACTGCTTGTACAGGTCACGGTTGTCGTAGAGCACGTCGCCGCGGTTGGCGGGCCGGTAACCGGTGAGCGCCTTGAGCAGCGTGGACTTGCCGGAGCCCGACGGGCCGATGACCGCGATCAGCGACTTCTCGGGGACGCCGAAGGAGACGTCCTTGAGGATGTCCTTGCCCCCGTCGACCGTCACCGTGAGGTGGCGGGCCGAGAAGGAGACCTCACCGGTGTCGACGAACTCTTCCAGCCGGTCCCCGACCAGCCGGAACGTCGAGTGACCGACACCGACGATGTCGTTCGGGCCGATGAGCGCGTTACCGGACTTGCTGAGCGGTTGGCCGTTGACGTAGGTGCCGTTGTGGGACCCGAGGTCGCGGATCTCGAAGCGGCCGTCGGGCGTCGCGCAGAATTCCGCGTGCAGGCGCGAGACCTGCAGGTCGGAGACGACCAGCTCGTTCTCCAGGGCGCGGCCGATACGCATGATCCGGCCGAGGTCCAGCTGGTGGAAGGTGGTCGGGCTGCGGTCGCCGTAGACGGGGGCCACTCCCGCCGCGCCGCCGGGCCCGCCCGCTCCCGCCACCGGGGAGGGGCCGCCCTGCTGATGCGGGGCGGAGGGCTGGTGCGCCTGCTGATGCGGTACGGGGGGCTGGTGCGCCTGCTGGTGCGGTACCGGGGGCTGGTGCGCCTGCTGCCAGGGCGCCTGCTGCTGCGGGGGCTGCTGCCAGCCCCCCGGGGCGCTCCCCGGCTGCGGCTGCGGCTGCCCCAGCGGTGGTACGGGAGCCTGCTGGGCCGCCACCGCCTGGGCGCCCGGCACTCCCGCGGTCCCCGCGCCGGCCGCGGCGGTGAGGTTCAGCCGCGGTCCGTCGGTGGCGTTGCCCAGGTGCACCGACGTCCCCGCGCCGATCTCCGTCTGCTGGACCCGCCTGCCCTGCAGATAGGTGCCGTTGGTGCTGCCGTGGTCCTCTATGGACCAGTTCCGGCCGTTCCAGCTGATCGTGGCATGGCGCCACGACACCCTGGCGTCGTCGATCACGAGGTCGCCCTGCGGATCACGTCCGAGGGTGTACGGCCTGGACGGGTCGAGCGTCCAGGTCCTGCCATTCAATTCCAGTACGAGTTCCGGCACTCCGCGCCCCACTAGTTGTCCCCCGTGTCGCCCCCGTCACAGGGAGCCTAGGGATGCTGAACATCGTGGGGAACTATTCCAGGACCGGCCCCGGAACGGAAAGCCGGGCGGTGCGAAGACCGCGCGGAGTGCTCTCGGCTCCCCGCACCGCCCGGGAGATAACGGTGCGCAGTGCCGCAACCGGGGCGGCCGGCACCCGGGCCGGCGCACCTGGTCGCAGTCCTGTCACGGTCTGTCCGCCACTCGGGACGGGCTTCGGCGGGCCCGTACCCGACCTATACGGTGGGACTCACCATGAGCGCACCTCAGCCCCCTCAGCCTCCCCGGTCCCCTGAGCTTCCTGAGCCTCCTCAGGGCCCGGACACGCCCACGCTTCTCGTCAAGATCTTCGGGAAGGACCGGCCGGGAATCACCGCCGGACTCTTCGACACCCTGGCCGCCTACGCCGTCGACGTCGTGGACATCGAGCAGGTCGTCACCCGGGGCCGTATCGTCCTGTGCGCCCTGGTGACCCCTCCGGCCGCGGGCGGCACGACCGAGGGCGACCTGCGGGCGACCGTGCACAGTTGGGCGGAGTCACTGAAACTCCAGGCCGAGATCATCTCCGGTACGGGCGACAACCGGCCCCGCGGCGTCGGCCGTTCCCATGTGACCGTGCTGGGCCACCCGCTGACCGCGGAGACCACGGCGGCCATAGCGGCCAGGATCACCTCGACCGGCGGCAACATCGACCGTATCTTCCGCCTGGCCAAGTACCCCGTCACCGCAGTGGAGTTCGCGGTCTCCGGCACCGGGACCGAGGAGCTGCGGACCGCCCTGGCCGTCGAGGCCGCCGGGATCGGCGTCGACATCGCCGTCGTGTCGGCCGGACTGAGCCGCCGGGCGCAGCGGCTGGTCGTGATGGACGTGGATTCCACGCTCATCCAGGACGAGGTCATCGAGCTCTTCGCGGCCCACGCCGGCTGCCAGGACAAGGTCGCCGAGGTGACCGAGCAGGCGATGCGCGGAGAGCTGGACTTCGAGCAGTCGCTGCACGCACGCGTGGCGCTGCTGGCGGGGCTCGACGCGTCGGTGGTCGACAAGGTGCGAGCGGAGGTCCGGCTCACTCCGGGGGCGCGGACCCTGATCCGTACGCTGAAGCGGCTGGGTTACCAGGTGGGCGTGGTCTCGGGTGGCTTCACCCAGGTCACGGACGACCTCAAGGAGCGTCTGGGGCTGGACTTCGCCTCGGCCAACACCCTGGAGGTCGTCGACGGCAGGCTGACCGGCCGGGTCGTGGGTGACATCGTGGACCGGGCCGGCAAGGCCCGTCTGCTGCGGAGCTTCGCGGAGCAGGCCGGGGTGCCGCTGGCACAGACGGTGGCGATCGGTGACGGGGCGAACGATCTGGACATGCTGAACACGGCCGGCCTGGGCGTCGCGTTCAACGCCAAGCCGGTCGTCCGCGAGGCCGCCCACACGGCGGTGAACGTCCCCTTCCTGGACACCGTGCTGTATCTGCTCGGGATCACCCGCGAGGAGGTCGAGGCCGCCGACGGCCTGGTCGACTGAGCACGTGGCAGGACGGGACCCCGGCACGTTCGCCGTGCCGGGGTCCCGTCGTACGTGCATACGGCGGCCGTCGCACGTAGGGCCCGCCTGTCGGCAGGTGGAGGCAGCCCCGGTGTGGGGTGCGGGACGGGCCCGGTGACGCCTCAGCCGTTCGGTGTCCAGTATTCGACGAGTGTGCCGACGCCGTGTTCCAGGCCCTTCCAGGAGCCCGGGAACTCGACGACGGCATAGGCGGCGGTGGGGAACCCGTCCCTGGTCATCCGGGCGAGCGTGTCCCCGTCACCCTGGCCGGAGAGAGCGTCGGCCGCCCCGTGCATGCCGGGGTTATGGCCGACGACCACGAGGTTGCGCACGTCGTCGGGGGTCTCGTTGAACAGGGCGATCAGTTCACCGAGGGAGGCGTCGTACAGCCTCTCCTCGTACACGGTCTTGGGACGCTGCGCGAACTCGTGGACCGCGAGCTTCCAGGTCTCGCGGGTCCGGACGGCGGTCGAACACAGGGCCAGATCGAAGACGATGCCGGAATCGGCGAGCTTGCGGCCGGCGACGGGGGCGTCTTTCCGGCCCCTCTCGGCCAGTGGCCGCTCATGGTCGGACTGCTGCGACCATTCCGCCTTCGCGTGCCGGAGAAGGACGATCCTGCGAGGTGTATCGGCGCTCATACACCTCAGCTTCGCACGGATCGAGCGTCCGGGCGCAGGGTGTCGGCGTGCTAGCCCGGGCGGGTGACGGAAGCCGTACGACACACCCGCGTCCCGTCCGGACCGCCGGCTGCGCCGGGGCGGACGGCGGATCGGGGCACGCGGCCGTGGCTCCGGCCGGGAGGGCGGGACAGCCCGCGGCCAGGGGCTCCGCTCACGGGGCCAGCAGTTCCAGGACGCGCCCCAGCAGTTGTCCGACCGCGGGGTCGCCGGACGCGGCCTGCGCCCGGCCGGGCCCCGAGATCAGGAGGAGGAGCGCGGCGAAGGCGAGCGCGGGGAGCGCTACGGCCCACCACGGCAGCCGCACCTCGACGGTGTCCGAGGCGTCACGGTGGGTGCGGTTCTCTGTACGGGCCGGCATGTCCGTCTCCAGGGTCCTCGGTTGTGGTACCGAAAACCTACGGACCGGCCTGCGGTGGTCCCATCCGGTGACCCACCCGGTCGACCCTGAACCTTGCCCCCTAGGGGAGGGTGGGGCCAGCCCTACCACCGAGGGTGCCGGGGAGCCGTCCGAGCGGCCGAATACTCCGTCGAGTGGTCACGGGGAGGCGATCGTGGCGATCACGCCGATGATCACCGAGATGAGAAGCATCGCCCCGAACACGAGGAGCAGCTTCTTCTGGCCGTTCTGGGGATGCGGATCGAGCACTGGCATGGGCCCAGTCTCGCATCTCAGCATTCGTCCTCGATCGTCCGGTCCCGCCCCGCGAGTACACCCGCCGCCATCTGCGGGACCATGAGGGCCGCCATGAGCGCGATCGGCAGGCCCCAGCCGCCGCTGTGCTGGTACAGCACGCCGACGAGGAGCGGGCCGGGAATCGAGAGGAGATAGCCGGTGGACTGGGCGAAGGCCGAGAGCCTGACCACACCGGCACCGGTACGTGACCGCATGCCGATCATGGTGAGGGCGAGCGGGAAGGCGCAGTTCGCGACGCCCAGCAGCAGGGCCCAGAGCCAGGCGCCGCCGGCGGGGGCGAGGTAGAGACCCGCGTAGCCGAGGAGGCCGCATCCCCCGAGGACGAGGACGATCGGGCCCTGGTTGCGCAGCCGGGCGGCGGCCCGGGGAATGACGAAGGCGAGGGGCACCCCCATGGCCATGGTCACGGCCAGCAGGATGCCGGCGGTCCCGGCCGACAGGCCCGCGTCGCGGAAGATCTGGGGCATCCAGCCCATGGTGATGTAGGCGGCCGTGGCCTGGAGGCCGAAGAAGCAGGCCAGGGCCCAGGAGGTCCGGCTGCGGGTGATCCTGAGCGCCGGCGCCTGCCGGGGCTGCCCGGCGGGCTTGCCGGAGGCGGTGGTGCGGTCCCGTACGAGGAAGAGCCAGGGGACGACCGCCGCGGCGGCCGGTACCGCCCAGACGACGAGGCCGGTCTGCCAGCTGCCGCCCAGCGCGTGCGTCATGGGGACGGTCAGGGCGGCCGCGAGCGCGGTGCCGAGGGCCAGGGCCATCGAGTAGAGACCGGTCATGGTGCCGACCCGGTCGGGGAACCAGCGCTTGACGATGACGGGCATCAGGACGTTGCTGACGGCGATGCCCATCAGGGCGAGGGCGCTGGCCGCGAGGAAGGCCGCCGTGCTTCCGGCGAAGGGCCGGATCAGCAGTCCCGCCGCGATGGCGGTCATGCCCGCGCAGACGACGGCGCCCGGGCCGAACCGGCGGGCGAGCCGCGGGGCCATGAAGCCGAAGAGCGCGAAGCAGAACGGCGGTACGGACGTGAGGACCCCGGCGACGCTGCCGCTCATGTGGAGCCCGTCCCGCACCTCTTCGAGGAGGGGGCCCAGGCTGGTGATGGCGGGCCGCAGGTTGAGCGCGGCCAGGACGAGACCGACGGTGACCGTGCCCAGCAGCCAGGGAGCGGGGCCGGCGGCGGGGGCGGGCGCGTGGGCGTCGCGGGCGGGCGCGGGATTCAGCGTCGGGGTCTCGTCATGGGACATGAGGCCCATCATAGAATCATGGGATGATTCATTGTCCACTCCCGGTCCCTCCCGGCTGAGAGAATCCGGCACACGCTTCACGGATCCGAACAAGGAGCACCATGGCGCTGACGTCCCCACGGCGTTCGGCTCTCGCCGACCAGGTGATTGCCCAGCTGAGGAACCAGATCACCTCGGGCGAGTGGCCCGTGGGTTCCCGTATCCCGACCGAACCCGAACTGGTGGAACAGCTGGGGGTCGCCCGCAACACGGTCCGCGAGGCCGTACGCGCGCTGGCGCACAACGGACTGCTGGACATCCGCCAGGGCTCCGGCACGTACGTCGTCGCGACGAGCGAGCTGGCCGGCGTGATGCAGCGCCGGTTCGCGGACGCCGACCCGCTTCACGTCGCCGAGCTGCGTTCCACCCTGGAGTCGTCGGCGGCCCGGCTCGCCGCCCTGCGGCGCACGGACCGGGACATGCGGCAGCTGGACGCGCTGATGGCGCAGCGGGAGGCCACCTGGGCCGCCGGGGACGCCGAGGCGTTCGTGGCCGCCGACGCGACGCTGCACCTGGCGGTGGTCGCGGCCTCCCACAACGACGTGCTCACCGAGCTCTACGCCGACCTGAACGACCTGCTCCGTGACTACCTGCGCGAGGACGTCGGGCCGGAGCTGCGGCCCGAGCAGTACATGGACCACGCGCGGCTGGTCGAGGCGATCCGGGCGGGTGACGCGGGGACGGCGGCCACCGAGGCCGCGAGCCACGCCCTGAACTGCCTGCGGGAGCGCGCGTAAGCGGACGGCCCCCGGGGGAGGACCGGGATCCGGACAAGAGGGGAACGGGGACAGATCAGCCGGGGCGGTGGCTGACCCAGGCCGAGCCGACCTCTTTCCAGCAGCGGTCCTGGAGCTTGACGGTCGCGCCCGGCCGCACGGCGACCGGACTGCCGTCCGCGTCCACGTCCCACCAGCGGGCGCACTCGGTGTGGAGCTGGACGAGATCGGTGGTGGGGTACGGGTTGTGGCAGTAGGCGACGACCCGGGAGCCCGCCACCGACGTACGGCATTCGGAGCCCGAGGGTTCGGGGGCCGGTGCGGGGGGCCCGGCCACCGTGCCGCTCCCGGCCCGGTTCGCCGCGCTCACGGCCACCGGCGCGAGGAGACCGGCGGCGACCGCCGCCGTGGCCAGCAGGGCCCAGGTCCGGCGGCGCGCGGAGCGCGGGGCACTGGCTCGGCGACCTGTGGAGCGCACGGCGATCTCCTCCCCACGGCCTGACCAGAAGTCCGGTTCCCCCACATTCTGCGGGGGAACGGCTCCCTTTTCGACTCGGGACGCGCAGACACCGGGACCCCGTGGACGCCACAGGCACGGGGTCCCCTCCCACGGGGTCCCACCGAAACCGCGCCGCACGCAGGACGGCCGCGTACCGCCCCGGTGGGAGGCGGTACGCGGCCGTACGTCCGTGCGGGGGAGTCAGGCGCCCATCATGTGCACGCCACCGTCGACGTGGATGATCTCGCCCGTCGTCTTCGGGAAGAAGTCGGAGAGCAGCGCGACCACACCGCGGCCGGCCGGTTCCGGGTCGGCCATGTCCCAGGCCAGCGGGGACCGGGTGTTCCAGACCTCCGCGAGATCGCCGAAGCCCGGAATGGACTTGGCGGCCATCGAGCCGATGGGGCCTGCCGAGATCAGGTTGCAGCGGATGCTGTCGCCGCCCAGGTCGCGGGCGAGGTAGCGGGAGGTCGCCTCCAGCGCGGCCTTGGCCGGGCCCATCCAGTCGTACTGGGGCCAGGCGAACTGCGCGTCGAAGGTGAGGCCGACGATCGAGCCGCCGTCCGCCATCAGCGGCTTGCAGGCCATGGCGAGCGACTTCAGCGAGAACGCCGAGACGTGCATCGCGGTGGCGACCGACTCGAAGGGCGTGTTCAGGAAGTTCCCGCCGAGCGCGTCCTGCGGCGCGAAGCCGATGGAGTGCACGACGCCGTCGAGCGAGCCGAGCTCGTCCTTGACGAGGCCGGCCAGCCGGCCCAGGTGCTCGTCGTTGGTCACGTCGAGTTCGATGACCTTGGCGGGCTTCGGAAGCTTCTTGGCGATGCGCTCGGTCAGCGTCGGCCGGGGGAAGGCCGTGAGGATGACCTCGGCGCCCTGCTCCTGGGCCACCTTGGCGGTGTGGAAAGCGATGGACGACTCCATCAGCACACCCGTGATGAGGATGCGCTTGCCGTCGAGGATTCCGCTCATGGTGATCAGTGACCCATGCCCAATCCGCCGTCAACGGGAATGACGGCTCCAGTGATGTACGACGCGTCGTCGGACGCGAGGAAGCGCACCGCGGCGGCGATCTCGGCGGGCTGCGCGTAGCGGCCGAGCGGCACCTGCGACACGATGCCCTTGCGCTGCTCGTCGGTGAGCGCCTGGGTCATGTCGGTGTCGACGAACCCGGGTGCGACGACGTTGAACGTGATGTTCCGCGAGCCCAGTTCGCGGGCCAGCGACCGGGCGAAGCCGACCAGGCCCGCCTTGGACGCGGCGTAGTTGGCCTGGCCCGCCGAGCCGAGGAGGCCCACGACGGAGGAGATCAGGACGACGCGGCCCTTCTTGGCACGGAGCATCGCACGGTTGGCGCGCTTGACGACGCGGAAGGTGCCGGTGAGGTTGGTGTCGAGTACGGAGGTGAAGTCCTCCTCCGACATCCGCATCAGCAACTGGTCCTTGGTGATACCGGCGTTGGCGACCAGCACCTCCACCGGACCGTGCTTCTCCTCGATCTCCTTGTAGGCCTGCTCCACCTGCTCGGTGTCGGTGATGTCGCACCGGACCGCGAGAACCCCGGCCTCGGTGAGCGCCTGGGGCGGCTCGCCGGACCGGTAGGTGATCGCGACCTTGTCGCCGTTGTCGGCGAAGGCGCGGGCGATGGCGAGGCCGATGCCCCGGTTTCCTCCGGTGACGAGAACCGAGCGGCTCAACGGATCACCCTTTCCTTGACGGTCTGATACCTCGAAAACCTATCGGTACCGCACCGCTTCCGGGGAATCGGGCCCTGACAGCGCCGCCGGGCCGCGACTGTTGGATCCCTACAGAAGGAAGGCGCCCTGGCCTCACTCGGGAGGAAGACGTCCAACGCGCCCTGTTACTACGTTGGGCTATCCGCGCAATCCCTGCAGGCGCGTCCGCGAGGTCCCCGGATGTCCCCACACGCGCTCAGCTGGCAAGCTGCGCCACCGGGTGCACCCGTACTCTCACTCTCCATTCTTCTCCTCCTCCATGCTGTCAAGGAGCCGCCGGGCGAGGATGGCGAGTGTCTCCCCCTCCTGGGTGGCCCAACGGGCAGTGCCCTGATTCGAGACGGGGCGTCCTTCCCATTCGGCCAGCTCCCACATCCGTGCGACGAGACCACTGGGTGAGTACGAGAGTCCGTCGGCGGCCCAGACGATCGGGCGTGCCCGGTTGGTGTTGGTCCACTTCGCGAGTGCCCGGCGGGGGTTCGCGGCGAGCCACTCGGCCAGCGCGTCCTTCTCCGGCTGGAGGTACAGGGCCAGGTGAAGGGGCGCGCCCTCGTCCAGGGCGCCGCTGTTGACGATCACATGTACCGCGTTGGGCCTGCGGCGCTTGCGCGGCTTGTTGTCCTGTCGCCGGTACTTCGCTGCGGCGTCCCCGGTGCCGCCTTCTCCGTCGAGGGACGCCAGGACCGCCGTCACGAGGTCGGCGGCCTGCCCGGGGTCGGCGCACACGCGCTGGAGGCTCGACCGGGTGCCCACCTCGTCGTCCAGAACCTGCACGAGCACCGGGACGACGCGCTTGACGAGTTCGGGTACCTGCGCCACGGCCGCCTCGGCCCAGGCCAGTGACTGGTCCGGTTCCCCCATACCGGCGTCCTGGGCGAGCAACTGCCGGAACACCAGGTGGGTGATGAGGAATGTGCCGTCGTCGATGACGGCGGCCGCGCGTCCTTCGTACTGTTCGCGTTCCGTACGCAGCGCCGTCCGCACCGCCCGCAGGACGTTCACGGCATTCCAGGTCTCGTACACGCTGGGCACGGACCGGAAGAGGGGATCGTAGATACCGCTGCTCCCCCTTTCCCACAGCACATCGGTGGAGCCGGACGCGACGAGCCGGGCAGCGAACCGGCTGCCGGTGTGGGCGCAGGCGAGCGCACAGGTCGCTTCCACGACGGAGCAGCCCTCATCGTCCTGCGGTTCGAGTTCGCTGCGGCGCACGCTGTAGACAAGGCCGAGTTCGGCGCGGAAGTCGGCGATGAGCTGCGCCTGGACCGGTTCGAGGGCGATGCGGTCACGCTCGGTGATGTGGTTCTGCCGATTGGTGGCCTGGGTGGTGCGGTTAGCGAAGTCGACGTCACCGCCGGTGACGATGAAGCGGACGGTGACCTGGGCGAGTTCGGCGTCCTCGACCTGCTGGGCGGCGTCGATGACGGAGCGTACGGTCTGTGCGCCGTTCACCACGCTGGCGCCGTGGGCGGTGAGGCGGACGGGATGACGCTCGGGGAACTTCTGCGACACGGGCACCGCGTCCATGGAGTCGCACAGGACCGTGACGCCGTTGTTGAAGTACCAGAAGTGGGACGGCTCCTCGGTGAGGGTGTCCACCAGTTCCTTGTTGATGGGGGTCAGCCCCAGCGGGTTGCGGATGTTGCGGGCGAACAGTTCGTTGCCGTGTTCGCTCCAGGTCGCGATCTCCTCCGCCTGCACGATCCCCTCGTAGGAGAGGTAGGGCGAGGACACGCTGAACCAGGGGCTCAGCGTCACTTCCAGGGTGACGGGTTCGCTCTGCTGGTCCTCGCGCACCAGCGCGTGGATCTCCGAGGCGTGCAGCAACTTATGATCGACGTAGTCGCCGTGGGAGTTGAACTCGCTCTCACCGTTCTTGATGGCCTGCCGTACGCCCGGCGCGGGCGGCTCGGTTCCCATGAGGACGATCACCTGCGTGATCCGGGTCGCCTTCTCGCCGATGAGTTCGTGCGCCCGCTTGGCGAGGATCTGACCACGCGGGTTGAACTGGGCGGACTCTCCGGAGTCGATGAGGGTCAGTCCAGCGAAGAGTTTCTGCACCGCTGTCTCGTCGGCCCTGGCGTTCCCGGTCGGGCTCCACTTGGCCTGCACCAGGTGGATGTGCGCCGCCGCCTCGTCGATGGCGATGGCGTCGATCCCCTGGTCCTGGCCGCCGTCGATGACGCAGTCGGCCGCCTGTTCGGGGGTCCACCCGGTCATGATCCGTACGGCGTGCGCGGCCAGAGCCCGGGAGCGGAAGGCTGGCGTGGTCTGCTCCGGCGGCCGGTTACCGAAGTCGCTCATGTCGATGAGGCCGGTGTACGTTTCGTCGAAGGCGCGTGCGGTCTGGCGGACCTGGGTGGGGACGTCGGGCTGCTGGGGTGCGGCGTTCACGGTTTCCTGTCGGGCCGACTGCGTGTGATGGCGGAAGGGCGAATACGGCGGCGGTCTCAGCCGAGGGATTCCAGAACCCGCTCGAAGCTCCGCTGCGCGTCACTGAGGTGGTCAATGATGGAGCGCGCGATGTCGCGCGGGTCCCCGAGGTCGTCCGGCGCGTCGGCGGGAGCTGCCCTCAGATTGAGGCTGACGTCGGGGCTGTCCAGTATCTTCCGCACGGCCTCACGGTCGTAGCGTTTGAAGCGCGACGACTCGGTACGGTCGGCGAGTCCTTCCTCTCCGTGCCGGAACGCCTCCAGGAAATCCGCGAAGTCGTCCTCGGTGAGCGGGTTCTCGGTGTCGGTGTGGTGGAGGTCGCGGGCGTCGTACACCCACAGCTCCTCGGTGTTCGGCTCGCCGGTCGGGCGGCGCACGGACTTGGTGAAGAAGAGGACGTTCGTCTTGGAACCGGTGTCGTGGAACATGCCGGTCGGCAGGCGCAGCAGGGTGTGGACGGTGCAGTTCTTCAGCAGCTCCCTGCGGATGGTGGCCGCCGCGCCCCGGTGGAACAGCACACCGTCGGGGACGAAGACGGCCGCTCTGGCCCCCTGCGGCAGGGTGATGGCCAGGTGCTGGAGGAAGTTCGCCGGGAGTGTGGCGTTCTGCGCCCAGAAGTCGTCGCGCTGCTCGGTGTTCGTCTCGACACTCTTGAACGGCGGGTTGCAGATGGCGACGGTGGCGGCCACGTCCCGCTCGTGCCGGCGCACCAGGCGCTCCTTCACCCTGAGCGAGTCGCCGCGCAGTATCGGCGGGACGTCGTGGAACTGTCGCCCGGTGTTGAGGAGCACATTCATCGTCGCCAGGCGGCACATCTGTACGTCGATGTCAGCCCCGGCGATGGCGGAGGCGTCGACGCGCTCCCCGTGCGCGGCCATCTCACGGTGCGCGGCGATGAGACTGGTGCCGACCCCGACCGCGGCATCGATCACCCGGTCCTGCGGGGTGAGGGCGAGCGCCTTGGCTATCACCTTCAGCAGGTACGGCGGGGTGAGGAACTGGCCCGTTTCCCGCTTGGCCAGGATGTCTTCGCGGCAGTCGGCGATCATCAGGGAGAAGGCGGATCCGAGTGCGTCACGGTTCACGTCCGACCAGCGGTACGGGCCGAACTCGTCGATGATCAGCAGCCCGAGTTCCGCCATTCGGTCCACGGGCCAGGGGCGGGAGTCCTGGAAGAGGACACTGGCGATGGCCCGGCGGGGATCCTGCGGGTTCGGCCTGCCGAGTTCCACCATTAGCCGGGTGAGGGCGGCATGCAGGTCCTCACCGCTGGCGAGTACGAGGTGCGGCCAGGTGTCCGCCGGGGCGATCGGCTGGCTCGCGAACATCCCTGACCGCTGTGCGCGTTCATGATCGAGCTTGAGGAAGAGCAGGTAGGCGATGTGCTCGGTGAACTCCAGCCGGGTCAGCGCCTTGGCACTGGTCTTGAGTTCGTAGAAGCGCTGCCAGCGCTCGAAGATCCCCTTCGCCGTCCAGCGCTTCTCCGGCCCTCTCGCCCCGACACCGTCGCGCTCCACCGCCATACCCCACCCGCTCTCGTACGTTCCGGCCCGAGTGGACGCGCCGACGGGGCCGCCTCTCCCCAGGCAGGCGCCGAACGCGGCGACGAAGGCTCCGAGAGCGCATCGGACCGGGAGCACATCAGACCGGCCGATCGGGCCGCAGGCGATCAACTCCCTTCCATCGTAGGCACAACTTCACGGCCAGTACTACAAGATTGGTTTTCGGTGACGGTGGATCCGGTCAGAGTCCGGCTTCACGCTCAGCGGGAATCCGGCAGCGCACCTGCTTGCCGACCGGCGTGCCCGCGACCCGCCACCCCGGGGCGAGCAGATCAATCAGGGGCAGCCCACGCCCCGACTCCGCCTCGGGGTCGTCCAGCCGTACACCGCTGAACACGGGAAACGTCAACCGGTACGGGTCGTGCAGCCTGACCCGGACGCCTCGCTCCGCACCGCCGCTCCCCTGCGGCGGCTCCACGGCCACCTCGGCGACGAGCGGCACGAAGTCGCCGCAGGCGCGGACCGCGTTCCCGAACAGCTCGGACATCACCAACTGCACGGCGTGCGACTGCCCTTCACACACGCCTGCGTCGGCGAGCGTCTTGCCGATCAGGGCCCGGGTGGCTCGAAGGTGGTCGGGCGTGGCGGAGAGGTGGAGGACGAAGCCGGTGGGGGTGGGGGTGTGGTACCAGCCGAGGGAGTGGGGCATGGGGGAGCTCCTACGTCGAGAACGAACTCTGCTCGCTTTGCGCTGACTTGAGAGTGCCCTTCCACAACCTCAGGTCGCAACCTTTCTACCCTAATGAGTGATATTTTCGATTTTGCGTCCCTCAATACCGCTTGAGTGACACCATGTCTTCATGCCGAACGCCCCTTTGGCCCCCACCGTCAGGCGTCGCCGCCTCGGAGGCGCACTGCGAAGGCTCCGGAACGAAGCCGGACTGAGCCTGGACCGCGCTGCCTCCGCAATGGGATGGCAGAGCCCGAAGATGTCGAAGATCGAGAATGCCGTGCAGGCGATCCGCCCCGCCGACCTCGACCAGTTGCTCACTGTTTACGGAGTGGGTGATCACGAGGTCCGTGACGTCTTGGAGCAACTGAGGAGCGATGCCGCAAAGAAGGGCTGGTGGCAGGCGTATTCGCAGGTTGTCAGCCCTCTTTACGCGGACTACATCTCGTTGGAGACAGACGCCGATGTGGTGTGCTCCTGGTCGCCGCTTCTGGTTCCGGGACTACTACAGAGCGCCGCCTACGCACGCGAGACGATCGCCGGGATCACCACCACCCGAAGCGCAGAAGATGTCACCGCGCTGGCGGAGGTGCGCATGGCTCGCCAGTCCGTACTCAGTCGGCCTGGCACCCCTCTGGAATTCTGGGCGATCATCTATGAGGCAGCCCTGCACCTGAGGTTTGCCAGCCGGCCCGGCACCATGCAGGAACAGTTGCGCAGGCTGCGTGAGACCGCAGACCTTCCAAATGTGACAGTGCAGTTGATGCCTCTCAGCGCGACACCTCACCCCGGGCTTGAGGGCGGCTTCTCTCTCACCAAGTTCCGGGCACCGCTGCCGAGTGTCGTCCTCTTGGAGAACCCTGGCGGAGCCACGTACGTTGAAGGCGAAGACGCGATCCCCTTCGAGCGAGCGTACGAGCGCATTCGCGCCACGGCCTTGCCCGTTGAGGACTCCCTCGTACGCATCTCCGAGCTGGAAGAAGGCTTCCGGAAGTGACCGACCGCAAGACTGAGCTGTACGAACAAGACCTCGGTGGCGCCACCTGGCGCAAGGCGACAGCCAGTGGAGCCGAGAACGACTGCGTCGAGGTCGCCGAACTGCCGCACGGCGCACGGGCCGTACGGGACTCGAAGAAGCCGGAGCGGGAACCGCTGCGGTTCACCGCCTCAGAGTGGGCCGCTTTCCGGACCGGTGTGATAGCGGGCGAGCTGTGAGCTTGTAGAGGAGGGTGCGGCGATGGGCCGGAGGTTCTCGGAGAACCGCCGGCCCGTCGTCCGCGTCTACTTGTCGTCGGCCGACGGCGACGCGTCCTTCTTCAGGGATTGTGCCACGGCCGTGAACTCGGCCAGTGCCACTTCGAGTTCATCGACGATCTCCTGCGCGATCAGGTCCGGCGACGCGTACTTCGTGGTCGCGGTGGTGTCGGCCCCGAGTACCGTGAGGTCGAGGTTGACCTTGTCCCGGGCGATCAGCTCGTCGTAGTCGTACGGGCGGAAGCGTTCGCTCGGGGTGCGCTTGGTGATGTCAGCGCCGCCGGAGTGGTAGGCGGTGACAAAGTCGTCCAGGTGCTGACGGCCCAGCTGGCGCTGCTTGAGCGTGAAGCGCTGGTCGGTGCGGAAGTCGTAGACCCAGAGTTTGCGGGTGCCCGGACGGCCTCCGGTGCGCTGGCCCGTCTTGTCGAAGAACAGGACGTTGGCCTTGACGCCGTTGGCGTAGAAGATGCCGGTGGGCAGGCGCAGGAGGGTGTGGACGTCGCAGAGGTTGAGGAGGTTCCTGCGGATGGTCTCGCCGGCGCCGCCCTCGAAGAGGACGTTGTCGGGCAGGACGAGAGCGGCTCGACCGTTGGTCTTCAGCAGGTTGTAGATGTGCTGGACGAAGTTGAGCTGCTTGTTGGTGGTCGGCGCCCAGAAGTCGGTGCGGGAGGTGTAGGACTCGCCGGTCACCGAGCCGACGCCGAAGGGTGGGTTGGCCAGCACGATGTCGTAGTGCCGCTTCGGGGGGCGGGCCAGGGAGTCCTGGATGGTGATGAGCGGCTTGGCTGCGGAGCTTCCGATGCCGTGCAGCAGCATGTTCATCAGAGCGAGGCGGCCGGTCTCCCGGACGAGTTCGTAGCCGGTGATCGCGCCGGTCTGAAGGGCTCGACCCTTGTCGCCGTAGAGCTCGTTCTCGTAGTTCTGGACGAGGTGGGCGTGCGCCGCGATGAGGAAGCCGCCGGTGCCGCAGGCCGGGTCGGTGAGGGTCTCGCCGGGCTTCGGCTGGACGCAGTCGACCATAGCGTCGATGAGCGGGCGGGGCGTGAAGTACTGGCCCGCGCCGGTCTTGCGGTCCTCGGCGCCGCGCTGGAGGAGACCTTCGTAGGCGTCGCCCTTGAGGTCCTGGTTCTCGGTGGTCCAGGTGTGGGGATTGATCAGGTCCTTGATCAGGCGTTCCAGGACGGCAGGTTCCTGGATCTTGTTCTGCGCCTTGGTGAAGACCTCTCCGAGCATGGTGCCGCCGCGCTGGCCGAGGTCCTTGAGAATGAACTCGTAGTGGTCGAGCAGTGCTTCTGCGGACCGGGTCATCAGGCTCTGCCAGTCCCGGCCCTCGGGTACCAGGGGCTTTTCGGGGGTACTACGCCGGAAGATGGCCGGACGGTTGGCGCGCTCGTCGGCCATCTTCAGGAAGAGGAGGTAGGTGAGCTGCTCGACGTAGTCGAGAGTGGAGACGCCGGAGTGGCGGAGCAGTTCGCAGTACGACCAGAGGCGGTTGACGAGGGTGGAGGTCGAGACCGGGGCGGCGGGGGTGGCCTTCACCTTGGCTTCGGTCGGGTGGGTGGTGGTGGCCGCACCGGGTACCGACGAGCTCACCACATCGGCGGGGCTCGCGGGGGTCTGGTTCTCGGTGCTGCTGCTCATGGTCGTACTCACAGGGGAAGTGCTTCCTGGGTGCCGGAAGGAACCGGTCGGCCGGAGGTCTGGGGAGCGGCCTGGGATGTCTTACGGGGTGCGCGCTTACGCCTGTCCGGCTTGGCGCCGAACGCTCGCTGAGCGCGGATCCGGTCGAGGAGGACAGAGGCGGGCTCGTCGTCGGGGTCCTGCGGGACAAGGGTGCCGGTGAAGGCTGCATGCATGAGAGCGTTACGGAGTTCAAGCGCCTCGCCGTTCAGACTGCGAACATTCTCGTGGAGCCCAGCAAGTTGCTCCGCGGAAATTTCCAGTTCCTCACACAGTGCATCTTGAACATTCCTCGGAGGAACTGGAATGGGGAGTTCTCTGCACGTCGAAAGGGCGATATTGAACTGTCCAGCAGTCGCACGAGCCGTTCTCGTCAAGAGCCCGATGACATACGGGGACTGAAGCACGAACCGCAGCCACTCGGGCGTGATGTCCGGACCCGCACGGAAGGCGACAATAGCCTGATTTATATTCCACTCGGGATGATCTAGAGGGACTACGGCCGTTTTACCCAAGGGCGGACCGACAATGTTAGTTAGGACATCACCCGGTAGAACCTTGGAACGCTTTAGGTTCTTTTCATGAGTTTCACGGTCGACAAAAGTTGGACGTACGGTGAAGTCAACAAAACCACGCTTCGAAATGTTATAGACCTTCAGGAAGGGAATCTCTCCAGCATCTGCATGCATGAGCGAAGCTTGCGGCGTCGACCCACAGACGATTGATGAGCACACATCCTGCGCTACACGCCATACCCATCCCACAGGTAGCGCGCGTAGAGTTCGGTAATTAATCTTCCTGCTTGACCTGGCCTGAATATCTGCTAGGGATTCATTACTCGACTCGTGCCTCAAACCGAGAATACACCTGTCAAGTATGCTGTCCATGAGAGGTTGCTGCTTCTCAGAAGCCGCCTCAACTGCCGCCTCGCCCGCTTCGACATGCGCCAGCAGATCGTCCAACTTGGCGACGATACGATGCTGCTCGGCGAGAGGCGGCACAGGGATCTCCAGCTCCGCCAGGTACGGGCGCGGAACACGACGCTGACCCACAGCACCAGTCATATGCCGTTCCGCAGTCCTTCTGACGTGCGACTGAAGCAAGAAGTGCATCAAATATTCGGGGAGCACAGCTCCACGGCTCCGCAGCACATGAAACTCCGTACTTCCCAGAGCGCGCCCGCCGGTCAACCCTTGAGCTTTCGCGATCTTCCCGTTCTCCATGCAAGGCGTGATCTTTGCGAAAAGTACGTCATTCTCCTGGAACCTGGTGAGCGATTTCTTCTTCAGGTCTCCATATCGCACCTGCATCGATGCATCCATGCGTCCCGATGCGGCCTCGACAGCAGCCATCGGAACCTGCGAAATCAGATCATCGTCGCTCGGTTCCTCGTCAAAACTCCGAGGATTTACGTCGCACAGTTCGCCAATCTTCGCCCGAACCCACCCCGCAGGCAGCCCCCCCGCAACACCCTCCTCGGCCCCCGAGCCTTCCGGCTCCGACCCCGTTCCCGAGTCGGTGGTCACGCGCTCAGCTCCCTGTCCAGTTCGGTGATGATGTGTTCCGCCCGCGTCCCCCCGAATTCGGCGATGAACCCGTCCGTGCCATTACGTGAGGTGAAAGGGGCGTAATCGAGGTCAGCGGTGTCGAAGCGTACACCTTTGCCGGTCGCTTCTGCGATGCGGTCGAGCCACCAGCGCTGGCCTTCCGTGAACCGGTTGCCCATCTGTTCCTGGCGGGCGATCCATGCCTGATAGCGCTTCCGCACCACCTCCTCGTACGGGCGCGGAGCCGGTGCACCCCGCTCCGCGCCGCCCGCGAGTTCGTAGCGGAGCAAGGCCAGAAGGTCAGGGGCTGCGTGCGTGCGGCGGGTCCCGTCAGTCACCGCCTCGCCCAGCTTCTCGTACGCCTGCCAGAGCCGGTCCGGAGTCCACGCGCGCGGTGGGCGGGCGATGCTGCGGGCCACGTCGTTGAGCCTGTTCATCGCGACACCCGGCGGCACCTCGGAGCCGGCGCTGAACGCGATGGACATCGCTGCGATCTCGTCGCGGTGGTCGTCGATGTACCGGCGCCAGTCGCGGACCGTCCGTGCCGCCGTGTCCTCGTCGTCGACGACCGCGCCCGCGCGGAGCAGTTCGTCGGCGCCGTTCTCGTCGTAGAGGATGTCCTTCGCGCGGCGCATCTCCAGCAGCCGGGCGCGCAGCGGCGGCTGGGCGGCGAGGGGCTGCACCGCCCGCTCGATGAGGTCGCGGACCGCGCGCTCGGGGTCGCGGCCCGCGCGCTCGGCGGCCTCCCGGACTTCCAGTTGCCGGTCCGCCGAGACGGCCTCGACCATTCCGTGAACGATCTTCGTCAGTTCCAGTCCGCCGCTCAGGCGCTGGATCTCGGTGCGCTCCTCGTCCGTCATCTGGATGTCGAGCTTGGAGAGGCGGGCCGCGAGGGTGGAGACCTCTTCCTCCTCGATCGTGTTCGCGGCAGTCTTGCGGAGCAGCTTCTCCAGGCTGATCTGTTTGTCGGTGTGGCGTTCCAACGGTGCCGCGTCGACCTTCGGCTTCTTCGTCACACCGACCGCGTCGACGATCACGAAACGGGTCTTGGGACCGACGCCGGGGGTGACCTTCTCGAAGTCCGTGAGGGACAGGGTGCGTGCGCCACGCCCCTTCATCTGCTCGAAGTAGGCCCAGCTCTTGACGTCTCTGAGGAACAGCAGGCATTCCAGCGGCTTGACGTCCGTGCCGGTGGCGATCATGTCGACCGTGACCGCGATGCGCAGGTCGGGAAGGTTGCGGAAGGCCGCGAGGCGCTCGGCGGCGTTGCGGGCCGCGCTGGTGATCTTTGCGCAGAAGTCGTTGCCCTTGCCGAAGACGTCGCGGACGACCTCGACGATCTCCTCCGCGTGGTTGTCGTTCTTGGCGAAGACCAGCGTCTTGGGCACGTACATCTCGTCCCAGCGCAAGGTGCCCGTGGCCGGGTCGTGCTTCCCCCGCTCAGGGAAGATCTCCGTGAACAGCCGGTCGTGGAAGGTCTGGACGACCGTACGGAGCTGGTCCTTGCTGATGACTCCGACACCGACCTGGTTCGCGCCGTACTCGATGTCCTCGTCGATGTCCTCGTAGCGCTGGCGGCGTGTGCGGCGGTCACGGATCGGGATGGTGCCCTGCGCGATGACACCGCCCGCGGCGGTTATCCGCGTCTCGATCTCGTAGACGGAGAAGTCGACGTTGACACGGTCGGCCACCGCCTCCTGGTACGAGTACTCGCTGACCAGGTTGCCGTTGAAGTAGCCGAAGGTCTGGGCGACGGGGGTGGCGGTGAGGCCGACGATGGGGGCGTCGAAGTACTCGAGGACGGAGCGCCACTTGCCGTAGATGGAGCGGTGGCACTCGTCGACGACGATCAGGTCGAAGGCCTCCGGGGGGATGTCCGCGTTGTAGCCGACCTCGATGCCGCCGGGCACCTCGACGTCGTAGCCGATGTCCCCGTCCTCCTGGTCCTCCCGTCCGTTACTCGGCAGGCTCGCGCCGGTGAGCTCCATGTAGAGGCGCTGCACGGTGGAGATGACGACCTTGGAGGAGACGAACATGCCCTCCGCGCCGAGACGCTGGACGTTGTAGAGGTCGGCGAACTTGCGGTCGGTGTCGGGGGTCCTGAAGTTCTCGAACTCGGCGAAGGCCTGTGCGCCGAGGTTGTTGCGGTCGACGAGGAACAGGACGCGCTCCGCGCGGGCGTGCTTGAGGATCCGGTACGAGAACGTGACGGCCGTGAACGTCTTGCCGGCGCCGGTGGCCATCTGGACGAGGGCGCGGGACTGGCCCATCCCCTGCTGGCCCTTGCCGAGGGCCAGCGAGTTCTCCACCTCGCGTACCGCGTCGACCTGTGCGGGACGCAGGGGGCGCTCGTCGAGTTCGGGCATGCGGTGGCGCAGCCGGGCCCGGTAGCTGGGGGCCTGCTCGTCCTCCTCCGCCTGGCGGATCCAGCGGGCCAGGGTGCGCGGCTGGTGGAAGGAGAAGACGCGGCGGGTACGGGAGTCCGGGTCGAGGACGGACCGGAAACGGGTCTCGCCGCCGTCGCTCACGTAGCGGAACGGGAGCGGGGTGCGCCAGGCGCTGAGGCGCTGCTGGGCGTCGGTGGGATGGTCGGCGTAGCGGTCGGCTTGGGCCTCCGCCGCGGACAGGTCGGCGCCCTCGCGCTTGGCCTCGATGACGCCCACGAGTCTGCGGTCGACGTAGAGGGCGTAGTCGGCGCGGCCCCGGGCGGTGGTGACCTCGCGGACGGCGACGCCGTTGCCCCGGCGGTCGCCTTGGACGTGGAGGTTGAGGTCCGCGCCGCCGTCCTGGACGTCCCAGCCCGCCGTCGTGAGCATGGCGTCGAGTCGCTTGCGGACCTGCACCTCGGTGAGCGGTTCGCGGGACGCCTGCTCGGCGTTGTCGAGGAGGCGGGCACGCTCGGCGACGGCGGCCGACGCGGCGGCGCGGTCGGTGGCGGTGGTGTGGCGGCGGTCGAGCTGTGTGGCTTCGGCGGCGGCCTGGAAGTCCTCGAGTTGGTGCCGCATGGCCTCTACCGCGCGGGCCAGTTCCTCACGCTCGGCCTGGGTCTGGGCCAGCTCGCGCTCGACGGCGTTCCGGGCGGTCTGCTCGGCCTGGGCCTGGGAAGCCCGGTCCTGGTAGCTGAGGCGGGCTTCTTCCAGTTCTCTGCGAGCCTGGGCGACATCCTGGAGCAGGCGCTCGTTCTCGGCGGCCGGGGTGCGGTCGGGGCTGGGCGGCACGAACGGCAGTTGCTCGCGTGAGCCGGTGAGCAGCCGGTGGTACCAGGTGCCGAGGCGGAAGCAGGTGCGCAGGGCGCGGAAGGCGTCGTCGGCCCTGTCGAGTCCCGCGTGGCTCGCCTCGTTGCCGAGGGTGCGCACCTCGTGGAAGGCGGTGCCCACGTCGCCGTGGAGGTAGCCTTCCCGGTCCAGGGCCCGCAGCCGGTCGAACTGGGTGCTGCCCTCCACTGGGACCCGGGCCCGGCTGACGAGGTCGGCCGCCATGGCCTCCGCGAACTGGCGGGATTTGATCAGGGACGTGTTCGAGTCGCTGAAGACATGACTCTCGGCGGCGGTTCCGTAGGCGACGAGCAGCGGAAGATGCGGCAGCAGGAAACCGAAGTTGCGGGACTGGCCCGCCAGGCGTACAAGTCGGGGGTCTGGTGGCTGGGACGCCCCGCCTGAGCTGCTCATGGGGTGGTACCGCCTCTCCGGGAGTGCAAACGTCGACGCTGCTCGTGCGGCGTGACCACCCATGGAGCCTAACGGGCGCCCGGTCTTCCTCGCCGGCCTTCGGCACGAGAGGTCCGACCGGCGCGGCCTAGGTCCCGCCACCGCCGAATTGCCACGCCAGCGCGCTTGGCACCGTGGTTCACTCAACCGGACCGCGCCATGACCGAAGGGGAGGCCCCACATGGCCCATGAGATCGATCAAGCGTTCCTCGCGCTGCCGCTGAGGGCGCTCGCCGACGCGGCACTCGCCCGGGCCCGCGCGCTCGGCGCCGAGCACGCCGACTTCCGTCTCGAGCGCGTACGCAGCGCGGCGTGGCGGCTGCGTGACGCCAAACCCGCCGGCTCCTCCGACACCACCGATCTCGGTTTCGCCGTCCGGGTGGTGCACGGCGGGGCCTGGGGGTTCGCCTCCGGGGTGGACCTGACGATGGACGCCGCGGCGAAGGTGGCCTCCCAGGCGGTCGCCATGGCGAAGCTGTCGGCGAAGGTGATCGCGGCGGCGGGTTCCGACGAGCGCGTCGAGCTGGCGGACGAGCCGGTGCACGGTGAGCGGACCTGGGTGTCGGCGTACGAGGTCGACCCCTTCTCCGTACCGGACGAGGAGAAGGCGGGGCTGCTCGCCGAGTGGAGTTCGCGGCTGTTGGCGGCGGACGGGGTGGCCCACGTGGACGCCTCACTGATGACCGTCCACGAGAACAAGTTCTACGCGGACACGGCCGGTACCGTCACCACCCAGCAGCGGGTGCGGGTCCATCCGCAGCTGACCGCCGTGGCCGTGGACTCCGCGACCGGTGAGTTCGACTCGATGCGGACCATCGCACCGCCGGTGGGCCGGGGCTGGGAGTACCTGACCGGCACCGGATGGGACTGGGACGCCGAGCTGGAGCGGATCCCCGGTCTGCTGGCCGAGAAGATGCGGGCGCCGGGCGTCGAGGCGGGGAGGTACGACCTGGTCGTCGACCCGTCCAACCTGTGGCTGACCATCCACGAGTCGATCGGCCACGCCACCGAGCTGGACCGGGCGCTGGGTTACGAGGCGGCGTACGCCGGGACGTCCTTCGCCACCTTCGACCAGCTCGGGAAACTGACGTACGGCTCCCCCGTGATGAACGTGACCGGCGACCGCACCGCCGAGCACGGGCTGGCGACCGTCGGGTACGACGACGAGGGCGTCGAGGCCCAGTCGTGGGACCTGGTGAAGGACGGCACGCTGGTGGGCTACCAGACGGACCGCCGGATCGCGAAGCTGACGGGCCTCGGCCGCTCCAACGGCTGCGCCTACGCGGACTCCCCGGGCCACGTCCCCGTACAGCGCATGGCGAACGTGTCGCTGCGGCCGGATCCCGGCGGGCTCTCCACGGAGGACCTGATCGGCGGGGTGGAACGCGGGATCTACGTGGTCGGCGACCGGTCCTGGTCGATCGACATGCAGAGGTACAACTTCCAGTTCACCGGGCAGCGGTTCTTCCGGATCGAGAACGGCAGGCTGGCGGGCCAGTTGCGGGACGTCGCCTACCAGGCGACGACCACGGACTTCTGGGGCTCGATGGAGAAGGTCGGCGGTCCGCAGACCTACGTCCTGGGCGGCGCCTTCAACTGCGGCAAGGCGCAGCCGGGTCAGGTCGCGGCAGTCTCGCACGGCTGCCCCTCCGCCCTCTTCCGGGGCGTGAACATCCTCAACACGACGCAGGAGGGCGGGCGATGAGCGGTCACCGCGGAACCGGCCGGGGGTCCGGGGGTCGGCCCCCGGGCAGGCACAGTCTCACCACGACGCAGGAGGGCGGGCGATGAGCCGCGTCAGCAAGCCGTACGAGATCGTGGAGCGCGCACTGGAGCTGTCCACCGCGGACGGCTGCGTGGTCATCGCGGACGAGAACTCCTCCGCCAACCTGCGGTGGGCCGGCAACGCCCTCACCACGAACGGGGTGACGCGGGGCCGGAGCCTGACCGTGATCGCGACCGTGGACGGCGCACAGGGGACCGCGTCCGGCGTGGTGTCACGCTCGGCCGTGACCACCGAGGACCTGGAGCCGCTCGTGCGGGCCGCGGAGGCCGCCGCACGCGGTGCGGGTCCGGCCGAGGACGCGCAGCCGCTGGTCTCCGGGGTGCCGGTCTCCGCCGACTTCACGGAGGCCCCGGCCGAGACCGGTTCCGACGTGTTCGCCGACTTCGCTCCGGCGCTCGGCGAGGCCTTCGCCCGTGCCCGGGCCGGCGGCCGTGAGCTGTACGGCTTCGCCCATCACGAGCTGAGCTCGACGTACGTGGGTACGTCGACGGGGCTGCGGCTGCGCCACGACCAGCCGAACGGGACGCTGGAGCTGAACGCCAAGTCGCCCGACCGGACCCGGTCCGCCTGGGCGGGCCGGGCGACCCGGGACTTCAAGGACGTGGACCCGGCCGCCCTGGACGCGGAGCTCGCGCGGCGCCTCGGCTGGGCGGAGCGCCGGATCGAGCTGCCGGCCGGGCGGTACGAGACGCTGCTGCCACCCACCGCGGTGGCCGACCTGCTGATCTACCAGTACTGGTCGGCCGGTGCCCGGGACGCGGCGGAGGGCCGCACGGTGTTCTCCCGGCCCGGCGGTGGGACGCGGATCGGCGAGACGCTCTCCCCGCTCCCGCTGACCCTGCGCAGCGACCCGCACGAGCCGGGGCTGGAGTCCGCCCCCTTCGTGATCGCCCACGCTTCGGGCGACGGGGCCTCGGTCTTCGACAACGGGCTGCCGCTGGCCCCCACCGACTGGATCAGGGACGGCCGGCTGGAGCGGCTGACCACCACCCGGCACTCCGCCGGGCTGACGGGCCTGCCGGTGGCCCCCGCCATGGACAACCTGGTCCTGGACGGAGGCGGTGAGCGGTCCCTGGAGGAGATGGTGGCCGCGACGAGCGGGCGGGCGCTGCTGCTGACGTGCCTCTGGTACATCCGCGAGGTGGATCCGGCGACGCTGCTGCTGACCGGGCTGACCCGGGACGGCGTCTACCTGGTGGAGGACGGCGAGGTCGTCGGCGAGGTGAACAACTTCCGGTTCAACGAGTCACCGGTCGGGCTGCTGTCCCGGGCGTCGGAGGCGGGCCGTACGGAGAAGACGCTGCCGCGCGAGTGGGGCGACTACTTCACCCGGGCCGCGATGCCCGCGCTGCGCATCCCCGATTTCCATATGAGCTCGGTCAGCCGGGGCGTGTGACCCCCATAGACTGGCCGGTACGACCCCTCGGACCCAGTCCGAACCCTCAGAGGAGAGAAACGACCGTGACGGACATCGTCGACGAGCTGAAGTGGCGCGGGCTGTTCGCCCAGTCCACTGACGAGGACGCGCTGCGCAAGGCTCTCGCGGACGGCCCGGTCACGTTCTATTGCGGCTTCGACCCGACCGCGGCGAGTCTCCACGTCGGCCATCTGGTGCAGGTGCTCACCATGCGCCGCCTCCAGCTGGCCGGGCTCCGGCCTCTCGCCCTGGTCGGCGGGGCCACCGGTCAGATCGGCGACCCGCGGCCCACCGCGGAGCGCACGCTGAACGACCCGGAGACCATCGCCGCGTGGGTCCAGCGGCTGCGCGGGCAGATCGAGCCCTTCCTCACCTTCGAGGGCCCGAACGCCGCCACGCTGGTGAACAACCTCGACTGGACCGCGGGCCTCTCCGCGATCGAGTTCCTCCGGGACATCGGCAAGCACTTCCGGGTCAACAAGATGCTCACCAAGGACTCGGTCGCCCGCCGGCTGGAGTCCCAGGAGGGCATCAGCTACACGGAGTTCAGCTACCAGCTGCTGCAGGGCATGGACTTCCTGGAGCTGTACCGGCGTTACGGCTGCACCCTTCAGCAGGGCGGCAGCGACCAGTGGGGCAACCTCACGGCGGGCATCGACCTGATCCACCGCCTGGAGCCCGGGGCCGTCGTGCACGCGCTGGCGACACCGCTGATGGTCAAGGCGGACGGCACCAAGTTCGGCAAGTCCGAGAGCGGGGCCGTCTGGCTCGATCCGGAGATGACGACGCCGTACGCGTTCTACCAGTTCTGGCTGAACGTGGACGACCGGGACATCTCCACCTACATGCGCATCCTCAGCTTCAAGAGCCGGGAGGAGCTCGAGGAGCTGGAGCGGCTCACCGAGGAGCGCCCGCAGGCCAGGTCGGCGCAGCGGTCGCTGGCCGAGGAGCTGACGACGCTGGTGCACGGCGGCGCGCAGTGCGCGGCGGTCATCGCCGCGTCGAAGGCCCTGTTCGGGCAGGGGGAGCTCGGTGAGCTGGACGAGGCGACGCTGGGCGCCGCCCTGTCCGAGGTACCGCACGCCCGGGTCACCGAGCTCGGGCCGGTGGTGGACCTCCTGGTGGAGGTGGGTCTGTCGGCCAGTAAGTCGGCCGCCCGCCGTACGGTCAAGGAGGGTGGGGCCTACGTGAACAACGCGAAGGTCACGGACGGTGAGAGCGCACCGGCCCCCGAGGAGCTGCTGCACGGGCGCTGGCTGGTCCTGCGCCGGGGCAAGAAGAACCTCGCCGCCGTCGAGGTCACCGCGGGCTGATCCATCCGGAGTCGGCCGGCCCGGATCACCATTGGTGTGCCGGGCGGGCACCGAACACGGCGCTGCGGCCGGTCACGCGAGACGCGTGGCCGGCCGCAGTGGCGCGTGGGGTGGTTTCAGGTTCTCTCGCGGGTGCCCCGGTTCCCGCGGATGGACTGCCAGAGCATGTCACCGAGCCCGACGACCACCACGGCGCCGATCAGCTGCAGCAGGTGGCGGATCCAGTCGATGCCCTTGGTCTCGTTGACACCGATCCAGGTCGCGACCGCGTTGCCGAGGACGCTGCCGAGGATACCGAACACCACCGTCAGCCAGAGGGGGATGTTCTGCTTCCCCGGGAGGATCGCCCGGGCGATCACACCCAGCACGAGACCCACGATGATCGCCCACAACCAACCCATGTCGCCTCCTCGCGCGGCGCGGTGTGCGCACGTCCACCCAGTCTCGGCCCGGGGGACGTACGGCGCATGCCGGACAGGTCCGTACGCGTACGGCGGTGGCGGCCCGCCCGGGCGACGCGCGCCCCGGTCTCGAACACGGCGGAACCCGGGCGTACCGTATATGCGGACCGGTCCGGGGAGTCCGGCAGAGCGATCTGGTGGTGGAGCATGGTGCGGAAGCGAAGCGGCGCGGAGGTCTTCCGGATCACGGGCGCGCGGCAGGGTCTCGCCGACGACGTGCGCGGCAGACAGCGGCGTTACATCATCTCGATGTCCGTGCGGACCGTCTCCGTGGTGCTGGCCGCGACCCTGTGGAACGTCGAGCGGCATGTGGCGGTCGTGGCGCTCGCGTTGGGCGTTCTGCTCCCGTATGTCGCGGTGGTCATCGCCAACGCGGGCCGGGAGAACGCTCCTTCACTGCCGTCGACGTTCGTGCCCGCGCCGATGCGGGCGGCCGTCGGCGCCGCGCCTGCGGCAGGCGCCCCGGAACCCGCCGCGGAACCCGGTCCGGCCGGCCGCGCCGGAGATACGCAGGCCACGGGCTGACCGCCCGAGGACCTGGAAAGCTCAAGAAGAGCTCAGATCAATCGTGACGTTGCGGTGCACCGCACCCAGGTCCCCGTGACATACTGCGTAACGCGCTCCGCATCCCCCGTCGGAGTGACGGACTGACGCCGGGCAGCTCCCCCCGTGGCTGCTCGGCGTCGCCCTTTCTCCGGCGGGGATGCGTACGGAGCCCGGTGCGGGACCTCACTTAGGGTTGAGGCCGTGAACCTCCCCGAATCCTCTGCCGAGAGCGCCTTGGGCGCACCGGTCTGTTCCGCCAAGGGCTGCCGCGCCGATGCCGTGTGGGTGCTCGCCTGGAACAATCCGAAGCTGCACACCCCGGAGCGCCGCAAGACCTGGCTGGCCTGCGAGGAACACCGGGAGCACCTGGCCTCGTTCCTCGGGGTACGCGGCTTCCTGAAGGACGTCGTGCCCCTGGTGGAGTGGGAGTCCTCAGCCACCGATCGCTGACATCGGGCGGTCGGGCTGCAGGAAGGCGGGGTCGTCGAGGCCGGAGCCCGCCTTCTTGCCCCACATCGCGAGCCGCCAGATCCTGGCGATCTCCTCGTCCGGAGCGTCCGAGCGCAGGGCGCCTCTCAGGTCCGTCTCCTCGCGGGCGAACAGACAGGTGCGGACCTGGCCGTCCGCGGTGAGCCGAGTGCGGTCGCAGGCCCGGCAGAAGGGCCTGGTCACGGAGGCGATGACGCCGACGCGGTGAGGACCGCCGTCCACGGTCCAGCGCTCGGCGGGGGCCGAGCCGCGCTCGTCCTCCCCTTCGGCGGTCAGGGTGAAACGGGTACGCAGCGAGGCGAGGATGTCTCCCGCCGTGATCATTCCGTCGCGCTTCCAGCCGTGCTGGGCGTCGAGCGGCATCTGCTCGATGAACCGGAGCTCGTAGTCGTGCTCCAGGGCCCAGGCGAGCAGCTCGGGGGCCTCGTCGTCGTTGAGTCCCGGCATGAGGACGGCATTCACCTTGACCGGGGTGAGACCGGCCTCACGGGCTGCCTCGAGTCCGGCCAGGACGTCCTTGTGGCGGTCGCGGCGGGTGAGCGTCTTGAAGACGTCGGGGCGCAGGGTGTCCAGCGATACGTTGACCCGGTCCAGGCCTGCCGCCTTCAGGGCGGCGGCGGTGCGCTGGAGCCCGATGCCGTTGGTGGTGAGCGACATCCGGGGTCGGGGGTCCAGAGCTGCGCAGCGCTCGACGATGGAGACCAGCCCGGGGCGCAGCAGCGGCTCCCCGCCGGTGAAGCGGACCTCCGTGACGCCGAGCTCCGTGACGGCGATGCGGACGAGTGTGACGATCTCGTCGTCGGTCAGGAGGTCGGGCTTGGCGAGCCACTGCAGGCCTTCCTCGGGCATGCAGTAGGTGCAGCGCAGATTGCACTTGTCGGTCAGTGAAACACGCAGGTCGGTGGCGACCCGGCCGTAGGTGTCGATGAGCACTGTGGGCCCCCTCCCCCGGTGATGTCCGCCGATGTGGTCTGACTTCTCCCGAGAGTACGCGAGACCTGTGACATCGGGGGTGCCCGTTTGTCACGAGGTGCGGCGGGGCCCCGTCGTAGGACTCTACGACGGGGCCCCGGGGGGCCGTCGGCCGGCGCGGTCAGTGGGCTCCCGTGCCGGTGAGGGACTTGACCTCGAGTTCGGCGTACTTGGCGGCGTCGGGCTCCTCCTTGGAGAGGGCCGAGCCGGCCCAGCCGAGCAGGAAGCCCAGCGGGATGGAGATGAGGCCGGGGTTCTCCAGCGGGAACCAGGCGAAGTCGACGTCCGGGAACATCGAACTGGCCTTGCCGGAGACGACCGGGGAGAAGAGCACCAGCAGGACCGAGGAGGCGAGACCGCCGTAGATGGACCAGAGGGCGCCCTGCGTGGTGAAGCGCTTCCAGAAGAGGCTGTAGAGGATGGTCGGCAGGTTGGCCGACGCGGCGACGGCGAAGGCCAGGGCGACGAGGCCGGCGACGTTCAGGTCGCGGGCCATGGCGCCGAGGGCGATCGAGACGATGCCGATCGCGACGGTGGCCCACCGGGCGGCACGCATCTCCTCCTTCTCGGTCGCCTGCCCCCTGCGGATGACGTTGGCGTAGATGTCGTGGGCGAAGGAGGACGAGGAGGCGAGGGTGAGACCCGCGACGACCGCGAGGATGGTGGCGAAGGCGACGGCCGAGATCACGGCGAGCAGGACGGCGCCCCCGGTGGTGCCGACCCCGCCGAGGTACTCCGCGAGCTGCGGCGCCGCCGCGTTGCCCGCCGGGTTCTTCGCCTTGATCTCCTCGGGGCCGATGAGCGCGGCGGCACCGAATCCGAGGGCGATGGTCATCAGGTAGAAGGCGCCGATGATGCCGATGGCCCAGTTGACGGACTTGCGGGCCGCCTTGGCGGTGGGCACGGTGTAGAAGCGGATCAGGATGTGCGGCAGGCCGGCGGTGCCGAGGACGAGGGCGAGCCCGAGCGAGATGAAGTCCAGCTTCGAGACGCCGGTGACGCCGTACTTGAGTCCCGGCTCCAGGAACGCCGCTCCGTGGCCGCTCTTCTCGGCGGCGGTGCCCAGCAGGTCGGAGACGTTGAAGTCGAACTTCCACAGCACCATGAAGGTCATCAGCAGCGCGCCCGCGATGAGGAGCACGGCCTTGACCATCTGGACCCAGGTGGTGCCCTTCATGCCGCCGATGGTGACGTAGACGATCATGAGTACGCCGACCAGGGCCACGATGAGGACCTTGCCGGCGTCGCTGGTGATGCCGAGCAGCAGCGAGACGAGGACGCCCGCTCCGGCCATCTGGGCCAGCAGGTAGAAGATCGACACGACGATGGTCGAGACGCCCGCGGCGGTACGGACCGGCCGCTGGCGCATCCGGTAGGCGAGGACGTCGCCCATGGTGTAGCGGCCGGAGTTGCGCAGCGGTTCGGCCACGAGCAGGAGGGCCACGAGCCAGGCGACGAGGAAGCCGATGGAGTAGAGGAAGCCGTCGTATCCGAAGAGGGCGATGGCGCCGGCGATGCCGAGGAAGGACGCGGCGGACATGTAGTCGCCGGAGACCGCGAGGCCGTTCTGGAAGGCGGTGAACTGGCGGCCGCCCGCGTAGAAGTCGGACGCGTTCTTCGTCTGGCGGCCGGCCCAGACGGTGATGGCGAGGGTCGCGGCGACGAAGACGGCGAAGAGGCTGATGATCAGCGGGCGGTGCTCGGCCGTCGAGGAGGCGGCGAGCTGGATCACGGGGTGCGGGTGGTACGCGGCGCTCATGCGTCGGCCTCCATACGGGACTTGATGGCCGCCGCCTGGGGGTCGAGCTTCCTCGTGGCGTGGCGCGAGTAGAACCAGGCGATCAGGAACGTGGTGGCGAACTGGGCCAGGCCGAACACGAAGGCCACGTTGAAGTTGGCGACGACCTTGGTGCCCATGAAGTCCCCGGCGTAGCTGGACAGCAGCACGTAGAGCAGGTACCAGGCGACGAAGCCGACGGTCAGCGGGAAGGCGAAGGACCGGTGGGACCGGCGCAGTTCGGTGAACTCCGCACTGTTCTGCGCCTCGAGGAACGCCTCGGCGGTGGGTTGGGCGGGACGCTTGTCCGTACTGGCCTGGGGCGGCGGTGCATCGGTAGCCACGGATTCTCCTCGCGACGCGGGTGCGGTGGTCGGGACGGTGCTCTTCACAGGAAGTCCTCGGGGTGGGGGTGCGGTACGACTCCCTGACAACGGCACGGAGAGCGCGGCGAAGCGGTTCACCGGGGGGTCGTCCTTCTCGGACTGACGTCTGCGGGTGTCAGGTGTCACCCCCTCAGATCACACCTCGAACTCACTTGCCCATATTCATTGATGTATCGCACTGATCAGCGATAACTTCACTCGTCATGTACGTGACCGGATACAGACTTGTGTCCGGTCATCAAGCACGGATGATGTGGAGAACCCATGGCTCATCTGGCATCCGGACGGACCCGCGTACTCGCGCCGGCCGTCGGACTCGCCCTCACGGCCTCGCTCGGTTTCCTCCCGACGGGGATCGCCGCGGCGGCACCCGCGGACGAGCCGGCCGCGGCGGTCCGGGCCGACGGCCCCGAGTTGTCGTACGTGGTGAACACGCGGGGCGGTCAGGGGACCGTCAAGCAGGTGAAGAAGGCGATAGCCCGGGCGGGCGGCACCGTCATCACGTCGTACGACAAGATCGGCGTCATCGTCGTCCACTCGAAGGATCCCGGTTTCGCCGCGTCGGTCCGCAAGGTCCGGGGAGTGGTCTCGGCGGGTGCCACCCGCACCAACCCGATCGTTCCGCAGGCGACCAAGGACATCGGGGTCGAGCAGCCCCTCACCGCGGCGCAGGCGGAGGCCGCGGCCGCGGAGGCGACGGCGGGCCAGGACCCGATGGAGCCCCTGCAGTGGGACCTGCCCGCCATCAAGGCGGACAAGGCGCACGAGAAGTCGCTCGGCAGCAGCAAGGTCACGGTCGCCGTCATCGACACGGGTGTGGACGACACGCACCCGGACCTGGCGCCGAACTTCGACCGCCGGGCCTCGGTGAACTGCGTGTCCGGCGCGCCGGACACGACGGACGGCGCCTGGCGCCCCGCCGCCGGTGAGAGCGACCACGGCACGCACGTCGCCGGCACCATAGCCGCGGCGAAGAACGGCACCGGCATCACCGGTGTCGCGCCCGGCGTGAAGGTCTCCGGCATCAAGGTGTCCAACCCGGACGGCTTCTTCTACACCGAGGCCGTCGTCTGCGGCTTCGTCTGGGCAGCCGAGCACGGCGTCGACGTGACGAACAACAGCTACTACACCGACCCGTGGCTGTTCAACTGCAAGAACGACCCGGACCAGGGTGCGCTGGTCGAGGCGGTCACCCGTGCCACCCGCTACGCGGAGGGCAAGGGCGTCGTCAACGTCGCCGCGGCCGGTAACTCGGACCACGACCTGGCCCTCGACGCCATCGAGGACACGACGAGCCCGAACGACACGACGACGGTCACCCGCACGGTCGACCCGAGCGAGTGCCCGGACATCCCGACCATGCTGCCGGGTGTCGTGACGGTCTCCTCGACCGGCGCGAAGGGCCTGAAGGCCTCGTACTCCAACTACGGTCTCGGCGTCATCGACGTCGCGGCCCCGGGCGGCGACCGCACGGCATACCAGACCCCGGCACCGCCGGCCACCAGCGGCCTGATCCTCTCCACCCTCCCCGGTGGCGGGTTCGGCTACAAGGCCGGTACGTCCATGGCGTCCCCGCACGTCGCGGGCGTCGTCGCCCTGATCAAGTCGACCCACCCGCACGCCTCGCCGCGCACGGTGAAGGCGCTGCTGACCCACCAGGCCGACGCCACGGCGTGCGGCGCCCCGTACGACATCAACGGTGACGGCACCGTCGACGCGGTCTGCGAGGGCGGCACCGACTACAACGGCTTCTACGGAGCCGGTGTGGTGGACGCGCTGGACGCGGTCCGCAAGTAGGCACGCGGTCCACGGGAACGACCTGAGGAGGGGCCGGGGGCGGCGATCGCCCTCGGCCCCTCCGCCGTACGGCCCCGGACGAGCCCGCCGGCACGCCCGGCTCAGTTCCTGACGTCCGCCGCGCGGTACGCCCCGGGGTCCGCGCCGGCGGGGCGCCCGCGGGCGGCGAGCACCCCCTCGGTGAGCAGGTACTGCGCGGCCAGGTACGTCAGCATGATCCAGAAGTCGTGGGCGGGCGGCTGCGGCCGGTCCGCGATGCCGGTGGCGATGAGCCCGTCGGAGAGCAGGAACAGCGCGCCGCCGAGCGCGGCGCGAGGACCGAGGGCGCCGGCCCGCCAGGCCATGGCGGTGAGCAGCAGGGCGTAGCCGGTCAGCGGGACGCGCAGCTCACCCGGCAGGCCGGGCCAAAGGAACGCGACGAAGGCCACGAGGACGGCGGCGTACGCGAGTCCGGCGGCGGTCCGGGCGCGGACGCGGCCGAAGAGCAACAGGTAGCAGAGGTGCCCGGCGGCGAAGCAGGCCATTCCGGCGAGGAAGGCGGCGTCCTCGCCGGACAGCAGCAGCACGTCACCGCCCCAGCCGGCCAGCAGAGCGGCGACGAGGAGCCGGGGGCCTTTCCGGGCGGCCGCGTAGGCGGCCAGCAGCGGCATCAGCAGCGGCTTGGCGACGAGGTGGGCGGCGGACACGCCGGCCAGCAGGCCTGCCAGGTCCAGTACGGCCACCGCGAGGAAGGCGACGAGCAGCGGGCGCGCGGCTCGGCGAGGGACACCGGTGGCGGGCCTCATCCGGCACGCTCGCCGGTGACGCGCGGCTGTGCGGGCACCCGGTCCTGCGGCACCCTTCCGGAGGGCTGCCAGCCGGGCCCGCGGAAGATCCGGCCCGCCCTCTCGCTCCAGCTGCCGGCCGCGCGTACGTCGCGTGCGATGGCGGCGTACTCGTGTGTGGCGACCCGGACGGGGTTGTGGGTGGCGATGTTCTTGGTGAGGCCGAAGACGGGCCGCTCGGTCTCGGGGGCGAAGGAGCCGAAGAGCCGGTCCCAGACGATCAGGATGCCTCCGAAGTTCCGGTCGAGGTAGCCGCCCTGGGAGGCGTGGTGCACCCGGTGGTGCGAGGGCGTGTTGAGTACGTACTCGACGGGGCGGGGCAGCGTGCCGATCCGCTCGGTGTGCACCCAGAACTGGTAGACGAGGTTGACCGAGGAGCAGAAGGCGAGCGCGGCCGGATGGACCCCGCAGGCGACGAGGGGGACGTAGAACGGCCAGACGGTCAGTGAGGTCCACGGCTGGCGCAGGGCGGTGGTGAGGTTGAACTTCCTGCTGGAGTGGTGGACGACGTGGCAGGCCCAGAGGATCCGGACGACGTGGTGTCCCCGGTGGGACCAGTAGTAGAGGAAATCCTGGGCGAGCAGCATCAGCAGGACGGTCCACCACAGGACGGGGACGCGCAGCGGGGTCAGTTCGTACACCGCGGTGTAGACCGCCACGATGGGTATCTTCCACAGAAGGTCGAAGACCAGGCTGCCCAGCCCCATGGTGACGCTGGTGGCGGCGTCCCGGGCGTCGTACCCGGCGGCTTCCTCGTCCGGGTGGAGCCGGTGGACCGCCATTTCCAGGACGGTGAGCAGCACGAAGGCGGGGATGGACCACAGCACGACATCGGGCAGGTTCGGCTCCATCCGAGCACCGTAGAGCCACCGGCGGGCTGCGCATAGATGTTGTTACCGACAAGTATGTGAGACCTGGCGTCAGGAGTGGTTGACGGATTCCGCCAAGGGCCCCCCGCATCACGGTCCGTGGGCGCCACGCCCCACGGGACCGTGGGCATCCCGGCCCCTTGAGCACCCCGGACCGTGGGCGCCGGACCCGCGGACGCCCCCGGACTCGGCGACCGCCCCCCGCCTCACACCCCCGCCGCGCCCAGCAGCACCCCCGCCGCGTACGTCACCGCCATCGCCACCGCACCGCCGGCCGTGTTGCGCAGCACCGCACGCCCCGCCGGCGCCTCGCCCAGCCTGGCGCTCCACCAGCCCGTGAGGGCCAGCGCGGCGAGCACCGAGAAGACCGTGACGGGCAGCCGCACCGCGACCGGCGGCAGCACGATGGCCAGCAACGGCAGCAGCGCGCCGACCGTGAAGGCCAGGAAGCTCGCGCCCGCCGCGTGCCAGGGGTTGGTCAGGGCGTCGGGGTCGATGCCCAGCTCGACCTCGGCGTGTGCGCGCAGCGCGTCCCGGCGGGTGAGCTGAGCGGCGGCCTCCCGGGCGACCTCGGCGCTCAGCCCCTTGTCCTCCAGCAGGCCCGCCAGTTCGGCGAGTTCGGCCTCGGGGGTCTCCTCCAGCTCGCGCTTCTCCGTGACGAGCGCCGCCCTCTCCGAGTCGCGCTGGGTGGACACCGACACGTACTCCCCCGCCGCCATCGACATGGAGCCCGCGAGCAGCCCGGCCAGCCCGGCGGTCAGCAGGGTGCCGCGGTCCTGGGTGGCCCCGGCCACGCCGACCACGAGGCCGGCGGTGGAGACCACGCCGTCGTTGGCCCCGAGCACGGCGGCCCGCAGCCAGTTGAGCCGGGCGCCGAGTCCCTTTTCGTGCGGTTCGTCGTGGTCCTGCGCCTGTGTCTCCGTCACTCCGGAAGCGTCTCACCGCACCCGCGCCCGGCGCACCTCGACCCGCCCTGCCGGGCTTGGCCGCCAACTCCTCCGTGCACTTCAGGGGTTCACGCTCCCTCCCTTTTCCCGGCCGACCGGATAGGAGGCTGTCGGTACCGGCCCGTATTCTCTGTGACCATGCTCGACGACCGTCAGACCGCAGCGCCGTGGCCGACCGCCTACCCCCGGGGGTACGCGGTCGTCGACGTGGAGACCACCGGACTCGCCCGCGACGACCGGATAGTCTCCGCTGCCGTCTACCGCCTGGACGCCCTGGGCAACGTCGAGGACCACTGGTACACGCTGGTGAATCCCGAGAGGGATCCGGGCCCGGTCTGGATCCACGGGCTGACCAGCGACGTCCTGGAGGGCGCTCCCCTCTTCCCGGAGGTGGTCGCGCAGTTGTCCGAGCGTCTCGCCGGGCGGGTGCTCGTCGCGCACAACGCGGCGTTCGACTGGTCGATGCTGGCCAGGGAGTACGCGCGGGCGGCGGTCACCGCGCCCGTCGAGCAGCGCCTGTGCACCATCGCGCTCTCCAAGGAGCTCCGGCTGCCCCTGCCCAACCACAAGCTGGAGTCGCTGGCCGCGCACTTCGGTGTGGTCCAGCAGCGCGCACACCACGCGCTGGACGACGCCCGGGTGCTGGCCGAGGCGTTCCGGCCGAGCCTGCACGCGGCGGCCCAGGACGGCGTGCGCCTGCCGCTGCTGGAGTGCCGCCCGCTGACCGAGTGGCAGGACTCCCCCGTCGTAGCGCGCGTGGGCTATCAGCCGTCACGCGCCCAGGGCAGCTGGCGCCCCTCCCGCAAGCGCCCCGCGTGCCCGTACCCGAACCCGGGCAGGTACCGGCCGGACCGGCCTCTGATGCAGGGCATGCGGGTGGCGTTCTCCGGGGACACCTCCGTCGACCGCGAGCTCCTGGAGGACCGGGCGGTGGAGGCCGGGCTGCACGTGGCGACCAGCGTCTCCCGGCTGACGAGCCTGCTCGTCACCAACGATCCGGACTCGCCGACGTCCAAGACCGTCAAGGCGAAGTCGTTCGGTACCCCGATCGTGGAGGAGAGCGCCTTCACCCATCTGCTGCGGGACGTCGCCCCGGCCCGCACGGTGGCGGTTCCCCCGCCGTCACCGTCATCGGAGTGAACCGGCCACGACTCGCCCGTCAACCGCTCGCCCGCCGCCGCCCGGCATCCCACCCTGTGGCGCATGGCACGTTGTGAGGTTTGCGGAAACGACTACGGGATGTCCTTCGAGGTGCACGCGCAGGGGGCGGTACACGTCTTCGACTGCTTCTCCTGCGCCATCCACCGCATGGCACCCATCTGTGAGCACTGCCGGGTGCAGGTCATCGGCCAGGGCGTCGAGGTCGACGGCCACTGGTACTGCGGCGGCCACTGCGCCCGGGCCGAAGGAAGGACGGGCATCGTGGACAAAGTATGACGGGCCCCACGGGGACCCCTCCGTGCCGCACCCCATGGCCCCGGTTGTACGGTCATGGGGTGTACCGCTTCCTGTTGACCCGGCAGTGGGTGATCGTCACCCTCCTCGTCCTCGTCCTGATCCCCACGATGGTCGAGCTGGGTTTCTGGCAGTTGCACCGGCATGAGCACCGCGTCGCCCAGAACGCGCTGATCACCCGGAACCTCGAGGCCGCCCCGGCCCCGGTCACACGTCTCACGTCACCGGGGCACACGGTTCCCCGCTCCGACTACTGGCGGACCGTGACGGCCACCGGGACGTTCGACACCGCGCACGAGGTGGTCGTGCGGCGCCGTACCTCGCGGGACGAGCGCATCGGTGTCCTCGTACTGACCCCCCTGAACCTCAAGGGCGGCGGCACGGTCCTGGTCAACCGCGGCTGGGTCCCCGCCGCTGCCACCCAGGAGGCATTCCCGGAGGTTCCGCCACCGCCGCGCGGCGAGGTCACCGTCACCGGCCGGCTCAAGGCCGACGAGACGACGGGCGCCAGCGGCATCAAGGACCTGGCGGGTCTGCCGGACCGCCAGGTGATGCTCATCAACAGCGCCCAGCAGGCACAGCTGCTCGGCCGCCCGGTCCTGGGCGGCTACATCGAGCTGACCGCCCCCGAACCTGCCGACGGCAGTCCCGAGACGATCGCGGCCCCCGACGACGGTTCCATCGGCCCGCACATGGCGTACGCGGTCCAGTGGTGGCTCTTCGCGGCCGGGGTCCCCGTCGGCTGGGTGATTCTCGTGCGCCGGGAGAAGAGGGACCTCGAACAGGCCGCCCGGGACGGCGCGACGGCCGCCGAGCCGGAGCCGGCGAACGCGTAAACCCTCCCGTGCCGTTTTCGGCCCGGCCGCCCTGCTTAACAGAGCCCGGCTTCGGGAAGACGCCAGAGCGTGACCCCACGCATCGAGGACTACGCCCTCATCGGCGATCTCCAGACCGCCGCCCTGGTCGGCAGGAACGGTTCCGTGGACTGGCTGTGCCTGCCGCGCTTCGACTCCGGTGCCTGCTTCGCCGCCCTCCTCGGTGACGAGGACAACGGCCACTGGCGCATCGCCCCCCAGGGCACGAGCAGCGACGACACCTGCACCCGGCGCGCCTACGTGGACGACAGCCTGGTCCTGGAGACCTACTGGGAGACCAGGACCGGGACGGTCAAGGTCATCGACTTCATGCCGCAGCGCGACAAGGCGCCCGACGTCATGCGGATCGTCGAGGGCGTCAGCGGCAGCGTCGACATGAGCTCGGTCCTGCGGCTGCGCTTCGACTTCGGTTCCGTGGTGCCGTGGATGCGCCGCTCCCACGGCCACCGGGTCGCGGTGGCCGGTCCCGACTCCGTCTGGCTGCGCAGTGAGCCGCCGGTCAAGACCTGGGGACAGCAGTTCAGCACCTGCTCCTCCTTCACGGTCAGCGAGGGCGAGAGCGTGGCCTTCGTCCTCACCTGGCATCCCTCGCACTCCCCGCGCCCGAAGCTGATCGATCCGCACAAGGCGCTGAAGCACACCCTGACCGACTGGGCGAAGTGGTCCGCGCAGTGCACGTACCGGGGCAGGCACCGGCAGGCGGTGCTCCGCTCCCTCATCACCCTGAAGGCACTCACCTACGCCCCCACCGGCGGAATCGTGGCCGCCCTGACCACCTCCCTGCCGGAGGAGATCGGCGGCGTACGGAACTGGGACTACCGCTACTGCTGGCTGCGGGACTCCACCCTCACACTCGGCGCCATGATCTCGGCCGGCTACGTCGAGGAGGCGGCGGCCTGGCGGGACTGGCTGCTGCGGGCGGTCGCCGGTGACCCGGCGGACCTGCAGATCATGTACGGGCTCGGCGGCGAACGCCGGCTGCCCGAGACGGAACTGCCGTGGCTGAACGGGTACGAGAACTCCCGGCCGGTCCGCACGGGCAACGCGGCCGTGCGACAGCGGCAGCTCGACGTGTACGGCGAGGTCATCGACTCGCTCAGGGTGGCGCGCGAGGCCGGGCTCGACGACAAACCGCACGCCTGGAACCTACAGCTCAGCCTGCTCGGCTTCCTGGAGTCGACCTGGCGGGAGCCGGACGAGGGGCTGTGGGAGATCCGGGGACAGCGCCGGCACTTCGTCCACTCGAAGGTCATGGCCTGGGTCGCGGCCGACCGCGCGGTACGCACCCTGGAGCAGTACCCCCGACTGCCCGGCGACGCCGACCGCTGGCGGGCGATGCGGGACGCGGTGCACGCCGAGGTCTGCGAGAAGGGCTACGACCCGGAGCGCAACACCTTCACCCAGTACTACGGCTCCCGTGAGTTGGACGCGGCGACGCTGCTCATCGTGCGGACCGGATTCCTGCCACCGGACGATCCCCGGGTCGTCGGCACGGTCGACGCGGTCCGCGACGAGCTCGCCCACGACGGGCTGATCCGCCGCTACAGCACCGAAGGCGCGTCCGTGGACGGTCTGCCCGGCACCGAGGGCGCCTTCATCGTCTGCTCGTTCTGGCTGGTCGACGCGTTGCAGCGAACGGGCCGGGCCCAGGAGGCCGAGGAGCTCTTCGAGCGGCTCCTCACCCTGCGCAACGACGTGGGACTGCTGGCGGAGGAGTACGACCCGGTGAACCGGCGCCAGCTGGGCAACTACCCGCAGGCGTTCAGCCACATCGGGCTGGTCAACAGCGCGGTCGACCTCAGCGCCGGGGACCCGGCAGTATAGAGCCATGGATCTTGGACTGAAGGACCGCGTGTACATCGTCACCGGCGCGACCCGTGGGCTGGGCAACGCCACCGCGCGCGCCCTCGTCGCCGACGGCGCGAAGGTGATCATTTCCGGACGGGACGAGAAGAGCGTCTCGGCGGCCGCCGGCGAACTCGGGCCGGACGCGGCCGGGCTCGCCGCCGACAACGGCGACCCGGAGGCGGCCCGGCGTCTCGTCGACGCCGCGAAGGAACGGTTCGGCCGGCTGGACGGCATCCTCATCAGCGTCGGCGGTCCGGCACCCGGCTTGGTCGCCGACAACACCGACGAGCAGTGGCAGGCCGCCTTCGAGTCCGTCTTCCTCGGCGCCGTACGCCTGGCCCGTACGGCCGCCGCCGCATTGGGCGAGGGCGGCGTCATCGGCTTCGTGCTGTCCGGGTCGGTGCACGAGCCGATCGCCGGTCTGACCATCTCCAACGGTCTGCGGCCCGGCCTCGCCGGCTTCGCCAAGTCCCTCGCCGACGAGCTGGGTCCGCGCGGCATCCGGGTCGTCGGGGTGCTGCCGTCCAGGATCGACACCGACCGGGTGCGCGAACTGGACGCCCTGTCCGGTGACGCGGAGGCCTCCCGCACGGCCAACGAGGCGCGCATCCCGCTGCGCCGCTACGGCACCCCCGAGGAGTTCGGGAAGACCTCGGCCTTCCTGCTCTCCCCTGCCGCCTCCTACCTGACGGGCATCATGGTGCCGGTCGACGGCGGCGCCCGGCACGGGTTCTGACCCGCCGGACCGTCAGTTCACCCGCTGGGCGCGGTGCTTGACGGCCCGGAGGCGGACCTCGGCCGGCAGCTCGGCCAGGCCCGCCGAGGTACGCGCGTGGTACAGCGCCCGCTCGGACAGGCCGCGCAACGCCTGCTCCGGGGCGGCGTGCGGCTCCATCAGCAGCCGGACGCGGGCCCGCGGGGCGGTGCGACGGCCGGTCAGCGAGACCTTGGCGTCGGACACCCCGTCCATCGCGCCGGCCTCGTCCCCGAGCGCACCCTCCAGGGCCCTGCCCCTGAGCAGGGCACCCTCGCCGTCCCCGCTGTCCACCAGCACCTCGGCGAGGCGCGCGCGCCGCAACTGGGCCAGCAGCCACCACAGGGCGAGGAGCACCAGGACGGCGAGGACCGCGATGACGGTCGGCCACCACCAGCCCTCGTCCCGCCAGCGGTAGCGGTCCCCCCTGCTGAGCAGCACATCGTCCCGGCCGTCGAAGGGCCACCAGGAGGGCACGGACACACCGAGCCCCGTGGCGAGGACGGAGCCTCCGACGACCAGGAGGATCAGTCCGGCCAGGCCGAGCAGGACCCGGTTGACGGTCGCGATCACGCGCCTCACCTCTTCTTCGCCGAGCGGCGGACATGGACGGACAGTCCCGGCGGCCGCGCCAGGCCCAGATCCCTGATGCCCGTGCCCACGGCGGTGTCCAGGTCGTCCCGCACGTCGTCGAGTTCACGGAAGTGGGAGACGGCGCGCACGGTCGCCCTGCGCCGCCGCATCCGCACCCGTACGGACTCCACCCCGGGCACCTCGGCGGCCCGGTCGCGCAGGACCATGGCGGCCGCGGTGCGGTCGAGTCCGGCCCGTACGCCGGGGTGGTCGCGTCGCATCGGCAGCAGCGCGCGCAGGCCGGGGGTCAGGGCCAGGAGGAGCAGCCACAGGCCGATGGCCGCCGCCGCCGCGGAGCCCGCCAGCACCCATACGTCGTCGAGGTGACGGCTCGCCAGGTCGTCGGCGAGCGAACGCCGCCACCGCATGCCCGGGTGGCCGGTCCGCACCGCCGCGATGTCGTAGAGCAGGAGGCCGGCGCCCGCGAAGACCAGCAGGGCGACCAGGGCGGCGGGAACGCGCCGTGCGGACCAGAAGCGGCGCGCCCGGCCGCCGGTTCGCCCGCTCGCGGTCACGGGTTCGTGGGTGGAACCCGATCCGGTCCGGACCGTGTCGAGTACGGCGCCGGACGCCGCCGGGCCGATCGTGGGCAGGCGCTGCGTGCTGTCCGGCGGCTCCTGGGGTTCGCTGCTCATCTCGTGCTCCCCTCCGGGACAGCGCCCGTTTCCGTGAAGTGCAACCGCTCGACCCGCACCGAGACTTCGGGCACCTCCATTCCCGCCAGTGCTCTTACCCGCTCGGCGACACGGTGACGCACCGCCCCGCACTGGCCGCCGACATCACCCGGATAGCCGAGTTCGAGGCTGACGCGCACCCGGGCGGACTCACGGTGCACGGTGACCGTGGCACGCGGAGGCCTGCCGCCTCCGGGCGGCTCGGCGACCGCCTCCCTGGCCGCCTGTGCCGCGATCTTGGCCACGACCCGGTCGGCGATCCGGGTCTCCCCGCGGTCCGCGGCGGCGACCCGGTCCGTCACCGCCCTCACCGTCGCCGGTCGCCGCGCTCGCGACTCCGGAAGAAGTCGCCGGGCTCCAGGTCGCCGTCCAGGAAGCGGCCGGCGATGAAGCCGACGGCCCCCAGTGCGGCGACCAGCAGGAACGCGCCGAACCCGCCGAAGTACCCGGCGAAACCTAGCGCCATGCCGGCGATCAGGCCGACCACAGCCATGCTCATCTGTGCTCCTCAACTGCCTCGGGGACGAGGACTACTGCACGCGTGACCCGGACTGGTCCTCGTCGTCCTCCTCGTCGGGGAGCTTGACGTCGCTGACGGCGATGTTGACCTCGACGACCTCGAGACCGGTCATGCGCTCGACCGCCGCGATGACGTTCTCCCGGACCTCGCCGGCCACATCCGAGATCGACACGCCGTACTCGACGACGATCTCGAGGTCGAGGGCGGTCTGCGATTCGCCGACCTCGGCCTTGACACCGCGGGTCACGGACTTGCCGCCGCCCGGGACACGGTCGCGTACGGCGCCGAACGTACGGGACATGCCGCTGCCCATCGCGTGGACACCGCCGACGTCACGGGCCGCCATTCCAGCGATCTTCTCGACCACACCATCGGCGACGGTGGTGCGGCCGCGGGTGGCGGGAGCTCCCCCGCCTCGCTTGGCGAGCTGGTGCTGACGGCCGTCCTCCCCGCCGGACACGCTGCCGGGGTTGTCAGGCCTGTTCCGCTGGGGGCTCTCCGTCATCGCCGCTCTTCCCTTCGGGGGGCAGGGTTGGACTTCCGATGCCCACATTAAGTGCGCTTGCCCCGTTACGCGCCAGGGATACGGCAGGCTGGGGCAATGACAACGGCTGAGGGCCCTCACCGGGCCGACGGATGGACCGCCGCGGTACGCCAACGGCTCGGCCTGGGCAGGCTGCTCCCCCTGGGCGGGCCCGCCGACGGGTCCTGGATCGCGGAACGGGCGGCGACGGCGGTACTGCGGGACGCCACGGCCGGTGCGGGAGCGCTTCTGGGGCCGCTGAGGATCGCCCCGGCGGACCCCGCCGGGGCGACCGAGCCGGTGGTGCCGGGGCCGCCGAGCGCGCTGCCGCCGGGGCCGCTGCGGATCGAGGCCGGTTTCGCGGCGACGGCGGCGCGGCCGCTGCCCGCCACCGCCGCCGCGCTGCGGGCGGCGCTGCTGGCGGCGGCGGCCGAACGGCTCGGCCTGGTGGTCGACGAGGTGAACCTGCGGGTGACGGACCTGCTGGACGAGGAGCCCGGGCCGGCCGGGCCGCCGGAGTCGGCCGAGGTGCGGGCCGCCGAACCGGACGGGCCGGCGGCAAGGGTCGCCGCCCGGGTCCCCGGGGTCGTCTCCCTGACCCGGGAGCTGGGCAACGCGGTGCACTCCGCCCCCGGCCACGTCCGGGTGGAGCTGGCCACGGCAGGGGACCGCAGGGCGCTGGACGTGGCCCGCGCGGTACGCGAGGCCGTGTCCGGGGCGGTGGAAGGCCGTCCGGCGGTCGCCGTGCTCGTCACGGCCGTGGTGGGTCCCGCCCGGGAGTGACCGGGCCCGCCCCGAGCGGGTCGGGTCACGGCGGGCTCAGCCGGTCACGGCGGGCTCAGTCGGTGACCCCGGCGAGGTCCCGCAGCCGCCGGCCCTGGGCGGCGCGCTCGGCGGCGCGCTGCTCCTCGTACGTACGCGCGTGGGCGCCGCCGAGCAGGGCCTTGGTCTCCACCACCGCGTCGCGCGGGGCGGCCAGCAGGGCGGCGGCCAGGTCACGGACGGCCGCGTCGAGCTGGTCGGCGGGGACCACCAGGTTGGCCAGGCCGGTGCGCTCGGCCTCCTCGGCGTGTACGAAGCGGCCGGTGGCGCAGATCTCGAGCGCGCGGGCGTAGCCCACGAGGCCCACCAGGGGGTGGGTACCCGTGAGGTCGGGAACGAGGCCGAGGCTGGTCTCGCGCATCGCGAACTGCACGTCGTCGGCCGCGATCCGCAGGTCGCAGGCGAGGGCGAGCTGGAAGCCCGCACCGATCGCGTGTCCCTGGACAGCCGCGATCGACACGATGTCGTTGCGCCGCCACCAGGTGAATCCCTCCTGGTACTCGGCGATGGTCGCGTCGAGTTCGGTCTCCGAACCGCGCGCCATCTCGAGGAAGGACGGCTCACCGTCGAACCCCTCGGGGGTGAACGCCTGCCGGTCGAGGCCGGCGGAGAAGGACTTGCCCTCACCGCGCAGCACCACGACCCGCACGGTGCCGGGGAGCGCCCGTCCGGCCTCTGCCAACGCCCGCCACAGAGCGGGAGACTGAGCGTTGCGCTTGGCCGGGTTGGTGAGCGTCACCGTGGCCACCGCGTCGTCGACGGTGAGCCGTACGCCGTCCTTGTCGAGCACAGGGTCGAGTGAGGTCATGGAACGCCTCCGGATCGGGTGCAGTCAGCACTTACTGGCAAGTAACTGAACAGTAACCACCCGGACGACCTGTCGGTCGGCCGGGTGGCCACCCGGTGTTCCGGTGAGCCCCGGGGCCGGTGAACGGCGGGCGACCATGCCCGCAGTCAGGCCGAAGCGGCCTTCTTGCCTCGAGTCGCCCCGCCGCGTCCCCGTAGCGTGACTCCGGACTCGCTGAGCATCCGGTGGACGAATCCGTAGGAGCGGCCCGTTTCCTCGGCCAGCGCCCGGATACTCGCACCGGAGTCGTACTTCTTCTTCAGGTCTGCCGCGAGCTTGTCACGCGCGGCGCCGGTAACCCGGCTGCCCTTCTTCAGAGTCTCGGCCACCCGTGCCTCCTCAAGGAAGTGCGCTCTGGACTCTCATGATCACCCCTACCGGGCTTCCTGGCCACCCATTCGGCAAGGTCCGCACGAGCGGTTTCACCGTCATGGAGGGGGCCGACACAAACGGAACACCGTCCTCCGCGGGCTTGAGCGGGTGCTGGGAGCCGTGGCGGGAGAGAACGCCCAGGTCAGAGCCGTACCCGCGCGGCGGGCCGCACAGGAGTGCGCCCGGCAGACATCTGCCGGGCGCCGCGCCGGGGTACGAGAGCCACTCACCCAGATGAAGGATCACGCATGGGCCGAATGATCCATGGGCGGGGGATCACCGGCGTCGGCGGGCGGGTCAGGCGAGGGCCACCAGGTCGCGGTAGTCGGCACCCCAGAGGTCCTCGACCCCGTCGGGCAGCAGGATGATCCGCTCGGGCTGGAGTGCCTCGACCGCGCCTTCGTCGTGGGTGACGAGGACGACGGCGCCCTTGTAGGTGCGCAGCGCGCCGAGGATCTCCTCGCGGCTGGCCGGGTCGAGGTTGTTCGTCGGCTCGTCCAGGAGCAGGACGTTGGCCGAGGAGACCACCAGGGTCGCCAGGGCGAGCCGGGTCTTCTCGCCGCCCGAGAGCACCCCGGCGGGCTTGTCGACGTCGTCACCGGAGAAGAGGAACGAGCCCAGCGTCTTGCGGACCTCGACGAGATCGAGGTCGGGTGCGGCGGAGCGCATGTTCTCCAGGACGGTGCGCTCCGGGTCCAGGGTCTCGTGCTCCTGGGCGTAGTAGCCGAGCTTGAGGCCGTGGCCCTCGATGATCTGGCCGGTGTCGGGCTTCTCCGCGCCGCCGAGCAGGCGCAGCAGCGTGGTCTTGCCCGCGCCGTTGAGGCCGAGGATGACCACGCGCGAGCCCTTGTCGATGGCCAGGTCCACATCGGTGAAAATCTCGAGCGAACCGTAGGACTTGGAGAGACCCTCGGCCATCAGCGGCGTCTTGCCGCACGGGGAGGGCTCGGGGAAGCGCAGCTTGGCCACCTTGTCGGAGACCCGGACGGCCTCCAGGCCGGAGAGCAGGCGCTCGGCCCGCTTGGCCATGTTCTGGGCGGCGACGGTCTTGGTGGCCTTGGCGCGCATCTTGTCGGCCTGCGAGTTGAGGGCCGCGGCCTTCTTCTCGGCGTTCTGGCGCTCGCGCTTGCGGCGCTTCTCGTCGGCCTCGCGCTGCTGCTGGTAGAGCTTCCAGCCCATGTTGTAGATGTCGATCTGGGCGCGGTTGGCGTCGAGGTAGAAGACCTTGTTGACGACCGTCTCGACGAGTTCGACGTCGTGGGAGATCACGACGAAGCCGCCGCGGTAGGACTTGAGGTAGTCGCGCAGCCAGACGATGGAGTCCGCGTCCAGGTGGTTGGTGGGCTCGTCCAGGAGCAGGGTGTCGGCGTCCGAGAACAGGATGCGGGCCAGCTCGACGCGGCGGCGCTGACCGCCGGAGAGGGTGTGCAGGGGCTGGCCGAGCACCCGGTCGGGCAGGCTGAGCGCGGCGGCGATGGTGGCGGCCTCTGCCTCGGCGGCGTATCCGCCCTTGGTGAGGAACTCCGTCTCCAGGCGCTCGTACTTCTTCATCGCCTTCTCGCGGGTGGCGCCCTTGCCGTTCGCCATGCGCTCCTCGTTCTCGCGCATCTTCCGCAGCGTCTCGTCGAGCCCGCGGGCCGAGAGGATGCGGTCGCGGGCGAGGACGTCGAGGTCGCCGGTGCGGGGGTCCTGCGGGAGGTAGCCGACCTCTCCGCTGCGTGTGATGGTGCCGCCGGCCGGGGTCCCCTCCCCGGCGAGGCACTTGGTGAGGGTGGTCTTGCCCGCGCCGTTGCGGCCGACGAGGCCGATGCGGTCACCCTTGGCGATGCGGAAGGAGGCGGACTCGATGAGGATGCGGGCGCCGGCACGCAGCTCGATGCCGGAAGCGGTGATCACGGGTAAAACTCCAGGGCGTAGGGGCGGCGGAGGGACAGCTGGGAACGCACGACTCGACGCCGTTACTCAATGCACAAGGAGAATTGCCATGGGACTCAGTCTACTGGCGGTGTCCACCGGCTTTTCCCGTGCTCTCCTGCCCGCCTCCGTGCCGTCGTCCGTGGCCGGCGGCCGTCCGTCCGGGAGCGCGTGGGCGCATGCCCGGTGGAAGACTGAGACGCAGATCACTACAAGACGGCGACTACGGCCGGGACGAGGTGAGCGTGATGACAGGCGCGAGCGGTGTGCCGACGATCTACCCGACGATTCTGTACGACGACGCGAGGGCGGCGATCAGGACGCTGACGCAGGGCCTGGGCTTCACGGAGGAAGCGGTCTACGAGGGCGAGAACGGCAAGGTCCTGCACGCCGAGCTGTCCTGCGGGAACGGCAGGGTGATGCTCGGCTCCAAAGGGCACGAGGGCGTCTTCGCGAAGGCGATGGCCGACGCGGGGCCCTCGGGGGTGTACGTCGTCGTGGACGAGGTGGACGACCACCACGCGCGGGCCGTGGAGCACGGCGTGGAGATCCTGATGCCGCCCACCGACCAGGACTACGGGTCGCGGGACTTCATGGCGCGCGACGCGGAGGGCAACGTCTGGACGTTCGGGACGTACACCCCGGGCTCCGCGGGCTGACAGCGTCCCCCGGGAGTCCGGCGGGACCGCTCTCGGGGGGCCTTCGTCCGGATCGGGCCGGCGCGAGCGCGGCGTGATCCGGACGACAGCCCTCAGACGCCGCCGGTGTGCACCTGGAAGGCGGCGCGGCGGACCGCCTTGGCGAGCGCCGGGTCCGGGTGGGCGGCGGCCAGGGCCACCAGCACCTGGACGGTACGCGGATGGCCGATGGCCCGGACCTCGTCCAGCAGTGCCGGGACGGTGCCCTGCACCGCGGAGTCGAGGTGGCGTACGAGCAGCCCCGTCTCACCGTGGTCGGCCACGGCCGCCGCGGTGTCCACCCAGAGCCAGGTGGCCTCCTCGCGGCTGAGGACGTCCTGGGCGTCGTCCGGATCGGCGCCCTCGTACTCGGCGAGCCAGAGCAGCGCGTACGGGCGCAGCGAGGGCTCGGTGACGACGGAGCGCACGACGGGCTCGGCAGGGGCGCCGACGACGCGGAGCGCCTCGAAGGCGAGTCCGCGCAGGAGGGCGTCCTCGCCCCGGGCGACGGCCAGGAGTTCGGCGACCGCGCTGCCGACGGGCCGGGCCGCCAGCCAGGCCCGGTACTCGGCGCGGGCGGGGCCGGGGGTGAGCCGCGCGCAGCCGAGCAGCATGTCGGCGGCGGACTGCTCGATGTTGCCGGCCGGGCTCTGTGCCGCGACACAGATCTGTTCCAGCTTGACCCAGACCGCCCAGTTGCCCAGGGGGGTGAGGGTGGCGTGTCCGGCGCCGAGCGTGAGGGCCCCGACGGCGGCGAGTCCCTCGAGCGCCCAGTCGAGGAGGACGGCGTTCAGGTCCTCGGAGCGGCCGGGCGGCGCGCCCGTCGGCGGCTGGGGCGGCCCGCACGGCACCTCGCACCGTTCCTCGCGGAGTTCCGCGACCCGCTGGCCGAGGAGGTCGAGGAGTGCGGGCACGGTGACGGGGCCCGCCGAGAGCTGCAGCAGGGAGAGCACCTGGGGCACCGCCTCGACGGCTTCGGCCACGGCGGTGGCCTCCATGCCCTCCGGGGCGGCGTGGACCAGCGACCAGGCGTCGAAGAGCGCGACCCAGCCGCGGAGCACGGCCGAGTCGTCGCGGTCCCAGGCACGCAGCCGCCAGCCGGGGCGGGCGGTGTCGCCGTGCAGCTCGATGAGCCCGGCGAGCCGCGCCCGGTCCCAGCCGGTCTGGACCTGGGCCGGGGAGAGCTCCAGGGCCGCCGCGGCCCGCCGGAGGGCCTGGGCGGCGAGGGGGATCGTTCCCGGACTCTCCCCGTCCGCCGCCCAGTGGGCGATCCGTACGGCATCGGCGAGTACGGCCCGGGCCTGGCGTGCCAGTTCCGCGGGGGGCGGGGTGCCCTCGGGTGGGCGGGGGGCCGGCCTGGTGCGCCGGGTGGTCACGGCCTTGCGTGCGGTGGCAAGGGGTCGCGGGCGGACAAGTCGCAGCCTGGAGTCGCGCGGGTTACGGGACGTCACGGGGAGCAGTCTTGCCTCTGACGGCCCGAAAGCCCAAACGGAAGCCGGATCGCCGGGGTACGGCAGGGTCTCCGGCCCGGTCACCAACCGGGCCGTTCCCACCCATCACCTCACATCAGGGGCGTGAGGAAGCGCCGGAGGGTCTCTTCGTAGAGCTCCGGGTCGGCGTTCCACATCGCGGCGTGCGGAGCCTCCGGTACGGCGTGCAGGGTGACCAGGTCGGGGCGTCGGCGGGCGAGCTCCCGGGAGGGCTGCCAGGGGGCAAGGGTGTCGCCGGGGCCGTGGAAGATCAGCGTCGGGGCCCGCAGGGCGGTGGACAGCGAGGTGTCCAGGAGCGGGGCGCCGTACAGTCCGGTCTGCCCCTGGGCCGCCCGGACGGCGAGGGGCAGCAGGGCGGCGGGGACGCCGCGGGCGACGGCCAGCGCGCGCAGGGTGAGCCGCCAGTCCAGGACCGGGGAGTCGAGGACGAGGCCGCTGATGCGGTCGCGCAGCGCGGAGTTGACGGCCGCGTGCAGCGCCATCGACGCGCCGGAGGACCAGCCGTGGACGATGACGCTCTCGGCCCCGTAGCGGACGGCGTGGCGGATGGCCGCGTCGAGGTCGCGCCATTCGGACTCGCCGAGGTGGGAGAGCCCGTCCGGGGAGCGGGGCGCGCCGGCGTCGCCGCGGTAGGCGATGTCGAGTACCGGGAGCTGCTGGTCCCGCAGGAATCCCAGGAGGTTCATGGAGTGTTCCCGCGTGGTGCCGAGGCCGTGCACGGTGATCACCCAGGTGTCGCGGGCGCCGGGCAGGTACCAGGCGGGGAGGCCGCCCAGCTCGCCCGGGATCTCGACCTCCTTGTACGCGAGGCCCAGGGCGGTGAGGGGGTCCCCCGTGTGGAGTTCCGGGGTGAGGCGGACCCTGGTCCCGGGGCGCAGGATTCCGCCGGTCACACGTTCCAGGCTGCGGACGACGGTGTCGGCGGAGACGTGCGGCGCCTGGGCGAGGACGGGGCCGACGACCGCGTGCACGCCGCGGCCCACCAGCCCGTACGTACCGGGGCGCAGCGCGGCGAAGGAGCGGGTCAGGGTGACCTGATCGGCCGTCGCGGCGTGCACGGTGAGTCTGCGGTCGGCGGGGAAGGCCCGCGACGACGCCCCGAGGGCGGTGTCGCTGGCGTACCGGCCGGCCGCGACCGCTGCCGCGCCGGCGCCGAGGATCGTGGTGACGGCCGCTGCCGTCGCTGTTGCCGGGCGCACGGCTCCAGTGTCCTGGGTGCGGGGCGGCCTGCCAACCCGGCGGGGACCGTACGGTGACGGCGGCGGGTCTCAGCCGTGTGTGCCGTACCCCTTCAGCGCCTCCCGCACCTCGTGGAGCTGGGCCGGGGAGAGCAGGCTGGGGCTGCGTCCGGGCACGGAGCTGGCGGTGAGCCAGAGCTTGCACATCCATTCGAGCTGGGCGGTGCGGTCGTAGGCCTCGTCGAGGGTGTCGCCGTAGGTGACGGTCCCGTGGTTGCGCAGGAGGCAGCCGGTGCGGTCGCGCAGTGCGGCGAGCATGCCGTCGGCGAGTTCCTGGGTGCCGTAGCGGGCATAGGGCGCGGTGCGGACGGGGCCGCCGAGCATCGCGGCGGCGTAGTGCACCGGGGGGACTTCCGTGACGAGGGTGGAGACGGCCGTGGCGTGCACGGCGTGGGTGTGCACCACGGCGGCTGCGGACGTGCTGTTGTACACCGCCAGGTGGAGCGGGAGCTCGCTGGTCGGGGGAAGGTCGCCGAGCACCCGTCGGCCGCCGAGGTCGACGCCGACCGCGTCCCCGGGGCCGAGCCGCTCGTAGCGCACTGCGCTGGGGGTGACCAGGACGAGATCGCCGACCCGTGCGGAGACGTTGCCCGAGGTACCGACGACCAGGCCTTCGGCGGCCGTCCTGCGGGCCGTCGCGAGGACGGCCTCCCAGGCCTGTCCGATCGCGTCCTGATCGTGATCGCTCATGCGGGTGATCCTAGGCCTGGCCCCGGGCCTGAAGTGAGTTCTGCGCCGGCTCGGGGAGCGGTGTCCTGCGGCTTCGTGAGCACGGCGGAGGAGGGAGCGAGGGCGGAAGCCCTCGCGGCCGACGGCACCGCCGGAGACGGAGTCGCAGGGTGTCGCGAGCCCGGCCCGGAACTCACCGAAGGTCGTGGGGCCGTCCCGCACTTCCCGGCGGACGCGTGACGACGGCTCCGGCACCTCGCCGTGGCCTCGGGACGTCCGCGTGCATCCCGCGGGTGGCCGCCCTTGCGCCTTGCGAGGCACCGTGTCCGGCCCCACGCGCCGATCCACCGGGAGGCGCGGGACGGCGCTCGGGCCATGCGGGGCGGCGGGCCGGGGGTCGGGTCCGGTGCCGTGCTCACCGGGGTCCTCCTGGGCGGGGTAGGCGCCGCCGGGGGCATTCCCGTACGAGCGAGGCCGGGAGGCCGGTGAAGGGACCGCGAGGCAGCAAGTGCGGACCCGCCGGCCGGGACCGTGCGAGGGCGCCGGAGTCCGGCCACCACGGGGAAGAAGTGACCGAAGTCTCCTCAAGGGTGCGAATCGGTCACGTCACGTGTTCGCCAACAGTCCGTAAACCTTGGCCCTCGCCCCGCAGCGGGAGGGCCCGGCCACCTCGCGCGCACACAAGCGGAACGGGTGCGCACGGTTGGGGTCACCGTGCCGCCCTGCTCAGTTCACCTTCCGTTCATCCAGGTTGCTTACGTTCCACGTGCCAATGACGTCGAACGATTGCCTGGGTAAATGGAACACATCACGCTGCTGCTCGCGATCGTGATCGTGACAGCTCTCGTGTTCGATTTCACGAACGGTTTCCACGACACCGCCAACGCGATGGCCACCACCATCTCGACCGGCGCCCTCAAGCCCAAGACAGCGGTGGCCATGTCCGCCGCTCTCAACCTGGTCGGCGCGTTCCTGTCCGTGGAGGTCGCCAAGACGATCTCGGGCGGGATCGTCAACGAGGACGGCCTCAGAACCGAGGTCATCTTCGCGGCGCTCGTCGGCGCCATCCTGTGGAATCTGCTGACCTGGCTGGTCGGCCTGCCCTCCAGTTCCTCCCACGCGCTCTTCGGCGGCCTGATCGGCGCCGCGGTGATGTCGGCCGGCTGGTCATCGATCAACGGCGGGACCGTCGTCACCAAGGTCCTGCTGCCCGCGATCGCCGCCCCGCTCGTCGCCGGTCTGGCCGCGCTTCTGGCCACCAGGCTGACGTACCGCCTCAACCGGAAGATCACCGACGAGGCGCAGCTGAAGTCGACCGCCAAGGGCTACCGGGCCGGCCAGATCGCCTCGGCCGGTCTCGTCTCGCTCGCCCACGGCACCAACGACGCGCAGAAGACGATGGGCATCATCACCCTGGCCCTGGTCACCGGCGGGGTCCTGTCCCCCGGTTCCAATCCGCCGGTCTGGGTCATCTGCGCCGCCGGTGTCGCCATCGCTCTGGGCACCTACCTCGGCGGCTGGCGCATCATCCGCACCATGGGAAGCGGCCTCACCGAGCTCAGGCCGCCGCAGGGCTTCGCCGCCCAGACCAGTGCGGCCACGGTCATCCTGGCCTCCTCGCACCTCGGCTTCTCCCTCTCCACCACTCAGTCCTGCTCCGGCGCCGTGATGGGCGCGGGCCTCGGACGCAAGGGGGGTGTGGTCCGCTGGTCCACCGCCACCCGGATGTTCGTCGCCTGGGGTCTGACCCTGCCGGCCGCGGGCCTGGTCGGTGCGGGCGCCGAGTTCCTCACCAAGCAGGGCGGCTGGGGCGTCGGCGTCGTGGCGGTGCTCCTCGTCGCGGGCTCCGGTGCCATCTGGCTGCTGTCGCGCCGCAAGCCGGTCGACCACACCAACGTCAACATGCCGGACGCCGAGCCCGCGGGCGTCGTCACCACCGCCATCGCGGCCGTCAGCCCGCCGCCCGCCGGCATCGTCCCTGACCTCAAGACCACCATCCCGGCCCCGGCCCCGGCGGCCGAGATTCCGGCCGACCCGGCCCGACCGGCCACGGTGTAAGGACAGATCCGCATGAACATCGACTGGGCAGCCCTCGCCTCCGTCTTCGGCGTCAGCCTCGTGGTCACCGTCGCCTTGGTGGGCCTCTTCACCCTCGGCATCGTGGGCCTCGCCAAGCAGGCGCCCTCGGCGGCGGGCAGCGGCGGTTCCGGCGCTCCGGCGCGCTTCGGCGCGTACGCCTGCTTCGCGCTGTGCGCGGCGGCGGTGGCGTACGGGATCTATCTGATCGTCGCCTGACCTTTCCGCACCTGATCCCCCCGGGCCGGACACACCACCTGTGTGTCCGGCCGGCTGTGCGTCCGGGCGCACAGCAGCCTCGCAGGTCAGCGGCAGGTTGACGGGCGTTCGCGGGACATGGTGGACTGCCGTGGCCATGTACGGCGACAGCAGAGGAAGCCGGTGCGAATCCGGCGCGGTCCCGCCACTGTCACCGGGGAGCAGTCCCCCACACGGAAGTCACGGTCCGCCACCGCGGGCTGGAAGGCCGGGGGAACTGCGGATCCGGGAGCCAGGAGACTCTCGTCGCCGGTCACGTCGAACCAGGGCGCGGACCCTGAGTGAGGACCTATGCCATGCCCGGCTGCCGTGCGTCGGTCGCTGCCCCACCCTTCCCCCGGTTCCCGGCCCTCCGAGGCGCGACGGCCGGCTGAACCGTGCGAGCCGACCACATCTTCGCGTACGGCGCCACCGCCGGCCTGATCGGCGACCTGCTGCTCGGTGATCCCCGCCGGGGTCATCCCGTCGCCGCCTTCGGGCGGGCCGCGGCGGCCGTCGAGAGCCGGCTGTGGCGCGATCACCGCGGCTGGGGCGCCCTGCACACGCTCGTCTGCGCCGGAGGCGCCGCGGGCGCCGCGGCGCTGGCCGCCCGTGCCGTACGGGGCCGCCCGGCCGCCGCCGTGGCGCTGACCGCCGCCGCCACCTGGTGCGTCGTCGGGGGCACCTCGCTGGGCCGCGAGGCCCGGGCCGTCGGGGACGCCCTCGCCGCCGGTGACCTCGGCCGGGCCCGGGAACGGCTGCCGCACCTGTGCGGCCGCGACCCGCACGCGCTCGACGGGCAGCAGATCGCCCGCGCCGTGGTGGAGTCCGTCGCCGAGAACACCTCCGACGCCGTGGTGGGCGCCCTGGTGTGGGGCGCCCTGGGCGGCGTGCCCGGACTGGCCGGTTTCCGGGCCGTCAACACCCTCGACGCCATGGTCGGCCACCGGTCGCCGCGCCACCGGCGCTACGGCTGGGCCTCGGCCCGGCTGGACGACCTGGCCGGCTGGCCGGGTGCCCGCCTCACCGCCGTGCTCGCCGTGGTGGCCGGGGGACGGCCCCGCGAGGCCGTGCACGCCTGGCGGGCCGACGCCGGCCGGCACCCGAGCCCCAACGCGGGGCCGGTGGAGGCCGCGTTCGCGGGCGCGCTCGGCGTACGGCTGGGCGGGACCCTCGCGTACGGGGGACGGGTCGAGCACCGGCCCGTGCTCAACGGGGAGAACGGCCGGGACGTGCGGGTCGCGGACATCGAGCGCGCGGTGCGGCTGTCGCGCCGGGTGAGTCTGCTGGCCCTCGGCGTGTGCGTGGCCGGGCGGCTGGCCGCAGGACGGAGGGGTCGGGCATGAGCGGCGGACTGCTGGTCGCGGGAACCACCTCGGACGCGGGCAAGAGCGTCGTCACGGCCGGGATCTGCCGGTGGCTGGTGCGCCGCGGGGTGAAGGTCGCGCCGTTCAAGGCGCAGAACATGTCGCTGAACTCGTTCGTCACCCGCGAGGGCGCGGAGATCGGCCGGGCCCAGGCGATGCAGGCGCAGGCCGCCCGGGTGGAGCCGGCCGCGCTGATGAACCCGGTGCTGCTCAAGCCCGGGGGCGACCGGTCGAGCCAGGTCGTCCTGATGGGGAAGCCGGTCGGCGAGATGAGTGCGCGCGGCTACCACGGAGGCCGGCAGGAGGCCCTGTTCGGGACGGTCGTGGACTGTCTGGAGCAGCTTCGGAGCACGTACGACGCCGTGATCTGCGAGGGGGCGGGCAGCCCGGCGGAGATCAACCTGCGGCGCACCGACATCGTGAACATGGGCGTCGCACGGGCCGCGCGCTTCCCCGTCCTCGTCGTCGGTGACATCGACCGCGGCGGCGTCTTCGCGTCGTTCTTCGGTACGACGGCCCTGCTGAGCGCCGAGGACCAGTCGCTGGTCGCCGGGTACCTGGTCAACAAGTTCCGGGGTGACGTCTCGCTGCTGGAGCCGGGGCTGGACATGCTGTACGGGCTGACGGGTCGTCGGACGTACGGGGTGCTGCCGTACACGCACGGGCTGGGCATCGACGAGGAGGACGGGCTTCGCGTGTCGATGCGCGGCGCGGTGCGGGAGTCGGTGGTGGCGCCGCCGCACGGCCGGGACGTGCTGCGGGTGGCGGTGTGCGCCGTGCCCCTGATGTCGAACTTCACCGATGTGGACGCGCTGGCGGCGGAGCCGGGTGTGGTGGTCCGCTTCGTGGACCGGGCGGAGGAGCTCACCGACGCGGACCTGGTGATCGTGCCCGGTACGCGGGGCACGGTGAAGGCCCTCGCCTGGCTGCGGGAACGGGGTCTGGCGGAGGCGCTGCGGCGGCGGGCCGCGGAGGGGCGTCCGGTGCTGGGCATCTGCGGCGGGTTCCAGGTGCTGGGCGAGAGCGTCGAGGACGACGTGGAGTCGCGGGCGGGGCTGGTCGAGGGGCTCGGACTCCTGCCGGTAAGGGTCCGGTTCGGACGGGAGAAGGTGCTGGCCCGGCCGGTCGGTTCGGCGCTCGGGGAGACGGTGGAGGGGTACGAGATCCACCACGGGGTCGCCGACGTCCGCGGCGGTGAGCCGTTCCTGGACGGGTGCCGGGTGGGCGCGGTGTGGGGGACGCACTGGCACGGGTCTCTGGAGAGCGACGCCTTTCGGCGGGCGTTCCTGGCGGAGGTGGCGCGGGCTTCGGGGCGGCGGTTCGTGGCGGCCCCGGACACGAGTTTCGGGGCGTTGCGGGAGGAGCAGCTGGACCGGCTGGGCGACCTGATCGAGGAGTTCGCGGACACGGATGCCTTGTGGCGGTTGATCGAGGGGGGTGCGCCGGGGGGGCTGCCGTTCTTGGCGCCGGGGGCGCCGGGGGCGCCAGGGGCGCCGGACGCGCCTGTGGGGGCGGGGGCGGGGGCCGGACTCGCGACTGCGGCGGGTGCGGTGACGCCTGCGGCGGGCCTTTCTCCCCGCCCCGCCCCTTCCCGTATCCGGGGCTCCGCCCCGGACCCCGGTCCTCAATCGCCGGACGGGCTGGAATTGCCCCGGGACGCGGGCCTGACGGTGCCCGGGCCGGGATCGGCCCGGGACGCGGGCGGCCCCCTGGCCCGTCCGGGATCGGCCCGGGACGCGGGCGTGACGGCCGCGATCGCCCAGGAGGTCGGTGGCGCCGTGGCCGGGCCAGGAGTGACCCGGGACCTGGGGCCCGGAGTGGTGGGGACTGATGTATCCGTGAACGAGGAGGCCCCGTGAGTACGCCGTATCCCTTCACCGCGATCGTCGGGCAGGACGACCTACGGCTCGGGCTGTTGCTCAACGCCGTCAGTCCGGCCGTCGGCGGGGTTCTCGTGCGGGGGGAGAAGGGCACGGCCAAGTCGACCGCCGTGCGCGCCCTCGCCGCTCTCATGCCGGAGGTCGCGGTGGTGGCCGGGTGCCGGTTCTCCTGTGATCCGGCGGCGCCCGACCCGGCGTGTCCGGACGGGCCCCATGACACCGGCGCCGCCGTGTCGCGGGCCGCGCGGACCGTGGAGCTGCCGGTGGGCGCGTCGGAGGACCGGCTGGTGGGCGCCCTCGACATCGAGCGGGCCCTCTCGGAGGGTGTGAAGGCCTTCGAGCCGGGGCTCCTCGCGGACGCGCACCGGGGGATCCTGTACGTGGACGAGGTCAACCTCCTTCACGACCACCTGGTGGACCTGCTGCTCGACGCGGCGGCCATGGGTGCCTCGTACGTCGAGCGTGAAGGCGTCTCCGTACGGCATGCGGCACGTTTCCTGCTGGTCGGGACGATGAATCCCGAAGAGGGGGAACTGCGGCCGCAGTTGCTCGACCGTTTCGGGCTGACCGTCGAGGTCGCCGCCTCGCGCGACACCGACCAGCGCGTCGAGGTCGTGCGGCGGCGGCTCGCCTACGACGACGATCCGGCCGCCTTCGCCGCCCGGTGGGCCGACGAGGAGGGCGCGCTGCGGGAGCGGATCGTCGCCGCCCGGGCCCTGCTGCCCCGTGTGGCGCTGGGTGACGGCGTGCTGCGGCAGATCGCGGCGACGTGCGCGGCGTTCGAGGTGGACGGCATGCGGGCCGACATCGTCATGGCCCGTACGGCGACCGCGCTCGCCGCGTGGGCGGGTCGCGAGGAGGTCACCGTGGAGGACGTCCGGCAGGCCGCCCTCCTGGCGCTTCCGCACCGGCGCCGCCGCAACCCGTTCGACGCGCCGGGGCTGGACGAGGACACGCTGGACGACACCCTCAGGGACGCGGACCCCGACGGGGGCGGCGCGGGAGACGGGGGCGGTGCGGAAGACGACGACGACCCGGATCCCGGTGGGCCGGGCGGCGGGGTGCCCCCGCAGGGGGGTGAGCCCGATTCCGGCGGTCAGGGGCCGCAGGACGGGCCGGAGAGCGGCGGGCAGGGCGGTACGGAGAGCGGGTCGGCCCCGCCCGCGCCCGCCGGTGCGGAGCAGCGGCCCGTAGCGGCATCGGAGCCGTTCCGTACGAAGATGCTCAGCGTGCCCGGGCTGGGCGAGGGCGCGGCAGGGCGGCGGTCCCGGGCGCGCACCGAGCACGGGCGCACCACCGGATCGCGGCGGCCCGAGGGTGCGCTGACGAAGCTGCACCTGGCGGCGACCGTGCGGGCCGCGGCGCCGCATCAGCGGGCGCGCGGGCGGTCCGGGCGGGGGCTCGTCGTGCGGCGGGACGACCTGCGGCAGGCGACGCGGGAGGGGCGCGAGGGCAATCTCGTGCTGTTCGTCGTGGACGCGTCCGGGTCGATGGCCGCCCGGCAGCGGATGAGTGCCGTGAAGGGCGCGGTCATGTCGCTGCTCCTGGACGCCTACCAGCGGCGGGACAAGGTGGGCATGGTGACCTTCCGGGGCCGGGACGCCGAGGTGGTGCTGCCGCCCACGTCGTCGGTGGACGCCGCGGCGGCCCGCCTGGAGTCGCTGCCGACCGGGGGGCGCACCCCGCTGGCCGCCGGTCTGCTGAGGGCGCACGACGTGCTGCGGGTGGAGCGGCTGCGCGACCCGTCGCGGCGGCCCCTGCTGGTGGTGGTGACGGACGGGCGGGCGACCGGCGGCGTCGATCCGGTGGCGCTCGCGGCACGGGCCGGGCGCCTGCACGCCGCCGAGGGCACGGCGTCCGTCGTCGTGGACTGCGAGTCGGGGTACGTACGCCTCGGTCTCGCCGCACAGCTCGCCCGGGATCTGGGAGGTACCGCCGTCACGCTCGACGAGCTGCGGGCCGATTCGATCGCCGGGCTGGTCAAGGACGTCACTGCAGCCGGGAGGGCCGCGTAATGCCACAGGGACAGCCGGTGTCGGTGCCGGACGACGGGCTCACCACCCGTCAGCGGCGCAACCGTCCGCTTCTTTTCGTCCATACGGGAGTCGGCAAGGGCAAGTCGACGGCGGCCTTCGGCCTCGCGCTGCGTGCCTGGAACCAGGGCTGGCCGATCGGGGTGTTCCAGTTCGTGAAGTCGGCGAAGTGGAAGGTCGGCGAGGAGAACGCGCTGAAGGTGCTCGGGGCGAGCGGTGAGGGTGGCACCGTCGCCTGGCACAAGATGGGCGAGGGCTGGTCGTGGGTGCAGCGGGGCGTCCGCGGCGACTCCGGCAACGAGGAGAACGAGGCGAAGGCCCGGGAGGGCTGGGAGCAGGTCAAGCGCGACCTGGCGGCGCAGACGTACAAGCTGTACGTGCTCGACGAGTTCGCGTATCCGATGCACTGGGGCTGGATCGACACCGACGAGGTCGTCGAGGTGATGCGGAACCGGCCGGGGACGCAGCATGTGGTGATCACCGGGCGCAACGCCCCCGCGAAGCTGATCGCGGCCGCGGATCTGGTGACCGACATGTCGAAGGTCAAGCACCCGATGGACGCGGGTCAGAAGGGCCAGAGGGGCATCGAGTGGTGAGTGTCCCCCGTCTGGTCATAGCCGCTCCGGCCTCGGGCAGCGGCAAGACCACGGTCGCCACCGGGCTGATGGCGGCCTTCGCGGGGCGCGGCCTCGCCGTGTCTCCCCACAAGGTGGGCCCCGACTACATCGATCCGGGGTACCACGCGCTGGCCACCGGCCGTCCGGGGCGCAATCTCGACGCGTACATGTGCGGGCCGGAGCTGATCGCCCCCTTGTTCGCCCACGGGTCGGCCGGCTGCGAACTGGCGGTCGTCGAAGGCGTGATGGGGCTGTACGACGGCGCCTCGGGCCAGGGTGAACTGGCGTCGACGGCACAGGTGTCGAAGCTGCTGCGGGCGCCGGTCGTCCTGGTGGTCGACGCCTCCTCCCAGTCCCGTTCCGTCGCGGCCCTGGTGCACGGCTTCGCCTCCTGGGACCCGGAGGTGCGGATCGGCGGGGTGATCCTCAACAAGGTGGCCTCCGACCGTCACGAGGCGCTGCTGCGGGAGGCCCTGGACGAGTCGGGGCTGCCGGTCCTCGGGGTGCTGCGGCGGGTCCCGCAGGTGGCGACCCCGTCGCGTCACCTGGGCCTGGTGCCGGTGGCTGAGCGGCAGGCGGACGCCGTGGACGCCGTGCGGGCCATGGGTGAGCGGGTGCGGGAGGGCTGCGACCTCGACGCCCTGCTGGCGCTGGCCAGGTCGGCTCCCGTGCTGCCGGAGGAGGTCTGGGAGCCGGAGCGGGTGGCCGTCGCGGGGCCCCGGCCGGTCGTCGCCGTGGCGGGCGGGGCGGCGTTCACGTTCGCGTACGCGGAGCACACCGAGCTACTGACGGCCGCCGGTGCGGAGGTGGCCGTCTTCGATCCGCTGCGGGACGAGAAGCTGCCGGCCGGCACGGCGGGGCTGGTCATCGGCGGGGGGTTCCCCGAGGTGTACGCCCCGGAGCTGTCGGAGAACGTGCCGCTGCGCGGTGCCGTGACCGCGCTGGCCCGCGCGGGCGCCCCGGTGGCCGCGGAGTGCGCGGGGCTGCTCTACCTGGCCCGTGAGCTGGACGGACGTCCGATGTGCGGGGTGCTGGACGCCTCGGCCCGGATGTCGGAGCGGCTGACACTGGGCTACCGGCAGGCCGTGGCGCTCACCGACAGTGTGCTCGCGGCGGCGGGCACCCGGCTGCGCGGGCACGAGTTCCACCGCACGGTGCTGGAGCCGGGGGCCGGCGCCACCCCGGCGTGGGGCCTGCATCAGCCGGAGCGGCGGGTGGAGGGATTCGTCCAGGGGGGTGTGCACGCGAGTTATGTGCACACGCACTGGGCGGCGTCGCCCTCGGTGGCGCGTCGTTTCGTGGAGCGGTGCCGGGGATGAGGTCACCCCGCGATGCCCACCACCAGCCAGATGAAGCCCACTCCCGCGACGGTGCACAGCAGGGTGGAGCGGGCCGGGTGTTCATGGTGCGCCTCGGGCAGGATCTCGGCAGCGGCGAGGTAGAGCAGTGCCCCGCCGAAGAAGCCGAGATAGCAGCCGAGCGGTTCCTCCGGAAGGGTGACCACCAAGGTGGTCGCCGCGCCCAGGATCGGGGCGAGCGCGTCCGCGTACAGCATCAGGAGCGCCTTGCGGCGGGCGTTTCCGTAGAGGCTGGTGAGCGTGTAGGTGTTGAAGCCGTCGGCGAAGTCGTGGGTGATGACGGCGAGTGCGACGGCGGCTCCCATGCCGCCGCCTACCTGGAAGGCGGCGCCGAGCGCGACGCCGTCCATCAGGCTGTGTCCCACCATCGCGGCCGCCGCCGTCAGCCCCACCTGCGGCACCCGTTCCTCGCTCGCCCCGTGTGCCGCCTGGCGCACGGCCAGCGAACGCTCCACGAGGTGGGCCGCCAGGAAGCCGCCCACGAAGAGCAGCAGGGCCGCGGGCACCCCGAACACCTCGCCACCCGCGGCCTTCATCGCCTCGGGCAGCAGATCGAGGCCGACGACGCCGAGCATCAGCCCGCCCGCGAGGCCGAGCACGAGATGGCGGCGGTCGCTGACACGCTGCGCGGCCCAGCCCCCCACCAGGGTCATCAGGAACGCGCCGAGCGCGACGAATACCGCCATGGGCTCTTGCTAGCCGATTGACCCAGGCACGCGCATCCCAGGCCACCCTCACCCGCGCTCCCCGGCCGTTCTCACGTTTTTCCGGAAGGACTCCGCCCATGACCCGTGCCGTCCTCGTCGTCGGTGTCGGTGCCCGCCGGGGGGTGGCGGCCGAGGAGGTGTCCGGGCTGGTCCGCGAGGCGCTGGGCTCGGCCGGGCTGCGGACGGACGAGGTGGCGGAGGTGGCCACGCTGGACACCAAGGCGGAGGAGCCGGGGATCGTCGGGGCGGCGGCCCTGCTCGGGGTGCCGGTGCACCCGTACACGGCCTCGGCGCTGGCAGCCGTACGCGTCCCCAGCCCTTCGCGGGCGGCGCGCGCCGCCGTGGGGACGCCGTCGGTCGCGGAGGCCGCCGCGCTGGCCGGGGCGGACGAACTCCTGGTCCGCAAAAGGAAGTCGGCGTCGGCGACCTGCGCGGTGGCCCGCCGGTATCCGCGTACCGGCACCCCGCCGTCGACGTACGGCGCCGGGCCGTTCACCATGGCTGCCATGCTGCCCCCCACGAAGCACACCGAGAGCGCCGGGCCCGATCTGCGGCACCACGGCGACGCGGAAGTACGCGGCCTGGATCTCACCGACCTCGCCGTGAACGTACGAACCGGAACGCCTCCGGACTGGCTGCGGGAGCGGATAGCCGGATCGCTGGGCTCGCTGGCCGCCTACCCGGACGGGCGGCCCGCGCGGGCGGCGGTCGCCGCACGGCACGGACTGCCCGAGGAGCGGGTGCTGCTCACCGCGGGGGCGGCCGAGGCCTTCGTGCTGATGGCGCGGGCGCTGGAGACGCGGCGGCCGGTCGTCGTGCACCCGCAGTTCACCGAGCCGGAGGCGGCGTTGCGTGCGGCCGGGCACGAGGTGGGGCGGGTGCTGCTGCGCCCGGAGGACGGCTTCCGGCTGGATCCGGCGGCGGTTCCCGGGGACGCGGATCTGGTGGTGGTCGGCAACCCGACCAATCCGACGTCCGTGCTTCATCCTGCCGAGGTGCTGGAGCAACTGGCGCGTCCCGGGCGGACCCTGGTGGTCGACGAGGCGTTCATGGACGCCGTGCCGGGTGAACGGGAAACCCTGTGCGGCCGGCAGGACGTCCCGGGGCTCGTCGTGGTGCGGAGCCTGACCAAGACGTGGGGGCTCGCGGGTCTGCGGATCGGCTACGTCCTGGCCGAACCGGAGACGGTGGCCCTGCTGCAGGAGGCGCAGCCCCTGTGGCCGGTGTCCACACCGGCACTGGCCGCGGCCGAGGCGTGCATGGAGCCGCGCGCGCTGGTCGAGGCAGCCGACGCGGCGGACCGGGTCGCGGTGGACCGTGCGCATCTGCTGGCCGGGCTCGCGGAGTTCGGCGAAGTACGGGTGGTGGAGCCGGCCGCGGGTCCGTTCGTCCTGATCAGGCTGGACCGGGCGGACGAGGTACGGGAACGGCTGCGGTCGCGGGGGTTCGCGGCGCGGCGCGGGGACACGTTCCCCGGGCTGGGGCGCGAGTGGCTGCGGCTGGCCGTACGCGACCGGGTGACGACCAACAGGTTCCTGCAGGCCCTCGACCTGGCGCTGCAGGGGCTGCCCCGGAGAGCGGCGGGCTGACGGCCCCGGCGGGGAGCCGTGCTCATCCCTGCGAGCCCCGCTCCCCACCGGCCCCTCCCCCTCGGGCCTGCCCCTCAGGGCTTCCCCTCAGGCCTTTCCCCTCGGGCGGATCAGCTCCGGCCGCGCCTGCGGGCGAGAACCGTGGCCGCGCCACCGGCCGCCAGCAGGAGGGCCGCACCGCCCGCGATGTACGGGGTCGACGAGCTGGAACCGGTCTCGGCGAGGTCACCGGTCCCGGACGCCCGGGTCTGCTCGGAACCCGTCTGGGGCTTCACGTCGCTGATGTCGTCGCCCTTGCCTGCGGGAGCGCCGCCGGAGCCGCCCGTGCCGCCCGTGCCCTGCGTGTCGCCGGATCCGCCGCTTCCCGAGGTGCCGCCGCTGCCTGCCGAGCCGGCGGTGGAGGAACCGGTGGTGGACGAGCCCCCGTCGCCCGAACCGCCGGCGCCGGAGGAACCCCCGTTGCCGGAACCGCCGCTGTGCGAACCGCCGCCGGACGTACCCCCGTTGCCCGGCCCGCCCGTGCCCTTCGGCGTCTCGCACATCGCTTCCGCCAGCGTGACCTCTCCCTCGACCTCGGCGACGTTCAGGCTGAGCGGGTTCACCGACACCCGCAGCCGCAGCGCCGTCGCGGCGGCCGTGCGCGTGGTGGTGCGGGTCTTCGACAGGTCGAGAGTGACCTCGCCGACACCCGGCACCTCGACGCGCGTCGTGCCGCCCGACGTCAGCCTGACCCGCTTGCCGAGCACCGCGACGTGACCCAGCACGTTCGACTCCGCGACCGGCTTCCCGCCGGCCTCGCACACCGCCTTCGAGGTGACCTTCTCGACCTCGATCAGGGAGAGCAGGGGAAGGCCGGGCACGTGCACACGGGCCTTCGCGAGGTTGGCGTAGCCCTCGGCCCGGTGCGCGTCCACGGTGGCGTTCGCCGTGGCGACGTCGGCCTTCAGCACCTGGACCGGCCGGCCCTTCCCGACATCGTCGAGTTCCACGCTGAGCGCCGTCTCCTGCGCGCTCGCCGGAGCCTTCACCTCGTTGAGCGCGGCCGTGAGCGGAACCTGGACCGACCTGTTCCTGAGCGAGACGTCGAGCGCGGTGCGGAGCACGACCGCGGTCGCCTTTCCGTGGCCGTGGGCCGGGGTGGCCGGAGCCGTCGCGGTGGCTGCCTGCGCGGGAACGGCGACCAGCAGGGCGACGGACGCCACGACGGACGCCAGGGCGACCGGACGGAAGGTGTTGCTGTTCAAGATGGTGGAACCCCCACAAGAGACATGGAGCCACCGGCGCCGTCCAAGGGGGACATCGCGGGCACCGGCGGCCTCGACTCCGTGAATCTTTACGCACAGAGGGTGAACGGGCGGACACCTGACGTGAGTTCACCCTAAAGGGGGTTTTCCGCGCGTGTATTCGAATTTTCCAGCACAGGAGTTCCTCGCCGTCACCCGTTTCACCGCACGCGGGCGGCGCGGATGCCCGGACACCGGACCGGCCGCAGAAGTGTTCAACGACTGAAGCAGGCGCGCGTCACTGCCGGTCAACCCGGCGCCGTCCTGAACGGCCCGGTCAGCCGACCACCCGGCCGTTGAGGACCACCCTGCGGGGCGCCGCCAGTACCCGTACGTCCGCCCGCGGGTCCTCGTCGTACACCACCAGGTCCGCCGGAGCTCCCTCCTCCAGCACCGGCCGGCCGAGCCACTTCCGCGCCCCCCAGGTGGTCGCGGAGAGCGCCTCCAGGGGCGGGATACCGGCCTTCGCCAGTTCCGCGACCTCAGCCGCCACCAGGCCGTGGGCCAGCGAGCCACCGGCGTCCGTACCGACGAAGACGGGGATGCCCGCGTCGTACGCCGCCCGCACGGTGTCGTACCGGCGGGCATGGAGCCGCCGCATGTGGGCGGACCAGCGCGGGTACCTGGCCTCGCCGCCGGCCGCGAGGCCGGGGAAGGTGGCGATGTTGACCAGGGTCGGGACGATCGCGACGCCCCGCTCCGCGAAGAGCGGAACGGTGTCCTCGGTCAGCCCCGTCGCGTGCTCGATGCAGTCGATCCCGGCCTCCACCAGATCCCGCAGTGCGGCCTCGGCGAAGCAGTGCGCGGTGACCCGGGCGCCCAGCCGGTGAGCCTCGGCGATGGCCGCCTCGACCTCGGCGCGGGGCCAGCAGGCGGTCAGGTCCCCGGCGTCCCGGTCGATCCAGTCGCCCACCAGCTTGACCCAGCCGTCACCCCGCCGTGCCTCCTGGGCGACGTACGCGACCAGATCACCGGGCTCGATCTCGTGGGCGTAGTTGCGGATGTAGCGGCGGGTCCTGGCGATGTGACGGCCCGCTCTGATGATCTTCGGCAGATCCTCCCGGTCGTCGATCCACCGGGTGTCGGAGGGGGATCCGGCGTCCCGGATGAGCAGGGTTCCGGCCTCGCGGTCACCGAGGGCCTGCTTCTCGGCGGTCGCCGCGTCGACGGGGCCGTGACGGTCGAGTCCGACGTGGCAGTGGGCGTCGACGAGGCCGGGCAGCGCCCAGCCGGTGAGCGTCGGGGCGTCGTCCGCGCCCGGCGGCCGGTCGTAGGTGATCCGGCCGTCGACGGCCCAGAGCCCGTCCCTGACGTCGTCCGGGCCGACGAGCACCCGCCCCTCGATCCGCAGCACCCTCGCCACCTCGTGATCACTCATGGACAGCACTCTACGAGCCGCTCCGCCGGGCTCTCCGGGGGGCGGCGGCGCACCGGCCCACCCGGCTCCCACCCGGCTCCCACCCGGCTCCCCGGAGGGGCGGCCGTGACGGCTGTCCAGCCCTGGGGAGCGGGCTGCGACGTCCCGCCGCCGGGGAGGCCACTACCCTCGACGCGACAGCCCGCCACGGACCGACCCGAAGAGAGCACCACCGTGACCCACCCCCTCCTCGACCTCCCCCCGCTCACCGCCGCCCGATTCGCGGAGATCGAGCGGCGGGTCGCCGGCCTCCTCGCCACCGAGCAGGACGTCGTCATCATGCAGGGCGAGGCCCTGTTGCCCCTGGAGGGGTGCATCCGGGGCGGCGCCGGGCCCGGTTCCACCGCGCTGAACGTCGTCACCGGCCCGTACGGCCGGACGTTCGGCGACTGGCTGCGGGACTGCGGGGCGGAGGTCGTCGACCTGACGGTGCCCTTCCACACGGCGGTCACCGCCGAGCAGGTCGGCCAGGCCCTGGCGGACCACCCGGAGATCGGCTTCGTGTCGCTGGTGCACGCGGAGGCCGCCACCGGCAACACCAATCCGGTCGCGGAGATCGGCGAGGTGGTCCGGGAGCACGGTGCGCTGTTCATGCTCGACGCCGTGGCGTCCGTGGGCGCCGAGCCGCTGCTGCCGGACGCGTGGGGGGTCGATCTGTGCGTCATCGGCGCCCAGAAGGCCATGGGCGGGCCCGCCGGGGTGTCGGCGGTGTCGGTCAGCGAGCGGGCCTGGGCGCGGATGGCGGCCAACCCCCGGGCTCCGCGCCAGTCGTACCTCTCGCTGCTGGACTGGAAGGCCCGCTGGATCGACGCCGGCCGCAGGGCGCTGCCGCACGCCCCCGCCCAGCTGGAGATGCTGGCACTGGAGGCCTGTCTGGAGCGGATCGAGGCCGACGGCCCGGACGCGGTCATGGCTCGTCACGCGGCGGCCGCGGCGGCGACCAGGGCGGGAGCCCTGGCGCTCGGCGGCGGCCTGGAGCCGTACGTCCACGACGCCCGGGACGCGGCGCCCGTCGCCACGACGCTGCGCGTGCCCGCGGACACCGACGCGGCCTCGCTGGTCGCCGCGGCGCTCGCGGCCGACCCCGGCCTGCCCCTGGTCGCCGGCGGCGGAGCGCTGGCGCGGGAGATGGTCCGCGTCAACCACTACGGCCCCGACGCCACGCCCGGCGCGGTGCGGGCGTCGCTCGACGCGCTCGGGGCGGCGCTGACGGCCGCCGGCCGCACGACCGACCGCGAGTCTTCCCGAAAGGCCGTCGCCGAAACCTGGCCCGGCCTCTGAAATTCACGGTTCACCCGAATGGGTCACCGATGAACGGATAATTCAAAAGAATGCGGGGAACCACTCCACCGAGAGTAGTTCCCCGCATTCTTTTGCCCCCATCCCCCCTGTGTAAACACCCCGGCTCTCAGCGCCTCCCAGGGGGGTACTCCACGGGATTCAGGCGGGCACCGAGAGAGAGTTACAACCCTGTGACCGACTCCACAGGGAGGTCATTTTGCCGGATGAATCCCACCCAAAACCGGACGTTCCGGCGAGAGCTGTGCGCGAGCACGCGCCCGCGTGATAGCACATCGAGGCCTCCCACCCAACCCCTCGCGGCGATGCAATTTTGAAATTTGCTCGGTAAATTCAATTCACATGACCGCCGCACCAGCAGACCTTGCAAGTGCCCGAAACGAATTCCTCAGAATCGACACGCCTCGGGTGGAGGACGGAGCCGCCATCTGGCGCATCGCCCGCGACTCCGAGGTCCTGGACCTCAACTCCTCGTACAGCTACCTGCTGTGGTGCCGTGACTTCGCGGCGACCTCCGTGGTGGCCCGCGACGAGCACGGCGAGCCGGTCGCCTTCGTCACCGGCTACGTACGCCCGGACCGCCCGCAGACACTCGTCGTCTGGCAGGTGGCCGTCGACCGCGGCCACCGCGGCAAGGGCCTGGCCGCCACCCTGCTGGACGCGCTGACCGCCCGCGTCGCCGCCGACCAGGGACTGGCCTCGGTCGAGACGACCATCACCCCGGACAACACGGCGTCCGAGCGGCTCTTCACCTCCTACGCGCAGCGCCACGACGTCGCCCTGGAGCGCGAGGTGCTCTTCGCGGGAGACCTGTTCCCCGAGGACACGCACCTGCCGGAGGTGCTGTACCGCATCGGCCCGTTCCCCTCCTGAACGGTCCAGGGGGTGCCTCGGCACCTCCGCGCACCGCCCGTCCGCAGACCGGCGGCCCGCCCGACCCGCGGGACCGCCCGCCCGAGACCCCGCTTCCCCGCCACGGAAGCCTCGCGCACCGCCGCCCGCCCCACCCGCCTCGACCAGGAGATTCGCCGTGACCATCACCCCGCCCGCCCTGAGCGTGTTCGAGACCCTGGAATCGGAAGTACGGAGCTACTGCCGCGGCTGGCCCGCCGTCTTCGACCGCGCGCAAGGCGCCCGGCTCACGGACGAGGACGGCCACTCGTACCTCGACTTCTTCGCCGGCGCCGGCTCACTCAACTACGGCCACAACAACCCGGTGCTGAAACGCGCGCTGATCGACTACATCGAACGCGACGGCATCACCCACGGCCTGGACATGGCGACCACGGCCAAACGCGCGTTCCTCGAGACCTTCGAGAACGTGATCCTGCGCCCCCGTGACCTGCCGTACAAGGTGATGTTCCCCGGCCCGACCGGCACCAACGCCGTCGAGTCGGCGCTGAAGCTCGCCCGCAAGGTCAAGGGCCGCGAGTCCGTCGTCTCGTTCACCAACGCCTTCCACGGCATGTCGCTCGGCTCGCTCGCCGTGACCGGCAACGCCTTCAAGCGGGCCGGTGCCGGCATCCCGCTGGTGCACGGCACCCCGATGCCGTTCGACAACTACTTCGACGGCAAGGTCCCCGACTTCCTCTGGTTCGAGCGTCTCCTGGAGGACCAGGGCTCCGGCCTCAACAAGCCGGCCGCGGTGATCGTGGAGACGGTCCAGGGCGAGGGCGGCATCAACGTCGCCCGTGCCGAGTGGCTGCGCGCGCTCCAGGAGCTGTGCCACCGCCAGGACATGCTGCTGATCGTCGACGACATCCAGATGGGCTGCGGCCGCACCGGCGGCTTCTTCTCCTTCGAGGAGGCGGGCATCGTCCCGGACATCGTGACGCTGTCGAAGTCCATCAGCGGATACGGCCTGCCGATGTCGCTCTGCCTCTTCAAGGGCGAGCTCGACATCTGGGAGCCGGGCGAGCACAACGGCACCTTCCGCGGCAACAACCCGGCCTTCGTCACCGCCGCCGCCGCACTCGACGCCTACTGGGCGGACGGCCAGATGGAGAAGCAGACCCTGGCCCGGGGCGAGCAGGTCGAGCAGACCCTGCTGGCCATCTGCGCCGAGGAGCCGACCGCGCAGTTCCGCGGGCGCGGCCTGGTCTGGGGCCTGGAGTTCGCCGACCCGGCGCGCGCCTCGGCCGTCTGCGCCCGCGCCTTCCAGCTGGGCCTGCTGCTGGAGACCTCCGGCCCGCAGAGCGAGGTCGTCAAGCTGCTCCCGCCGCTGACCATCACCCCCGAGGAGCTGGACGAGGGGCTGCGCACCGTGGCCCGCTCCGTCCGCGAGACCGCCTGACCGGGTACCCCGCGGCAGGCAGCATCCGAGCAGTACGGAAGAGAAAGGCACCATCCCACCGTGATCGTCCGATCGTTCAGTGACATCGAGAACACCGACCGGCATGTGAAGTCGGCCTCCGGCACCTGGGAGAGCAAGCGCATCGTGCTCGCCAAGGAGAAGGTGGGCTTCTCGCTCCACGAGACCGTGCTCTACGCGGGCACGGAGACGTCGATGTGGTACGCGAACCACATCGAGGCCGTGCTGTGCACCGAGGGCGAGGCCGAGCTCACCAACGACGACACCGGCGAGACGCACTGGATCTCGCCGGGGACGATGTACCTGCTGGACGGGCACGAGCACCACACGCTGCGCCCCAAGACCGACTTCCGCTGCGTCTGCGTCTTCAACCCCCCCGTCACCGGACGGGAGGACCACGACGAGAACGGTGTCTACCCACTGCTGACAGAGGAGGGCTGAACCATGGCCACCGAAGTACGCGTCGACCTGTACCCCTCGCGCGGCGCCGCCGAGATGACCACTCCCCGCCAGGACCCGGTCATCTGGTCCGCGCCGGGCGCGCCCGGGCCGGTGTCCGCCAAGGATCTCCAGGGCTTCGAGGAGAACGGCTTCCTCACCGTCGACCAGATCATCACGCCGGACGAGGTGGCCGTCTACCACGCCGAGCTCGACCGGCTGATCGCCGATCCCGTGGTCCGGGCAGACGAGCGTTCGATCATCGAGCCGAAGTCGCAGAGCGTACGGTCCGTGTTCGAGGTCCACAAGCTCAGCGAGGTCTTCGCCCGGCTGGTCAGCGACGAGCGCGTCGTCGGCCGGGCCCGCCAGATCCTCGGTTCGGACGTGTACGTCCACCAGTCCCGGATCAACGTCAAGCCGGGCTTCGGCGCCTCGGGCTTCTACTGGCACTCGGACTTCGAGACCTGGCACGCCGAGGACGGTCTGCCGAACATGCGGACCGTGTCCGTCTCGATCGCGCTGACCGAGAACTACGACACCAACGGCGGGCTGATGATCATGCCCGGCTCGCACAGGACGTTCCTCGGCTGCGCGGGTGAGACGCCGAAGGACAACTACAAGAAGTCCCTGCAGATGCAGGACGCCGGCACCCCGTCCGACGAGGCGCTGACGAAGATGGCAGACCGCCACGGCATCAAGCTCTTCACCGGCAAGGCCGGTTCGGCGACCTGGTTCGACTGCAACTGCATGCACGGTTCGGGCGACAACATCACCCCGTATCCGCGCAGCAACGTCTTCATCGTGTTCAACAGCGTGGAGAACACGGCCCAGGAGCCCTTCGCGGCTCCGATCCGCCGCCCGGAGTTCATCGGGGCGCGGGACTTCACCCCGGTGAGGTAGGGCGCGCACGGTGGTGCGGATGGGGCGGGACGCGAGGGCGTCCCGCCCCATCCGTGCGGGGGCCGCGTGCCCGCACCGGGTGCGCGGGGCCCGCCGGACGGCACGTCGCCCCACGAGTCCGGCCGGATCCGCCGGGCGGGGAAGAAGGGCCCGGTCCTCCGCCGCCCCACCGCGCGGGGGACGCCTCGACGGCCCGCGCGCCGTCCGAACTCGCTGGACCCGGCCCCGGACCGGCAGGGACAGTGAGGCCATGACGTCTCTCGTACAGCACATCACCGTCGACTGCGCCGACGCCTACGGACTGGCCGGCTTCTGGGCCGGGGTGCTCGGTTCCGCCGTGTCCGACGACGACCGGCCCGGCGACCCCGAGGCACTCGTCGAGACGCCCCGTGCGGCGCTGCTCTTCATCTCGGTGCCCGAATCGAAGAGGGCCAAGAACCGGATCCACCTCGACCTGCTGCCGGAGGACCGCACCCGTGACGAGGAGGTCGAGCGGCTGCTCGGCCTCGGTGCCACCCTGGTCGCCGACCACCGCAAGCCGGACGGGCGGGGCTGGGCGACGATGGCCGACCCCGAGGGCAACGAGTTCTGCGTGGAGTGCGGTGCGGCGGAACGCGCGGCGCTGTCCGGCACCCGGCTGCCGGTGACCGCGGACGACGTGGACTTCGCTGTCCGCCTCGCGGCCGACGCGCTCGCGGCGTTCCCCGCGGACCGGTGGCACACGCCCGCCGGTTCGCTCGAGTGGACCTGTCGGGAGACCGTGGAGCACCTGAGCGACGACCTGTTCGCGTACGCCGTCCAGCTCGGCCCGCGCCGGCCGCCGCTCGACGCGAACGTGCCCTACCGCTGGGCCCCGGACCGCGAGGGCGGGCCCGCCAACTCGGTCTTCGCCGAGCCGGCGGCCGGGCCCGCGGGGCTGCTCCTGACCCTGGAGGCGAGCGGCGCGCTGCTGACGGCGATGGTGCGGACGGCCTCGCCGGACGTCCGCTCCTACCACTCCCACGGGGTGTCGGACCCGGAGGGGTTCGCCGCGATGGGCGTGGTGGAGACCCTCGTGCACACCTACGACCTCGCCACCGGGGTGGACCTGCCGTGGGCGCCGCCCCAGGACCTCTGCGACCGGGTGCTGGCCCGCCTCTTCCCCGGCGCCCCGGACGACGAGGACCGGTGGGCCGTCCTGCTGTGGTCCACCGGCCGCGCGGAACTGCCGGGGCGCGACCGGGTCACCTCGTGGAAGTGGCACGGCGCTCCGCTGTAGGGCCTGTATCGAGTTCTGGGCTGGAGCCCGGGAGCGGCGTCCTGCGGCTTCGTGTGCACGGCGGAGGAGGGAGCGACGGCGGAGCCCTCGCGACCGACGACAAGGCCGGAGACGGACTCGCAGGACGCCGCGAGCCCGGCCCGGAACTCGACACAGGCCCCAGCGGCTACCCGGCCGGTGGGACCACCACGTCACCGCCGGGAGCGGCTTCCCTCAGCCGTCCAGCCGTACGACGCGGACCGCGCCCGCCGGGACGGCGAGTTCGCCCACGGCGGGCTCGCCGGTGAGGAGTTCGGTACCGGGGGTGTCCAGGGCCACCCCGGTGTCGGCGTCGGTGTGGTTGATGACGAAGAGGTAGGTGCCGGTGTCGCCGGTGCGGCGCACGACCTCGACGTCGTACGGCAGGTCCGTGCGGGGGTCGATGCCGGCGTCGGCGCGGGCCCGGTCGAGGACCGCGTCCAGGTGGGGGCCGGAGAGCCGGGTGGAGACGTACCAGGCGGTGCCCTCGCCGAGCCGGTGCCGGGTGACCGCGGGGCGTCCGGCCGGGATGCCCTCTGCGTACGACCAGACGGTCTCGGCGCCGCGCGGGATCACGACGTCCGTCCAGACGTCGCCGGTGAGTTCCGGGCCCTCGGTGGTTCCCTCCGGAGTGACGAGGCGGACGGTCTCGCCCTGGCCGAGCGGGGAGAACTCCTCGACGGTCAGGCCCAGGACGTCGCGCAGTGCGCCCGGGTAGGGGCCGGGGTGCACGGCGTCGTCGGCGTCGACGATTCCGGAGAAGTACGAGACGACGAGGGTGCCGCCGCTCTCGACGTAACGGCGCAGGTTGCGGCCGGTCTCCTCGGTGGCGAGGTAGAGCGCGGGCACGACGACCAGCGGGTAGGCGGAGAGGTCGGCGTCCGGGTGGGCGAAGTCGACGGTGAGGTGGTGGTCGTAGAGCGAGGCGTAGAAGGCGTCGGCGCGTTCGCGGGCGTCGTGGTCCTCGCTGGGGCGCCACTCCAGGGACTGGGCCCACCAGGACTGCCAGTCCCAGAGCATCGCGGCGTCGGCGGCGGTCCGGGTGCCGCGGACGCCTTCCAGCCGCCCGAGTCCCTCGCCGAGTGCGCTCACCTCGCGCCACACCCGGGAGTCGGTGCCGGCGTGCGGAACCATCGCGGAGTGGAACTTCTCGGCGCCCCGGCGGGACTGGCGCCACTGGAAGAACATCGCGCCCTCGGAACCGCGGGCGACGTGGGCGAGGCTGTTGCGGGCCATCTCGCCCGGACGCTTGGCAGGGTTGCGGGGCTGCCAGTTGACGCCGCTGGTGGAGTGCTCCAGGAGCAGCCAGGGCGCCCCGCCCGCGACGGAGCGGGTGAGGTCGGCGGCCATGGCGAGGTTGACGTGGGTGCGGCGGCCGTCGGTGATCAGGTAGTGGTCGTTGGTGACGAGGTCGACCTCGCGCCCCCAGGCCCAGTAGTCGACGGAGTCGCACTGGCTGAGGGCGGTCATGAAGTTGGTGGTGACGGGGATGCCGGGGGCGAGCCGGTGCAGGATGTCGCGTTCGGCGGTGAAGTTCTCGCGCATGGTGGCGTCGGCGAAGCGGGCGTAGTCCAGCTGCTGGGCGGGGTTGCCGGCCGTGGGGGTGGTGCGCGGCGGGTCGATCTCGTCGAGGCTCCGGTAGCGCTGGCCCCAGAAGGCGGTGCCCCAGGCCTCGTTGACCGCGTCGACCGTGCCGTGCCGGCCGGTGAGCCAGCTGCGGAAGTGGGCGGCGCAGTTGTCGCAGTAGCAGGCGCTGACCGGGACACCGTACTCGTTGTGGACGTGCCACAGGGCGAGGGCGGGGTGGGCCGCGTACCGGCGGGCCAGCTGCTCGGTGATGCGCGCGGCGGCCTCGCGGTAGGGGGCGGAGCTGTGGCAGATGACACCGCGTGAGCCGAAGGCGAGGCGGACCCCGTCCCGGCTGACGGGGAGGGCGTCGGGGTGCGCCCGGTAGAACCAGGCCGGCGGGGCGACGGTGGGGGTGCCGAGGTCGGCGCGGACGCCGTTGACGTGCAGCAGGTCCAGGAGGCGGTCGAGCCAGCCGAAGTCGTAGCGGCCCGGTTCGGGTTCCAGCAGCGCCCAGGAGAAGATCCCGACGCTGACCATGGTCACGCCCGCTTCCCGCATCAGGCGCACGTCCTCGTGCCAGACCTCCTCGGGCCACTGCTCGGGGTTGTAGTCGCCGCCGAAGGCCAGCGTGCGCAGGCCGGCCGGGTAGGAGACGGGGCGTGAGTGCGGCATGGACAGCTCCTGGCTCTTTGGGACGAATTCTGGGAACGTGCACACACACTCTCGGCGGCGCAGGGCCAACATAACCGCACAGCAACAACCATTGACAAGTGTCGGTTTCGTTTCTCTACTGTGAACGCTCACAGCGCCTCTTCGGTACGTCCGCCGATGCGTTCGCCCGTCTCGTCAGGGGAGAAACCATGCACTACCGCATCCTCGCGGTGCCCGCCGCCGCACTCGTCGCCACGACTCTGCTCACGGGCTGCGGCTCACCGGACGGCGGCGGCGACGAACCGGCCGCCTCCGGGCCCGTCTCGCTCACCTACTGGGCCTGGGCCCCTGGCCTGGACAAGGTCGCGGACATCTGGAACAAGGGCGAGGGCAAGAAGGCCGGCATCACGGTCACGGTGAAGAAGCAGGCCTCGGGCGACGACCTCGTCACCAAGATCATCACGGCGGCCAAGGCCCACAAGGCCCCCGACCTGGTCCAGGCCGAGTACCAGGCGCTCCCCACCCTCGTCTCCAACGACGTCCTCGCCGACATATCCAAGGAGGCCGGCGGCGCGAAGAGCCGGTTCGCCGACGGGATCTGGCAGCAGGTGACGCTGGGCTCGGACGCCCTCTACGCCCTGCCGCAGGACTCGGGCCCGCTGATGTTCTACTACCGCCAGGACCTGTTCCGGCAGTACGGCCTGAAGGTGCCCACCACGTGGGACGAGTTCGCCGACACCGCCCGCGCGCTGAAGAAGAAGGCGCCGGACAAGGACCTCACCACCTTCTCCTCCAACGACTCCGGGCTCTTCGCGGGCCTCGCCCAGCAGGCGGGGGCGAAGTGGTGGACCACCGGCGGTGACACGTGGAAGGTCGCCATCGACGACCCCGCCACGCGGAAGGTCGCCGGCTTCTGGGGCGGTCTGGTGAAGGAGGGCGCCATCGACAACCAGCCCATGTACACCCCGGCCTGGAACAAGGCACTCAACACGGGCAAGCAGGTCGCCTGGGTCAGCGCGGTCTGGGCCCCGGGCACCCTGACCACCGCGGCACCCGACACGAAGGGCAAGTGGGCCATGGCCCCGCTCCCCCAGTGGACGGCCGGCGGCAACGTCACCGGCAGCTGGGGCGGCTCCTCCACCGCCGTCACCAACGACTCGAAGGACAAGAAGGCCGCCGCCACCTTCGCGAAGTGGCTCAACACGGACCCGGCGGCCCTCGCCGCGCTGGTGAAGGAGGGAGGCATCTACCCGGCCGCGACGGCCGCCCAGACCGGTGGCGCGCTCGCCCAGGCCCCGGCCTACTTCTCCAACCAGCCGGACTTCTACACCGAGGCCGCCAAGATCGCCCGGGGCACCGCCCCCGCCGCCTGGGGCCCGAACGTGAACGTCGCGTACACCGCCTTCAAGGACAACTTCGCGAAGGCCGCGAAGAACAGGTCGGACTTCGGCGCCGCGCTGACCGCGATGCAGGACGCCACCGTCGCCGACCTGAAGAAGCAGGGCTTCGGAGTCTCCGAGTGACACGCGCACCCCGCAGGAGGCCGTACGGGGTCAAGAGCGCCCCGTACGCCTTCCTGGTCCCCGCCACCGTCCTCTTCCTGCTCTTCTTCGCCCTGCCCATCGGCTACGCCCTCTACCTCAGCTTCCGCAGGACCGAGGTCAAGGGCCTCGGCCTCGGCAGGAACGCCCGGCAGGAGATCTGGGCGGGCCTGGCCAACTACACCGACGCCCTCTCCGACTCCGAGCTGCTGCACGGAGCGCTGCGCATCCTCGGCTACGGCGTGATCGTCGTCCCGGTGATGCTCGGCCTGGCCCTGCTCTTCGCCCTGCTGCTGGACACCGAGCGCGTCCGGCTGCGCGGCTTCACCCGGCTGGCGATCTTCCTGCCGTACGCGATCCCGGGTGTCATCGCCGCACTGATGTGGGGGTTCCTGTACCTCCCCGATGTCAGCCCGTTCCTCTACCTGTCCGACGGGCTGGGGCTGCCGCGGCCCGATCTGCTGGACGGCGGGCCGCTGTACCTCTCCCTCGCCAACATCGCGGTGTGGGGCGGCACCGGCTTCAACATGATCGTGATCTACACCTCGCTGCGGGCCATCCCCGCCGAGATCTTCGAGGCCGCACGGCTCGACGGCTGCTCGCAGCTCCAGATCGCCCTGAGGATCAAGATTCCCATGGTGGCGCCCTCGCTGATCCTGACCTTCTTCTTCTCGATCATCGCGACGCTCCAGGTGTTCAGCGAGCCGACGACGCTGAAGCCCCTGACCAACTCCCTGTCCACCACCTGGAGTCCGCTGATGAAGGTCTACCAGGACGCCTTCGTCAACAACGACATCTACGCGGCGGCCGCCCAGGCGGTCCTCATCGCACTGGCCACCCTCGCCCTCTCCTTCGGCTTCCTCAAGGCGGCCAACTCCCGTACGAAGCAGGGAGACTCCCGATGAGCGTCCCGTCCCTCGCCGCCGGCCGCCGGCGCTTCCCACTCGTGCCGACCGCCGCGCTCCTGTTCGGCGCCCTGTACTGCCTGCTGCCCGTCCTGTGGGTCCTGGTCGCCTCGACCAAGTCCGGCACCGAGCTGTTCTCCACCTTCACCTTCCTGCCCGGTTCCGGCTTCACGGACAACGTCGCCGAGCTCTCGGCCTACCGCGACGGCGTGTACTGGACGTGGATGGCCAACTCGGCGTTCTACGCCGGTGCGGGCGCCCTGCTGTCCACCGCCGTGTCGGCGGTCTCGGGCTATGCGCTGGCCGTGTACCGCTTCCGGGGGAAGGAGACCGTCTTCAACATCCTGCTGGCCGGGGTGCTGATGCCGCCGGTGATCCTCGCCGTACCCCAGTACCTGCTGCTGGCCAAGGCGGACATGACCGACTCCTACCTGTCGGTGCTGCTGCCCGTGGTCCTCTCCCCCTACGGCGTCTACCTCGCCCGGATCTACGCCGCGGCGGCCGTGCCCGCCGACGTGATCGAGGCCGGGCGCATGGACGGCGGCGGCGAGTGGCGCATCTTCCGGACCATCGCGCTGCCGATGATGCTGCCGGGGCTGGTGACCGTGTTCCTCTTCCAGTTCGTGGCCGTGTGGAACAACTTCCTGCTGCCCTACATCATGCTCGGCGACGACGAGAAGTTCCCGGTGACCCTGGGTCTCTACACGCTGCTCCAGCAGGGCTCCAACACCCCCGCCCTCTACACCCTGGTCATCACCGGCGCACTGCTGGCGATCATCCCGCTGATCGCCCTGTTCCTCGTGATCCAGCGGTTCTGGAGTCTCGACCTGCTCTCCGGCGCCGTAAAGTCCTGACAGCTCCTCAACAGGGCTTCTCTTCATGAAAGATCACGCATCATGAGCCGCACAGAACAGAACGGCGCGGGACGCCGCCGGCCGCCGACGATCCACGATGTCGCCCGTGAGGCCGGGGTGTCCCGGGGCACGGTCTCCCGGGTGCTCAACGGCGGTCACAACGTCAGCCCGGCCGCGCTCGACGCGGTGCAGTCCGCCATCCGCCGGACCGGCTACACCGTGAACCGGCACGCCCGTTCCCTGATCACCGGCCGCTCCGACTCGGTGGCGTTCCTGCTGACCGAGCCGCAGGAGAGGTTCTTCGAGGACCCCAACTTCAACGTGCTGCTGCGCGGCTGCACCACCGCGCTCGCCGCGCATGACATTCCGCTGCTGCTGATGATCGCCGGGACGGAGGCCGAGCGGCGCCGCAACATGCGGTACATCGCCGGGCACGTGGACGGGGTGCTCCTCGTCTCCAACCACTCGGGCGACCCGGTCGCCTCCCAGCTGCACGAGGCCGGCGTCCCGCTGGTGGCCTGCGGGAAGCCGCTCGGCCACGGATCCAAGGTCAGCTACGTGGCCGCCGACGACCTCGGCGGAGCCCGGGAGATGGTGCGCTTCCTGTACGAGACCGGGCACCGCCGGATCGCCACCGTCACGGGGCCGCTGGACACTCCGGGCGGGGTGGAGCGGCTGGCGGGCTACCGGGCGACGCTCGCCGAGTGCGGACTGCCCTTCGACGAGGCGCTGGTCGTCCCGGGCGACTACAGCCGGGCGGGCGGCGAGGCGGCGGCCTCGCTGCTGCTGGAGCGCGCGCCGGACATCGACGCGGTCTTCGTCGCCTCGGACCTGATGGCTCAGGGGGTGCTGACCGCGCTGGAACGGGCGGGCCGGCGGGTGCCGCAGGACATCGCGGTCGGCGGTTTCGACGATTCACCGGCGGCCCTCGCCGCGCGCCCCGAGCTGACGACGGTCCGCCAGCCGTGGGACCGCATCAGCTCGGAGATGGTGCGGGTGCTGCTGGCACAGATCGGTGGGGAGGACCCGGCCGCGGTCATCCTCCCCACCGAGCTGGTGCGCCGGGACTCGGCGTAGGCGTACCGGCGCCCGCGGTGCGCGGCTCAGCCGGACAGCGCCTCCAGGGCGTGGTCGACATCGGCCGCGGTGTTGTACAGGTGGAAGGCCGCCCGCAGGTTTCCGGCCCGGTCCGAGACCATCACCCCCGCCCTGGCGAGGTCGGCTTCCCGGCTGCCCAGTCCGGGTACGGCGACCACCGCGGACTCGCCCGGCACCGCCTCGTGCCCGAGCCCGGCGAGCCCTTCCCGGAAGCGGGCGGCGAGGCCGGTGGCGTGGGCGTACAGCGCGTCGGCACCCACCTCGGCCAGCACGGCGAGAGACTGCTCGGCGCCGTGGTACGCGAGGAAGGCGGCCGGCTCGTCGAACCTGCGGGCCGCGGCGGCGAGCCGCCCGACCGGCCCGTACGTGCTCTTCCAGGGCTCCTCCGCCGAGAACCAGCCCGCGTACAGCACCGGCACGGATTCCTGCGCCTCCTCGGTCACGGTCAGGAACGAGGTGCCCCGGGGGCACAGCAGGAACTTGAAGCCGCCGGTGACCGTGTAGTCGTACGCCCCGGCGTCCAGCGGCAGCCAGCCCGCCGACTGACTGGCGTCGAGCAGCGTCCGCGCACCGTGCGCGGCGGCGGCCGTCCGGACCGCGTCCAGGTCGGCGACCCTGCCGTCGGAGGACTGGACGGCCGAGAAGGCGACGAGGGAGGTACCGGGCCGCACGGCCTCGGCCAGTCCGGCCAGGGGCACGTACCGCATCTTCAGATCGCCCCGGACGGCGAACGGGCTGACGACCGAGCTGAACTCGCCCTCAGGGGCGAGGACTTCTGAGCCGGAGGGCAACGAGGCCGCCACCAGGCCCACATGGGCGGCGACGGAGCCGCCGGTGGCGACCCGGTCCGGGGTGACGCCGGCGAGCCGGGCGAAGCCGGCCCGGGCCGCGTCGACCGCCTCGGCACTCCCCGAGCCGGCCCGGCGGCCCGTGGCGTTCTCCTCGGCCAGGGTCTTGACGGCTTCGACGGCACGGCGGGGCAGCAGCCCGCAGGTGGAGGTGTTCAGATACGTGATCTCGGGTGCGAACTCGGTGGCCCTGACCTGGTCGATCGCGGAGGTATCCATGCCGGACAGCCTGACGCCCGCTCAACCTGTCGTCAATTGAGCATAGTTGAGCGGGCTGTCCAAGAAATGCTTATACGCGCTGGTCGGACGGCTCCGTCCGGGGCACCTCGCAGGCTCCGTCGGCGTCGCAGGCCGCCGCGTCGCCGCCGAGCGGGGTGAGCGCGGTGACGTCCCGATCCTTCCACGCCTGCTCCAGGGCCTGCACGAACACCTCGGAGGGCTGGCCTCCGGAGATGCCGTAGCGCCGGTCGAGGACGAAGAAGGGTACGGCGTTGCCGCCCAGCTCGGCGGCCTCGCGCTCGTCGGCCCGCACGTCGTCCGCGTACGCGTCGGGGTCGGCCAGCACCGCGCGCGCCTCGTCGCCGTCGAGCCCCGCCTCCACGGCCAGGTCGATCAGGACGGCGCCGTCGAAGACCGAGCGCTCCTCGGCGAAGTTCGCCCGGTAGGCGAGGCTCAGCAGTTCGTCCTGGCGCCCGCGCGCCTTGGCGAGGTGGAGCAGCCGGTGGATGTCGAAGGTGTTGCCGTGGTCGCGGCCCTCGGTGCGGTACCCGAGCCCTTCGGCCTGCGCGTTGGCGGCGACGTTGGCCTCCATGCCCCTGGCCTGCTCCGGGGTGCGCCCGTACTTCCGCACCAGCATGTCGATCACCTGAACGGTGTCGCCCTTGGCGCGCCCGGGGTCGAGCTCGAAGGAGCGGTGGACGACCTCGACCTCGTCGCGGTGGGCGAAGGCGGCCAGACCCTTCTCGAAGCGGGCCTTTCCGATGTAGCACCACGGGCAGGCGATGTCGCTCCAGATCTCGACGCGCATGACTCTTCTTCTCTCCAGGTCCAGGGCAGGCCGACACGGACGGAGAAACCCTCCGCCACCGCCCCTCAACGCCCCGCCCACCCCCGCCCATTCCCTCAGCCCCTCCGAGCCCCCGGCCGCCGGGAGGCAAGGGACAGGAATTCGGGCGTTATGTCCGATTCTCGCGTCCGTCACCTCCCACCGCCCGGGGGCCGGGGCGGGGGGGGTCAGGTGCCGTCGCGTAGGTCCGCGGGGGCGGTGGGGCGGAAGGTGATGCGGTCGAAGGACGCCGTGCACCCCTCGCCCGTGGGCGACTGGACCAGGAAGCCGGCACGGACCGAGGCCCGCTCCTGCTTCGTGCCGAGGGTGAAGACGCGGACGAAGGTCCACTTCTCCCCGTCGGCCGAGGCGTGGAAGGCGAAGGCGTCACCGGTGCGACTGAGGCGCAGCCAGACGGTCTCTCCCTCCACCTCGGCGGAGTTGGCGTCGTCGGAGTGGCCGCGGGTGACGACCGTGCAGATGGTGGGGCGGGCCGGGGACAGCTCGAAGCAGAGCTTCGCCCAGTCCCGGTCACCGACATGCAGGTAGAGCACCCCCGCGTCGAAGGCTGCCGCGAAGCCGACGTTCACCCGGGCGGAGAGCTGGAAGTCACCCTTCGGGACGGTGCCCAGCAGGCGCGGGGCGTCCGAGGCGGGCTCCAGGGAGTCGCCGTCCGGCGGGACGAAGCGGTCCTGCTGCGCGCCCGCCCGGCCGGTCAGCACGCCGTTCTCGTAGGTCCAACCGCCCTCGGGGCCGAACGGATGCAGAGCGAAAGGGAGTTCGGGAAGTCGGATGGTCATGCGCGGCGCCCGTCGACCCTGCGGGGCAGACCCTGCGGATTGTCCTCGCGGAGCTCCGGCGGGAGCAGGGCGTCGGGTGTCGACTGGTAGCTGACGGGGCGCAGCCAGCGCTCGATGGCCGTGGCGCCGACCGAGGTGGAGGTGGAGGTGGTGGCCGGATAGGGACCGCCGTGGTGCTGGGCGGGGGCGACGGCGACGCCGGTCGGCCAGCCGTTGACGAGGACGCGGCCGGCCAGCGGGGTCAGCGCCGCGAGCAGTCCGGCGGCGGCGCCGTCGGCCTCCTCGGTGGCGATCTGGAGCGTGGCGGTGAGGTTGCCGGGGAGGCGGGAGAGCACGGCGGTGATCTCGTCCTCGGAGTCGTACCGTGCGACGACGGTGACCGGGCCGAAGCACTCCTCGAGCAGGGCGTCGTACGGCCCTTCCTCGGCCAGCCGCCGCGCGGGGACGGTGAGGAAGCCCGCGGAGACGGTGTGCTCGCCGCCCGCGCCGGGGGTGACCGGGGCCTCCACGCCGGGGAGCGCGGCCCGCTCGGCCACGCCTGCGACGAAGGCGTCCCGCATCCGGTGGTCGAGCATGACGCCCGAGCCGGTGTCGCTGACCGTCTCGGTCAGCGACTTCAGCAGCCGGTCGCCCGCCTCGCCGGACGGGGCGAGGACGAAGCCGGGCTTGGTGCAGAACTGACCGGCACCCAGCGTCATGGAGCCGCCGAGGCCGGCGCCGATCTGCTCCCCGCGCTCGGCGGCGGCCGCCGCGGTGACGACGACCGGGTTGAGGGAGCCGAGTTCGCCGTGGAACGGGATGGGGGTGGGGCGTGACGCCGCCGCGTCGAACAGGGCCCGGCCGCCGCGGATCGAACCGGTGAAGCCGGCTGCGGCGACGAGCGGGTGCTTCACCAGCTCGACACCGGCGTCGAAGCCGTGCACGACGCTCACCAGGTCCTCGGGCAGGCCGTTGCGGGCGGCCGCCCGGCGCAGGAGCGAGGCGCAGAGTTCGGAGGTGGCGGGGTGGTCGGGGTGGGCCTTGACGACGACCGGGCAGCCCGCCGCGAGCGCGCTGGCGGTGTCACCGCCGGGTACGGAGAAGGCCAGCGGGAAGTTGCTGGCGGCGTAGACGGCGACGACGCCGAGCGGGATCTTGTAGCGGCGCAGGTCCGGCCAGGGCGGGGTCCTGCTGCCGTCCTCGTGGTCGATGTGGATGTCGAGGAACGCGCCCTCCTCGACGACCTCCGCGAAGGCCCTCAGCTGGGCCGCCGTGCGGGCGAGTTCACCGGTGAGCCGGGCAGGGCCGAGCGCCGTCTCCGCGTCGGCCGCCTCGATGACGTGATCCTGGGCCTCGGCGAGCAGATCCGCCGCGGTGCGCAGGAACGCGGCGCGAGCGGTGCGGTCGGCCAGGGCACCGCGCACGGCGTGCGCGGCCCGGACCACACGGTCGACCTCCTCCGCTGTAGCCTCCACCGCAACCTGCTCACGCGGGTTCCCGGTGCGGGGGTCGACACTCCAGACTGGTGCTGCTGCCACCGTGTTTCCTTCCGCTCCACTGCTGCACATCAGGAGTTGTTCGGTATTCTGAACAGAATTCCTGATCGTGAATATGCGGGAACTCTATTTCCGGGTGTTCGGTGTTGGCAAGAAGTCGCAGGGTCGCGCACGGTTGTGGCAAGAGGGCTGGAAGGGGCATGAGGCATGTCGGTTGCCGAGTCTGGTGGGGCGCAGGTCAAGTCCGCGGTACGGACGGTGGAACTCCTCGAGTACTTCGCGGGACGCCCCGGTATGCACTCGCTGGCCGCCGTGCAGGAAGCCGTCGGCTACCCCAAGTCCAGCCTCTACATGCTGCTGCGCACCCTCGTGGAGCTCGGCTGGGTGGAGACCGACGCGACGGGCACGCGGTACGGGATCGGGGTGCGCGCCCTGCTCGTCGGCACCTCCTACATCGACGGTGACGAGGTCGTCGCCGCCGCCCGGCCCACCCTGGACCGGCTCGCGGACGACACCACGGAGACCATCCACCTGGCCCGGCTGGACGGCACCAACGTGGTGTACCTCGCCACCCGGCAGTCCCAGCACTACCTGCGCCCCTTCACCCGGGTCGGCCGACGGCTGCCCGCCCACTCCACCTCTCTCGGCAAGGCGCTGCTCGCCACCCACAGCGACGAGCAGGTCCGCGCGATGCTGCCCGAGACCCTGCCGGCGCTGACCGAGCACACCCTCACCGACCGCGAGAAGCTGATCGCGGAGCTGCACGTCATCCGGGAGCAGGGGTACGCGGTGGACCGCGAGGAGAACACGCTCGGGCTGCGCTGCTTCGGCGTGGCCGTGCCGTACCGCACGCCGGCGCGGGACGCGATCAGCTGCTCGGTGCCGGTCGCCCGGCTCACCCCCGCGCACGAGCAGCTGGTCAAGGACGCGCTGTTCGACGCCCGCGACCGCCTCACCCTCGCGACCAGGAGACTCTGATCCCATGCGCGTCACCCTTCGCGAGGTCCGGGACGGCGACCTGCCCCTGTTCTTCGCCTTCATGAGCGACCCCGAGGCGACCCGGGTGGCCGCCTTCACCAGCGCGGACCCGTCCGACCGGGCCATGTTCGACGCCCACTGGCAGCGCATCCGCGCCTCGGACACCGTCGTCATGCGCACGGTGCTCGCCGACGGCGTGGTGGTGGGCAACACGGGCGTCTACGGGCCGCCGGCCGAGCGCGAGGTCACCTACTGGATCGACCGGGCGCACTGGGGCAGGGGCCTGGCGACAGCCGCGCTGCGGGCGCTGCTCGACGCCGTACCGGAACGCCCGCTGCACGCGCGGGCCGCCGCGGACAACACGGGGTCGGTCCGCGTACTGGAGAAGTGCGGGTTCGTCCTGTCCGGCAGGGACCGGGGCTATGCGGAGGCCCGCGGCGAGGAGACCGACGAGGTGCTCCTGCGACTGGACGGCCGACCCTACGGGTGACACGTTGCAGGGAGGGGACGTACGCCGTTCTGTTCGCGGCGCGTCCGGGCGGGGCGTGCAGGAATTCGAGTGCAGGGGAGGGGTACCCGTGGGCACGGTCGTGGACGATGCCGCCGCAACCGATTTCCATGCGTTCTTCGACGCGCACTACGCCGAACTCGCCCGCTTCGCCCACCTGCTGACGGGGGAGGTGGACGCCGCCGACGACCTGGCGGCCGACGCGCTGACGGCGCTCTGGCCCCGCTGGGACCGGGTCAGGGACGCCGACCACCCGGTGGCGTACGCGCGAGGCGTCGTCGCCAACCTGGCCCGGACGCGCATCCGGAGCACCGTACGGGAGCGCCGCAGGATCGCCCTCTTCTGGGCGCCCCACGAATCCGGGGACGGGTACGCCGCGGACGGACCCGACGTGTCGGCGGTGGTGGACGTCCAAGGAGCCCTGCGCCAACTGCCGTTCCGCAAGCGGGCGTGCGTGGTGCTGCGGCACGCCTTCGACCACTCGGAGCGGGACACGTCGCTGGTGCTCGGGATATCGGTCGGCACGGTGAAGAGCCAGACCTCGCGCGGTGTGGCGGAACTGCAGCGGCTGCTGGAGCCCGAGGAACCGGCCGCCCGGGTACAGGTGGCCGTGGTGCCACGGCGCGCCGGACGACGACGGTGAACGGGGAGCGTCGGCGGCAGCGGCCGCACACCGCCGCAGCCTCGCACCGCCGGACCGGGAACGGATGCCCGCACGAGTCGGGCGTGGCGGGGGCGGGGAGCCCCCAGCCCGCGCGCCCCGTCCCCCGCCGGCCGCGGGGCCGTGGCTGCGGGTGGCGGGCGCGGGGCGGGCGGCCACGGGCGCGCCACTCCCCGCCGCCGAGGAACGGTCAGCCCGCGTGAGCGGACGAGCCGGTCCACGGCGTCGGCGGCAGGAAGTTCGAGCCGTGCGTCCGCCGCACGGGCGACAACACGGGGCGCCGGACCGAGGGATACGGGCAACACCCGGACGACACGCACCGCCGCCGCACGGCCTCGGACACCGGGGACGACCGATCCGGTCGACGGCCGCCCGTGCGAAGGCGCGCGGGCGGCCGTCCTGACGGTCCGGTCGGCAGAACCTCCCCGGTCAGCCCGTGGGGAAGGCGTCGGGGGTGCTGATCCGGCTCTTGAGCAACGCCCCGGACTCCGTCAGCACACCGCTGCTGCTGTAGTCGCCGCCGTCACAGGTGCCGGGCCGGAACGCGGCGCTGGTCTCGGGAGCGTCGGAGTAGGTCCAGTTCGCGTAGCTGATCTTCAGCTGGTCGAGCAGGTCCAGCCAGGCCGTGGTGCTCGCCCGGTCCAGCGCCCCGCCTCCGGTGGCACTCACCGTGCCGAACTCCGTGACGAACAGCGGCAGTCGTGAGGCCGCCCGGCTCAGGGTGGCACGGTAGTTGTCCTTGTGGCTGGCGGCGTAGAAGTGGAACGCGTACATGATGTTGGCGGCATTGACGGGACTGGCGACGACCTCGCTCTCGTCGGAGCCGTCCGAGACGCCCAGCGAGGACCAGCCGCGGGTGCCGACGATGACGACGGCGTCCGGGTCGGCGGCCCGGATCACCGGGATGACCTGCTCGGCGTAGCTCTTGACGGCCGCCCAGCTCACGCCGTTGGGCTCGTTGGCGATCTCGTAGATCACGTTCTTCTTGCCGGCGTTGCGGGCGGCGACGGACGCGAAGAACGTCTTCGCGCGGTCGAGGTTGTAGTTCGGGTCGCCCGGCGTCAGTGTGTGGAAGTCGATCAGGGCGTACATCCCGCGGGTCTCGGCCATGTCGACGAGGCCGTTCACACGGCTGGTGAAGCCTGCCGGGTCGGTCTCGTAACCGTCCTCCTGCACGTACATGGCGACGCGCAGCAGGTCGGACTTCCAGTCCTTCGCCAGGGCGTCCAGGGAGGCGGCGTTGTAGCACGGCGCGAACCACTGGATGCCATGGGTGCTCATGCCCCGCAGCTGGACGGGGCGGTCGTACTGGTTGCACAGGTTGACGCCGCAGACGTGCAGCTGTCCGTTGATGCCCACGGGGGTGCCGTCGCCCGGCGTGGTCGGCGGGTCCTCTCCGCCGACGGAGCCCGTGCAGGCGACGCCGTCGAGCGTGAACGCCGTCGGCATCGGGTTGGCGCCCGTGAAGGAGCCCGTGAAGCCCAGGTCGGCAGCCGCGCCGGTGGCCAGCGTACGGTTCCAGTCGACGCCGGCGGCGGTGACCGCGGAACCGGACTGCGACCAGGTCGCGTTCCAGCCCTGGACGAGCTTCTGCCCCCCGTCCGGCCACGTGAACCCGAGCCGCCACCCGGTGACGGGGGCACCCAGGTTGGTGACCTTCACCGCGGCCTGGAAGCCGCCCTGCCACTGGCTGGACAGCGTGTAGTCGACCCTGCAGCCGGCGGCGGCCGCCGCCTGGGGAGCGGACAGGGCCGTGAGGCCCAGGACCGTCGCGCAGGTCGCCAGTAAGGCCAGTATGCGTTTCACAGCGTTCCTCCTCGTACGAAGCGGAAGCGACATGGGAGCGCTCCCAAAGCCCGTCGGCCCGAGACCGTACACCCGTGGACCGGTGTGCGTACAGGCATCGGACCGCGGAACTCCGCGGGACCGGCGGGCGGGAGCGCCCTATGGGGCGCCGGGGTTCACGCGTACGGCTGCCAGTCGCCGAGCCAGTCGGCCGGGGTGTGCGAGCGGGCCTGCGCCCGGTTCAGCTGGGGGCGCTCGGCGGGGACGGTGACACGGGCGCCGGGGCCGGTGTTGCGGTACTCGGCGAAGCGCTGCTCCTGCCAGGGGAAACCCGCCGACATGGTGCCGTAGGGCGTGAGGGCGTCGATGCCCGCGCCGAGGTGGCTGTCGCGGACGGTGAGCATGGGGCGCGCGGTGAGGTCGGAGGAGGGCACCCAGGGCCGGGCCAGTTTGTAGTACCCGTCGGGAGCGGTGCTGGTGACACGGGAGCGCAGCACGAGGTAGCCGTGCGGGTTGGCCCCGGCGGTACTGGGCGCGAAGACGAAACCGTACGGTGCGGACGTCAGGTCGGTGCGGGTCAGGGTCCGGAAGTGGCAGCGGTCGTAGACGGCGGTGGCGCGGCCGAAGACGAAGTCGACGTCACCCTCCACGTAGCAGTCGCGGTAGTACTGGCGGGCGAAGGCGGTGAGGGACGGGGAGTCGGCGTACAGGGTGTCCTGGTGGCCGAGGAAGCGGCAGCGGTAGAACGCCGAGCGGTCGCCCTGGACCTTGATCGCGACGGCCTGGGTGCCGGTGTATCCGGGGTGGTCCGCGCGCAGCCAGTCGTTGGCGAAGGTCAGGTCGCGGGCGGTGAAACCGGCGGCCTGGACGGTCGTGGTCGCGGACCCGGAGGTGCCGTGGGTGCCGGAGCCGTCGGGCTTGGGGGTGCCGGCCGCGTTGTCGTGGACGAGGACGGTGTCGCGCGGGTCGCCGCTCGCGCCGACCAGGGTGAGGCCGGTCCTGGCGGCCGTCACGGTGACGGTCCCCCGGTAGACGCCGGGGGCGAGCACGAGGGTGTGTCCCGTGCCGGAGGCTGCGTCGACGGCCGGCTGGACGCCGGTGTGGTCGCCCCGGCCGTGCGGGTCGACGTACAGCGTCCGGGGGTCGAGGCGGCGGGACGGCGAGCCGTAGCGGCCGAAGGGCTGGTCCGGAGAGGTGCGGGCGTGCGCGGCGGTCGCGGCGCCGAGCGCCAGGACGGCGCTCCCGCCGGCGAGCAGGGACAGGGCGCTGCGTCGGCTGAGCATGATGGTGCTCCTTCGCGGGGGGTTCCTTCGCGGGTGGATCATGCGCGGGTGGATCAGGGGGATCAGGGTGGGTGGGCCGGAGCGGCGCCCTCCGGGGTGCTGGAGAGCGTGCGGTGCCGCTCCGGCCGGTTCGGGGGCCCTGAGGGTCAGCAGCCGGGGGCCCGCCCGGCGCCGGCACCGCGGCCCACGAGCGCGGGCACGGCGCGCGGGTCGTCGATCCGCGTGCGGAGCGCGGGGGTCCAGCCGGCGCCCTCGGTGAGCTGCGCCGTGGGGAAGCCGGCGTTGTGCACGGCGATCAGGTCGGTCCTGCGGCCGTTGACGTAGTTGTCCCCCGCCGTGAGGGCGGACTCGGACCACTTCTTGAGGATGGTCGCCTTGTCGAGGCCGGCCGGGACGGTGAAGGCGTTGTGCTCGGCGACGAGGTGGGACTCGGCTCCGATGCCGTACGTGTAGCCGTAGGCGGCGCCCTCGGAGGCGACGAAGTGGTTGTTGTACGAGTCGACCTGGCCGAAGCGGACGCGGGGGGCGCGTTCCTTCACGTCCTTGAAGAGGTTGTGGTGCAGCGTGACGCGGAGCCTGCCCCGGTCGCTCGCGCCGGCGCCGTCGCTGTTGCCGATGAGCATCGTCTTGTCATGGTTCGTCAGGACGTTCCAGGAGACGGTGACCAGGTCGGCGCCCCGGACGATGTCGAAGAGGCCGTCGTGCTGCTGGTAGACCTCTCCGAAGTAGTGGGGCTGGGCGGCGTCGAGGCGGTCGCCGTCGCTGAAGGTGTTGTGGTCGACCCAGACGTGGCTGGAGCCGTACACGACGAGGTTGTCGTACTCGGAGTTCCAGGCGCCGGTGGCCCCGTCGGTGGGGTCCCACTGCGGGAAGCAGTCGTAGGTGTCCTCGAAGGAGATGTTGCGGACGATGACGTTGGAGACGTTCTTCACCTGGAGGCTCGCGCCGATGACCGTGGCGTCCTCGCCGACGCCGACCAGCGTGGTGTTGGACGGGACGTACACGTTGACCGCCGCGGCCTGCCGCTTCGCGGACGCGTCGCGGGCGTCCTCCAGCGGGCCGGAGGGAACCGCGTCGGTGCCCCAGACCGCCGGGTCGTAGGCGGCGAGGTACTTCTCCAGGGTGTAGCCGTCCTGCTGGTACGCCTCACAGCCGATCGGGGTGCCGTCGGCGTCCGCGTTGCCGTGCAGGGTGCCCACCACCCGGACGATCTTCGGGGCGTCGCCCGCCTCCTCGAAGGCGGCGATGAGCTCGGCCCGGTCGGTCACGGTGTAGACGTGGTCGGGGGTGGCCTTCGAGCCGCCCGTGGTGGAGCCGTCGGCGGCCGCCCAGCCGTCACCGGCGGGAAGGACGCTGCGCTCGATGCCCTTCCCGTGGTGGTGCGGGGCGGCCTGGGCGGGGACGCTCACGGCGAGGGCGAGGGAGGCGCAGCCCATCACCACGGCGATGGCTCGGGAATGACTCATGCGTGCGGGCATGGCGAATCCTTAACTGTCGTTCGGGAAAGGTGCGGTGCGGAGAAGGGCCGCAGGTCGTGTCTGCGGCCGGGTGTTCGGGCCGGGGGTCGGGCCTGCCGCCAGGTGGTCAGGGGCCGGGGGTCAGGCCTGCGGCCAGGTGATCCACGACTCGGGGACCGGCTCGTCGAGGCGGCGCAGATCGCGCCGGGCGAGCACCCCCTCGTCGAGCAGCGCCCGGGCCGTCGTCCGGGCCACGTCGATGGCTCCCGCCGGCCTGAAGTGGGTGTTGTCCTGCCTGCCGTCGGGGTAGTTCGGCGACTGCCCGGGCTCCAGCCAGTTGAAGTACGTCCCGGTGGCGGCCGGCCCGAGTTCCTGCCAGCGGGCGAGGGAGAGCGCCTGGAGGTCGAGCAGGGCCACCCCCTCCTCGGCGGCGAGGGCGCGCATCGCGGGGGGATACGCGCCGTGGGTGGGCCTGGCGGTGCCGTCGGCGGCGAACCGGCGGCGCTCGACCGGGGTGAGCAGCACGGGCTCCGCCCGGCGGGCCCGGGCGGACGTGACGTACCGGCGCAGGTACTCCTGGTAGGTGGTGTACGGGTCGGTGCCCCGGGCCGGGTCCTCGGTCTTCTCGTCGTTGTGGCCGAACTGCACGAGGACGAGGTCGCCGGGGCGGACACCGTCCAGGAGGGCGGCGAGACGGCCCTCGTCGATGAAGCTCTTCGAACTGCGCCCGTTCACCGCGTGGTTGGCGACGGTGAGGCCGGGGGCGAGGAAGAAGGGCAGGGCCATGCCCCAGCCGGTCTCGGGAGCGGCGTCGGCGTACTTCTGTGCCGCCGTCGAGTCGCCCGCGATGTGGAGTGTCCGGGCCCGGGGTCTGCCCACGCCACCGCCCGGGTGCGCGGCCGCGGGGGTGGCGGCGAGGGCGAGGGGCAGCGCGAGGAGCGCTGCTGCCGTCCGTCTGCGGGTGAGTGACACGGGGGTCTGCCTCTCTCGTGGGGCGTACGCGCGGGACGTGCGGGGAGAGGGACCGGCGGCGGGGCGCGACCCGGACCGCCGCCGGTCCCCCGGTCACCGGGTGCCGGCCGTGAGGGGACGGCCGGGTCAGCCGTTGCCCAGTTCGGACCACTCCTTCTGGGCGGTGTTCAGCTCGTCGGCCATCTTGTCGAGGAACGCCTTGGCCGTGGTCTTGCCGAGCAGCACCTTCTGGAACTCCGGCTCGTTGTCGGCCTTGCTGATGTTGTTCCAGTCGGGCAGGTAGTACGGCAGGTCGACGATCTTGGTGGAGCCGTCCGTGAGGGCCTTCGCGGCGAGCGCGGTCGGCTCGGACTTGCTGATCCACGGGTCCTTGGCCGCCTCGGTGTTGGCCGGAATGGCGCCCGCGGACTCGTTCCACTTGCTGTTGGACTCGTGCGAGGCCGCGAACTCGATGAACTTCCAGGCCGCGTTCTTGTTCTTGCTGCTGCGGAACAGCCCGAGCCCGTCCACCGGGTTGGAGACCTGCACCCGGCTACCGCCCTCCCCGATGGGCGCGGGGATGCCGGCGAACTTGTCCTCGCCGAGGGCCTTCACGTGGTCCTGGTAGGAGCCGAGGTTGTGGCTGAGCATCCCGATGGTGCCGGTGTCCCACTGGGCGACCATCTTGGTGAAGTCGTTGTTGACGTCGGCGGCGGGAGTCGTCCTCTTGAAGAGGCCGGCGTACTTCTCCAGCGCGGCGACGTTCCTCGGGTCGTTGAGCGTCGTCTTGCCGCCGTCCCAGAACTCGGTGATGCCCGTCTGCCCGTAGATCGCGTCCAGCGCCTGGGCTATGGAGCCCGCGCCGCCGCGGATGGTGTAGCCGAACTTGTTGTTCTTGGCGTCGGTGAGCTTCTCGGCGGCCTCGTAGAACGCGGGCCAGGTGGTGGGCGGGTCCAGCTTCGCCTGCGCGAACAGGTCGGTGCGGTACCAGAGGGCGCCGTTGTTCGCGGAGGTCGGTATGGAGTACATGTCGTCGCCCCGGCCGGCCGCGGCCCTGACGCTCTCGACCATGCCCTCGACGAGCTTGCCCTTCAGCGGCGACTCCTCCAGCCGCTTGTTGAGGGGTTCGAGGGCCTCCTGCGACACGATGTTGGCGAGGTAGGCGGTGCCGACCCCGCCCACGTCGGGCAGGCCGCCGCCCGCGATGGCGGTGTCGTACTTGGACTGGACGTCGGCGATCGGGATCGGGACGTACTTCACCTTGATGTCCGGGTACTTCTTCTCGAAGTCCTTGATGATCTCGGTCCAGACGGCGGTCCGCGGGCCGCCGTTGTTGTCCCAGAAGGTGATCTCGCCCTTGCCGCTGCCCTCGGTGCCCGTGCCGCTGCCGTCGTCACCGCACGCGGTGGCCGTCAGGGCGAGTACCGCCGTCAGGGACACCGCTGCAGCGGCACGCCCCCGCTGGTTCTTCGAGATGGTCATCGTCGGCTCTTCTCTCTCGGTACGTGTCGGTGGAATCGCTGGTGTCGCAGGTGCTGGTGCTGGTCTGTACGTCCGTGGGGGTGTCTGGGGGTCCGTGCCGTCAGCGGCTGGTGCGGAACGCGGTGAAGCAGGCCGTGCCGGAGGGTCCCGTACCGACCGGCGCGGTGGCGAAGAGGCCGAGCAGGGCGCCGACCCAGCGCCAGGGGGTGGCGGCGAAGACCTGGCCCGAGGGGCGGAGGCCGTCCCCGTCGCCGGTGTCGGCGAAGAAGCGGCAGCGGGCGCCCCGGGTGACCTCGATGCGCAGCCGCACCCGGGCCCCGGGGGCGGGGCGGGGGTGTGCCGCGTCCCGTTCGTGCTCGGCGACGGTCTCGGCGTAGCGGTGGACGAGCCGGGCCGCCCCGTCCTGACCGGCCTCCAGGCCGATCCACGAGAAGGCGTCGCCCAGGACGGCGAGGCCGGCCTTGGCCCCCGGTTCCCCGCTGTGCAGGGCGAGGTCCGTCTCGACGGTGAACTCCTCGGCGGGCAGCCGTTGCACGAGGACGTTGGGCAGGGCCCGCAGGTCGTGCGCGTACGCCGTCCGTACGCAGCTGAGCCGCAGCCCGTCACCCGCGTGCTCGACCGTCCAGCCGGGCCGGGGGTCGGCCGTCCACTGCCACTGCCTGCCGTACCGGCCGCCGGGGAAGCCGTCACTGGAGGCGGGGACCTCGACTGCCTGCTCGGGGGCCTTCGGCTTGCGATGGACGAGGACGGGTTCGCCCTCGTCGCCGATGACCGGCCAGCCACCCTCCCAGCGCATCGGCTGGAGGTGGACCACCCGGCCGTAGGCACCGCGGGCCTGGAAGTGGAGGAACCAGTCCTCGCCCGCGGCGGTCCTGACCCAGCCGCCCTGGTGCGGGCCGTTGACGTCGGTGCGGCCCTGGGCCAGGACGACCCGCTCCTCGTACGGGCCGGAGAACTCCCGCGAGCGGAAGGCGCCCTGCCAGCCCGTCTCCACTCCCCCGGCGGGGGCGAAGATCCAGAAGTGGCCGTCGTGACGGTAGAGCTTGGGGCCCTCCAGGGTGAACCAGCCGGGGATCGTGTCGGCGTCGACGAGCGTCGTGCCCTCGTCGAGGAGTTCGCGCCCGTCCGTGCTCATCCGGTGGCCGGTGAGCCGGTTCTTGATGCCGGAACGCGACCTGGCCCAGGCGTGCACGAGGTAGGCCTCACCGGTCTCCTCGTCCCACAGCGGGCAGGGGTCGATGAGCCCCTTTCCCGCTTTGACCAGGTGGGGAGAGGTCCACGGGCCCCGTATGTCCTCGGCGTTGACCTGCTGGATGCCGTGGTCGGGGTCGCCCCAGAAGATCCAGAAGCGTCCGGCGTGATGACGCAGGGAGGGGGCCCACACCCCGCAGTCGTGGCGGGGCACCGCGAAGTCGGCGGCCGGCTCGAGCCGGTCGAGGGCATGGCCGAGGAGCGTCCAGTTGACCAGGTCCCGGGAGTGCAGGAGCGGCAGTCCGGGGACGCGGCCGAAGCTGGACGCGGTGAGGTAGTAGTCCTCGCCGACCCGCACGACGTCCGGGTCGGACCAGTCGGCGCCGAGGACGGGGTTGCGGTAGGTGCCGTCCCCGAGGTCGGCGGCGGGGAGTGCCGGGGGCGCGCTCACGCGGTCACCACCGTGCGCACGTACGCGGCGGCGGTGGCCCGGTCGAGCCGGCCGTCGGCGACGACGGTGACGATCCGCCGCACGACGGTGGCACCCGCCTCGACGGGCAGCCGCCGGTCCGCGGCGAGGGAGGAGCCCACTCCGGGGTACTCGGTGGTCCGTACGAACCACGGGTCGCGCCGGGTCTCCTCGGTCGCGCCGGCGAAGACGAGGGTCCAGCCGTCACCGGCGAGGGCCAGCCAGTCGGCCGGGGCGCCGTGCACCGCCTCCTCGCCCTCCCGGGTGTCGCTGAAGACGGCGGGGGCGGCGGCCTCCTTGGGGGCGCGCCAGAAGAAGCCGCCGTATCCGGCGCCGGGGCGGCCGTTGGTGGCGGGGCTGCCGAGGGACAGGGCGGTGGAGCCCCGGTTGGTGAGCGAGAAGGAGAGGTCCAGGACCCAGGCGGTGTCGGAGAGTGCACTCACGGCGACGGTGCGGTGCTCGCGCAGGAGCTCGGTCCCGCCGGCCTCCCAGCTCAGCTCCTGGACGAAGCCGTCGGGGTCGCGGAGCTTCCAGCCCCGGTGGCACTGGACACCGTGGTTGTCGAGCTCGGTGGGTCCCTGACCGCGGACGAAGGTCCTGCCTCCCCAGAAGTTGTGCCCGGCCACGTCGGGGACGGCGACGGAGACGCCCAGGTGGTGGATGTGGTCGGCGGGGCGCTCCTCGGTCACGGGGGTGCCGGCGAGGGTGGTGACGGGGTGGAGGTAGGGGCGCCCGTCCGTCCCGGACCCGTAGCCGTACCGGCCGACGGGGCGTCCGGCGCAGCTGAGAAGTGCTCCGGTCATGGGGTGTTCACCTCGCTGGGTCGCGCCCAGGAGGCGCCGAGTTCGGAGAAGAGGGTGAGGGTGTCGGCTCCCGCGGCGACCAGGCCGTCGACACCGCGTACGACGCGCCGCACTCCGGTGCCTTCGGCGGCCGGTTCGGTGTACCAGGCCTCGGCGGGCAGCGGGGTGGGATCGGGGGCGGTCCGTACGGCTTCGACGACGCGCATGAACGCGCCGGTGCGGTGCGGCGGTACGAGCAGCGGGGTGCCGTCGGCCAGGTGGCCGACGAGGTTCTCCAGGAGGTCGGTCCGCCCGTGCACGGCCTCCTCGGGGCCGTGTCCGGCGCGCTGGACGAGGACCCGGTCCTGTTTGTACCAGAAGGTGACGCGGCCGCGGTCGCCGTGGACGATGACGTACGGCTCGTCGGCCCGCTCGGCGCAGAGGGTGACGGCGGCGGTGACCGGCGGCCCGCCGGTGGTGGTGACGCGGACGCAGCTGGTGTCGTCGGCCTCGATGTCGTGGGCGCGGAAGAGTTCCGTCTCGATGTACGCCACGTCCTCGGCCCTTCCCCGGTCCGCGAGTTCCAGCGCGGTGGCGACGGCGTGGGCGAGCGGGTTGGTGAGGACGCCGTCGACCACGTCGGTGCCGCCCATCCGCCGGCGCCCGGCCCAGGGTGCCCGCCGGAAGTAGGCGTCGTCGCGGACCCAGGCGCCGGCGGCGCCGACGCCCCGTACGGTGCCGATGGCTCCGGCACCCACGAGTTCCCTGATGGCGGGCACGGCGTGCGAGCCGAAGGACTGGAAGCCGATCTGGCAGGCGATGCCCGCCTCCCGGACGCCGTCGGCCATGCGGGCGTAGTCGGCCCAGGTGGCGGCCGGCGGCTTCTCCAGGAGGAGGTGCACCCCGCGGGCGGCGGCGGTCAGGGCGAGCTCGGTGTGGGTGGGGATGGGGGTGCAGATGACGGCGGCGTGGGCCCCGGTGGAGTCGAGCAGGGCGCCGAAGTCGGATGACTGCGCGGGCGGTTCACTCGCGAAGGCCGCCAGCTCGCCGTCGGTCAGCGGGTTCAGCTCGCACACGCCGACGAGCCGGACGAGGCCCTGGTGCTGGAGCCGGCGGATGTTGGCGAGGTGCCAGCGTCCGTGGCCCCGGGCCCCCGCGAGGACGAGGGGGACGGGTCGGGTGGTGTCGCGTGTCCGCATCCGGATCATCCCTTCACGGCGCCGGCGCTGAAGCCGGTGATGAGCCACTTCTGGATGAAGGCGAAGACGATGACCACGGGTACGGCGGCGATGACTCCGCCCGCGGCCAGCGCCCCCAGGTCCACGCTGTCCGCGCCGATCAGGGTGTTGAGGCCGACCGGGATCGTCTGCTTGTCCTGCTCGCTGAGGAACATCAGGGCGAACAGGAAGTGGTTCCAGCTGTGCACGAAGGCGAAGGAGCCGACGGCGATCAGCCCCGGCCGCAGCAGCGGGAGCACGACCGCGCAGAAGGCCCTGAAGCGCGAGCAGCCGTCCACCCAGGCCGCCTCCTCCAGGGAGACCGGCACGTTCTTGATGAATCCGCTGATCAGGATGATCGACAGGGGGAGCTGGAAGACGGTCTCCGCGATGACGACGCTGCCCAGCGAGTTGATCATCTGGAGGTTCTTGAAGATCTCGAAGAGCGGTACGAGCATCAGCGCGCCCGGGATGAACTGCGAGCAGAGGAGCGCCAGCATGAAGGCGCCCTTGATCCTGAAGTCGAACCGGGCCAGGGCGTATCCGCCGGCCAGCGCGACCAGGGTCGTGGCGATCAGCGTGCAGACGCCGACGATCATGCTGTTCTGGAAGAAGACGGCGAAGCTCCGCTCGTTCCAGACCTTCGAGAAGTGCTCCCCCGTCATCGGCCACGGCACCAGCGAGGTGGACCCGGCGGGCCGGACGGCGAAGAGGAACATCCAGTAGAACGGGATGAGCGTGAAGAGGAGGTAGACACCGAGCGGCACGTAGATCTGCCAGCGCGGTACGTCGTCGAAGGAGCGCTCGCGCCGGGCGCGGCGGTGCGAGACGGGCGGCGGCCCCGCGTGCCGCGTGGACGGCTCCGGCGTGCGGGCGCTGTTCTTCTCCGCGAGGGCGGCGGTCACTTTTCGCCTCCGAACTTGCTCAGGCGCAGATAGACGATCGAGCAGAAGAGGAGGATCACGAAGGCGACGGTGGTGAGCGCGGAGGCGTATCCGAAGTCGTGGCCCTCGATACCGGTGTTGGCGACGTAGAGCGGCAGGGTGGTGGTCTCCCCGGCCGGCCCCCCGCCGGTGAGGGTGTAGAGCAGGTCGACGTTGTTGAACTCCCAGACCCCGCGCAGCAGCGTCGCCAGGATGATCGCGTCACGCAGGTGGGGCAGCGTGATGTGGAAGAACTGCCGCAGCCGGCCGGCGCCGTCGACCGACGCCGCCTCGTACAGCTCCTTGGAGACCGACTGCAGGTCGGCGAGGATGAGGATGGCGAAGAAGGGGACACCGCGCCAGAGTTCGGAGACGGTCGCCGCCCAGAAGACGGTCCCGGTGTCCGAGAGCACCGAGGTGCCGTACTCGCCGATGCCGGCGTCCGCGAGGTAGCGGCTGAAGCCGGTCGAGGAGTTGTAGAGCAGGATCCAGATGGTGCTGGTGAGGACACCGGAGACGGCCCAGGGCGAGAAGACCATGGCCCGGGAGATGCCCCGGCCGACGAAGGTCTGGTTGACGATCAGGGCGAGTGCGAGGCCGAGCGCCAGTTGCAGGGTGACCTGGGTGAAGACCCACTGGGCGCTGAAGCCGAGCGTCGACCAGAACTGGTCGTCCTCGGTGAAGATCCGGGTGAAGTTGTCGAGTCCGGCGAAGCCGTTCCGCCACGGCTTGGTGACGTTGTAGTTCTGCAGGCTGTAGTAGAAGACGCTGATCACCGGGTAGGCGATGAAGCCCAGCATCAGCAGGCCCGCGGGCGCTATCAGCAGATACGGCAGGCGGCGGGGGGTCGCCGAGCGGCGCCTGGGCGCTTTCGCCTGGGGCGGCGGTGTGGCCACGGCTGCGGAATGGGCCATGACGCGTCTCCGATCTCTGGGAGGTGCTGAGCAGTGCGGGGGGTTGCGGGAGGTGCTCGTCGGTGCTGGAGGTGCCGTACGGCCGGTGCATGGTGCAAGCGCTTACCGCATGCCGTTCGGCATACCGGACGGAGGGGTGCGCCGCATTCTGTTCGCCCGGTTCAGCCCGCGTACGGGTCGGGCACTTCTCCCTGCCGGGAAAGGAACGCGAAGTCGCATCCGGTGTCGGCCTGGGTGATCTGGTCCTGGTAGAGCGCCCCGTACCCGCGCCCGTACCGGGCGGGCGGCGGGGTCCACCGGGCCCTGCGCCGCTCCAGTTCGTCGTCGGGTACGTCGAGATGGAGCAGCCGTGCCTCGACGTCCAGCGTGATCAGGTCGCCGGTGCGGACCAGGGCGAGCGGCCCGCCGACGAAGGACTCGGGCGCGACGTGCAGGACGCACGCGCCGTAACTGGTACCGCTCATCCGGGCGTCGGAGATCCGCACCATGTCCCGCACGCCCTGCTTGAGCAGGTAGTCCGGGATCGGCAGCATGCCGTACTCGGGCATGCCCGGACCGCCCTGGGGGCCGGCGTTGCGCAGCACCAGCACGTGGTCCGCGGTGAGGGCCAGGGACGGGTCGTTGATGGTGCGCTGCATCTCCTGGTAGTCGTCGAAGACGACCGCGGGCCCGGTGTGACGCAGCAGGTGCGGCTCGGCGGCGATGTGCTTGATGACCGCGCCGTCGGGGCAGAGGTTGCCGCGCAGCACCGCCACGCCGCCCTCCTCGGCGAGCGGGTTGTCCCGTTCGCGGATGACGTCGGTGTCGTGCACCAGCGCCCCGTCGAGCTGTTCGCGCATCGTGCCGTGCGCGACGGTGGGACGGTCCAGGTGCAGGACGTCGGTGAGCCGGGCCAGGAATCCGGGCAGCCCGCCGGCGAAGTGGAAGTCCTCCATGAGGTACTTCCCGCCGGGGCGGAGGTTGGCCAGGACCGGGACCGTGCGGGCGATGCGGTCGAAGTCGTCCAGGGTGAGCTTCACCCCGGAGCGGCCGGCCATCGCGATCAGGTGGATGACGGCGTTGGTGGAGCCGCCGAGCGCGAGGACGGTGGCGACGGCGTCCTCGTACGCGTCGGCGGTGAGTATCTCGGACAACGTCAGCTGCTGCCACACCAGTTCGACGATCCGGAGCCCGGACTGCGCGGCCATGCGGTCGTGACCGGAGTCGACGGCGGGGATGGAGGAGGCGCCCGGCACCGTGACGCCCAGCGCCTCGGCGGCGGCCGTCAGGGTGGAGGCGGTGCCCATGGTCATGCAGTGGCCGGGCGAGCGGGCGAGCCCGTTCTCCAGTTCGGCCATCTCGCAGTCGCCGATGAGCCCGGCCCGCTTGTCGTCCCAGTACTTCCACATGTCCGTGCCGGAGCCGAGGACCTCGTTGCGCCAGTGGCCCGGCAGCATCGGCCCGGCGGGCACGAACACGGTCGGCAGGTCGACGGAGGCAGCGCCCATCAGGAGCGCGGGAGTCGACTTGTCGCAGCCGCCCAGCAGCACGGCGCCGTCCACGGGGTAGGAACGCAGCAGCTCCTCCGTCTCCATGGCCAGCAGGTTGCGGTAGAGCATCGGGGTCGGCTTCTGGAAGGTCTCCGACAGCGTGGAGACCGGGAACTCGAGCGGGAAGCCGCCGGCCTGCCACACGCCCCGCTTGACCGCCTGAGCGCGGTCGCGCAGATGGACGTGGCAGGGGTTGATGTCGGACCAGGTGTTGAGGATCGCGATGACCGGCTTGCCCAGGTGCTCCTCGGGGAGGTAGCCGAGCTGGCGGGTGCGGGCGCGGTGACTGAAGGAGCGGAGCCCGTCCGTGCCGTACCACTGGTGGCTGCGCAGCTCCTCGGGGGCGACGCGGCCCCGGCCGGCTGTCATACGGACCACCCTGCGACCAGGCCGGCGACCTCGGCGCGCTGGGCCTCGGGCAGTACCCGGCTCGGCGGGCGCACGTCGCGGCGGCAGAGCCCGAGCGCGGCCAGGGCTTCCTTGACGACGGTCACGTTGTCGGCGGACTGCCGGTCGGCGCGCAGGTCCTCGAAGCGGCGGATCTGCTCCCAGACCTTCATCGCCGCGGGGTAGTCCCCGGCCCGCAGCGCCTCCAGCATGCTCAGCGAGACGCCGGGGGCGACGTTGACGAGGCCGGAGGTGAAGCCGGTGGCGCCGGTGGCGAAGTAGGAGGGGGCGTAGAGCTCGGCGAGGCCGGCGACCCAGACGAAGCGCTCCGGTCCGGCGTCGCGGGCGAACCCCGCGAAGCGTGCGGCGTCCGGCACCGCGTACTTCACGCCGATGACGTTGGGGCAGCTGTCGGCGAGTTCGGCGAGCCGCTCGCCGGCGAGCAGCGGATTGCGGATGTAGGGGACGACGCCGAGTCCGGGGACGGCCTCCGCGATGGCCCGGTGGTAGTCGATCCAGCCGTCCTGCGACACGTACGGGTGTACGGGCTGGTGCACCATCACCATGTCGGCGCCGGCGTCCCTGGCGTGTTCGGCCGCGGCCACGGCGGTCGGTACGTCGTGGCCGACGCCCACCAGGACGGTGGCCCGGCCGCCCGCCTCGTCGACGGTCAGCTCGGTGACCGTGCGCCGCTCCTCGGGGGTCAGCGCGTAGAACTCCCCGGTGTTGCCGTTCGGGGTGACGATGCGGACACCGCCGTCGAGCAGCCGCCGCAGCAGGGCGCGGTGCGCCGCGGTGTCGAGGGAGCCGTCCTCGGCGAACGGGGTCACCGGGATCGCCACAACGTCTGCGAGGGCCGCCTTGAGCGGGGAGAGGTCCATGCGGACTGGCCTTTCGTCGAGGTGCTGGTGGTGCGCGTCCAGCTGGTGTCTCACGCCGTGTCACCCCCGTCTTCGTCGTCGGGGAACGCGCGGCGTACGAACGACGCGATGTGGTCGTGCAGAGCCCCGGCGGCGGCCGCGGCGTCGGCGGCGAGCGCGAGCCGCAGGATCTCCCGGTGCTCGGCCGCCTCCCGCTCCCAGGACGGGACGGCCGCCCAGGCCACGGTCGAGACGAGTGCGGCCTGGTCGCGGACCTCGTCGAGCATCCGGGCCAGCAGCGGGTTGCCGCAGGGCAGGTAGAGAGCCCGGTGGAAGTCCCGGTTGGCCAGTGACCTGTCGGCCTTGTCGATCGCCGAGTCGGCTCGCTCCAGGGCCTCCTGGGCAGCCTCGAGCGAGGCCCTGCGGGTGATGGAGCGGCGCAGCGCCTCGGGTTCCAGGAGCAGGCGCACGTCGTACACCTCACGGGCCATGGTCGCGTCGACGAGCCGCACGGTGGCACCCTTGTACTGGCTCATGATCACGAGCCCCGTGCCCGCGAGCGTCTTCAGTGCCTCGCGGACCGGAGTCTTGGAAACGCCGAACTGCGCGGCGAGTTCCGTCTCGACCAGTGCCTGACCCGGTCTCAGCTGCGCCGTCAGGATCGCGTGCTTGATCGCCTCCAGCACGTACTGGGTCCGGGACGGGATCGGGGCAGGCGCAAAGGTCATGGGTGAAGGGCTCTCGCATCTCGCGTATCGCGTCTCATATATGACGTACGAAGTACGACGCGATGAAGCTAGAGCGGTCGTGAATGTTTCGTCAACGCTTCTGACAGAAGAATGTTCGGCTCATCCTGCGGCGGTCACCGGAGCATGGGAGGCCGGTGACGGCCCCTCCGGTCCCGGGGCGTCTCCGGAGGGCGCGCTTCCACCCGAAGCACGCAGGTCACGGCAGTGCCGCGCGAGGAAGGGGCCGCGGAGGGGCGCGGGAGGCCGGCGAGGCCGCGCTCGGTCCCGCTGGGCTCCGTATCCGGTTCGAGACCTCCGCGAGGGAGGTGACCCGGGGGGGACGGGGGCGGCGGCCACCCGGCCGGACGGCCGCCGGGGCGCCCGCACGGTGGGGCGCGTGCAGGGCGGAGCGCCGCCCGGGGTGGAGCGCCGCCCGGGGTGGAGCGCACCGGCTGCGAGTCACACCCGGTGGCGGTCGCGGGCCGGTGTACGTCAGCCGGGGAAGCCGTACGGCGGCGAGGCGGTGGCCGGGGCGCCGCGGGGACCGCAGGCCGGACGTCGGTGGCGGGCTGCGAGACGCCGAACGCACCGGCGAAGGGCCGGCGAACGGCCGGCGAACGGCAGGGCGGACCGACGGGGATTCCGCCGGTCCACCCCCTCACCGGCCGATGCGTGAGAGCGCGCGGGCGACGGCGTCGAGGTCCGGCCCGGAGGCCAGTCCCGCGTGGTAGAGGCGCAGTTCACCCGCGCCGAGCGCGCGGGCGTGCACGGTGTCCCGTTCCAGGGTGCCGGGGCTGCCGCCCATGCCCGTCACCACGTTGAAGTTGGCCGCCAGTACGCCGGAGAGCCCGGCGAACGGCCCGAGGACCGCCTCGCGCGCCGCATCCCCGCCGGTGCAGGGCAGCACCGCGCCGTCGGCCGTGGACAGCAGGTGCGCGGGGTCCACCCCGACGTTGGCGCCGGTGCGGTACGGGGCGGGGTCGGCGTGCAGCAGGACCTGGAAGTCCGGGCCGGGAGCCGCGGCCCGTACGGCGGCGACGGCGGCCTCCTGGAGCCGCCGGGCCACCTGGTCCCGCCACTGCCGGGTGGCGTCGGCGAGACCGGTGCCGAGCAGCCCGCGCACGCCGGACCAGCCGGTCTCGCCGGAGCCGGATCCGGCCCAGACGGGTTCCAGGGCACGGCGCACGGCTGCCGCAAGTTCGCCGGCGTCGAGCCCCGTTCCGGCGTACCCGGCCCGGCAGTCGGCGCAGAAGCAGAGCGACATCAGGTACTGCGCCGCGTCCCCGAGGCCGACGCCCGCCGTCTTGTCGTGGGCGTGCAGATGGGCGAAGCCGTACCAGCCGCACGACTCCAGCTCGGTGCCGAGCGACCCGGGGCGCACGGCGGCCTCCGCCGCGAGGTCCACCAGGTAGGCGTGGACGGCGGGCTGCGCGATGCACGGCGCCCAGGGGTAGCGGTCGCCGTAGGCGTTGACCACGGAGGTACCGGGGTGGTCGGCCCCCAGGCGGGAGTTGTGGGCCAGGGCCACCCAGGAGTGCACCTGGAGACCGGCGTCGGCCAGGGCCGCGGCCGCCTCGGCGTACGGGTCGTCCCCGGCCACCCACGCCTGATCGTAGGGGCGCAGCCCGCGGCCCGCCCAGCGTGCGGGATCCGGCGGGTAGAGGACCGCCGCGTGCTCGGCGGTGACGACGCGGTGGCCGGGGTGACGGGGGGTCAGGGCCCGGGTGGAGTGGTAGGCCGAGGCGAGGGTCACCTGCTGGACGCCGAGGTCCGCGACGCGGGTGGCGGCGTCCGGGTCCCCGACGACGTCCCAGGGGTAGAGGAAGGCGGAGGTCTTCACCCTTGCGCCTCCTGCCGGGCCCCGCGCTTCTGCAGCAGCGCGCGGCCGTCGGCGATGATCCCGGCCAGTTCCTCGATGTGCGCGGCGGGCGGTTCGGTGAGCGGGGTGCGTACGGTGCCGACGTCCAGGCCTTCCAGCCGGACGGCCGCCTTGACGAGCGACACGGCGTAGCCGCGGCCCTTGGCGCGCAGTTCGACCAGTGGCCGGTAGAAGTGGTCGAGCAGGGCGTTGACCAGGTCCACGTCGCCGGACTCCAGCGCCCGGTAGAAGGCCAGGGCCAGGTCGGGGGCGAAGGCGAAGACGGCGGAGGAGTAGAGCGAGACCCCGATGCCGCGGTAGGCCAGGCCGGTGAGTTCGGCGGTGGGCAGCCCGTTGAAGTACAGGAAGTCCTGACCGGGGGCTCCGGAACGCACGGCGCTGACGATGCGCTGCATCAGGTCGAGGTCGCCGTAACCGTCCTTGAGTCCGATGACACCGGGGGTCCGCGCGAGAGCGACGACGGTCTCGGGTGTGAAGACGGCGTTGTCGCGCTGGTAGACGATCGTCTCGAGTCCGGTGGCCGCGGCGAGTGCGGTGTAGTGGGCGAGCAGGCCTTCCTGCCCGGCGACGACGAGGTACGGCGGCATGGCGAGAAGTCCGTCCGCGCCCGCCTCCTCGGCGAGCTTCGCGTACTGGACTGCGAGGGCCGTGCCGTATCCCGCGCCTGCGACCACGGGCACCTGCCCGTCGGTCTCCTCGACTGCGGCGGCGACGAGGAGGCGGAATTCCTGCGGGGTCAGCGCGTGGAACTCGCCCGTGCCGCAGCAGGCGAAGACCGCCGCGGCGCCGGCGTCGATCCCTGTCCGCACGTGCCTGCGGAAGGCTTCGAGGTCGACGGTGCCGTCCGGCCCGAAGGCGGTGACGGGGAAGAAGAGCGGCCCGGCGACGTCGGTGAGGCGGGCGGCAAGGGGGGCTGAGGTCACGGGCGCTCCCTGAGCAGATCCAAACGTGCACAATTCTGATCGTCGTCCATATTTATGAACGCGACCACGCTAAGCCAGCCGAGCGTCGCAGGTCAAGACACGAAAGCATGACCCGGAGGCGGAGTGGTGGGCTCGGGGCGGCACTTGACGTGATCCGCCGAACTTCCTAGCTTGTCCATGCATGTGAATGCGCTCCATGGACCGGTCGCGCGGGTGACGCGTCGGGCGGCTACGCCGCGCCCGCGCGGTGGCGTACCCGCTGCCCGTACGCGCGGTCCGCTCCCCGCCGTGCCGCCGGTCCCGGTCGTGGTGCCGGGGGCGCCGGCCCACCGGACACCACACTGGACCCGAACACCGCTCGGCACGACGGCAACGCCCAAAACCACCGCACCACTGAGCACCAGCGCGCCGCCCACGCCGCACCCGCACCCGCACCCGCACCCGCACCCGCACCCGCACCCGCACCGAGGAGATCCCGTATGCCCGCTCCCCGCACCGTCCTGCTCACCGGCGCCGCCGGCGGCCTCGGCACCCTGATGCGGGGGCTGCTGCCCGCTTACGGCTACGAGCTCCGCCTCTTCGACGTCACGCCCATCGAGGGCGAACCGGAGGCGGTCACCGCCGATCTCGGCGACAAGGAGGCACTGCGCGAGGCCGTACGGGGCGTCGACGCGGTCATCCACCTCGCGGGCATCTCCCTGGAGTCCTCCTTCGACAAGATCCTGCGCGCGAACATCGAGGGCACCTACAACCTCTACGAGGCGGCGCGCGAGGAGGGCGTCGGACGCGTCGTGTTCGCCTCCTCCAACCACGCCATCGGCTACACCCCCCGCCCGCTCCCCGGCGACCCGCTGATCCCGGTCGACACGGCCCGCCGCCCCGACACCTTCTACGGTCTGTCGAAGTCGTTCGGCGAGGACCTCGCCCAGTTCTACTGGGACAAGCACGGCATGGAGACCGTCTCCGTACGCATCGGCTCCTGCTTCATGGAACCGACGTCCGTGCGGATGCTGTCCGTCTGGATGAGCCCCGGCGACGGGGCGCGCCTCTTCCACGCCGCGCTGACGGCCGAGGACGTGGGCCACACCGTGGTCTACGGCTCCTCCGCCAACACCCGCCTGTGGTGGGACCTGACGACGGCCAGATCCCTGGGCTACGAGCCGCAGGACGACTCCGAGCAGTACGCGGACGCGCTCGTCGCCGAACAGGGCGAGCTCGACCCGGAGAACCCGGACCACGCCCACATCGGCGGCCACTTCGTCACCGACCCGCCGATCTGGCCCCACTAGGACGGGTTTCGAAAGTTCTGTCCGCCCGGTGACGCCCGACTCACCCGCCCGCCTGTTCCCGAGACAGGACAACACCTCCGGCGCACTGTGCCGGCCCCGGAAGATACCGCGACGCGCCGCCCGGGGTACGGGCACCATGCGGCCATGCCGGAACCTCCGGATTCCGGTACGAGCGGCACGGTGACACGAGCGTCACCCTCACCCACCACGGCCGGCCTGCGGGCACCCTGCGCGGCGGCCGGGCGGCGACGTTCCTGGCCGAGGTGGCGTCGGGTGACGCCCCGTTCGTGACGGCCCCTGGACTCGCGTACCGGCACGGCAACGAGCGCACCGCCCGCGACCACCCGCGCACCCGGACCCGCGGCGGGCGCTGAGCCGTTCGGACCACACCGGCGAAGGTAAGGGAACGGCAAAGCCGGGTCATTCGTTACTCCGTGCATGACCGCAATGACCCCCGGCTCGAACATCCCTCTCTCCGCCGCCCGCGTGGCGGTGGACGTCGCCGCCCCGGTGCGGCTCGACGTCTCGGGCCTGCTGCTCACCGCCGACGGCAAGGTGCGCTCCGACGACGACTTCATCTTCTACAACCAGCCCTCGGGCCCCGGCGTGGCCTACCGCGCGGGCGGCGGCTCCGCGCCCGACACGATCGTGGTGGACACCTCGGCCGTCCCGCCGGGCATCGAGAAGATCGTCGTCACGGCGAGCCCCGACGCGGCAGGCCAGACCTTCCAGGGCATCGAGCCCACCGCCACCGTGCGCAACGCGGACGACGGCAGCGCGCTCGCCACCTTCACCCCGCCGCAGCTGGGCGGCGAGACCGCACTGGTCGTCGTCGAGATCTACCTGCGCAACGGCGCATGGAAGGTCCGCGCGGTCGGCCAGGGCTACGCCGACGGGCTCGCGGGCATCGCCACGGACTTCGGCGTCTCCGTCGAGGAGCCCGCCGCGACCGCACCCGCCGCATCCGCCGCTCCCCCGGCGGCGCCGGCGGTCGCCCCGGCCGCCGCGCCCGTGGACCCCCGGATCGCTCCCCCGGCGCCGGCCGCACCTCCGGCCCCGACGGCCGCAGCCGCACCCATGGGCACCGGGAAGGTCAACCTGGACAAGGGGCGGGTCAGCCTTCAGAAGAACCAGACGGTGTCCCTGGTGAAGGGTGGCCGGCCGCTGCTCTCGCAGGTCAAGATGGGTCTCGGCTGGGAGCCGGCGTTCCGCGGAAAGGACATCGACCTCGACGCCTCGGTGATCGCCTACGGCCCCGACCGCAAGCACCTGGACAGCTGCTACTTCGGCAAACTCTCCATCCTGAACGGCGCGATCAAGCACTCCGGCGACAACCTCACCGGCGAGGGCGCGGGGGACGACGAGGTGATCGTCGTGGACCTCGGCCGGATCCCCGCCGAGGCGACCGGCCTGGTCTTCACCGTCAACTCCTTCACCGGCCAGAAGTTCACCGAGGTGGCCAAGGCGTACTGCCGGCTGATCGACGCGGCCACCGGTGAGGAGCTGGTCCGCTTCGACCTGACCGGCGCCGAGCCGCAGACCGGCGTGATGATGGCCAAGCTGATCAAGCAGTTCTCCGGCGAGTGGGAGATGACCGCCATGGGCGAGTTCGTGAAGTCGCGGACCGTCCGGGGCATGGTCAAGCCCGCCGCGAAGGCCCTGTAGCGCTGGGACCCCGCAACGGCATCCGGGGCACCTGATGGATTTCTCCTCAGGTGCCCCGGATCCGGAGGGTCTCCGGTCGGACGCGGTACGTGCTCGTGCTCCTTCTCAGAGCTTGGTCAGCTTGGAGTACGGGCTCAGGATCCTTCCCTGTCGCCCCGAGAAGTCGATGAGCACCGCGTCGTTGTCGCCCTCGACAGCCAGGACTCGGCCGAGTCCGAACTGGTCGTGCGACACCCTGTCGCCCACATCGAAGCATTCGACCGGTGGGGCCGCCTGGGCCGGGCGGTTGAAGGGACTGGAAGGCAGGTGACGCCGGGATCCGGCTGACTGTTTCATTACCTTGAGTATGCGCCCTGGGAGCGCCCGACGCCATGCCCGACCGCTCCCGGGGCCGCAGTAGTGGCGGTTTCGTAATCAGCCGTTCCAGGGCCAGTCGGCGCTCCTGCCCGCCTCCAGCAGGGGCACCATGCGGAACGCCGCGTCGGAAAGACCCCCGAAAGTGTGGCGGTTCTCGCTCCCGGCCGGCGCGTGCCCGACCCGGTAGCCCGCCAGGTTCCAGGTGTAGACCGGGACGGTGAGCGGGATCCCGTCGGTCACGTCGCCGTAGTACGTGAACGAGGCCTGCTCGTCCGTGACGATCAGCACCCGGTCGTGCTTCCGATAGTGCCTGCGCACCGCCTCGACGGTGTTCGTACCGCCCAGGTCGCCGAAGCGCTCCAGGACCCTCAGCACCGACTCGCCCCGGCGGTAGGTCACCGCCGCACTGCTCGTACCGAACTCCACCAGGTCCGCGTCGGCGGCCCGCAGCGCCAGCGCGGCGCCGAAGACCGCCGCGGCGTCCGCCCGGTTCAGCTGCGAGCGGTCCGAGAGCGGCGACCACATCGAACCGGAGCGGTCGACGAGGATCAGGGTGCGGCCCGGCAGCGCCGGGACGTTCCCCAGGGAGTGCCCGAGCGCCTGCTCCAGCGGGTAGGCCCAGCGCAGGGAGGGCGCGTGCCGGTACGCCGCCAGGTAGCGGAACGGGAACTGCCGCGAGGCCGCCACCGTCTCCGGATCGCAGATCCGGCGCGCTACCGCGGCCGCGACCTCGTCCGTGACCCCGGCCTCGTCGAAGTTGCGGAGGTTGCGCACGAGCGCCATCGGCCCCATGGACGGGATCACCGCCTCCCAGACCGCCGCGTCCATCGGACCCTGCAGCCAGCCGGCGAGAGCTTCCCAGGTCATGCCCGCCTCGCCCAGCCGGTCCGCGCCGCCGGCCCCGGTGACCAGGGCACGGCGCTGCGCGACCGGCACGTCCATCAGCGCCCGGTGAGCGGTCAGGGTGCGGTTCGACGCGGGCGGAACGGCGTCCTCGGGGTGGTGCCTGCGGTCCAGCGCGTACCGGAACAGATCGCCCTGCCACGCCTTGGCCGGGTCGGGCGAGGCGTGCACCAGGTTCAGAACGTCGCCGAAGCGGTAGCCCTTGGACGCGGTGTCGTACTTCAGCAGCGCCGTTCCGCTGTAGAGCCGGCGTACGGCGTCGGCGATGCCCCGCTTGACCGGCTTGGGTACGGCCCGGCCGTACTGAGAGGTCCAGTAGCCGAGCAGTTCGCCGGGCTCGTCGGCACGCAGCAGCACGGAGTCCACGACCTCACGGTTGGACGGGCCGTCCACCACGCCGGCTTCGAGCCGGGCCCTGACGTACTCGGCGGCGCCCACGAGTGAGGCCGTACGCATCCGCGCCTCGCGGCGCAGCCAGCGCAGCAGCCCGGCGGTCCACTCCGGGTCCTCGACGGCGAGCGTCCGCACGAGTGCGGCGTACCGGGTGTCGCGCGCGTCGCCGTCCTCGTGGAACGTCTGCTGCGACACGAAGTTGGCGACCGCGAGGAGGAAGAGTTCGGAGCGGGGGTCTCGGAGGTGTCCCTGCGCACCCTGGTGGTTGCGTGCCGTGCCCCCGGTCGACCGGACGGGCGAGGTGGCGTGGGGCCGGGTGGACCGGGTGTTGAAGCGTGCCATGTGACGTCCCCCGAATGCGTGGGAGAGGACACAGCGAACCGGGGTGCCCGAGATCGGGGTCGGCGACGGGCTCGTGTCCGATGCTCTGTCCGTGTGAGCTACCGGCCGTGGCCGGGCGGGATTCGAACCCGCAGCCTTCGGATCCGTGGAAGTATCCGTCGCCTGCGCACCGGGCACCCCGGCGCTGGTGCCTCCCGAGGTCAGGACGGCTGCGGCGTGTTTCGGGAAAGGAAGTAGCCGCTGCCTTCGCACCGGGAGGTGCGTTGCGCCGACTCTAATCGGCCGGCTGCGCCGCACGCGAGGGAGTTTCCCCCACGCGCCGCGCGGCGGCGTCCGGAGGTGGTGTCAGTCCTTGTTCGGCTGACGCTTCCAGGGGCCCGTGATGGCAAGCATGATGCCCGGGGTCTGGATGTTGGCGAACAGGGTCTTCCCGTCGGGCGAGAAGGTGACGCCGGTCATCTCGCTGTAGGAGGGGTCGTCCTCGGTGCCGATGTTCAGGTCGTTGCGCGCGATCGGGTACGTTCGGCCGCTGTCGGTCGCCCCGAAGAGGTGCTGGACGCCCTCGCCGTCCTCGGAGATCACGATGCCGCCGTAGGGCGAGACGGTGATGTTGTCGGGGCCGTCGAAGGGGCCGTCCACGGACGGGTCCTGGTTGACGCCCAGGAGGACCTTGAGGGTGATCGTGCGGCGCTTGGGGTCGTAGAACCAGACCTGGCCGTCGTGCGCCACGGGGCTCTCGCTCCGGGCGTAGGAGGAGACGAAGTAGGCACCGCCGTCCCCCCACCACATGCCCTCGAGCTTGCGGGCACGGGTGACCTGGCCCTCGGTGAACTGCTTGCGCACCGAGACGGTCTTCGCGTCACGGTCGGGGACGTCGACCCAGTCCACGCCGTAGACGGTGCCGATCTCCGTGGCGCGGGACAGGTCGTCGACGAAGACGCCCTTCCTGTCGAAGCACTTGGTGGCCTGCAGGACACCGGCGTCGTCGGCGAGGGTGCGCAGTTGTCCGCGGCCGTGCTTGAAACCGTGCGGCGGAACCCAGCGGTAGAGCAGGCCGTTGGGGCCCGAGGCGTCCTCGGTGAGGTAGGCGTGGCCGCGCTTGGGGTCGATGACGACGGCCTCGTGGGCGTAGCGCCCGAACGCCTTGACCGGGCGCGGGTCACGGTTGGCCCGCTTGTCGTACGGGTCGACCTCGAAGACGTATCCGTGGTCCTTGAGCAGACCGTTCTTGCCGGCCTTGTCCTCGGTCTCCTCGCAGGTCAGCCAGGTGCCCCACGGGGTGCTGCCGCCCGCGCAGTTGGTGGACGTACCGGCGATGCCGACCCACTCGGCGGTGCGGCCGTCGCGGCGGGTCTCCACGACGGTGCAGCCGCCGGCGGCGACCGGGTCGTAGACGAGGCCCTCGGTGAGGGGCACCGGGTACTCCCAGCGGGCCCGGGTGCCGCTCAGCTCGTGGTTGTTGACGAGGAGGGTGACACCGCGGGCGCCCTCGAAGGCGGCCGTGCCGTCGTGGTTGGAGGGCGTCGGCTCGCCGGTCTCCAGCGTGGTGACACCGCTGTGCGTGACGACGCGGTACGAGAAGCCGGCGGGCAGCGCGAGGATGCCCTTCGGGTCGGGGAGCAGCGGACCGTAGCCCAGCTCCTTGTCGTGGCCGTGGCCCTTGCCGTGGTCGTCGTTCTCGTGGCCGTGGCCGTGGCCGTGGCGGGCGTCGTCGGCGGCCAGCGCACCGGGCGCCGTGGCCAGCGCTCCGACCGTGCCGGTGAGGGCGATACCGGCACCGGTGAGGGCGGACTGTCTGGTGAATTCCCTGCGCGTGAACGACATCGCGGACTCCTGGGGCTGCGTGACCGGGTGGGTTGGCGTGATCACGCTCCCTCCCCCGCACCAACACCGGTTGAACGACGGACGACGTCGAGCGGGCCTGCGCGTCAAACCGTCACGCGATTGAGGGCAAACCGGGTCACGGCGCGAGGGCCGGCCGGCCACGTATGGCCGAAAACGGCCCTCGAGCCCCCGGTTTCAGCCCTTGGTACGCGAGCGGGCCTTGAAGGCGGACTTGCGTGCGAGCTTCGCCGTCTTCCGGTCGCGGTGCAGCCGCCCCATCGCCTCCAGGACCTCCGCAGTCGCCGGGTGGTCCACCCGCCAGGCCTCGTCGAAGAAGCCGCTGTGGCCGCCGGTGAGACCCTCGACCAGTGTCTGGAGTTCGTCGAGCTCGCCCTCGGCGTCCAGTTGGGCCGCGATCGTGTCGATGGCCAGCCAGAAGACCATCGACTCCGGGGGCGCGGGCACGTCGGCCGCACCCCGCTCCACGAGCCACACCCGGGCCAGCCCGCCGAGTTCGGGGTCGTCCAGGACCGCGCGTACCGCGGGCTCGGCCTCCGGGCCCGCCGACGCGAGGGCCTGCTGGCAGTGGAGCCTGCGCAGCGGTGCCCCCCGGTCGGCGCCCCGTGCCGCGGCCAGGAGTTCGGCGGCGGCCCCTGCCCCGTCCCGCGCGCCGTGCCGGTCGAGCCACAGCTCGACCTCGGCGTGGGCGGCGTCCTCGGGGTAGTGCGCGATGCCGTCGAGGAGCACGTCGGCCCCCTTGTCGGCGAGGTCGCCGACGGCGGGCGCGTCCACGCCGGCCTCCAGCATCCGCTCCCGGACGCCGTAGAGGCCGAGCGGGGTGAGCTTCACCATCCCGTACCGGGTCACGTCCTCGTCGTCGGCGGGGGGAGTCGACTCCTCGCCCTCCTCGGTCAGCAACGTCTCGTCCACCGGCCGGTATTCGACGATCCCGATGGGTTCGAGCACCCGGAACTGGTCGTCCAGCCGCATCATCGCCTCCGACACCAGCTCCAGGACGTCGTCGGTGGGCTCACCCATGTCCTCGGGCACCACCACGGAGGCGGCCAGGGCGGGCAGCGGCACCGGGCCGTCACCCGGCCCCGCGTCCGAGAGGGTCAGCGCGTAGAGGTTGCCGAGCGCCGCGTCCAGGAGTTCGGCCTCCGCCTCGGGGTCCCAGTCGAGGGCGTCGAAGTCGACGCTGCCGTCCTCCCCGATGAGGTCGGCGAAGTCGTCGAACGCCGGTGCGGTGGCGTCCGCGTGTACGGCGTCCAGCCCGTCGAGCCAGATCGCGAGGACGTCCTGGGGGGACCCGGCGGTGATCAGGGCCAGGCTCTCGCCCGCGGTGACCGTGCCCTCGGCGTCCTGTCCGGCCGCATCAGCGTCGTGCTGTCCGGCCGTACCGTCGGCGTCCCCGGCCTCCATGTCGTGCTCCGGGTCCTCGACGTCCACGAGTCCCGTGTCCACCGCCAGACGCCACGCCTCGCCGGCGTACGCCGCGCCGTCCTCGTCACCGGCGAGGCCGAGGTGCTCGGCCGCCGCCGGCAGCTGCGCCTCGGCGAGTTCGCCACCGGCGCCCACGCGCGTCCCGGGCCCCGCCCAGCGGGCGAGGCGGACGGCACGGGCGAGCAGTGGAGTGGCCAGCGCGTCCCGTGCCAGCTCGGCCTCGGTGTGCAGCCGCACCGGCGGCAGGGAAGGGCGCTCTGCGGACATCAGGGGGTTCTCCTCGGGGCATGCGCGGGGCGTGTGGGACGGGCGGATCCCGTGTACGGGTCCGGGGCGGCCCCGTGCGCGTGGGGCCGGGCCGCCGACCCAGCGTAGACGCATTTCGTCCCCTGCCGCCCGGTTCTCCGGCAGGCCCGCACCGATGCCGGGCGCCGGGGTGCGGCGGCCTCCGGGCAGGCGTGCCCGCCGCCGCTCCGGTGCCGTGCGCTGGGCGGGACGGCGGGCCGGGCGGGGTCAGCGGGGCAGCGCGGTGCGCCAGGCCGTCGTGTTCAACTCGTCCATGAGCCGCACGTCGTGGCCCTCCAGGGGGAAGGTCCGCGCGCCCGCGTCGGGGGCTGCGGCGATCTCCAGGGCGTCCCCCTCGATGAGGTCGCCGCCCTCCTTCGTGGAGACCCACGCGAGGACCGAGGTGACGGTCCCCCCGGGCTCCAGCACGACCTCCTGCGGACCCTCGTCGTTGCCGAACATCGACCCTCCCGCGTTCACGGGGACGGGAAGCCGCTCGCCGTCCTCGCCCAGGGCGCGGACGGACGGATAGCCGTGGACCCGGTAGGGCTTCTTCCCGCAGTTGGTGAGCGTGAGCGTGACCGCACGGTGGAACATCGCCGTCTGCACCTCGCTCATCGCGACGACGGCCCCGGACGCGGGGCATCCGGACGTCGTCGCCTCGGGGACGGGTGCGCCCTGGGCCGGTGCCTTCGCCGTGGGCGACGGCTCGGGCCGCACCGGGGCGAGGGTCGCCGGTGCGCTGCGGGCCGAGGCATGAGTGGGGCCCGGCTCCCCCTCACCGGCCGGGACGAGGAAGCCCGCGCATCCCGAGAGCACCGGCGCGGAGGCCACCAGCACAGCCGCGGAGATCGTCGTCCGTACGCGCATTGCCGTGTACCCCACCCCTGGAACGGTCTCTCGCTGACGCGTTCGATCATGCCAGACGGCGAAGGGCCAACGGTGAACTGTTCAGCCATGCTTCACAGTAGTCATGAGCAGAATTAAGTGGACCTGAACGTTGGAGGAGTCGACACTGCGGACATGACACCGCACAGACCCTTCGGCCGCGCCCTCTGCGCCATGATCACACCGTTCACCCCCGAGGGTGAACTGGACCTGCACGCCGCCCGCGCCCACGCGTGCGGCCTGGTGAGGGACGGCTGCGACGGCCTCGTGCTGAGCGGCACCACGGGCGAGTCGCCGACCACGACGGACGAGGAGAAGACCGTGCTGGTCCGGGCGGTCCGGGAGGCGGTGGGTGACGGGGTCCCGCTCGTCGCGGGGGTCGGCAGTTCCGACACGCGCCACACCGTCCGGCTGGCGCAGGAAGCCGAGGCGGCGGGCGCCGACGGACTGCTGGTGGTGACCCCGTACTACAGCCGACCTCCGCAGGCCGCCGTCGAGGCGCACTTCGTCCGGGTCGCGGACGCCACCGGCCTGCCCCTGATGCTGTACGACGTCCCGGCCCGCACCGGCACGCGGATCGAGCCCCCGACGCTCGCCTCGCTGGCGGAGCATCCGCGCGTCGTAGCGGTCAAGGACTGCTCGTACGACCTGCTCGCAGCGACGAGGGTGATGGCCAGGACGCCGCTCGCCTACTACTCGGGCTGCGAGGAGCTGAACCTCCCGCTCTACGCGCTCGGCGCCGCCGGCTACGTCAGCACTGTCGCCAACGTCGTCCCGCGCCGGATGCGAGCCGTACTGGACGCGTTCGACGCGGGCGACACCGCCGAGGCCGCCCGCCTCAACCAGCTCACCGTCCACCTGGTCGAGGCGATGATGGCCTCGGGCCTCCCGGGCACGGTCACGGCGAAGGCCCTGCTCGACGCCGGCCCGGTTCGCGGACCGCTGCAGCCCGCCGGCCGCGAGGCGACCGACGGGCTGCGCGAGGTGTACGAGGAACTGCTCGCCGCCGCCGACTAGTTGTGGCTGTGCAGGATGTCGTTGAGCCCGCCCCACACGGCGTTGTTCGGGCGGGCCTCGACGGCGCCGGTGACCGAGTTGCGGCGGAAGAGGATGTTCGAGGCGCCCGAGAGCTCACGGGCCTTGACGACCTGGCCGTCGGGCATCGTGACACGGGTGCCGGCCGTGACGTACAGCCCGGCCTCCACGACGCACTCGTCGCCGAGCGCGATCCCGACGCCCGCCTCGGCGCCGATCAGGCAGCGCTCCCCGATGACGATGCGCTCCTTGCCGCCGCCGGACAGGGTGCCCATGGTGGACGCCCCGCCGCCGATGTCGGAGCCGTCACCGACGACGACGCCCGCGGAGATGCGCCCCTCGACCATGGAGGTGCCGAGCGTGCCGGCGTTGAAGTTGACGAAGCCCTCGTGCATCACGGTCGTACCGGAGGCCAGGTGCGCCCCGAGCCTGACCCGGTCGGCGTCGGCGATGCGCACGCCCTTGGGGGCGACGTAGTCCGTCATCCGGGGGAACTTGTCGACCGACGTGACCTGGAGGTGCAGGCCCTCCGCCCGGGCGTTGAGCCGGACCTTCTCCAGGTCGTCGACGGCCACCGGGCCGAGCGACGTCCAGGCGACGTTGGCGAGGAAGCCGAAGATGCCGTCGAGGTTCTGCCCGTGCGGCTGGACCAGGCGGTGCGAGAGCAGGTGCAGCCGCAGGTACGTGTCGTGGGCGTCGAGCGGCTTGTCGTCGAGCGAGGAGATGACCGTGGCCACGGCGACGACCTCGACCCCGCGGCGCGCGTCCACGCCGACGGCCTCGGCCGCTCCCGCCCCGAGGCGGTTCACCGCTTCCTCGGCGGTCAGGCGCTGGGTGCCGGCCGGGCCGGGGTCGGCGACGAGCTCGGGGGCGGGGAACCAGGTGTCGAGGACGGTGCCGTCACCGGCGATGGTGGCGAGGCCGGCGGCGACGGCGCCGGTGGTGCGGGCGGAACCCTGGGAAGTCGTGTCGGTCATGCACTGAACCTAACCGCCCGGACGCCGCTCGGGCCAACCGGTCTCACCGGACAGTCACCACCCCGCCGCCCCCGGCTCCCCGTCCAGGGACCGCTCGCCCTCCCGGTCGGCCGGAGCGGTGTCCGGCACGGCTCTCCCGGACGGACCGGGGCCCGCGCCCGCGAACCCGGACGCGGTGGCGGAACGGCCGAAGCCCGTGGCCTACCCGCCGGCGTCGAGACCGGTGTGCGCGACGCGCTGACGACCGTACGCGGGCAGGCGTCACCGGTGTGAGCGCCCGGCCCCGTCGACGATCCGGCTCAGCATCTCGCGCGTGTACGCCGCGTCGAACTCGCCCCCGGTCAGCAGCACCTGCAGGCTGATCCCGTCCAGCAGGGCGACGAGCGCCCGCGCGGTGCCCGGGTCCGTCCGGGAGGCGAGCAGGGAGCCCAGGCCGTCGGCCCACTCGGCGGCGACGGCCCGCAGCGCCGGACGGCGCAGGGCGGCGAGACAGAGCTCGTACTCCAGCTCCGCCGGCCCGCGTCCGCCGGCGAACCACTCCCCCAGCAGCCGGGTCAGTTCACCGGCCAGCGGGACCCCGGGATCAGCGAGGTACCCGCTCTCCCGCACGGTCCGGGCGAAGTTCCCGTTGCACCGGCGCAGGGCGGCGACCAGCAGTTCGTCGAGCGAGGCGAAGTGGTACGTCGTCGAACCCAGCGGCACGTCGGCCTCGGCGGCCACGGTCCGGTGGCTGAGCCCCGCGATGCCTTCGCGGGCCACGACGCGCAGGGCCGCGTCGATGATCCGCTCGCGCCGCCCGGGGTCGTGGCGGCGCGCCATCAGTGCGTCCCGCCGAGGTTGAGCACCACGACCCCGGCGACGATCAGCGCGATGCCGGCCAGCTTCACCGGGCCCGCGGACTCACCCATCCACAGGATGCCGATGGCGGCGACGGCCGCGGTCCCCACCCCCGCCCAGATGGCATAGGCGGTGCCGATGGAGAGGGTCTTGAGGGTCTGGGCGAGCAGCACGAACGCCACGACGTAGCCCACGACCGTGACGAGCGAGGGCCAGAGCCGGGTGAAGCCCTCGCTGTACTTCATGGCCGTCGTTCCGGCCACCTCCGCCGCGATGGCCGCGGCCAGCAGTCCGTATCCCATGTGTACGAGCGTACATAGGGGTTGTGTACGGCCGTACACAACCGGCTCCCCCGCCCTGACCTGGTCGGGTACCGATGGGGACGCTACGGTGTCCCGACCGGTACGACCGGATGATGACCGGACGGCAACAAGACAACGGAGTGGCAGTGGCGCAGGACGCGGGGTGGGGCGGCGGCGCGTACGGGGGCGCACCGTACGGCGGGGTTCCGTACGGCGGGCCGCCCGGGTGGGGCGGCTGGACCCCGCCGCCGAAGCCGGGGGTCATACCACTGGCACCCCTGAAGCTCGGAGATGTGCTCAACGGCGCGTTCTCGACGATGGGCAGGTACTGGAAGCCGCTGTTCGGCATGGCCGGCGCCCTGTACGGCGGCGCCCTCCTGATCATGGCGGCAGCGGTCGCCGTCGCCTACTCCTCCGTCTCCGGCCCCCTGAAGCGGGTGGTGTCCCTCAGCTACGACGAGGAGCCCGCCTCGGCGGACATCGTGTCGCTGCTGACGTCCCTCGGTGTCCTCGTGCTGCTGGGCATCGTCACGATGGCCGTCGTCTCGGGCCTGATGTACGCGGCCGTCCCGGCGGTCCTGCGGGAAGCGGTGCTGGGCCGGCCCGTCGCCTTCGCCACGGTGTGGCGCGGGGCCTGGTCCCATGTCGCACCCGTCGTCGGAGCGCTGATCCTCACGGCACTGATCGCCGTGGTGCCCGTGGTGCTCGTCGTGGTGGCGATCGCCGGGGTGGCCGTCAGCCTCATCGCCATGGAGAGCGGCGGCGGAGCCGTCACCGCCACGGCGCTCGGCCTGCTGGGCGCCCTGGTGACCGGGCCGCTGGCCGTCTGGCTCTGGATCAGGTTCTGCCTGGCACCGGCGGCCGTGGTCTTCGAGGGCCAGGGCCCGGTCGCCGCCCTGCGCCGCTCGGCCCAGCTCGTGCGCGGCGACTGGTGGCGGATCTTCGGCATCACCCTGCTCGCCGGCATGATGGCGGCTGCCGCGGGCTATGTCGTCCAGATACCGTTCTCGGTCCTCGGCGTGCTCCCCGGTGCGATCGGGACCTCCTCGCTGGGCGACGACCCGAGCCCCACGGCGGTGGTCGTCGCGATGAGCGGCTACATGGTCGCGATGATGCTGGGCCAGTTGGTGAGCCAGGTCATCTCCACCACGTTCCCGCAGCTGGTGACCGGCCTGCTCTACGTCGACCGCCGCATACGGACGGAGGACCTGGGTCCGGTCCTGGCCGAGGCGGCGGGTGTACCGCGGCAGGGCTTCCCGCACCAGAACCCGGTCCCGCCGTACGCGGGCGGGCCGGCTCAGTGGTGAGGCGTCCCCCGCAGGCGCCCGCCTGCGGGGGACCGCCCGGGGCCTGACGGCCGATGGGTTGCGGGCCCGACCGCCACGAAAACGGCCGCCGGTTTCCGGGCCCGACCGCCACGAAAGCGGCGGGCGGCGGCCCGGCGCTCAGTCCACCAGCGACTTCTTCGGCCTGAGCACGCAGAACTCGTTGCCCTCCGGGTCCGCGAGCACCACCCAGGTCACGTCCTCACCCTGGCCCACGTCCACCCGCCGGGCACCGAGCGCGATGATCCGCTCGACCTCGGCGGCCTGGTCGTCGGGGGTCAGGTCGAGGTGCAGCCGGTTCTTGGCCGTCTTGCCCGCGGGCCCGTGGAGGAAGCACATCCCGGGCAGGGTGTTCTCGTCGGCGCCGATGACGATCTCGTCATCGTCCTCGTACAGGACCCGCCAGTCGAGCACCCCGCACCAGAAGCGGGCCAGGGACGGCAGATCGCGCGCATCGACGGTGAGGTGGTACATGCGTACGGACATGCCCCCGATTCTGCCTCGGGGGCATGTCCGTACGCAGGTGAAACGGTGACTCAGACGTTGAAGCCCAGCGCGCGAAGCTGCTCGCGGCCGTCGTCCGTGATCTTGTCCGGGCCCCACGGCGGCATCCAGACCCAGTTGATCCGGAGTTCGTTGACGATGCCGTCGGTCGCGGACTTCGCCTGGTCCTCGATGACGTCGGTCAGCGGACAGGCCGCCGACGTGAGGGTCATGTCGAGGGTGGCGATGTTGGCGTCGTCGATGTGGATGCCGTAGATCAGGCCCAGATTGACGACGTCGATCCCCAGCTCGGGGTCGACCACGTCGTACAGCGCCTCGCGGACCTCCTCCTCGGAGGCCGGCTTGGTGGTGAGAGTCTCGTTGTCGCTCATGCCGTCTTCCCTTCGGACAGCGCCTGCGCCGTCGCGTCCTTCCACGCCATCCAGCTCAGCAGCGCGCACTTGACCCGGGCCGGGTACTTGGAGACACCGGCGAACGCGACCGCGTCCTCCAGCACCTCCTCCATCGCGTCGTCCGGCTCCAGCTGACCCTTGGACTGCATCAGTTCCAGGAAGGTCTCCTGGATCTTCCGCGCCTCGCCGAGCTCCTTGCCGACCAGCAGCTCGTTGAGCACGGACGCGCTGGCCTGGCTGATGGAGCAGCCCTGGCCCTCGTAACTGACGTCGGCGATGGTCTCGCCGTCGTACTTCACGCGGAGCGTGATCTCGTCGCCGCACGTCGGGTTGACGTGGTGCACCTCGGCGTCGCCGTCCCGCAGGCCACGCCCGTGGGGGTGCTTGTAGTGGTCCAGGATCACTTCCTGGTACATGGAGTCAAGCTTCACCAGTCAACCCTCAGCAGCTGTCCCGATTAACCGAAAAAGTTACGCACGTGCTCCAGGCCGTCCACCAGGGCGTCGACCTCGGCGGGCGTGGAGTACAGATAGAACGACGCTCGCGTCGTCGCCGGAATTCCGTACCTCAGGCAGACCGGGCGGGCGCAGTGGTGGCCGACGCGGACGGCGATGCCCAGTTCGTCCAGGACCTGGCCGACGTCGTGCGGGTGTATGTCGCCGAGCGTGAAGGAGATCGTCGCCCCGCGGTCCTCGGCCGTCGCCGGGCCGATGATCCGCAGGTCGGGGACCTCCAGGAGCCGCTTCACCGCGTACGCGGTGATGGCCTGCTCGTGACGGTGGATGTTCTCCATGCCGATGGCCGAGAGGTAGTCCACGGCCGCACCGAGGCCGACGGCCTGCGCGATCGGGGGCGTACCGGCCTCGAACTTGTGCGGCGCGGGAGCGTACGTCGAGGAGTGCATCGACACGGTCTCGATCATCTCGCCGCCGCCGAGGAACGGCGGCAGGTCCTCGAGGAGTTCCTGCCGCCCCCAGAGCACGCCGATGCCCGTCGGGCCGACCATCTTGTGACCGGTGAAGGCCACGAAGTCGGCCTGCAGCGCCTGCACGTCGAGCACCATGTGCGGGGCGGCCTGCGAGGCGTCGATGCAGACCAGGGCACCCACCTGCTGGGCGCGCCGGATGATCTTCTCGACCGGGTTGTGGGTGCCCATGATGTTGGAGACCAGCGTGAAGGAGACGATCTTCGTCTTCTCCGTGATGATCTCGTCGATGTTCGACAGATCGAGGCGGCCCTCGTCCGTGATGCCGAACCACTTCAGCTTCGCGCCCGTGCGCTGCGAGAGCAGCTGCCACGGCACGATGTTGGAGTGGTGCTCCATCTCCGTGGTGACGATCTCGGTGTCACTGTCGACCCGATAGGGCTCGTCGGCCCAGCCGAGCATGTTGGCCACGAGGTTGAGCGACTCCGAGGCGTTCTTGGTGAAGATCACCTCGTTGCGGCTGGGCGCGTTGATGAAGGCCGCGACCTTGTCGCGAGCGCCTTCGTACAGCGCGGTGGCCTCCTCCGCGATCGTGTAGACACCGCGGTGGACGTTGGCGTTGTGCCGCTCGTAGTACTCGTTGAGCGCGTCAAGTACCTGGCGCGGCTTCTGCGAGGTCGCCGCGCTGTCCAGGTAAACGATCTTCTTGCCGTCGTGGACCGTGCGGTCCAGGATCGGGAAGTCCTTGCGGATCGCCTCGGTGTCGAGGAGGCCGGAGAGCCCCTGTCGGGCGTCAGTCACGCGGCTGCCCCTCCTGAGTTCGCTCCGCTCACGGCGTCACCCTTCACGTACGCCTCGTAGCCCTCGTTCTCCAGCTTGTCGGCGAGCTCGGCGCCACCGGACTCGGCGATGCGGCCGTTGGCGAAGACGTGCACGAAGTCGGGCTTGATGTAGCGGAGGATCCGCGTGTAGTGCGTGATCAGCAGGGTGCCGACCTCGCCGCTCTCGCGGACCCGGTTGACGCCCTCGGAGACGACGCGCAGGGCGTCGACGTCCAGGCCGGAGTCGGTCTCGTCGAGGATGGCGACCTTCGGCTTGAGGAGCTCCAGCTGAAGGATCTCGTGGCGCTTCTTCTCACCGCCGGAGAAGCCCTCGTTGACGTTGCGCTCGGCGAACGCGGGGTCCATCTGGAGGCCGGCCATCGTCTCCTTGACCTCCTTCACCCACGTACGCAGCTTGGGGGCCTCGCCGCGGACGGCGGTGGCGGAGGTGCGCAGGAAGTTGGAGACCGAGACACCGGGGATCTCGACCGGGTACTGCATGGCGAGGAACAGGCCGGCGCGGGCCCGCTCGTCGACGGACATCTCCAGGACGTCCTCGCCGTCCAGGGTCACCGTGCCACTCGTGATCGTGTACTTGGGGTGACCCGCGAGCGAGTAGGCGAGGGTGGACTTGCCGGACCCGTTCGGGCCCATGATGGCGTGGGTCTCGCCCTGCTTCACGGTCAGGTCGACGCCCTTGAGGATCTCCTTCGTGGCGTGGTCGGCCTCGACGGAGACGTGCAGGTCGCGGATTTCAAGCGTTGCCATGGGTGACTCAGGACTCCTGGGTGACGGAGACGAGCACATCGTCCCCTTCGATCTTTACGGGGTATACGGGGACGGGGCGCGTCGCGGGAAGACCGGACGGCTTGCCGGTGCGCAGGTCGAAGCTCGAGCCGTGCAGCCAGCACTCGATCATGCAGTCCTCCACCTCGCCCTCCGACAGCGACACGTTCGCGTGCGAACAGATGTCGTTGATGGCGAACACCTCGCCCTCGGTGTGGACGACGGAGACCGGCGTACCGTCGATCTCCACCCGCAGGGGGGTGCCGTCCTTCAGCTCGCTCAGCGCACAGGCTCGGACGAAGGCCATCAGACCGACGCCTCCAGCTCGGCCTCGATCTTGTCGAGGAGACGGGCTTCGACGTCGGGCAGACCGATCTGCTGGACCAGTTCGGCGAAGAAGCCGCGCACGACGAGCCGGCGGGCCTCCTCGGCCGGGATACCGCGGGACTGGAGGTAGAACAGCTGCTCGTCGTCGAAGCGGCCGGTCGCCGAGGCGTGGCCCGCGCCGACGATCTCGCCGGTCTCGATCTCCAGGTTGGGCACGGAGTCGACCCGGGCACCGTCGGTCAGAACCAGGTTGCGGTTCATCTCGTAGGTGTCGGTGCCCTCGGCCGCGGCCTGGATGAGGACGTCACCGATCCAGACGGCGTGTGCGCCGTCACCCTGCAGCGCGCCCTTGTAGGCCACGTTGGACTTGCAGTGCGGGGTGTTGTGGTCGACCAGGAGGCGGTGCTCCTGGTGCTGGTTCCGGTCGGTGAAGTACAGACCGAAGAGCTCGGCCTCTCCGCCGGGGCCGGCGTAGGCGACCCGGGGGTGGAGGCGGACCAGGTCGCCGCCGAAGGTGACGACGACGGACTTGAAGGAGGCGTCCCGGCCGACCAGCGCGTTGTGCTGACCGACGTGGACGGCGTTCTCGTCCCAGTCCTGGACGGAGACGACGGTCAGCTTCGCACCGTCGCCCAGGATGTAGTCGACGTTGGCGGCGAGCACCGCGTCGCCGGTGTGGTCGATGACGACGACGGCCTCGGCGAAGGCTCCCAGCTCGATGACCTGGTGGCCGTAGGCGACACCGCCCTGGCCGTGCACGGCGATGCGGACCGGCTCGGTGAGCACGGCCTCCTTGGCGACGGTGACGACCGAGGCCTGCTGGAAGGAGGAGTACGCCTGCGCGGCGACCCGGTCCGCGGGGACGCCGGCCCTGCCCAGGCGCGCGTCGTCGCGGCCCACGGTCTCCACCGTGACGCCCGCGGGCGCCTCGACGACGACCTTCACGCCGTCACCGGTGGCGACGGCGGTGCCGTCGTGCAGTCCGCGCAGCCGGTCCAGCGGCGTGAACCGCCACTCCTCCTCACGGCCGTGCGGGACCGGGAAGTCCGCGACGTCGAAGGACGGGGGGGCGCTCATGCGCGTGGCGACGGTCGACTCGGCGGCCACCGCGATGGATCCGGCGGTGGTGGAGCCCACCGGGATGTTTTGGGCCTCAGCCATGGCTGTCGTCATGCTCGCTTTCTCAGTCAAGAACTCTTCGGGACGCGGTCGGTGGGCGTACTAGCCGACCGAGCCCTCCATCTGCAGCTCGATCAGCCGGTTGAGCTCCAGGGCGTACTCCATGGGCAGCTCCTTGGCGATCGGCTCGACGAAGCCGCGCACGATCATCGCCATGGCCTCGAACTCGGTGAGTCCGCGGCTCATGAGGTAGAAGAGCTGGTCCTCGGAGACCTTGGAGACGGTCGCCTCGTGGCCCATGGACACGTCGTCCTCGCGGACGTCGACGTACGGGTAGGTGTCCGAACGGGAGATCGTGTCGACCAGGAGCGCGTCGCAGAGCACGTTGGACTTCGCGCCCGGTGCGCCCTCGCCGATCTCGATCAGGCCGCGGTAGGAGGTGCGGCCACCGCCTCGCGCCACCGACTTGGAGACGATGTTGGACGAGGTGTTCGGGGCCATGTGGACCATCTTGGCGCCGGCGTCCTGGTGCTGGCCCTCGCCCGCGAAGGCGATGGACAGCGTCTCGCCCTTGGCGTGCTCGCCCATGAGGTAGACGGCCGGGTACTTCATGGTGACCTTGGAGCCGATGTTGCCGTCGACCCACTCCATGGTCGCGCCCTCGTACGCCACGGCGCGCTTGGTGACGAGGTTGTAGACGTTGTTCGACCAGTTCTGGATGGTCGTGTAGCGGCAGCGGCCGCCCTTCTTCACGATGATCTCGACGACCGCGGAGTGCAGGGAGTCCGAGGAGTAGATCGGCGCGGTGCAGCCCTCGACGTAGTGGACGTAGGCGTCCTCGTCGACGATGATCAGCGTCCGCTCGAACTGGCCCATGTTCTCCGTGTTGATACGGAAATAGGCCTGGAGCGGGATCTCCACGTGCACGCCCTTCGGCACGTAGATGAACGAGCCGCCGGACCAGACGGCCGAGTTCAGCGAGGCGAACTTGTTGTCACCCACGGGGATGACGGTGCCGAAGTACTCCTTGAAGAGCTCCGGGTGCTCCTTCAGCGCCGTGTCGGTGTCCATGAAGATGACACCCTGCGCCTCGAGTTCCTCGTTGATCTGGTGGTAGACCACCTCGGACTCGTACTGCGCGGCGACACCGGCGACCAGGCGCTGCTTCTCCGCCTCCGGGATACCGAGCTTGTCGTACGTGTTCTTGATGTCCTCGGGCAGGTCCTCCCACGACTCCGCCTGCTTCTCCGTGGAGCGCACGAAGTACTTGATGTTGTCGAAGTCGATGCCCGACAGGTCCGAGCCCCAGTTCGGCATGGGCTTCTTGCCGAACAGCTTCAGGCCCTTGAGCCGCAGCTTGAGCATCCACTCCGGCTCGTTCTTCTTCTCCGAGATGTCGCGGACGACAGCTTCGGACAGGCCGCGCTTCGCCGCCGCGCCTGCCGCGTCGGAGTCGGCCCAGCCGAATTCGTACGTGCCCAGACCCTCGAGCTCAGGGTGGGCAGTCTCCGTGGGGAGCGTCATGCGGGGTTCCTCCCGGCCGTGCTTGCAGATGCTGAATGGGTGGTCTGTGAAGCCTGGGGTGCTGCGGGGCCGCTGCGCGGGACGAACGTCGTGCACACACCGTCGCCGTGGGCGAGGGTGGCGAGCCGCTGGACATGGGTCCCGAGCAGGCTGGAGAAGAATTCCGTCTCCGCCTCGCACAGCTGCGGGAACTGCTCGGCGACGTGCGCGACCGGGCAGTGGTGCTGGCACAGCTGCTCGCCCTGCTGCGGGGACGGCGCGCTGCGCGCCGTCGCAGCGTACCCGTCGGCCGACAGGGCCTTGGCCAGCGCCTCGGTGCGCGCCTCGGGGTCGGCGGCCTCGACCGCCGCGCGGTAGGCCTCCGACTGGGCGGCCATCCGGGCACGGGCGAAGGCGGCGACCGCCTCGTCCCCCGCCGTCTCGGCGATCCAGCGCAGGGCGTCGGCGGCGAGCTTGTCGTAGGACTGGTCGAAGGCGTCCCGACCGCAGTCGGTCAGAGCGAACACCTTGGCCGGCCGCCCGCGGGTCCGCGCGCCGTACACCCGCTGCTCGCGGGCCTCGACGACGCCGTCGGAGACGAGCGCGTCGAGATGGCGGCGTACAGCGGCCTGGGTCAGGCCGACGCGCGCGGCCAGGTCGGCCGCGGTGGACGGACCGTGATCCAGGATGGAGCGCGCGACCCTGTTGCGCGTCGAGCGCTCACCGGTCGCGAGTTCCTCATGAGGAGCCTCGCCCGCGTATTTCACAACGCCATTGTTGCGTAATTCCTTCGAACGTGACAACCCGCCCCCTGACCGGGCGTGGTGCGGTTCATCACTTAGGCAGACCTAAATTGACCTGCGGAAACGGTCAACGGGCGCCACCCTCGCAGGTGAGCGCTCCCGCGGCCGCCGCCCCGTCGGGCCCTCCGCGCGGAGGGCCCGACCGCCGCGCCTAGACTTGCCCGCCATGAGCAGCGAGCCCGGCAGGCAGGTCGTACAGGTGACCGGCCTGGTCAAGCGGTACGGCACGAAGACCGCGGTGGACGGCCTCGATCTGGAGGTCCCGGCGGGCGCGGTCACCGCGGTCCTGGGGCCCAACGGCGCCGGCAAGACCACCACCATCGAAATCTGCGAGGGCTACCGCCGTCCGGACGGCGGGACGGTACGGGTCCTGGGTCTGGACCCCGTGGCCGACGCGGCCGAGCTCCGGCCCCGCATCGGCGTCATGCTGCAGTCCGGCGGCGTCTACTCCGGCGCCCGCGCCGACGAGATGCTGCGCCACATGGCGAAGCTGCACGCCCACCCGCTGGACGTCGACGCACTGATCGAACGCCTCGGCCTCGGCAGCTGCGGACGCACCACCTACCGCAGGCTCTCCGGCGGCCAGCAGCAGCGGCTGGCCCTGGCGACGGCCGTCGTGGGCCGCCCCGAACTGCTCTTCCTGGACGAGCCGACCGCGGGCCTCGACCCGCAGGCCCGCCGCTCCACCTGGGACCTGGTCCGGGAGCTGCGCGCGGACGGCGTCTCCATCGTCCTCACCACCCACTTCATGGACGAGGCCGAGGAGCTCGCCGACGACGTCGCCGTCATCGACGCGGGCCGGGTCATCGCCCAGGGCAGCCCCGAGCAGCTGCGCCGCGGCGGCGCCGAGAACACCCTGCGGTTCACCGGCCGCCCCGGCCTGGACCTGGCCTCGCTGCTGAAGGCGCTGCCGGACGGCAGCGCGGCGGCCGAGCTCACCTCGGGCACGTACCGCATCACCGGGCGTGTCGACCCCGAGCTGCTGGCCACCGTCACCTCCTGGTGCGCCCAGCACGGCGTGATGCCGGACGGCATCGCGGTCGAGCGGCACACCCTCGAGGACGTCTTCCTCGAACTGACCGGCAAGGAGCTGCGCGCATGAGCGCCGGTACGTACACCCCCCGCCCCGGCGCCGCCCCGCTGCCCCGCATGATCGCCGCGCAGGCCGCGCTGGAGACCCGCATGCTGCTGCGCAACGGCGAGCAGCTGCTGCTGACGGTGGTCATCCCGACCCTGCTCCTGGTGCTCTTCAGCTCGGTCGACATCGTCGACACGGGCACGGACGAGCCGGTCGACTTCCTGGCCCCCGGCGTGCTCGCGCTCGCGGTGATGTCCACGGCCTTCACCGGCCAGGCCATCGCGACCGGCTTCGAACGGCGCTACGGGGTCCTCAAGCGGCTGGGCGCTTCGCCGCTGCCGCGCTGGGGCCTGATGGCGGCGAAGACGCTCTCGGTGCTCGTCACCGAGGTGCTGCAGGTCGCGCTGCTCACGGTGATCGCCCTCGCGCTCGGCTGGTCACCAGGGGGCAGCCCCTTCGCCGTGCTGCTGCTCCTGCTCCTGGGGACCGTGGCCTTCTCCGGCCTCGGGCTGCTGATGGCGGGCACGCTGAGGGCCGAGGCGACGCTGGCCGCGGCCAACCTGGTCTTCCTGCTGCTCCTGGTGGGCGGCGGGGTCGTCGTGCCGCTGGACAGGTTCCCGGACGCGGCACGGTCCGTCCTGGAGCTCCTGCCCATCTCGGCGCTCTCGGGCGGGCTCAGGGACGTCCTCCAGCACGGCGCCGGACTGCCGTGGGGCGACCTCGGGATCCTGGCGGCGTGGGCCGTGCTCGGGCTCGGCGCGGCGGCGCGGTTCTTCCGCTGGGAGTGACGCGCGGCTGACGCGGAAGAGCCCCCGGGGAGTGACGCCGCCGCGGCACGGAGTGACGGTTCGTCGCAACTCGTCCCCCTCGTGAACGCGTGCACAAGCCGCCCGCTTACGATGGTGCGCGTGCCCAAGCTGACCCGAGCCGACGCCGCTCAAGCCGCCCGCAACCCGCTCCAGTACATCGCCGAGCGGTGGACGCCGACGCCCCGGACCGTGCGCCGGGCCGTCATGGCGTCGATCGTCATGGCCGTGGTCATCGTCGTGACCGGCGGCGCCGTACGGCTGACCGGCTCCGGCCTCGGCTGCCCCACCTGGCCCAAGTGCACCGACGACAGCCTCACCACGACCAGCGAGATGGGCCTGCACGGCGTCATCGAGTTCGGCAACCGGATGCTGACGTACGTGCTGTGCGCGGCGGTCGGCTGGGCGATCATCGCCACCCGTGCGGTGAAGCCCCGGCGGCGCAGCCTCACCCGGCTCGGCTGGGCGCAGTTCTGGGTCGTCATGGGTAACGCGGTGCTGGGTGGGATCGTCGTCCTGGTGGGGCTCAACCCGTACACCGTCGCGGCGCACTTCCTGCTCTCCACCGCCCTGCTCACGCTCGCGGTGCTGATGTGGAACCGGCTGGGCGAGGGCGACACCGAGCCGAAGCCGCTCGTCGGCAAGGCCGTCGCGCAGCTCACCTGGATCCTGGTGGTCGCCGCCGGTCTGCTGGTCGCCGTCGGGACGGTCGTGACGGGTTCGGGGCGTCACGCGGGCGACTCCAGCGACGTGCACCGCATCCCGCTCGACTGGAAGCTGATCAGCCAGTTGCACGCCGACCTGGCCTGGGTCGTGGTGGCGCTGACGATCGCGCTGTGGTTCGTGCTGAAGGCCGTGGACGCCCCGGCCGGGCCGCGTCGCCGGGCCGGCGAGCTCTTCGTGGTGCTGCTGGCCCAGGGCGTCATCGGCTACGTCCAGTACTTCCTGGACACCCCGGAGATCCTGGTGGGTCTGCACATGCTGGGCTCGTGCCTGGTCTGGATCGCGGTCCTGCGGGTGCTGCTGGCGCTGCGGGAGCGCCCGGTGGCGGAGGCGGCCGTTCCCGTACCGGTGGCCGCGCCGAGGCCGGAGCACGCGCCGACCGCCTGAGAAACGGGCCGCACGGCTCCTGACACGGCAGAGGGCCTCCGTCGTACCGCCCGGGGCGGGTCGTGACGGAGGCCCTCTGCCGTGTCAGGTGAGGGTGGGTCAGCCGTTGGAAGGGCCGCCCACCTGGATACCGGCCATGCGGGACCACTCGTACGGGCCGGTGCGCACCTTCGCGGCGAACTCGCCGTCGAACGTCTCGTGCAGGGTGAGGCCGGCCTTGCGCGCGGCGCTCTCGGCCACCGCGTACGAGGGGGCGACCAGGTCGCCCCACCCGCCGTCCTCGCCGACGAGGACGATGCGGGTGCCCATCTGGCCGAGGTGAGCGAGCTGCCCCTCGGCGCCGCCGTGCGCCTTGCTGAACGCGCCGATCTCCCTGGCGAGCTTGGCGGCCCTACGCTCTGCGCGGGCCGCCTTCCTGCCGTCGTCCTGCGGGGACGCGGACTCTGCCGTTTCTGCCGTCTCTGCCATGAACAGGATGCTACCGACGGGTAGGTCACAGGGCGACGGGCGGGGGCGTGGCATCGGCCACGTCCCCGCCCGTCGGCGGAGCCCGCGTGCGGTCTGTCTACCTGAGGAAGGGGTCCACCGCGACGGCGACGAAGAGGAAGGAGACGTAGGTGATGGACCAGTGGAACAGCCGCATCTCCTTGAGCTTCGCGCCGGTCACCCCGGCCTTCGCCCGGTTCTGCAGGCCATGGGCCTCCCAGAGCCAGAAGCCGCCGGCCAGCAGGGCCACGGCGGTGTAGAACCACCCGGTGTAGCCCAGCGGTGTCAGCAGCAGCGAGACCGCGACCATCACCCAGCTGTAGAGGACGATCTGGCGGGCGACCACCCGGTTGGAGGCGACGACCGGGAGCATCGGGACGCCGACCCGGGCGTAGTCGTCCTTCACCTTCATGGAGAGCGGCCAGTAGTGCGGCGGGGTCCAGAAGAACATGACGGCGAAAAGAATGACCGGGGCCCACGCCATCGAATTGGTCACCGAGGACCAGCCGATGAGTACGGGCATACAGCCCGCGATTCCGCCCCAGACGATGTTCTGCGAGGTACGGCGCTTCAGCAGCATCGTGTAGATCACGACATAGAACAGAAGTGCGCCGAGCGCGAGAGCTGCCGAAAGCCAGTTGACGAGCAGTCCGAACCAGACGGTGGAAATGACGCCGAGGGCGATTCCGAACGCCAGGCACTCGCGCGGGGACACCATGCCGGTCACGAGCGGCCGCTGCGACGTGCGGTCCATCAGCGCGTCGATGTCCCGGTCGATATACATGTTGAGCGCGTTGGCACCGCCCGCGGAGAGATATCCGCCGATGGTGGTGGTCACCACGAGCCACAGGTCGGGCACGCCCTGAGCGGCCAGGAACATCACCGGTACGGTGGTGATCAGCAGCAGCTCGATGATGCGCGGCTTGGTAAGCGCCACGAAGGCCTTGACGCGGGCCCCGAACGGGCGATGACCCACCGGGCCCGGAGTCAAGGCGACCCCCGCGGGTCGGGACTCGACGGCCGTCACGCACACCCCTGACAGAGAAATCCCAGCAAGCTCCGGGCCTGAAGGCCCCGTGAAGACTTGCGCGAACCAGACCACTGTAGACGTTGCGCATACGCCGTTCTTCGCGGGGGTGGGGTCGTGTTGAGGGTGGCGCAGAAGTGAACGGGAGCGCTCATACGGGAGGCGAACTCCGCAGGTCGCCCGCACTGTGGAAAGGGCAGAAGTACCGCGTGTCGTCGGGGGTAGGCTCGGCAATGCCCGGTGCGGTAACCAGTCACCGGTTTACGACAGTGGAGAGGAGCCCTGACTCAGGGTGAGCACCAAGCCGACCACCACAGACCTCCAGTGGACCGAATTGGACCAGCGGGCCGTGGACACCGTCCGCGTCCTCGCCGCGGACGCCGTACAGAAGGTCGGAAACGGCCACCCGGGTACGGCGATGAGCCTGGCCCCTGCCGCGTACACCCTCTTCCAGAAGGTGATGCGCCACGACCCGGCGGACGCGGACTGGACCGGCCGCGACCGGTTCGTACTCTCCGCGGGCCACTCCAGCCTGACGCTGTACATCCAGCTCTACCTGGCGGGGTACGGCCTGGAGCTGGACGACCTCAAGGCCTTCCGCACCTGGGGCTCCAAGACCCCGGGGCACCCGGAGTACGGCCACACCACCGGTGTCGAGACGACGACCGGCCCGCTGGGCCAGGGTGTCGCCAACGCCGTGGGCATGGCGATGGCCTCGCGCTACGAGCGCGGTCTGTTCGACCCGGACGCGGCTCCCGGCACCTCACCGTTCGACCACATGGTCTGGGTCATCGCCGGTGACGGCTGCCTCCAGGAGGGCATCTCGGCCGAGGCGTCCTCGCTGGCCGGCCACCAGAAGCTCGGCAACCTGGTGCTCCTGTGGGACGACAACCACATCTCGATCGAGGGCGACACGGAGACCGCGGTCTCCGAGGACACCCTGAAGCGGTACGAGTCCTACGGCTGGCACGTCCAGCGCGTGGACCAGCTGCCCAGCGGCGACCTGGACCCCGAGGGGCTCTACCGCGCGTTGCAGGCAGCCAAGGCCGAGACGGAGCGCCCGTCCTTCATCGCCGCCCGCTCGATCATCGCGTGGCCCGCGCCGAACGCCCAGAACACCGAGGCCGCTCACGGCTCGGCGCTCGGCGACGACGAGATCGCGGCCACCAAGCGCGTGCTCGGCTTCGACCCGGAGAAGACCTTCGAGGTCTCCGACGAGGTCATCGCGCACACCCGTGAGGCGCTGGACCGCGGCCGCGAGGCCAAGGCGGAGTGGAGCAAGTCCTTCGCCGCGTGGCGCACGGCCGACCCCGAGCGTGCCGCCGCCTTCGACCGGATCGCCGCGGGCGAGCTGCCCGAGGGCTGGGAGGACGCGCTCCCGGTCTTCGAGGCCGGCCACTCCGTCGCCACCCGCGCGGCCTCGGGCAAGGTCCTGCAGGCCCTCGGCGCCGTCGTACCCGAGCTGTGGGGCGGCTCCGCCGACCTGGCGGGCTCGAACAACACCACGATCGACAAGACGTCCTCGTTCCTCCCCGTCGGCAACCCGCTGCCCGAGGCGGACCCGTACGGCCGGACGATCCACTTCGGCATCCGCGAGCACTCCATGGCCGCGGCCATGAACGGCATCGCGCTGCACGGCAACACCCGGGTCTACGGCGGCACCTTCCTGGTGTTCTCCGACTACATGCGCAACGCCGTGCGGCTGTCCGCGCTGATGCACCTGCCGGTGACGTACGTGTGGACGCACGACTCGATCGGCCTCGGCGAGGACGGTCCGACGCACCAGCCGGTCGAGCACCTGGCCTCGCTGCGCGCCATCCCGGGCCTGAACGTCGTCCGCCCCGCCGACGCCAACGAGACGGCGATCGCCTGGCGCGAGGTCATGCGCCGGTACACCAAGGAGTTCGGCAAGGGCGCCCCGCACGGTCTGGCGCTCACCCGCCAGGGCGTGCCCACCTACGAGGCGAACGACGACGCCGCCAAGGGCGGCTACGTGCTCTTCGAGGCCGAGGGCGGCGAGGCGCAGGTCGTCCTCATCGGCACGGGCTCCGAGGTCCACCTCGCCGTCGAGGCGCGGGAGGAGCTCCAGGCGGCCGGTGTGCCGACCCGTGTGGTGTCGATGCCGTGTGTCGAGTGGTTCGAGGAGCAGGACCAGGCGTACAAGGACAGCGTGCTGCCGCCGTCCGTGAAGGCCCGGGTCGCCGTCGAGGCGGGCATCGGCCTGACCTGGTACCGCTACGTGGGTGACGCGGGCCGGATCGTCTCGCTGGAGCACTTCGGCGCCTCGGCGGACGCCAAGGTCCTCTTCCGTGAGTTCGGCTTCACCGCCGGGCACGTGGCCGAAGCCGCGCGGGAATCTCTCGCCGCCGCCGCGCGCTGACCCCGTCATACGACTAGTAGGAGATGCAACTCTCATGACAGACGCACTCAAGCGCCTCTCCGACGAGGGCGTGGCGATCTGGCTCGACGACCTGTCGCGCAAGCGCATCACGTCCGGCAATCTGGCCGAGCTGATCGACCAGAGCCACGTCGTGGGCGTCACGACGAACCCGTCGATCTTCCAGAAGGCGATCTCCGCCGGTGACGGGTACGAGCAGCAGCTCACGGACCTCGCCGCCCGCAAGGTCACCGTCGAGGAAGCCATCCGCATGATCACCACGGCCGACGTCCGCGACGCCGCCGACATCCTGCGTCCGGTCTTCGACGCGACGGACGGCCAGGACGGCCGGGTCTCCATCGAGGTGGACCCGCGTCTGGCCCACAACACCCTGGCCACGGTCGCCGAGGCCAAGCAGCTGGCGTGGCTGGTGGACCGGCCGAACACGCTCATCAAGATCCCGGCGACCAAGGCCGGCCTGCCGGCGATCACGGAGACGATCGGGCGGGGCATCAGCGTCAACGTGACCCTGATCTTCTCGCTGGAGCGCTACCGCGAGGTCATGGACGCCTACCTGGCGGGTCTGGAGAAGGCGAAGGCCGCGGGCCTGGACCTCTCCAAGATCCACTCGGTGGCCTCGTTCTTCGTGTCCCGTGTGGACACCGAGATCGACAAGCGGCTGGACGCCGTCGGCGGCGACGAGGCCAAGGCCGCGAAGGGCAAGTCCGCCCTCGCCAACGCGCGTCTCGCCTACGAGGCGTACGAGGAGCTCTTCTCTGGCGACCGCTGGGCCGCCCTCGACAAGGCGCACGCCAACAAGCAGCGTCCGCTGTGGGCCTCCACCGGCGTCAAGGACCCGTCCCTCAAGGACACCCTGTACGTCGACGACCTCGTCGCCCCGAACACGGTCAACACCATGCCGGAGGCGACCCTGGAGGCCGTGGCCGACCACGGTGACATCACCGGCAACACCGTCGCCGGTGGCTACGACCAGGCCCGCGCCGACCTCGACCTGATCAAGAGGCTCGGGGTCAGCTACGACGAAGTCGTCCAGGTACTGGAGGACGAGGGCGTCGAGAAGTTCGAGGCGGCCTGGAACGACCTGCTCAACTCGACCGAGGCCGAGCTCAAGCGCCTCGCTCCTTCGGAGGGCTGACCACTTTGTCTGGTGTTCCCGGAGCCAACCCGCTCCGTGACGCCCAGGACCGACGGCTTCCGCGTATCGCGGGACCGTCGGGTCTGGTGATTTTCGGCGTCACGGGCGATTTGTCCCGTAAAAAGCTGATGCCTGCTGTCTACGACCTGGCCAATCGCGGCCTGCTGCCGCCGGGCTTCTCGCTCATCGGCTTCGCGCGCCGCGACTGGGAGGACGAGGACTTCGCGCAGGTCGTCCACGACGCGGTCAAGCAGCACGCGCGCACGCCCTTCCGGGAGGAGGTCTGGCAGCAGCTCGCCCAGGGCATGCGCTTCGTCCAGGGCAACTTCGACGACGACGTGGCGTTCGAGACCCTGCGGGCCACGATCGAGGAGCTCGACAAGGCGCAGGGCACGGGCGGCAACTTCGCCTTCTACCTGTCCGTGCCGCCGAAGTTCTTCCCCAAGGTCGTCCAGCAGCTCAAGAAGCACGGGCTGGCCGACCAGAAGAACAATTCCTGGCGACGGGCGGTCATCGAGAAGCCGTTCGGCCACGACCTGGAGAGCGCGCAGGAGCTCAACCAGCTCGTGCACGACGTCTTCCCGCCCAACGAGGTCTTCCGCATCGACCACTACCTCGGCAAGGAGACGGTCCAGAACATCCTGGCGCTGCGCTTCGCCAACACGATGTGGGAGCCGATCTGGAACAGGTCGTACGTCGACCACGTCCAGATCACGATGGCGGAGGACATCGGCATCGGCGGCCGGGCCGGCTACTACGACGGCATCGGCGCCGCGCGTGACGTCATCCAGAACCACCTGCTCCAGCTGCTGGCGCTGACGGCGATGGAGGAGCCCGGCTCCTTCCACCCCAAGGCCCTGGTCGCCGAGAAGCTCAAGGTGCTCACCGCCGTGGAACTGCCGGAGGACCTCGGCAGGCACACGGTCCGCGGCCAGTACACGCACGCGTGGCAGGGCGGCGAGGAGGCCCTCGGGTACCTGGAGGAGGAGGGGATCGACGCCAAGTCGAAGACCGACACCTACGCGGCGATCAAACTGACGATCAACAACCGCCGCTGGGCGGGCGTGCCGTTCTACCTCCGCACCGGGAAGCGGCTCGGCCGCCGTGTCACGGAGATCGCCGTCGTCTTCAAGCGCGCCCCCTACCTGCCCTTCGAGTCCGGGGCGACGGAGGAGCTGGGCAGCAACGCCCTGGTCATCCGGGTGCAGCCGGACGAGGGCGTCACGGTGCGGTTCGGCTCCAAGGTGCCCGGTACCTCCATGGAGGTACGGGACGTCACGATGGACTTCGCGTACGGCGAGTCCTTCACGGAGTCCAGCCCGGAGGCGTACGAGCGGCTCATCCTCGATGTCCTGCTCGGTGACGCCAACCTCTTCCCACGCCACCAGGAGGTCGAGCTCTCCTGGAGCATCCTCGACCCGATCGAGAGGTACTGGGACAAGCACGGCAAGCCCGCCCAGTACCCGGCCGGCAGCTGGGGTCCGGCCGAGGCGGACGAGATGCTCGCACGCGACGGACGGAGCTGGCGCCGGCCATGAAGATCGACCTTACGGAAACCACGTCCAGCAAGATCAACCAGACGCTGATCTCGGCGCGCCGGTCCATCGGTACGCCCGCCATCGGCATGGTGCTCACCCTCGTCGTCGTCACGGACGAGGAGAACGCCTACGACGCACTCCGGGCGGCGAGCGACTCGTCCCGCGAGCACCCGTCACGGATCATCGCGGTGATCAAGCGGGCCAGCAGGTCGCCGCGCGCACGGCGCGAAGCACGGCTCGACGCCGAGATCCGGGTCGGTTCCGACGCGGGCTCCGGCGAGACCGTCGTGCTGCGCCTGCACGGCGAGCTGGCCAACCACGCCCAGTCGGTCGTCCTGCCGCTGCTGCTGCCGGACGCGCCGGTGGTGGTGTGGTGGCCCGAGGACGCGCCCGCAGACCCGGCGAAGGACCCGCTGGGCGCACTCGCCCAGCGCCGGATCACCGACACCTACTCCGCCGAGCGCCCGCTCGACGAGCTGGCGGTGCGCGCGGCCACGTACCAGCCGGGTGACACGGACCTGGCCTGGACCCGCATCACGCCCTGGCGCTCGATGCTGGCGGCGGCGCTCGACCAGCAGCCCGCGCAGGTCGTCTCGGCCAGGGTCGAGGGCGAGTCCGACAACCCGAGCTGCGAACTACTGGCCATGTGGCTCGCGGACCGGCTGGGCGTCCCGGTGGAGCGCACCCTGTCCGGCGGTCCCGGCCTGACGGCCGTCCGGATGGCGACCAAGAACGGCGACATCGTGCTGGACCGGCCCGACGGTGCGCTCGCCACACTCTGCATGGTGGGCCAGCCCGACCGTGCCGTGGCGCTGAAGCGCCGGGAGACCGCGGAGCTGCTCGCGGAGGAGCTGCGGCGTCTGGACCCGGACAACATCTACGCGTCCACGGTGAAGTTCGGGGTGGAACGCCTCGGCGGCCCCGCGGAGGCCTCGTCCGTCGGTTCCGGTCAGAAGCCGTCGGAGCCGGCCGGCGCGGGGGCCCCCGCGGCCAAGAAGGCGGCGGCCAGGAAGGCGGCGCCCAAGTGAGTGCTCCGCAGCTCGTCGTCCACCGTGACAAGGAGCTGATGGCCGAGGCGGTGGCGGCCCGGCTGGTCACGAAGATCGTGGACGCGCAGTCCGCCCGCGGCTCCGCCTCGGTGGTGCTCACCGGCGGGCGTAACGGCAACGGTCTGCTGGCCGCGCTCGCCGCCTCGCCCGCGCGGGACGCGATCGACTGGCGGCGGCTCGACCTGTGGTGGGGCGACGAGCGCTTCCTGCCGGAGGGCGACCCGGAGCGCAACGTGACGCAGGCCCGCGCGGCCCTGCTCGACGCGGTGGACCTGGACCCGTCACGGGTGCACGCGATGCCGGCCTCGGACGGACCGTACGGCGGCGACGTGGATGCCGCCGCCGCGGGCTACGCCGCGGAACTCGCCGCCGCGGCGGCGCCGGAGGACCACGGGGCCGTACCGGCGTTCGACGTGCTGATGCTGGGCGTCGGCCCGGACACCCACGTCGCGTCGCTCTTCCCGGAACTGCCGGCGGTGCGGGAGACCGAGCGCACCGTCGTCGGGGTGCACGGCGCGCCCAAGCCGCCGCCCACCCGGGTCACGCTCACGCTGCCGGCCGTCCGGGCCGCGCGTGAGGTGTGGCTGCTGGCCGCCGGTGAGGACAAGGCGGAGGCGGCGGAGATCGCGTTGTCCGGTGCGGGGGAGATCCAGGCCCCGGCAGCGGGGGCGTACGGCCGCAGCCGCACCCTGTGGCTGCTGGACGCCGCCGCGGCCTCGCGGCTGCCGCGGGCGCTGTATCCGCCGGCGTCCGCGTAGGCCTGTACGACAGGCACGCGCCCGGCCCGCTCCGTCCGGAGCGGGCCGGGCGCGTTGCTGCCGCCACCGGGAACGGGGGTGCCGGCGGGGTGCGTCCCTGTGGACTCCACAGGGCTCCGCGCCCCCGTCGGCCGGGCGTGGTCAGGCGTGGTCCGGGATCCAGCCGTAGGCGTGATCGATCCGGAACCGGACCACCAGCCGCCGGTCCTCGACCATGACGGCGCGGTACTCGTCCCAGTCGGGGTGTTCGCCCTGGACCGCCCGGTAGACGTCGACCAGTTCCTCGACCGCCTCGTCCCCCGGTGCGCCGGCGACTGCGGAAAGGGTGGCCTCGCCCTCGTAGACGGCGTAGGCGCCACCGTCCTCGGTGGTGACGTGGAGACTGACGCGCGGGTCACGGCGCAGGTTGATGATCTTGGCGCGACCGTCCGTGGTGGAGAACCGGATCGTGCGGGTGGCCTCGTCGTAGGCGAAGTCCACGTTGGAGAGCTGCGGCCGGCCGTCCTTCTTCAGCGTGACGAGCACGCCTCGGCTGTGGTCGGCGAGGAGGGAGAGGTGACGGCCGGGGCCGAGGGTGTCTGGCACGGTGAGTCCTTCGGTGGCTCGGGAGCGGACGCGTCGATTGTGCGGGCCGTCAGGCCACGGCGAGCCGCCCCGGCCGAAACTCGATCACCGTTCCGTCCCGTTGCCGACGCCGACACCGAGGAGCGGGCTCCCTTCGGGAGTGAGCCGGCCGGGGGCTTCCTTCGGGACACGGCGGTGGGCGTCGTAGCCGAGGTCGACGTACGCGTGGTGCACAGGTCGGCCCCGTGGACGACGTCGGCAGGAGATGCCGGCGGCCGATCCCGGCAGGGAGCGGCACCGACTCCGCGCCGATACGGTGCCGGGAGGGCGGGAGGCGGCGGCACAGGCCTCGGGCCCGGATGAACCGCCTCCCGGTGACCTCCCCGCGGTGGGTGCGGACGAGCCGGAGGGAGGGGGCTGCGCGGAACAGCTCCACGACCGCCGGTTCCGCGGCGGACATCAGCGGCCGGTCTCCGGCCGGGGCGAGGAACCCGCCCGCAAGACCCAGGGCCGCTTCGGGGGCCACCGCCGGCCAACGGCCCGGCGCTCCGGTGCGCGGCCCGGCGGCCGGAGCCGTCCCCTCCCCGTCACCGGCTCAGCGGCCGCGCAGTGAGCGGTACGTCGCCACGAGCGCGGCGGTGGAGCTGTCCAGGCCCTCCCCGCCGGTGCCGTCGGTCAGGACCGGCTCGATCTTCTTGGCGAGGACCTTGCCGAGCTCCACGCCCCACTGGTCGAAGGAGTCGATGTTCCAGACGGCACCCTGGACGAAGACCTTGTGCTCGTACAGCGCGATCAGCTGGCCGAGCACCGACGGCGTCAGCCGGTCGGCGAGGATCGTGGTCGTCGGGTGGTTGCCGCGGAACGTCTTGTGCGCCACGAGTTCCTCGGGCACGCCCTCCGCGCGGACCTCCTCGGGCGTCCTGCCGAAGGCGAGGGCCTGCGTCTGGGCGAAGAAGTTGGCCATCAGCAGGTCGTGCTGGGCGATCAGCCCGGGCAGCAGGTCATGCACCGGCGCGGCGAGACCGATGAAGTCGGCCGGGATGATCTTCGTGCCCTGGTGGATCAACTGGTAGTAGGCGTGCTGCCCGTTTGTCCCGGGGGTGCCCCAGACGACCGGGCCGGTCTCCCACTCGACCGGATTGCCTTCCCGGTCCACGGACTTGCCGTTGGACTCCATGTCCAGCTGCTGCAGGTACGCGGTGAACTTGGACAGATAGTGGCTGTAGGGCAGCACCGCGTGCGACTGGGCGTCGAAGAACTGGCCGTACCAGATGCCCAGCAGGCCCAGCAGCAGCGGGGCGTTCTCCTCGGCGGGAGCGGTGCGGAAGTGCTCGTCGACGAGGTGGAAGCCGTCGAGCATCTCGCGGAACCGGCCGGGGCCGATGGCGATCATCAGCGAGAGGCCGATCGCGGAGTCGTAGGAGTACCGGCCCCCGACCCAGTCCCAGAACTCGAACATGTTGGCCGTGTCGATACCGAAGTCGGCGACCTTCTCCGCGTTGGTCGACAGCGCCACGAAGTGCTGGGCGACGGCGTCCTGACCGGCCTTCAGCTCGGTCAGCAGCCAGTCGCGGGCGGAGGTGGCGTTGGTGATGGTCTCGATCGTCGTGAACGTCTTGGAGGCGACGATGAAGAGCGTCTCGGCCGGGTCCAGACCCTGCACCGCCTCGTGGAGGTCGGCGCCGTCCACGTTCGAGACGAAGCGGACGGTCAGCGAGCGGTCCGTGAAGGAGCGCAGCACCTCGTACGCCATGGCGGGTCCGAGGTCGGAGCCGCCGATACCGATGTTGACGATGTTCTTGACCGGCTTGCCGGTGTGCCCGGTCCACTCGCCCGCCCGGATCCGGTCCGCGAAGGCGGCCATCCGGTCGAGGACGGCGTGCACGGCCGGCACCACGTTCTCGCCGTCGACCTCGATCACGGCGTCACGCGGGGCGCGGAGCGCGGTATGCAGGACGGCGCGGTCCTCGGTCGTGTTGATCTTCTCGCCGCGGAACATGGCGTCCCGCAGCCCGGCCACGTCCGTGGCGGCGGCGAGGTCGCGCAGCAGGCGCAGCGTCTCGTCGGTGACGAGGTGCTTGGAATAGTCGATGTGGAGGTCGCCGACCCGGAGCGTGTACCGCTCCCCCCGGTCCGGAGCGTCCGCGAACAGCTGCCGCAGACCCGTCCCCCCGAACTCCTCACGGTGCTTGCCGAGAGCCGCCCACTCGGGCAGCCGGCTGAGCTTGGTTCGGCCTTGTGCGTTCATCCCGGAAATCGCCCACTTCTCTCGTACCTGCAACCTTCCCCGCTGCCCTCCCAACCTAATTGATCCGGAGGGTGCGGCGGCGCACCGGCGAGCTGGTGGACGGCATACGGATTCCGGCCGGGCACCCTGGGGGTGACCGGCCGGTGAAAAGTCTCAGATCTCGCCGCGGAGTTTCGCCAGGGCCTCGGCGAGGATCGCCTCGCCGTCCGCGTCGCTGCGCCGTTCCCGTACGTACGCGAGGTGCGTCTTGTACGGCTCGGTGCGCGGCGGGTCCGGCGGGTTGTCCTGGTCCTGCCCGGCCGGGAAACCGCAGCGCGGGCAGTCCCAGGTCTCCGGTACCTGCGCGTCATGGGCGAAGCTCGGCTGCGTCTCGTGCCCGTTCGAGCACCAGAAGGAGATGCGCAGGCGCGGAGCGGACTCGCCCCGCTCGGCCTCCCCCATCGGCCCCGCTCCGACCCGGCTTCCCCGGATCGCGTTGCCACTTGCCACGGTCGTAACTCCCTGCGTGATGGTGCTCGAAGATGCCCCAGTCTACGTAAGGCCCAACGCGCGTCCAGTGAAAGGAGTTACACCGTCACCGGGAATCGCGGACGCCGGGTCAGCTGTCCAGCTTGATGAGCAGACCGAGGACGACGATGCAGGCGAACCAGCCCAGACCGACCACGACGGTGATGCGGTCGAGGTTGCGTTCGGCGACCGAGGAGCCGCCCACGGAGGACTGCATGCCGCCACCGAACATGTCGGAGAGGCCGCCGCCCTTCCCCTTGTGCATCAGCACCAGCAGCATCAGCAGCAGGCTGAAGACGATCAGGGCGATCTCGAACGCCAAAATCACGGCTGGTCCCTACTTTCCGGAAATTCCTAGGACTGCATGTACGAACAGCGGGGGCCGGGGGTGACACCCCCCTGGCCCCCGCAAGGGTACGACGGATCCGCGCTACCGCATACTCACTGGTCGCGGAAGCGGACGATCTTGACGAACTCGTCGGCGTCGAGCGCGGCGCCGCCGATCAGGGCTCCGTCCACGTCGGGCTGCGCCATGATGGCCGCGACGTTGCCCGACTTCACCGAGCCGCCGTACTGGATGCGGACGGCGTCGGCCAGCTCCTGCGCGTACAGCTCGGCGAGCCTGGCGCGGATCGCGCCGCAGACCTCCTGGGCGTCCTCGGGGGTGGCGACCTCGCCGGTCCCGATGGCCCAGACCGGCTCGTAGGCGATCACGATGGACTCGGCCTGCTCGGCCGGGATGTCCTTCAGGGCACCGTCGAGCTGCGCGAGCGTGTAGGGAACCTGGTCACCGGCCTTGCGGATGTCCAGGCCCTCTCCGACGCAGAGGATCGGGGTCAGGCCGTGCTTGAACGCGGCCTTCACCTTGGCGTTGCAGATCTCGTCGTTCTCGCCGTGGTACTGGCGGCGCTCGCTGTGGCCGACGGCCACGAACGTGCACTTCAGCTTGGCGAGCATGGGGCCGGAGATCTCACCGGTGTAGGCGCCGGAGTCCTGCGCCGAGATGTCCTGGGCGCCGTACTTGATCTTCAGCTTGTCGCCGTCGACCAGGGTCTGCACGGTCCGCAGGTCCGTGAAGGGGGGCAGGACGGCGACCTCTACGGCGTCGTAGTCCTTGTCGGTCAGGGCGAAGGCGAGCTTCTGGACGTGGGCGATGGCCTCGAGGTGGTTGAGGTTCATCTTCCAGTTGCCCGCCATCAGCGGGGTGCGGGTGCTCATCAGGGGTCAGTCCTCCAGTGCGGCGAGTCCGGGAAGCGTCTTGCCCTCGAGGTATTCGAGGCTGGCGCCGCCACCGGTCGAGATGTGGCCGAATGCGTTGTCGTCGAAGCCCAGGATGCGGACGGCGGCCGCGGAGTCCCCGCCGCCGACGACGCTGAAGGCCGGCGAGTCGACGAGGGCCTGCGCGAGGGCCTTGGTGCCCTCGGCGTAGTCGGGGTGCTCGAACACGCCCATCGGGCCGTTCCAGAAGACCGTGGCCGCGTCGGCGAGCTTCGCCGCGTACAGCTTGCGCGTCTCCGGCCCGATGTCCAGGCCCTCCTGGTCGGCCGGGATGGCGTCGGCGGCGACCGTGGCCGGGTGGGCGGGCGCCTTGGTCTTCAGGTCGGGGAACTCGTGGGCGACCAGGACGTCGACGGGGAGCACGAACTCCACGCCGAGCTCCTCGGCCCGCTTGAGGTACTCCTGGACGGCCGGGACCTGGTCCTCCTGAAGCAGCGAGATGCCCACCTCGTGGCCCTTGGCCTTGAGGAAGGTGTACGCCATGCCGCCGCCGATCAGGATGCGGTCGGCCTTCTGCAGGAGGTGGTCGATGACCCCGAGCTTGTCGGAGACCTTGGCGCCGCCGAGGACCACGGCGTACGGGCGCCGCACGTCCTCGGTGAGCTTCTTCAGGACGCCGACCTCGGTCGCGATCAGGCCGCCGGCCGCGTGCGGCAGCCGGGCCGGGAGGTCGAAGACCGAGGCGTGCTTGCGGTGGACGGCACCGAAACCGTCGCCGACGTACACGTCGGCGAGCTCCGCGAGCCGGTCGGCGAAGGCGCCGCGCTCCGCGTCGTCCTTGGAGGTCTCGCCGGCGTTGAAGCGGAGGTTCTCGATCACGGCGACCTGGCCGTCGGAGAGTCCGGCGACCGTGGCGCGGGCGGAGTCACCGACGGTGTCCGTCGCGAACGCCACGTCGGCCCCGAGCAGTTCACCGAGGCGCGCGGCGGCGGGAGCCAGCGAGAAGGCCGGGTCAGGCGCGCCCTTGGGGCGGCCGAGGTGCGAGGCGACGACGACCCGCGCACCGGCTCCGGCGAGGCGGGCGACCGTCGGCTGGACGGCGCGGATGCGGCCGTCGTCGGTGATCGTGGTGCCGTCCAGCGGCACGTTGAGGTCGGCGCGGACGAATACCCGCTTGCCCGCGACCCCTTCGGCGAGAAGTTCGTCGATCGTCTTCATCTGTTCCCCTACTCCTTGGAAGGACTGATGAGCATGCGAGGGGGCTCGAACGGCGCCGCGTCGCACCGTCCGAGCCCCTCGCATCACACCTGGATGCCTGTCGATCCTAGGATCAGAGCTGGCCGCCGACGAAGACGGTCAGGTCGACGAGGCGGTTGGAGTAACCCCACTCGTTGTCGTACCAGCCGAGGATCTTCACCGAGTTGCCCTCCTGGACCATGGTCAGGGAGGAGTCGAAGGTGCAGGACGACGGGTCGCCGACGATGTCCGAGGAGACGATCGGGTCCTCGGTGTACGTCAGGAAGCCCTTGAGGTCGCCGTCGTCGGCGGCCTTCTTGAACGCGGCGTTGACCTCGTCCTTGGTGACCTCGCGCGCCAGCGTCACGACGAGGTCGGTGGCGGAGCCCGTGGGGACCGGCACGCGCATCGCGATGCCGTCGAGCTTGCCCTTGAGCTGCGGGAGGACCAGGGCGGTCGCCTTGGCGGCGCCCGTCGTGGTCGGGATGATGTTCTCGGCGGCGGCGCGGGCGCGGCGCAGGTCCGAGTGCGGGAAGTCCAGGATGCGCTGGTCGTTGGTGTAGGCGTGGACCGTCGTCATCAGGCCCTTGACGATGCCGAAGTTCTCGTCGAGAACCTTGGCCATCGGCGCCACACAGTTGGTGGTGCAGGAGGCGTTGGAGATGACGTGGTGGTTCGCCGCGTCGTACTTGTCCTGGTTGACGCCCATCACGATGGTGATGTCCTCGTCCTTGGCCGGAGCCGAGATGAGGACCTTCTTGGCGCCACCCGCGATGTGCTTCTCGGCGTCGGCCTTCTTGGTGAAGATGCCGGTCGACTCGATGACGATGTCGACACCCAGCTCACCCCACGGGATGTCGGCCGGGTTGCGCTCGGACAGCACCTTGATGGTGTGACCGTCCACGGTGATGGTGTCGGCGGTGTGGCTCACCTCTGCTTTGAGGCGACCCAGGATGGTGTCGTACTTCAGCAGGTGGGCCGTGGTCGCAGTGTCACCCAGGTCGTTGACAGCCACGATCTCGATGTCCGCACCCTGCTCCAGCAGCGCGCGGAAGTAGTTACGACCGATGCGGCCAAAGCCGTTGATGCCTACGCGGATCGTCACGAACCGATCTCCTCGTTAGGAACGCCGGTTTCGATGCCGGCGAGTTTTTATAGGGATGTCCCCGACCGCCTCCGACCCTACCTCTCCGAAGGCCCCGGGGTGACATCGAGAGGGAGTGCGCGAAGGGAGATCCTCTTACTTCCGAGTAGAAGCAGGGGATTCCGGCCGTGGTGATCGACGGAAATCCCCTATCCCCACCCCGTGGTCACGGAACGTCAACGAGTCTCGGGCCCCAACCCCGTGTGACGCGGGGGCGTTCGGTGGAGCCCGCCGGGTGGATGTCACGGGGAGTCGCCGACGCGGGCACACCCACCCCGCCCGTACCGCACCCACCGCCCCTTGCCGGGGCTTCGCTCAATTGTGCGGAGGGGTACTCAATCGATAAACACGCCGAGACCGCGTGTTCTTTTCCGGATGTGCGGGCGAGTGGAACGGCGACCGAATCCGCTCAATTGTGCAGGGTGGTGCTCAGTCAATCCGGCGGGGCGGGCGCCCGGTCCGTGCGCCCGGTCCATTCCGAAAAAATGCTCGGCCGGAAATCGGAATGGAACCCGTCCCGGCGGAGAAATCGGCCCGCAGGGCCCTGCGTTGCCCGGGCCTCACGCCTCCGCGCCCCGGGCCCCACGCCTCCGTGCCCTGCGCCTGGTGGCCTCAGCCGACGAGGCCGTCGGCCAGTTCCTCGCTGAGGGTCGATTCGGTGCCCGGGATACCGAGGTCCTGGGCCCGCTTGTCGGCCATGGCCAGCAGGCGCCGGATCCGGCCCGCGACGGCGTCCTTGGTCAGCGGCGGGTCGGCGAGCGCGCCCAGCTCCTCCAGGGAGGCCTGCTTGTGCTCCATCCGCAGCCTGCCGGCCGCCGCCAGGTGCTCCGGGACCTCCTCACCGAGGATCTCCAGAGCGCGCCCCACACGGGCGCCCGCAGCGACCGCGGCCCGGGCCGAGCGGCGGAGGTTGGCGTCGTCGAAGTTGGCCAGCCGGTTCGCGGTGGCACGGACCTCGCGCCGCATCCGGCGCTCCTCCCAGGCCAGTACCGCGTCGTGCGCGCCGAGCCGGGTCAGCAGCGCGCCGATCGCGTCACCGTCACGGACGACGACCCGGTCGACCCCGCGCACCTCGCGGGCCTTGGCCGCGATGGACAGCCGGCGGGCGGCGCCGACCAGGGCGAGCGCGGCCTCCGGGCCGGGGCAGGTCACCTCCAGAGAGGACGAGCGTCCGGGCTCGGTCAGCGAGCCGTGGGCCAGGAAGGCGCCCCGCCAGGCCGCCTCGGCGTCGCAGGTGGCCCCGGAGACCACCTGCGGGGGCAGCCCGCGGATGGGCCGGCCGCGGCCGTCGACCAAGCCGGTCTGGCGGGCCAGCTGGTCGCCGCCCGCCACCACACGCACCACGAAGCGCGAGCCGCGGCGCAGTCCACCGGGGGCCATCACGATCAGCTCCGAGCTGTGCCCGAAGATCTCCAGGATGTCCCGCTTGAGCCGGCGTGCCGCGTTCCCCGTGTCCAGCTCGGCCTCGATCACAATCCGGCCGCTCACCAGGTGCAGCCCGCCCGCGAACCGAAGAATCGCCGAGACCTCTGCTTTCCTGCAGCAGGTCCGGGTGACGGGAAGCCGAGAGATTTCGTCCTTCACCGCTGGCGTCATCGCCATGGGCCGATCCTTCCATGCATCCGAAAAATACGGTCGTACGCGGCGGCCAACAGCTCCGGATCGTGAATCGGAACGCCGTCGGGTGAGGCCACAGGGGCCAGCTCGACCGCGGCTCCGAGCCGCTTGGCGGCGTCGGCGAGGGACTCGCGGTCAGGCACGGCGGCCTCGTCGGCCAGCACCACGTCCATGGCGAGTTTAGGGGCGTGTCGCCCCAAAACCTCCAAATGACGCTGCGGTGAGAAGCCTTCTGTTTCGCCGGGCTGCGGTGCGAGGTTGAGCGAGAGGACCTTACGGGCCTTCGTGGCGACCAGCGCGTCGAGCAGATCGGGCACCAGCAGGTGCGGGATCACGGAGGAGAACCAGGAGCCCGGGCCGAGGACCACCCAGTCGGCGTCCAGGACGGCGGCGACCGCCTCCGGGACCGCCGGAGGATCGGTGGGGACGAGGTGGACGGACTGCACCTCGCCGGGGGTGAGGGCCACCGTCGCCTGCCCGCGCACGGTGGCCATGTCGTCCGGACGCTCGGGGTCGTGGCCGCGAACGAGGGCCTGGAGCTCGAGCGGCACGGCGGACATCGGCAGCACCCTGCCGTGCGCGCCGAGCAGCCTGCCGACGAGGTCGAGGGCCTGGACGTGGTCGCCGAGCTGCTCCCAGAGCGCGACGATGAGCAGATTGCCCACCGCGTGCTCGTGCAGATCGCCCTTGGACTCGAAGCGGTGCTGGATGACCCGGGCCCAGGTCTGGCCCCACTCGTCGTCGCCGCAGAGTGCGGCCAGCGCTTTGCGCAGGTCGCCGGGGGGCAGGACGCCGAGCTCCTCCCGGAGCCGGCCGCTGGAGCCGCCGTCGTCGGCGACGGTGACCACGGCCGTGAGGTCCCCGGTGATCCGGCGCAGCGCCGTGAGCGACGCGGACAGGCCCATGCCGCCGCCGAGGGCGACGACCTTGGGCTGGGTGCCGCGCTTGCGCCCGGAGAGTGCGGCCGTGGCCCTGCTCAGCCGACGCAGGCGCAGGTTGCGACTGGTCACTCGCGCCCCATGTCCCGGTGGACGAGTACGGTCTCGATGCCTTCCGTGGCAAGCCGGGTGGCCAGCTTCTCCGACATGGCGACGGAGCGGTGCTTGCCGCCCGTGCAGCCGACTGCGATGGTCACGTAGCGCTTGCCCTCCCGGCGGTATCCGGCGGCGATCAGCTGCAGCAGCTCGGTGTACTGGTTGAGGAACTCCTTGGCACCCGGCTGGTCGAAGACGTACGCGGACACCTCCTCGTTGAGCCCGGTGAAGGGCCGCAGCTCGGGGACCCAGTGCGGGTTGGGCAGGAACCGGCAGTCCACGACGAGGTCGGCGTCGACCGGCAGCCCGTACTTGAAGCCGAACGACATGACCGTCGCCCGCAGCTCCGGCTCCTCGTCACCGGCGAACTGGGCGTCCATCTTGGCCCGCAGCTCGTGCACGTTGAGGCTGGAGGTGTCGATGACCAGGTCGGCGTCGCCTCGCAGCTCGCGCAGCAGGTCGCGCTCGGCCGCGATGCCGTCGACGATGCGCCCGTCGCCCTGGAGGGGGTGCGGGCGGCGGACGGACTCGAAACGGCGTACGAGGGCGTCGTCGGAGGACTCCAGGAAGACGATTCGCCGGGTGACGTGCTTGTCCTCCAGGTCCGCGAGGGACTCCCGGAGGTTGTCGAAGAAGCGGCGACCCCGTACGTCGACGACGACGGCGATCCGGGCCACGTTGCCCTGGGACCGGGCGCCGAGCTCCACCATGGTGGGGATCAGCGCGGGCGGCAGGTTGTCGACGACGAACCAGCCCAGGTCCTCCAGGCACTTGGCGGCCGTGCTGCGCCCCGCGCCCGACATGCCGGAGATGATCACCAGTTCGGGGATGGCGGGCGCGGCGGCCTCGGCCTTCTCCTTGGTGCTGCCCGTACTCACGTGTGCTGCTCCGTCTGCTCGGTCGGTGCGGTCGTGCGTGTGGTCGTCGTTCCCGGACGGGGCGTCGCCGTGGCGGCGCTCTTCGTCACGGCCGTTCCCGCGCCCGTCGTCACGGTGGTCGTCGGGCCCGTTCCGGCGCTCGGCGTCGCGTTCGTTCTCGCGTTCCTGTGCGTGCTCGCTCATGTCGTACTGCCCCCGTCGTCCTCTTCGATGATCTCTCCTGTGGCCGTGTTCACGGCAGGTGCGGCCGGGGCGGCCGTGGCGAAGGCGGCGGCAACCGATTCCGCCGTCCTGCGTCCTATCCCCGGAACCTCGCAGATCTCGTCGATTGTCGCCTGCCGCAGCTTCTTGACGGAGCCGAAATGCTTGATCAGCGCCTGCTTGCGGGTGTCACCGAGGCCGGCGACGGCGTCCAGGGGGCTGCTGCGGATCCGCTTGGCGCGCTTGGCCCGCTGGTAGGTGATGGCGAAGCGGTGGGCCTCGTCCCTGATCCGCTGGAGGAGGTAGAGGCCCTCGCTGGAACGGGGCAGGACCACGGGGTCGTCGTCATCGGGCAGCCAGACCTCCTCGAGTCGCTTGGCCAGACCGCAGACAGCGATGTCGTCGATGCCCAGTTCGTCCAGGGCCCGCTTGGCGGCGGCGACCTGGGGCTGCCCGCCGTCGACGACGACGAGCTGCGGCGGGTAGGCGAAGCGCCTGGGGCGTCCGTCGTCCTCGCGGGGCTCCTCGCGCGATTCCGTGACCGGTGCGGCGGCGGGCTCCCCAGGCCCGGACCGCGCGGCGGCGGGCTCCACGGGTGCGGGCCACCGTCCGGGGGCGGTCCCGGTCCCCTGCGGCGCGGGCACGGTGGCCTCCGGCGCGGCCACGGTGGCTCCCGGCGCGGGCCGGGCCGCTTCCGGCGCGGGGACCGGGCCTGAGGCGGCCGGGGTCGCGTCCCACTCCCCCGTGCGCTCCTTCTCCTGGAGGTAGCGCTTGAAGCGGCGGCCGATGACCTCGTGCATCGACCGGACGTCGTCCTGGCCCTCGAAGCCCTTGATCTGGAAGCGCCGGTACTCGCTCTTGCGGGCGAGCCCGTCCTCGAAGACCACCATGGAGGCGACGACGTCGTCGCCCTGCAGGTGCGAGATGTCGAAGCACTCGACACGCAGGGGTGCGGTGTCCAGGCCGAGGGCCTCGGCGATCTCCTCCAGAGCACGGGAACGGGTCGTGAGGTCGGAGGCGCGCTTCGTCTTGTGCAGCCCCAGGGCCTGCTGGGCGTTGCGCTGGACCGTGCCCATCAGGTCCTTCTTGTCGCCCCGCTGCGGGATCCGCAGGCTGACCTGGGAACCACGCCGGCCGGCGAGCCACTGGGAGACGGCGTCGGGGTCCTCGGGAAGGGCGGGGACCAGGACCTCCTTCGGGACGGAGTCGCCCGACTCCTCCCCGTACAGCTGCTGGAGCGCGTGCTCGACCAGGCCCGCCGTGTCGACCGCCTCGACCTTGTCGGTGACCCAGCCGCGCTGGCCGCGGACGCGTCCGCCGCGGACGTGGAAGATCTGCACGGCGGCTTCGAGTTCGTCCTCGGCCACGGCGATCAGGTCGGCGTCGGTGGCGTCGGCGAGGACCACGGCACTCTTCTCCATGGCCCGCCTCAGCGCCTCCGCGTCGTCGCGCAGACGGGCCGCCCGCTCGTACTCCATCTCCTCGGCCGCCTGTGCCATCTCCTTCTCCAGGCGGCGGATGTACGTCCCCGTGCGGCCTGCCATGAAGTCGCAGAAGTCGTCGGCGAGATCCCGGTGTTCCTCGGGGGTGACCCGGCCGACGCACGGGGCGGAGCACTTGCCGATGTAACCGAGGAGACAGGGGCGGCCGGTCCGCGCGGCGTTCTTGAACACACCGGCGGAGCACGTACGCACGGGGAAGACCCGGAGCATCAGGTCGACGGTCTCGCGAATCGCCCAGGCATGCCCGTACGGACCGAAGTAGCGCACGCCCTTGCGCTTGGCACCGCGCATGACCTGGACGCGGGGGAACTCCTCGTCGAGCGTGACCGCGAGGTAGGGGTAGCTCTTGTCGTCGCGGTACTTGACGTTGAAGCGGGGGTCGAACTCCTTGATCCAGGTGTACTCCAGCTGGAGCGCCTCGACCTCGGTGGAGACGACGGTCCACTCCACGGAGGCGGCCGTGGTGACCATCGTGCGGGTGCGCGGGTGGAGGCCCGCCAGGTCCTGGAAGTAGTTGGCCAGGCGCTGGCGCAGGTTCTTGGCCTTCCCGACGTAGATCACCCGGCGGTGCTCGTCGCGGAACTTGTAGACCCCCGGGGAGTCGGGGATCTGTCCCGGCTTGGGGCGGTAGCTGGAGGGGTCTGCCATGTCTCACACCCTACGTGCGGGCAGTGACAGAGCGGGACTCCCGGCGGTCCCCGGCACCGGCGCGAGGGCCGTTCCGCGGCGTCCCGCCGCTGGCGGACCCAGCCGGTCAGGCCTCGGGGCCCGCGATGAGCTTTCCACCCTCGACCCGCACCGGGACGGCGGGCAGCGGCACCGTGGCCGGGCCCCGCACCGCCTTGCCGGTCGTCATGTCGAACCGGCTTCCGTGGCAGGGACAGTTGCCTTCGGTGCCCTCGACCTTGTCCAGGAGGCAGCCCGCGTGGGTGCACTGCGCACTGAAGGCCTGGTAGCGGCCCTCGGCCGGGCAGCTCACGACGAGCCGCTGCTCGCGGTAGAGCTTCGCGCCGCCGACGGGTACCTCGTCGGCGGCGCCGAGCTCGACGGGTGCGGTGGGCGTCGGCGTCTGGGCGTGGCCCAGCTTGGACTCGGTCGAGCAGGCGGCCACACCCAGCCCGGCGGCGCCGGCGAGAGCGGCGCCCTTCAATACGGTTCGGCGGGGGGCGGGCAGGCCGGACATACGGTCTCCACTGGTCGGCGGGACAGAGGTGCGCCGCACCCGGCGGGACCGGGCGCCCGGGATCTCGGGGCACGGGCCGCACCGGAAGGCGTCGGCGACGGACCTGACGATACCGACGGAGAACGCCCGCCCGCGACCGGCCCCGGACAATTCGCGCCGGCCCGGAGCGTCCGCCGGTCCGCGCCGGAACGCGGGTCACTGTCCGGCACCAGCCGGAGCGGCCCGCGGGAGCGGCCACCGGGCCGCGTGAGCGGGCGCGCGCATGGCGACCCTCACCCCGCGTGTCAACGGGTAGGCGAAGGGCGCTTCCCGGCACCGTGAACGGCTCCGCGGGAGACGCTCCCCAGGCACCGTGGCTCCCCAGGCACTGTGGACAGGTACGCGGGACACGGCCCCGGACGCCGTGAGCGGCTACGCGGAACCCGGCCCCGGGCCTCGGGGGCGGGCGCGCGGGAGGCGGCCCTCGGGGGTGAGGGCCGCCTCTGCCGTACGGGGCACGGGGTCTCCGGGGCGCCAAGGCATCGGGACGCCGGTCGCCGAGTGGCCGGAGCACCGGGACACCCGGGGCGACCGTCCGGACGGTTGTCAGGCCTTCCGGGCCCGGGTGGCCTTCTTGGCCGCGGACCGCTCGGGCGCCGCCTTGGTGGTCTTCGCCGTGGCCGACCTGCGGGCCGACACCTCCTGGGCGGCGACCGCCTTCTTCGTGGACGCCCTGCGGACGGGCTTGCGGGCCGCCGGCACCGCGGCCTCGTTGATCCGGTCCGCGCCCAGGACGTCCTGGAGGAACTTCCCGGTGTGGCTCGCGGGCACCGACGCGACGTGCTCCGGGGTGCCTTCGGCGATGACCAGGCCGCCGCCGCTGCCCCCCTCCGGGCCCATGTCGACGACCCAGTCGGCCGTCTTGATGACATCGAGGTTGTGCTCGATGACGATCACCGTGTTGCCCTTGTCGACCAGGCCCGACAGCACCGTGATGAGCTTGCTGATGTCCTCGAAGTGCAGCCCGGTCGTCGGCTCGTCCAGGACGTAGACCGTGCGGCCGGTGGAGCGCCTCTGCAGCTCGCTCGCCAGCTTCACCCGCTGCGCCTCGCCGCCGGAGAGCGTCGGCGCGGACTGGCCGAGCCTGACGTAGCCGAGGCCCACCTCGTTGAGTGTGCGCAGGTGCCTGGCGATCGTCGGGACGGCCTCGAAGAACTCCAGGCCCTCCTCGATCGGCATGTCCAGCACCTCGGCGATGGACTTGCCCTTGTAGTGGACCTCCAGCGTCTCGCGGTTGTACCGCGCTCCGTGACAGACCTCGCACGGGACGTACACGTCGGGCAGGAAGTTCATCTCGATCTTGATCGTGCCGTCACCGGAGCAGTTCTCGCAGCGTCCGCCCTTGACGTTGAAGGAGAAGCGGCCCGGCAGGTAACCGCGCACCTTCGCCTCCATCGTCTCGGCGAACAGCCTGCGGACGTGGTCGAAGACCCCGGTGTACGTGGCCGGGTTGGAGCGGGGCGTCCGGCCGATCGGCGACTGGTCCACGTGGACCACCTTGTCGACGAGGTCGTCCCCGTCGACCCGCGTGTGACGGCCCGGAACCGACTTGGCGCCGTTGAGTTCACGCGCGAGGTGGGTGTAGAGGATGTCGTTGACCAGGGTCGACTTCCCGGAACCCGAGACACCGGTGACCGCGGTGAGGACGCCGAGGGGGAAGGAGACGTCGATGTCCTGGAGGTTGTTCTCCCGGGCACCGTGGACCGTCAGCAGGCGGGCGGGGTCGATCGGCCGCCGGACGTCCGGCATCGCGATGGACTTCTTGCCGGACAGGTACTGCCCGGTGATCGACTCCTTGTTGGCCAGCAGTTCCTCGAGCGACCCGGAGTGGACGACCTTGCCGCCGTGCTCCCCGGCGCCGGGGCCGATGTCGACCACCCAGTCGGCGACCTTGATCGTGTCCTCGTCGTGCTCGACGACGATGAGCGTGTTACCCATGTCCCGGAGCCGGACCAGTGTCTCGATCAGCCGGTGGTTGTCACGCTGGTGGAGCCCGATGGACGGCTCGTCCAGCACGTAGAGCACGCCGACGAGTCCGGAGCCGATCTGGGTGGCGAGCCGGATGCGCTGGGCCTCGCCTCCGGAGAGGGTGCCCGCGGCGCGGTTGAGCGAGAGGTAGTCGAGGCCTACGTCGACGAGGAACTTCAGCCGTTCGTTGACCTCCTTCAGGACCCGCTCGGCGATCTTCTTGTCCCGGGAGTTCAGCGTGAGCCTGCCGAGGAATTCGGCGCACTCGCTGATCGACATCGCGGCGACCTCTGCGATGGACCTCTCCATCACCGTGACCGCGAGGACGATCGGCTTGAGCCGGGTGCCTTCGCAGGTGGGGCAGGGCACCTCGCGCATGTAGCCCTCGAAGCGCTCCCGGCTGGAGTCGCTCTCCGCCTCGGAGTGGCGCCGCTTGACGAACTGCACGGCACCCTCGAACGAGGGGGTGGTGTAGGCGCGCTCGCGCCCGTACCGGTTGCGGTAGCGCACCTCGGTCTGGATCTTGTGGCCGTGCAGCAGTGCCTTCTTGGCGCGCTGCGGCAGCCCGGCCCAGGGGATGTCCGTACGGAACCCGAGGGCGTCGGCGAGCGCGCCGATCTGGCGGCCGAAGTACTCCTTGGTGTGACCGTGCGACCAGGGGTGGATCGCGCCCTCGTCGAGGGACTTGTCCACGTCCGGGACGATCAGCTCCGGGTCGACCTCCATCCGGGTTCCGATGCCGGTGCAGTCGGGGCAGGCACCGAAGGGGGAGTTGAAGGAGAAGGAGCGCGGCTCCAGCTCCTCGAAGGACAGGTCGTCGTACGGGCAGTAGAGGTGCTCGGAGAACATCCGCTCACGCTCGGGGTCGTCCTCCTCCAGGTCGACGAAGTCCAGCACGACCATGCCGCCGGAGAGGCCGAGCGCGGTCTCGACCGAGTCGGTCAGCCGGCGCTTGGCACTGTCCTTCACCGTGAGGCGGTCGATGACCACCTCGATGGTGTGCTTCTCCTGCTTCTTCAGCTTGGGCGGCTCGGAGAGCTGGATCGTCGTGCCGTCGACCCGGGCCCTGCTGTATCCCTTGGTCTGCAGGTCGGCGAAGAGATCGACGAACTCGCCCTTGCGCTCGCGCACCAGGGGGGAGAGCACCTGGAAGCGGCTGCCCTCGGGCAGTCCGAGCACCCTGTCGACGACGGCCTGCGGTGACTGGCGGGAGATGGGCCGGCCGCACTGGGGGCAGTGCGGTTTACCGATCCTGGCGAAGAGCAGCCGGAGGTAGTCGTAGACCTCGGTGATGGTGCCGACCGTCGAGCGCGGGTTGCGCGAGGTCGACTTCTGGTCGATGGAGACGGCGGGCGAGAGGCCTTCGATGAAGTCCACGTCCGGCTTGTCCATCTGGCCGAGGAACTGCCGCGCGTACGAGGAGAGCGACTCCACGTAGCGCCGCTGGCCCTCGGCGAAGATCGTGTCGAACGCGAGCGACGACTTGCCCGACCCGGAGAGCCCGGTGAAGACGATGAGGGAGTCACGGGGGAGGTCGAGCGAGACGTTCTTCAGGTTGTGCTCGCGCGCGCCACGGACGATGAGACGGTCGGCCACGCCGGTCCGCACCTTTCTGGAGAGAACGGGGGAACTGAGCCCCCGTTCCAGGATATGGGGGGTGCCACAGCGATGTACGAAGCTTTCGACTCCGAGCGTATAGCACGCGCATTCGATTTACGGACGGCCGCAGACTCCTTCACCCGAATGAGTGTCGGGGGCTACGCTCCGGTCATGATCGATCATGCGCACGACCTGGAAGCCCTACAGGAAGCGACCGATCGGCTGCTCGGTGCCACGGGCGAACTGGACGACGGATCGCTGTCGCAGCCGTCGCGCCTGCCGGGCTGGAGCCGCGGCCATGTTCTCGCCCACCTGTCACGTAACGCCGACGCGCTCACAAATGTTCTCCAAGGGCGCCCGATGTACGCGAGCAGCGAAACCCGCGACGCCGACATCGAGCGGGACGCGTCCCGCCCCCTGGTCGCGCAGCTCGCCGATCTGCGCGGGAGCGGCGACCGCTTCCTCGCGGCCGCCTCCGCCCCGGCGGACCCGTCCCGCACCGTCACCCTGCGCAACGGCGTGACGGACACGGCGGCGCGGGTGCCGTTCCGCCGCTGGATCGAGGTCGAGCTGCACCACGTGGACCTGGGGGTGGGTTACGAGCTGGAGGACCTGCCGGAGGAGTTCGTGACCCGGGAGAACGACTTCCTGGCGGAGCGGTTCACCGGGCACCCCGACGTCGTCCCCACCACCGCCGCGTCCGAGGACGGGCGTCTGTGGACCACGGGAGGCGGCGCGAAGGGCAGGCCGGTCACCGTACGGGGCCCGGCCGCCGACATCCTCGGCTGGCTGTGCGGGCGCCGCGACGGCTCCGGTCTCACCGTCGACGGCGGCGACCTGCCCGTCCTGCCCCCGCTATAGGCTGAGACGCATGACGTACAGCGGAGCGGTCAAGGTCGGCGGGCCTGCGCACACCCACGAGCTGACGGATCTGATGATCTCCAAGGTCGCTGTCGGCGCGATGAACAACAACGCTTATCTGCTGCGCTGCCGGGCCACCGGCGAGCAGCTCCTGATCGACGCGGCCGCCGAGGCGGGGACGCTGCTCCGGCTGATCGGCGAGGACGGCATCGCCTCCGTCGTCACCACGCACCGGCACGGTGACCACTGGCAGGCCCTGGGTGAGGTGGTGGCGGCCACCGGCGCGCGCACCTACGCCGGCGCGTACGACGCGGAGGGCATCCCCGTCCCGACGGACGTGCTCGTCCAGGACGAGGACACGATCCGGGTGGGCCGGGTCACGCTGACCGCCCGGCATCTGACCGGGCACACCCCGGGCTCGATCGCCCTGGTCTACGACGACCCGCACGGGGCGCCGCACGTGTTCACCGGCGACTGCCTCTTCCCCGGGGGCCTCGGCAACACGCACAAGGACCCGGAGGCGTTCGCACGGCTGCTCCACGACGTGGAGACCAAGCTCTTCGATCGTCTGCCGGACGAGACCTGGGTCTACCCGGGCCACGGACACGACACGACGCTCGGTGACGAGCGCCCGCACCTGCCCGAATGGCGTGAGCGGGGCTGGTGACCGCACCGTCGGCCGCGTTCCTGCGGACCGGAGACGGACGGACCGGCAGGCGGGGCCTTGTGGCCTCGCCCGCCGGTCCGTCCGCTGTTCCCCCTGCGCGGTGCGGCTTCCGTTCCGTCCGCCGCGGACCGCTCGGCTACTTCTCGATGCCGGCCGTCTCGCTCTCCGCGTCCGCGGCCGGGTCCGTGTCCGCCGCCCCGGCCTCCGCCGTCGCCTGCTTCTTGTTGGCGATCAGGCTGGTGATCGTGGTGACCACCAGAACGCCGCAGATGAAGGAGAGCGAGAACGGGATGGAGATCTCGGGCACGTGCACCCCGGACTCGTGGAGAGCGTGCAGCACCAGCTTGACGCCGATGAAGCCGAGGATCACCGACAGCCCGTAGCTGAGGTGGACCAGCTTCTTCAGCAGACCGCCGATGAGGAAGTACAGCTGCCGCAGCCCCATCAGGGCGAACGCGTTGGCGGTGAAGACGATGTACGGGTCCTGGGTCAGGCCGAAGATCGCGGGGATGGAGTCCAGCGCGAAGAGCACATCGGTGGTGCCGATGGCCAGCATGACCACCATCAACGGGGTCAGGACACGCTTGCCGTTGTTCCTGATGAAGAGCTTCGTACCGTGGTACCGGTCGGCGACACCGAAGCGGTGTTCGATCGACTTGAGGAGGCGGTTCTCCTCGAACTCCTCTTCCTCCTCGTCGGCCCGCGCCTCCTGGATCAGCTTCCAGGCGGTGTAGATCAGGAACGCGCCGAAGATGTAGAAGATCCACGAGAAGTTGGCGATGACGGCCGCACCGGCGGCGATGAAGATCGCCCGCAGCACCAGCGCTATCAGCACACCGATGAGCAGCACCCGCTGCTGAAGGTGGGAGGGCACCGCGAACTTCGCCATGATCAGGACGAAGACGAAGAGGTTGTCGACACTGAGCGACTTCTCGGTGATGAATCCGGCGAAGAACTCGCCCGAAGCCTGGCTCTCGCCGAAGACCAGCAGGCCCAGCCCGAAGAGGACGGCCAGCGCGATCCAGACGACGGTCCAGATTCCGGCTTCCTTGGTCGACACGTCATGGGGCTTGCGCCCGATGAAGAAGTCGACGGCGATCAGGGCTGCCAGACCGACAACGGTCAGCACCCAGAGAGTCCATGAAACGTCCACTGCGCCTCCGGCAGTTCGCTACGGCTATAGATCAGCGTCGTCGCTGCCGGAGGTCTCTTCCACCCGGGTGCGCGGGCTGCGCGCCGGGCCGGCGCCCCGGGACCGGTCACAGTCCGTACTGACGGGAACGCCGCGATCGGGAGTACTCCCCTCCGCATGAAGAACAGTACAGGAAGTACCAAGAAAAGGTAAAGAGCCAGGCAAAGAAACACCAAAGCTCCAGGTCGCAGCGGTTTCGGTGACCCTGCGCACCGGGGTGAAGAGTGAGTGGCCGGGGAGCTGATGGACCGGCCGAGAGGAATCTTCGGCCGTACCGCTCAGCGGTGGTCGCCCCGCCGTGCGTCGGCCACGAGCGCGAGCACCTGTTCCAGGACGCGGCTGCCCTGCGGCACCCTCAGCGGCTCGTACGTCCAGGCGTGGCCCACCCACGGGTCGGCGAGGTGGTCGTCGGCCACGGGCGTGATCCGCAGCAGGGAGCGCCACAGCGGGTCGAGCACCGGTCCGTAGGCACGGGCGTCCTCCCGGTCGGCGACCATCAGCAGGTGCACGCCCACCGTCGGCCCCTCGTCGGCGAGGTAACGCAGCTGGGTGACAGCCCGGTCGTCGAAACCGTGCGGGAAGTCGTTGACGATCAGCAGCTGCCGGCCCGTGTCCAGATCCGGCGGCAGCGAGTCCGCAGCCCCCGCCCTGAGCGCCATCTGCACCAGATCGACGCGCCGGGTCAGGTGGGCGAGGACCGAGGTCACTCCTGCGGCCCCGGCCGCGGGCGGGGCGCCGAGCACGCCGGACGTGAGGAGGGGTTGGAGGGACGCGGCGGCGGACCCCGCCGGGTCGATGACGTGCACGGAGAAATCGCCGGCCGGGTGGACGGCCAGGAGCCGCGCGGCCACCGCGACCGCGGTGTCCGTGGCCGCGCGGCGCAGCTGGTCCCCGCCCGCGGGCGCGGCGGCCTCACCGGACGTACGGCCGCTGTCGATCCACAGCCCGCGCTCCAGCGGCAGCCGTACCAGGAGCGGGATGCGCAGGCCGGTGCTCTCGGGGAGGTGGACGTCACCGAGGCGCAGCGCCATGGGAGTCTCCATAGGCACCCGGTAGGCGTGCCAGACGGGATTGTCCCAGCCTGCGTACGCGGCGGGCAGTGCGGGCTCCACCACCTCGGATTCGGCGGTCAGCTGGGCGAGGTCGCGGTCGAGGGCCTCACGCGCCCGGGTGGTCAGTTCGTCGCGCTTGATCCTGGCCGCCTCCCTGGCGCGGTCGCCCGCACCGCCGATGCGGTTTCGCGGGTCGGAGAGCGTCCGGTCGAGCTCCTGGTCCATCCTCGACTCGGCGAAGTCGACGGCGCTGCGGTACGCGGCGACGGCCCGGGCCAGGTCCTCGAACATGCCCCAGATCTGGTTGTACAGACGCTCCTCCATGGACCAGCCGGTCGCGTCGCCGGCGACGGGGCCGACAGGCCGGCCGGGGGCCGCGGGCGGGGCGGCCGGAGGTGGCGGAGGCGGGGCGGAGGTCTGTCTCCGGGGGTGCGCGTAGTTGACGGGGCCGCCCGCCGTCAGATCCGCGGACGGCGGCGCGGCCGGCCCGGTGAGCGGCCCGGTGGGCGGGACGGGCGTCACGGGGGCCGGCGGCTGTCCGCCGCCCGCGGACGGAGCCGACCCCGCGGGACGGCGTACGCGCTCCCCGTCCGGGGTGCGCGGCGGTGGGGGTGCCACGGAGCGGGCGAGCCCGGAAGCGACGGCCTCCTGGATCGTCCCGGCCAGTTCCGCGGCCCGGGCCACGCCCTGGTCGGCGAGCATTCCGGCGAGCCCGGCGGCGTATCCCTGGCCGACGGCACGGACCTTCCACAGGCCTTGGCGGCGGTACAGCTCCAGGGCCGTCACCGCGGACTCGGTGTCCAGGCCGGTGAGGGTGAACGTCGCGATCTCGATGCCGTCGAGTCCGGTGACGGCGACGAAGGGCGCGGCGACCCCGCCGAACGTGGTGGGCCGCCCCGGCCCGACGGGCAGGGCCAGCAGCACCGTGACGCGGTGCACCGCGTCCGGCAGGGCGTCCAGGTCCACGGCCAGCCGGTGGTCGGCCGCGGCCTGCCGGGACACTTCCAGCCCGGGCAGCCGGTGCGCTCCCGGGTGGGCGATCCAATCGCCGCCGCGCACGGTGCCCCGCTCGTCCGCGAGCGTGGCGCCGGCCACGACGGGCGAGCCCGCCGAGACCCTGATCTCCAGTCGGGTCCGGGGCAAGGTGTGGTTCTGCCCCCGGACCAGCTCGGCCGTCATCGCCCTGTCCCCTCACCGTTCGTCGCCATCGCCCTGCCATGGGCGCAGCTCCCGGCGGCGGGCGCCTCCGGGAGCTGCTCGTCACAGATGTGCGGGCCGGTCCTGTCCGTGCGGACCGGCTCCGGACCGTGCCTACAGGTGCGGCAGGATCGCCGGCATCAGGTCCTGGAACGTCCGGCCGTTGGCCGGGTTGCCGAGGGCGGTCATCTGCCAGCCGCTGCCCGCGCGGTGCACCTTCGCCATGATCTGCGCCGTGTACTGGCCGCCGCCGTCGAGCGTGTAGCGGGCGAGTTCCTGGCCGTTGGTCTCGTCGACGATGCGGCAGAAGGCGTTCTGGACCTCCTGGAACGTCTGGCCGGTGAACGAGTTCACCGTGAAGACGATCTGGTCGATGTGGACCGGGACCCGCTGCAGGTCGACCAGGATCGCCTCGTCGTCACCTCCCGAGCCGGCGCCGCCGACGAGGTTGTCGCCGGTGTGCTTGACCGAGCCGTCGTCACTGACGAGATGACGGAAGAACACGACGTCCACGGGCTGCTTGTCGGCGAAGAGCACCGCCGAGGCGTCCAGGTCGATCTCCCGGGTACGCGAGCCGAACAGTCCGCGGCGCGGGGCCGCCTGCCAGCCGAGCCCCATCCGTACCGCGGTCAGGGTCCCCCCGTCGCTCTTCTGCAGGCTGATGGCCTGGCCCTTGGTCATGTTGACCGTCACGCGCTGTCCCCTCTCCGCTGTGCCCCGCAACCGTCCTTGTGCGGTTCCCCGCACCCTACGCAGTCCTCGAAGGCCGCACGCAGGGGTGGACCGTATTTGTGTCGGTCCTGCAACACTGCGGGCCCCACGGGTCAGGCCAGACCCGCCTCCCTCATCTGCCGCAGCTCCTTCTTCAGTTCGCCCACCTCGTCGCGCAGCCGGGCGGCCACCTCGAACTGCAGGTCGGCGGCGGCCGCCCGCATCCGGTCCGTCATCTCCTCGATGATCCCGGCGAGTTCCGCTGCGGGCCGGTCGGTGACGGCCGCGCCGTCCGCCCGGGACCTCCCGCCGGGGACCGTGGCCTTCCCGCCGCCCGCGGTCTTCCCGCCGGCCGCGGACTTGCCTCCGAGCGTGGGCACCGGGGCCTTGGCGATCTTCCCTTGGCGGTAGCCGGTGCCGAGCAGTTGCTCGGTGTCCACCTCCTCGCGGGCGATGGTGGCGACGATGTCGTTGATCTTCTTGCGCAGCGGCTGGGGATCGAGTCCGCGCTCGGTGTTGTACGCGATCTGCTTCTCGCGTCGCCGGTTGGTCTCGTCGATGGCCTGCGCCATCGCCGGGGTGATCTTGTCCGCGTACATATGGACCTGGCCCGAGACGTTACGGGCGGCACGTCCGATGGTCTGGATCAGCGAGGTGCCCGACCGCAGGAAGCCCTGCTTGTCCGCGTCGAGGATGGCCACCAGCGACACCTCGGGCAGGTCGAGGCCCTCGCGCAGCAGGTTGATGCCGACCAGGACGTCGTACTCCCCCGAGCGCAGTTCGCGCAGGAGCTCGATGCGGCGCAGGGTGTCGACGTCGCTGTGCAGGTAGCGCACCTGGATGCCGAGCTCGAGGAAGTAGTCCGTGAGGTCCTCGGACATCTTCTTCGTGAGGGTGGTGACCAGGACCCGCTCGTCCCGCTCGGTCCGCTTGCGGATCTCGTGCACCAGGTCGTCGATCTGGCCCTCGGTGGGCTTGACGACGACTTCCGGGTCGACGAGTCCGGTGGGCCGGATGATCTGCTCGACGTAGCCGTCGCCGCGCGAGAGCTCGTACTTCCCCGGCGTGGCGGAGAGGTAGACGGTCTGGTTGATCCGGCCCAGGAACTCCTCCCACTTCAGCGGGCGGTTGTCCAGGGCGGAGGGCAGCCGGAAGCCGTGGTCGACGAGGGTCCGCTTGCGGGAGGCGTCGCCCTCGTACATCGCGCCGATCTGCGGCACGGTGACGTGGGACTCGTCCAGGACGAGCAGGAAGTCCTCGGGGAAGTAGTCGAGGAGGGTGTTGGGCGCGGTGCCGGGCGCACGGCCGTCGAAGTGCATCGAGTAGTTCTCGACGCCGGAGCAGGTTCCGATCTGGCGGAGCATCTCGATGTCGTACGTGGTGCGCATGCGCAGGCGCTGGGCCTCCAGCATCTTGCCCTGCTTCTCCAGCTCGGCGAGGCGCTGCTCCAGCTCCGTCTCGATGCCTCCGACGGCCTTCTCCATGCGCTCGGGTCCCGCCACGTAGTGGCTGGCGGGGAAGACGTGGAGCGAGCGGTCCTCGCTGATGACCTCGCCGGTGAGGGGGTGCAGTGTGGACAGCGCCTCGATCTCGTCACCGAACATCTCGATGCGGACCGCGAGCTCCTCGTAGACCGGGAAGATCTCGATGGTGTCGCCACGGACCCGGAAGGTGCCCCGGGTGAACGCGAGGTCGTTCCGCGTGTACTGGATCTCGACGAAGCGGCGCAGCAACTGGTCGCGGTCGACCTCGTCGCCGACCTTGAGCTGAACCATCCGGTCCACGTACTCCTGGGGCGTGCCGAGGCCGTAGATGCAGGAGACGGAGGCGACCACGACGACGTCGCGGCGGGTGAGCAGCGAATTCGTGGCTGAGTGCCGCAGCCGCTCTACCTCCTCGTTGATCGAGGAGTCCTTCTCGATGTAGGTGTCCGACTGGGGGACGTACGCCTCGGGCTGGTAGTAGTCGTAGTACGAGACGAAGTACTCGACGGCGTTGTTCGGCAGGAGTTCGCGGAACTCGTTGGCCAGCTGGGCGGCGAGGGTCTTGTTCGGCGCCATCACGAGGGTCGGGCGCTGCAGCTTCTCGATCATCCAGGCCGTCGTCGCCGACTTGCCCGTGCCGGTCGCCCCCAGCAGGACGACGTCCTTCTCGCCGGCGCGGATACGCCGGTCCAGCTCGGCGATGGCCGCGGGCTGGTCACCGCTGGGCTGGTAGGGACTGACGACCTCGAAAGGCGCCACCGAACGTTCGATCTTCGAAACGGGCCGCATGCAACCACCGTACGACCCGCCACCGACAACGGCGCCGGATCAGCGGTTCCGCAGCTGCCCGCCGCTTCTGCGGGCGGCGGACGCGTAGGGCGTGCGCCGCCGCTGGACGGGGATGGCGGCGACCCGGCGGCCGGCCGGCAACCCGCGCCCCGGGGTGCGGACCCGGCCCTCGGGCGTCCCCGTCACCACCAGCGGGTCGATCATCACGATCACCCCGGCCAGGAGCAGGAAACACCCCGGACCGATCATCATCGGAAGGAGCAGCGAGGTCGGGGTGTCACCGGCCGTCGCGGTCACGGCGCCGGGGTGCAGATGCACCCGGAGGGCGGCCATCCCCGTGTAGTGCATCCCGCTCACCGCGACGCCCATGACCACGCCGGCGCCGAGGCTGGGCAGGAAGCCGTGGATGGAGACCGCCGCCCACAGGGCGGCGGTGGACGCCACGACGGCGATGACGACGGAGAGGGAGACGGTGAGCGTGTCGTAGGCGAACTTCCCGTCGAACCGCATTCCGGCCATACCGAGGTAGTGCATCGAGGCGACACCCAGACCGGTGATCGTCCCGCCGGTGACCAGGGCCATGGGAGTGGCGCCCTGGTAGCCGACCAGGAAGATGCCGATGCCGACCATGACGATGGCCACGGCGAGGCCGGCGAAGATGAGCGGCCTGTCGTAGGTCACCGGCGCTTCCTGGACCGTGAAGCCCAGCATCGCGACGAAGTGCATCGTCCAGATGCCGGAACCTATGGAGAGCGCGCCCAGGGCCAGCCAGCCGGCTCTGCGGGAGCGGTCCGCGCGCAGCGACCGGGTGGTGCACCGCAGCCCGAGAGCCGCTCCGAGGCATGCCATGAGGAACGCCACGACCGGAGTCATCAGGCCGTAGCCGAATCCGTCAACTGTGCCCTGCATGCTCGTACGCCCTTCGCGGAAGCCCGGGTTCGGGGTGACCCTAAAGGGCGAAGCCCGCCAGGCAAACATAAGAGCGGCATCTTAGCCGCCCGCATACCGCCCGGTAATCGGGTACCCGACAATCCGTTCACATCTTGGCCACCAGCACCCTGTCGCCCGTTGGGAATCGGCTGCGACGCTCTCCGTGCCGCATCCCGACGCAAGGAGTACACGTGTCCGTACGCACAGCAAGCGCGTCCACCGCCGTCGCCGCCCTGCTCGGCGGTTGCGTCCTGCTGCCCGCCGCTCAGGCGCAGGCCTCGGACGCCCGCCACGCCCCGGTGGTCTTCGCCCACCGCGGGGCCTCCGCCTACGCCCCGGAGAACACCCTGGCGGCCGTGGACGCGGCCGACGACCTCGGCATCGCGTGGGTGGAGAACGACGTACAGCTCACCAAGGACGGTGTGCTGGTCGTGGTGCACGACACCAGCCTGAAGCGGACCACGGACGCGGAGGAGGTCTTCCCCGGCCGTGCCCCCTGGGCGGTCAAGGACTTCACCGCGGCCGAGATCGCGAAGCTCGACGCGGGCAGCTGGTTCGGCGCCCGGTACGCGGGCGCCCGGGTGCCGACGCTCACCCAGTACCTGCACCGCGTGGAGCGCAACCGCCAGAAGCTGCTCCTGGAGATCAAGAGCCCGGAGATCTACCCGGGGATCGAGAAGGAGACCCTGCGGATCCTGCGCAAGGAGGGGTGGCTCGACCGCGAGCACGTCAAGCACCGGCTGGTCGTCCAGAGCTTCGGTGCAGAGAGTGTGAAAACCGTCCACACGCAGCGTCCCGACGTCGTCACGGGCTTCCTCGGCACCCCCGCGGTGGCCGATCTTCCGTCGTACGCGGCGTTCACCGACCAGATCAATCCCTCGTACGGGACGATCGGCGCCGCGTACGTCGCCTCGGTCCACAAGCTGAAGGGCGCCCACGGGAAGCCGCTCCGGGTCAACACCTGGACGGTCAACGACGCCGCCAAGGCGGCGGAGGTCGCCGGCTACGGCGTCGACGGCATCATCACGAACTACCCCGACGTCGTGCGGGAGGCCACCCGCTGACGGCACGGCGCGGACCTGCCGGGGCCGGGCGCGAGGCACCCGCGCCCGGGGCCCGCGGAGTCGCGGCGCCGGGCGTGACCGCCGGGCCCGTCCCGTACCCGGCCACCGGACCCCGGGGAGCGGCGTCGATGTCGGTGCCCGGCCGTACGGTGGTCGCATGGACAACGTGGAACAGGGTGTGGAGTGGTCCGTCGTGGAGAGCGGCATCGGGCCGCTCCTGCTGGCGGCGACCGCCACGGGCCTGGTGAGTGTCGTCTTCCACGCGCGTCCCGCGGTCCGGGACCAGGCGCTCGGCCGGCTGCGGGGGCGACTGGGCGCGGAGCCCGTGCGGGCACCCGGCTCCGCCCGGCTCGCCGAGCCGGTGCGCCAGCTGGCGGCGTACTTCGCTGGCGGTCTGCGGGAGTTCTCGCTGGACCTGGACTGGTCGCTGTCCTCAGGCTTCCACCGCGAGGTGCTCCGCGAGCTGGCGGCCGGCGTGCCGTACGGGACGGTCGTCGGTTACGGGGAGCTGGCGGGGCGGGTGGGGCAGCCGGGGGCCGCCCAGGCGGTGGGGGCGGCCATGGGCTCCAATCCGCTGCCGGTCGTGGTGCCGTGCCACCGGGTGGTGGAGAGCGGCGGGGGGCTGGGCGGGTTCGGCGGGGGCCTGGAGACGAAGCGCCGGTTGCTGGCGCTCGAGGGGATACTCCCCCAGCCGCTGTTCTGAGGCCGCCCGCACTCCGGGGCGGCCCCTGTCCGAGACGTGCCGCTGCGCTCCGACGGCCGCCGCTCCCAGGCACGCCCCGTTACCCGGTTTCGCACGGGCGTGCGACCTGGGAGACTGCGGCGGTGACGACAGCCTTTCCCGCCCCCCGGATCACGGACGCCGACCTGCCCGCGCTGCAGCGCAGGATCTCCGCCGTCCTCGTCGTCGGCCAGATACTCGGCGGTCTCGGCGTGGCCGTCGGCATCGCCCTGGCCCCGGTCCTCGCGGCGGAGGTGAGCGGCTCCGAGGCCCTGTCCGGGCTCGCCCCCACGGCGTCGGTGGCCGGTACGGCCCTGCTGTCGCTGCCGCTCGCCGCGTTGATGGCCTCGCGCGGCCGGCGCCCCGGGCTCGTCCTCGGCTATCTCGTCGGGGCGGCCGGAGCGTCGCTCGTCGTGGCCGCGACCATGGTGGGCAGCTTCCCGCTGCTCCTCCTCGGTATGGCAGGCTTCGGCGCCGGCTCCTCGGCCAATCTCCAGGCCAGGTTCGCCGCGGCCGACCTGGCCCCGCCGGAGCGCCGCGCACGGGCGATCTCCACCGTCATCTGGGCGACGACCATCGGTTCGGTGCTCGGCCCCAACGTCGCGGCCCCCGCGGGCCGTGTCTTCCGGGGGACCTCGGTGCCCGAGATGGCGGGCCCGTTCGCCTGGGCCGCGGCGATCTTCCTGCTCACCGGCCTCCTGGTCGCCGTGTTCCTGCGCCCCGACCCGCTGCTCACCGCCCGCGCCCTCGCCCCGCAGAGCTCCGGCGCCGAGCACCGTTCCCTGCGGGCGGGCGTCGCGGCGGTGCGCGCCTCCCCGATGGCCCGGCTGGCGCTGGTGACCGTCGCCGTGTGCCACACCGCCATGGTCTCGATCATGGTCATGACCCCGGTCCACCTGGGCCACCACGGCGCGGACATCGAGCTCATCGGCCTGGTCATCAGCGGGCATATCGCCGGGATGTACGCCTTCTCCCCCGTGATGGGGCGGCTCGCGGACCGGTTCGGGCGGCTGTCGGTCATCGGCCTCGCCGCCGGCCTGCTGTGCGGTGCCGCAGTGCTGGCCGGCACCTCCGGCGGCGGGCACGGCCGGACCGCCGCGGGCCTGTTCGTCCTCGGTCTGGGCTGGTCGGCCGGCCTGGTCGCGGGTTCGGCGCTGCTCACGGACTCCGTCCCGCAGCCCGCCCGCGCCGCCGTACAGGGTTTGTCCGACCTGACGATGAACACGGCGGCGGGGGTCGGAGGCGCGGTCGCCGGGGTGATCGTCTCCCGGCTCGGGTACGGCTGGCTGAACGCCGTGGCCGCCTGCCTGCTGCTGCCGATGGCGGCCCTGGCCCTGCGCCGGGCGGTCTCCCGGCAGCCCGTGGCGTCCGGAAAGGCCTGACCCGGCGAGGGGATGCGGCCGTCCGGGTCTGCGGCCACCGTGCCCGCGACAGGGACGGGGCATGCCCTCGAACCCTTCGGCACCGGCCCCTCGGGACACCGGCCGCCGCTCTCCCGTGGCGGCCGGCGAGGTCCAGGACGCCCTGGCACGGCGCCGGCCCGTCGTCGCCCCGGAGTCGAGGGTCATCTCTCACGGCCTGCCGCGTCCCCGCAGTCCGGCGGTCGCGCGCGAGCCGAAGGAGCTCGTGCGCAGGACGGGGCCGTACCGCCACGATCGCCTTCCTGGAAGGCCGGGTGCGGGCGGACCTGACCGCTTGGCAGACGGAGCAGGGCGCCGGGATCCGGCGATGCGGAAGCCGGGCCGCCCTGACCTCGGCCCGGTGCTTCCGGGCCGGGGTGCCGGCGGGCCGAGCCGACCGGGTCCGGGGGAAGCCGTCAGGTACCCAGGCGCCGTCAGGTACCCAGGCCGGTCCAGGCCGGGTGGTTCGGGTCGTCGGCCCGGACGACCACGTCCGCGCGCTCGGCGGGCGCCACCTCGTCCTCGTACCGCGCGAAGGCGGGCAGGGTCCATCGCTCGCCCTCCTCGGTACGCCGTCGCAGCGCACCGGGTGAGAGGCCGATGTGGACGCAGAGATCGAAGGGGAACCAGTGTCCGAGGAGCAGCGGCCCGTGCAGGATCAGCACCCCGCCCTCGGGCAGCGTGCGGTAGGGGCTCCGCGTCGCCCGGTCGGTCACCGGGTCCCAGAGGTCGGGCAGGATCCGCCCGCTGCCGCCCGGCTCCAGCGGGCGGAACACCTCGCGCCACAGCGCGCCGGTGTCGAACCAGCTGTCGGCGTACGAGTCGGGGTCCTTCCTGCCGTACTCGTAGCGCAGACTAGCCGGACGCAGGAAGCCACCGGTGGAGACCGTGAGCACGGCGCGGCCCCGGGCCCGCAGCGCCTCGGCGACCAGCTCGGCCCGGTCCCCCGGGCGGGCGGCCGGAGCGCCGTCGACGCCGACCTTCAGCCAGGGGCCGCCGTCGGCGGGCCGCAGACCGTCGGTGTGCACGGCCAGGGACCGGGCCAGCCGTTCCCAGGTGATCGGTTCGAGTCGCACCCGCCCATCATGCCCCCGGGCGCGTCATGGACGGTACGGGCCTTGCTTTCGCCGCCGGTTCGCTGCCGATGGCAGGACGGCTGGGCTTCCCGTGCGTCGGATCGCCTCCTGGCCCACCACCACGGCGACGTGGGCGCCGGTTCGCCCGTGGTTTCGAGGCTGACGGGCGGATCCGGCCGCACCGGGCACGGCAGGGCCGCCCTGCGCGCGTACCGGGCGACCGCGCGACCGGGCTGACGAAGATCCCGGACCCGAGTGCGAGGTGGCGGACGTGCGGGCGGGTGCGGGGCGCCGGTGATGGCCTACCGCGACCGGACCGGCGGCGGGGTGGGCGAAGTGCTCACCTCCCGCGACGGCCCGGTCGTCACCGGGCTCGGCGCCGACGGCGACACGCCCGCCGGCTGAGGCGCTGAACCGGCTAGGGCGTGTGTCGAAAGTAGCGCCGTCTGCCCGAAGGGCAGGCTCGGCGGTGTCCGGTGCGTGCGATCGCAAGGCGGAGGGGCGCCCCGATACTGGATGTATCGGGGCGATCCCGACAACGCGGCGAGTGTGCGTGCCGGGCGCCGCCGGGCAGGCGGGACTTTCGATACACGCCCTAGTTCGGTACCGGGCAGTCCACCGCTTCGGCGTCGTCGGAGAGGGCGCTGCCCTCGGGGAGCAGATAGGTCACCCACAGCACGACGGGTTCCGTACCGAGGTTGCGCCCGATGTGCCGGTGCCGGACACCGGACGGCTCGATGAACGACGTCCCGGCGGGTGTCACCTCGACCGAGCAGTCACCGAGGGTCCGGGTGAGCGTCCCGGACTTGACCACGGCGATCAGCTGCCCGCGGTGGGTGTGCCAGCCGGTGGAGCCGCCCGGGGCGACGGTGATCGTCCGGAAGGTCACGTCCGTGCGTCCCTGAGGGGTCTTCACCTTGAGCTTGCCCGCGGAGGTGCCCTCGGCGACGACGGTGCCGCTCACACCGCTGCCGGGTGTGGCGACCGCCGCGGCCGGGAGGAAGCCGAGCGCCATCACGCCGACGCCCACGAGTACGACCTTGCGCAGGAGTCCCTGCTTCTTCGAACCGACCGTGCCGCCGAACCACATGTGCGACTCCTTCGACATCCTGCGACAAACCAACGGCCCTACCGTACGCGTGAGTTGGACCGTGGGCGTCAGGGGCGCGCGGGACGGCCGCCGCGGAGTTCGGTGGCGAGCGGCCCGTCGCCCAGCACCTCCGCCCTGCCCTCCTCGACGGCCTGCGCAGGTGTCAGCTCGCCGCGCCCGAGCGCCAGGCAGAGGTCCGCGTCCATGACGAGGCAGGCGTCCGGATGCTCGGCGGGGCCGTATCCGTAGGCGTCGCCCGCTGTCTCGTCGGCGCCCGCACGGAAGTGGAACTCACCTTCCTCCAGGCGCACTTCGATGACCCCGGCGTGCGTGAGGCCGTCCAGGGCGCGGAGCAGGGGCAGAGCGAACCAGTGGGCCCGCACCGCGTCCGTGGGACGACGCCCGGTCAGGGCGGGAGCCCCCCATCCGGCGAGCGCGGTGAGGACCGGGAGCAGCCCGCGGCCGTGTTCGGTCAGTTCGTACACGACGGCGGAGGCCGGGGGCGGCAATCGGCGGCGTACGGCGAGGCCGCCCTGCTCCATGTCCTTGAGCCGGGAGGCCAGTACGTCCGTGCTGACCCCCGGAAGATCGGCGTGCAGGTCGGTGTAGCGGCGCGGCCCGGCCAGCAGTTCGCGCACGATCAGCAGCGTCCACCGGTCGCCGACGGAGTCGAGGGCCCTGGCGGTGGCACAGAACTGGTCGTAACTGCGGCGGCGGACGGGACGCGCTGCTGGCTGCTGCTGACGGGGCATACGACGCAGTCTAGACATGTTGTTGGACTTTCCAAGCTCCAGCTTGGTAAAACCAAGTATCGCAATTCGGGTCGGGGAGGCACCACATGGAGTTCCGGCAGTCCAGCAAGCTCAACGAGGTCTGTTACGAGATCCGGGGGCCGGTCATCGAACAGGCCGACGCCTTGGAGGAGGCGGGCCACAGCGTGCTCCGCCTCAACACGGGCAATCCGGCGCTCTTCGGTTTCGAGGCCCCGGAGGAGATCGTCCAGGACATGATCCGGATGCTTCCCACGGCACACGGCTACACCGATTCGCGCGGCATCCTCTCCGCGCGCCGCGCCGTGGCACAGCGGTACCAGGCGATGGGCCTGACCGATGTCGACGTCGACGACGTCTTCCTCGGCAACGGCGTCTCCGAGCTGATCTCCATGGCCGTCCAGGCACTGCTGGAGGACGGGGACGAGGTCCTGATCCCGAGCCCCGACTACCCCCTGTGGACCGCCGTCACCACGCTCGCGGGCGGCAAGGCCGTGCACTACACCTGCGACGAGGCCGCGGACTGGAACCCGGACCTCGCCGACATGGCCTCGAAGATCACCGACCGCACCCGGGCCATGGTGATCATCAACCCGAACAACCCGACGGGCGCCGTCTACCCGCGCGAGATCCTCGAGGGCATGCTCGACCTGGCGCGCCGGCACGGGCTGATGGTGTTCGCCGACGAGATCTACGACCAGATCCTCTACGACGACGCCGAGCACCACAGCGTGGCGGTCCTGGCTCCCGACCTCCTCTGCCTCACCTTCAGCGGACTGTCCAAGACATACCGGGTCGCGGGGTTCCGTTCGGGCTGGCTGGTCGTCTCGGGCCCCCAGCAGCACGCCCGCAACTACCTGGAGGGGCTCACCACGCTCGCCTCCATGCGGCTGTGCCCCAACACCCCCGCGCAGTACGCGATCCAGGCGGCCCTCGGCGGCCGGCAGTCGATCCGGGAACTGGTCGCCCCCGGCGGCAGGCTCCACGAGCAGCGCAACCGGGCCTGGGAGCGGCTGAACGAGATCCCCGGCGTGTCGTGCGTGAAGCCGAAGGGCGCGCTGTACGCGTTCCCCCGCATCGACCCGAAGGTGCACCCCATCGCCGACGACGAGCGGTTCGTCCTCGACCTGCTGCTGCGCGAGAAGATCCAGGTGGTGCAGGGCACCGGCTTCAACTGGCCGCGCCCGGACCACTTCCGCATCCTCACACTGCCGCAGGCCGACGATCTGGACGCGGCGATCAGCCGTATCGGCCGCTTCCTGAGCGGATACCGACAGTGACCTGCCCCAGCCGCCGGCTCCCCCGCGCATGACCGGCCTCCCCCGGCTGCCCGAGCGGACCGTGGCAGCGGTCCCGCCGGCGACGGGGCCGGGACCGCTTCGGTCACACCGGCAGCAGCGCGCCGCCCACTGCCCCGCACGCAGGGCGTCGGGGCCTCCGCCGGAGCGCTGACGCAGTGGGCGCCGTGAGGCCTGCGCCGGGCCGGGCGGCCTCGGCCTAGAAGGGGCGGCGCAGGGTCTTCGGCCGGGCGGCCGTGGACGGCGAACTCCGCGCTGACGCGGGCCCTCTGCTCTCTCTGGACCTGACGGCCGGTACGCTCCGGGTCCGCTCGGTGGTGCCCCGCGCACCGTCGCCGGCACGTTTCACCGCGCGGGTGGCCGGCGCCTTCCTCCGCGCGTTCGGTACGGTTCCGCCGGACAGCGCCCGCGCACCGGTCACGAGCAGGGAGCCATCGACATGGGTACGCCGATACGCCACTTCACCGCCCTCGGGCCCGGTGACGCGGTCTTCACGGTGAACATCGAGCGCGACTTCCGGTACGACCCCTACCGGGACTTCCTCGTCTGTACGCACTGCGACTGGGCGCCCTCCCTGCTGACCAGGCAGAGGATCATCGACATGGCCGGGGAGCATCTGGCGGCCGTTCACGGCGCCGACCGCGGACTCACCCAGCAGGAGAACGAGTCGTTCAGCAAGGCCCGCCGGGTGATGCTGCCGCTGTGCGCCCTCCTGCTGATCGTGGTGCTCGTCTACGCGTTCGGCTGAGCGGCCGTCAGCCACGCAGGGCGCTGAGGGCGCCCACGGGGTCGGTGTCCGGGGCGGCGCGGGGCCACCAGTCGTCCTCGCCCGGGTCCGATTCGTAGCCGTACCAACGGTGGTCGTGGCCGAAGCGCAGCTGAAGGGTTCCGGCGGCGTTGGTCAGGTGGTTGCGCCGGGGCTGGAACCGCGGGAAGCCCGCCGCCGCCAGGGCGGGGCGCGCCCGGTCGAACGGGCCCGCCGGTGGATCCCACGGCGTCTCCAGGACGGCCAGACCCTCCGCCCCGCCCTGCCGCCAGGCGGCGACCGCGCGGGCCAGGTCGGTGGTGCTGCGGCCGGTGGCGAAGGCCAGCTCGCGGTAGAGGGCCCGGGTCGTGGCGGTGAGTCCCGCCGTGGGCCGCAAGGCCGCGATGCGCACCGCGTCCTGCCAGGTGGTGAGCCCGGCGAGCGGATCCTCACCCGTGGTCAGGAGCGCGTGGGCCCGGGCCGCGGCGTCCGCGGCGAGGTGGTCCAGGGACAGCGCGTCCCTGGCGCCGGGCAGCTCCGGGTACGGCGGCGGCCCACCGGGGTGCGGCGGCACCGGCAGAGGCGCGGGGAGCGGTGGGAGGAAGCGGTCGGCCAGGGCCTCCCCGGCCTCGACGGACGGCATGGCGGGGACGGCGGGGCGCTCGCGGGCGGAGTGCTCGGCATTGCGGCGGCCCAGCTCGTCGAGGAGTTCCCGCTCGCCCCGGCCGCGCATCAGCAGCAGGACGAACGGGTCGCTGTCCAGGAGCCGTGCCGTCTGGTAACAGAGCGCCGCGACGTGTTTGCAGGGCCACCCGCGATCCGGGCAGGAGCAGTCGGGATCGAGGTCGCCGGCGGCGGGCAGCAGCCGTATCCCGGCCTCCCCCGCCGTGTCGACCAGGGAGTGCGGCATCTCCTTGTCGAGCAGCGCGGACAGGTGCCCGGGCCGGGCGGCGACGGCGTCCAGGAACGTGTCCCAGTCGGCGGCGGAGAACGTACGCAGCCGCAGCTCCGCCCGGTAGGGGCGGGGGCGGCTGCCGTGGACGTAGGCGATGACCCGGCCGGGGGTGACGGTGATCGCGGCGACGTGGCCGCCGTCGGCGTACGTACGCCCGCGTGCCAGCCGCCCCTCGTCCATGGACAGGGTCTCCAGGGCGTCCACCCAGGCCCGGCCCCACCAGCTGTCCGCGAAGGGCCCACCGGTGTCCGAGGCCCGGGCGGGCACCGCCTCGAAGGTGCGCCGCAGGTCGTCGGGGCCGGGCCGGGCCGCGGGGCGGGAGCCCGCGGCGGGGCTCACGAGGTCCTCCGCAGCGACACGAGGTCGGCGAGGTCGCGGTCGCTGAGCTCGGTCAGGGCGGTCTCGCCGGAACCGAGCACCGCGTCGGCCAGCGCCCGCTTGGATTCCAGCAGCTCGCCGATCCGGTCCTCGACCGTTCCCTCCGCGATCAGCCGGTGCACCTGCACGGGCTGGGTCTGGCCGATGCGGTACGCGCGGTCGGTGGCCTGTTCCTCGACCGCCGGGTTCCACCAGCGGTCGTAATGGACGACGTGGGCGGCCCGGGTGAGGTTCAGGCCGGTGCCCGCCGCCTTGAGGGAGAGCAGGAAGACAGGGACCTGCGCGGACTGGAAACGGTCCACCATGTGCTCCCGTTCGGCCACCGGCGTACCGCCGTGCAGCAGTTGGGAGGGGATGGCGCGCGAGGCCAGGTGGGCGGAGAGCAGCCGGGCCATCGACACGTACTGGGTGAAGATCAGGACGGAGCCGTCCTCGGACAGGATCGTGTCGAGGAGCTCGTCGAGCAGGGCGAGCTTCCCCGAGCGTCCGGTGAGCCGGGTCGGCTCCTCCTTCAGGTACTGCGCCGGATGGTTGCAGATCTGCTTGAGCGAGCCCAGCAGCTTCATGATCAGGCCCCGGCGGGTGATGCCTTCGGACTGCTCGATGAACGCCATCGTCTCGCGGACGGCGGCCTCGTAGAGCGTGGCCTGCTCCCGGGTCAGGAAGACGGGATGATCGGTGACGGTCTTGGGCGGCAGCTCCGGCGCGATGCCCGGGTCGGACTTCCTGCGGCGCAGCAGGAAGGGGCGGACCAGCCGGGACAGCCGCTCGACCGCTTCCTCGTTGCCCAGGCCGGCCGCGGTGCCCGTGTTCTCCACGGTCCGGGCGTGCCGGGCCCGGAACGCCTTCAGGGGGCCGAGCAGTCCCGGCGTGGTCCAGTCCAGCAGCGCCCACAGCTCGGAGAGGTTGTTCTCGACGGGGGTGCCGGTGAGCGCGACGCGGGCCGGGGCCGGGATGGTTCGCAACGCCCTGGCCGTGGAGGAGTGCGGATTCTTCACGTGCTGGGCTTCGTCGGCGACGACGAGTCCCCAGGTGTGGGCGGCGAGCTGCTCCGCGCTGGAGCGCATCGTGCCGTACGTCGTGAGGACGAAGCCGCCGTCCGGGTCGGTGAGGGAGCGGTCGGTGCCGTGGAAGCGGCGCACCGGGACACCGGGCGCGAAGCGGTTGATCTCGCGGTGCCAGTTGCCGAGGAGCGAGGCGGGGCAGACCACCAGGGTGGGCGCGGCGTGGGCGCGGTGCAGGTGGAGCGCGATGACGGTGATGGTCTTGCCCAGGCCCATGTCGTCGGCGAGGCAGCCGCCGAGGCCCAGCGAGGTCATCCGGTCCAGCCAGGCCAGCCCCCGCAGTTGGTAGTCGCGCAGGGTGGCGTCGAGTCCCGGGGGCGGCGGGAGGGTGGCGTCCTCGTCCAGGACGCGGGCGCGGAGCGCTGCGAGGGCGCCGACGGGCACGGCCTCGACCTGTTCGCCGTCGATCTCGGCGCTGCCGGTCAGGGCGACGGCGAGGGCGTCGACCGGGTCGAGCAGGCCGAGTTCCCGTTTGCGGGCCTTGCGTACGAGGTCGGGGTCGACGACCACCCACTGGTCACGCAGCCGCACCACCGGCCGGTGGGCCTCGGCCAGTGTGTCCATCTCCGCCTCGGTGAGCCGCTCGTCCCCGAGGGAGAGCTGCCAGTCGAACGCGAAGAGCTGCTCCGCGTCGAAGAAGGACGTGCCGTCGGTGGCCGATCCCGGGGCCGGGCGGACGACGGCCGCGGCGGTCAGCGAGCGGGCGAGCTCCCTCGGCCAGTGGACCGCGACCCCCGCCTCCGCGAGCCGGGCTCCGGCCTGGCCGAGCAGTTCGTACAGCTCGTCCTCGGTGAGGGCGAGCACGTCGGGGACGGGCTGGTCGAGCAGCCTCTCCAGCGGAGGCCAGACGCGGGCGGCGCGGCGCAGCGCCAGCACGGCGTCGATCCTGGCTCTCGGCCCGAACGGCTCGCCGGCTCCGCCGCCCCAGAGCGTGGCCGCGTCGGTGACGTAGGTCGGGTCGGCCAGGCTGTGCACCTGGGTGACCGCGGCGGCCGCGTGGCGGGCGGCGGGCGGCGACCCGTGCGTCTCCGCTTCGGCCTTCGTGGCCGCGTCCGCCTCCGTCCGCGCGGGGGGACCGGAGGCCTCGAAGAGGTCGTACGCGGACAGGTCGAGCCGGAGCGAGACACGCACTCCCGCGTCGAGTCCCGCGGCAACCTCGACGGCCCAGGCACGGGCCCCCGGCAGGTGCTGTGCCTCGAGCGCGGCGAAGGGCGCCCCCATCGCGTGGGCGGCGGCGGGTGTACGGGGCAGGGTGTCGGCGACGGCGTCGAGGAAGGCGCCGAGCAGGGCCCGGGGCTCGGGGACCCGCAGGGGCGTGCCGTCCAGCGGGACCGCGTGCCCCTCCGGCGGCATCGAGGCGGCGACCGCTCTCAGGTGGGCGATGTCCTCGGCGTCGCGGGGTCCGGCCCGCCAGGCGTCGTGGTCGTCGGAGGTGAGCCCGGGCAGCAGCCTGCCGCGCGCCACCAGGGTGAGCGCGTGCAGCGTGGCGGCGCCCCAGGCGCGGGTGGCAGGGTGGGCCACGGCCCGGTGCCGGGCTCCGGCGAGCAGGGGCACGGCGTCCGCGACGGGGAGCAGCACGGCGGGCACCGTGCGGTGCCGGGCACCGTCCACGCCGTCGCGCACAAGGACCGTCAGCTCGCTGACGGCAGGGACGGCTCCCCCGCCCTCGCGCGACGGCGCCGGATACGGCTTCGCGCCCGGCGGCAGCCCGGTCAACGGCCCGTCGGCCCCCGGGAGGCCGACCGTCCCCTCGGGGTCCCAGAAGGCCACGCGGCCGTCCCTGGGAAGCTCCGCCGGCAGGAAGACCGCCGCGCACCGCAGGAGCGCGTCGACGGACTCGTCATGCCGCCGCTGTGCCATGTCCACCGCCCTCCCGCGCCTCGCCACGGTCGTGTTCCCGCTGTTCCGGGAAGTCTAGGCGGGGGGTACGACAACGCCCGCCCCGGCCGTGTTCGCACAGCTGGGAGCGGGCGGAGCGGGCCCTCGGCACGGTCCTGCGCACGGAACTCAGCCCGGGGTGTACGGCTCCGGGCCTGAGCCGTCGGTCCGACCGGTGCGATCCCCGTCGGCAGCGGCCCGGTCGGGCGGCGAGGCGGGGGGTGGCGGGTCGGGCAGCCCCGGGTCCGGCAGTATCGGATCGGGGGCGAGCGGATCGGGCAGCGTGGTCTGCGTGCCCGCCGGATCGTGGGCGAGCGGATCGGTGAGGGGATCCGGCGTGAGCCGGTCCGGCGTGTGCCCGTCGGGCAGGGCCGGCTCGGTGCCCGGTGCCTCCGCCGGGTCCGGCCCCGCCGCCGGCTGCTCCGGCTTGTCGTTCTGCGTCCCGACCCCGTCCGCATCCTGCGGTGCCCGGGCCGACTGTGCCCGCTCCAGGAAGCGGAGCAGTTCGACGGGGAACGGCAGCACCAGGGTGGAGTTCTTCTCCGCCGCGACGGCCACGATGGTCTGCAGCAGGCGCAGTTGCAGGGCCGCCGGCTGGGCCGACATCTCATGGGCCGCCTGGGCGAGCTTCTTCGACGCCTGGAGTTCCGCGTCGGCGTTGATGACCCGCGCGCGCCGCTCCCGGTCGGCCTCGGCCTGCCGGGCCATCGAGCGCTTCATGGTCTCGGGCAGTGACACGTCCTTGATCTCCACGCGGTCGATCTGCACACCCCAGCCGACCGCCGGACTGTCGATCATCAGTTCCAGCCCTTGGTTGAGCTTCTCCCGGTTCGACAGCAGATCGTCCAGATCGCTCTTACCGATGATCGACCGAAGGGACGTCTGCGCCATCTGCGAGACGGCGAACCTGTAGTCCTCCACGGCGATCACGGCGCTTGCCGGATCCACCACCTTGAAGTAGATGACCGCGTCCACGCGCACCGTCACGTTGTCCCTGGTGATCCCGTCCTGCGCGGGGACGGGCATCGTCACGATCTGCATGTTCACCTTGCGCAGGCGGTCCACGCCCGGAACGATCACGGTGAAACCCGGGGCGCGCACCCGCTCATGCAGCCGGCCGAGCCGGAAGACCACTCCCCGCTCGTACTGCTTGACGACCCGCGCGGCCGACATGGCATAGAGCGCGGCGACCGCACAGACCGCCACGATTGCGATCACAAGCACCTGGACCATCACGGCCCCCTGCCTCAGACAGTGCGTCCGAGCGTCCGCCCGAGCGCCATTTACCACGATAAGCCCGCTTTGCGCACCCGTCGAACCTCTGTCCGGGTGCCCGTGGCCCGGCCGGCCGCGCACCGGATGCCGGGCTCGCCGGGACCGGGCAGGGTGGCCAGCGCCAGCACGTCTCTGGGACGTACCGATGAGCCGGACGAGCAGACGAGGACCCCGCCATGTCCGTCACCGCGACAGCCCTCCCCACCGACCTCCGCCGGCGCCGCGCGGGCGTCGCCGTCGGCGCCGCACTGCTCACCCTCACCGTCTCGGGCTGCTCGGGCCTGGGCCGCACCGCCGTCGGGCCGGTCACCTACACCACGGGGCGCGACATGGTCGTGAGCGTGCACAGCCCGTCGGTGAAGGGTTGCCATCGCATGGCGCCCGCCGGGGCGCAGGCGGTCGCCAACGGGACCCTCATCGACATGATCCTGTACCGCACGCCCGACTGCACCGGCGGCGGGACCACCTATGTGCCCACCACGGTCACCGATGTCACGGCCCCTCGCACCCTGCCGTGGCGCAGCTACCGGTTCATCCACTGACCGCGGAGCCCCGGCCGCCCTGCTCTCCCCACCACTCCGGGCTCCGCGCCGCCGATACCGGGTGGGCCGGGCGCGGGCCCTGACCGGCTCCTGCGGCTGTGTAGAGCTCCACCCCGGGGGGCGGATCCGTGAGCCGTCCGACGCCCCGGGTCCGGATCCGCGCCGAGTCCGCGCAGCCCTTGCTCCCGTGGGTGCGGCGGATGCAGGGAGCGGGAGGAACTCCGCCGGTTCGCCGAGCGCGTCCCCGGCCGGGCCGCCCGGCAAGGTGCCGGGGACCCCGGCCCCGCGGGGACACCCCCGCGCCAGGAGTCGTCACCCCACGCCGTACCGCCCTGCCCTGCCCGACTTCCTTCCGGGCTCGGCAGGGCTTCCCTGCGTCGCACCGAGGGGTCATCCTGGGAGGAGGAGAGAGGCGATGGCGATGCGTACCGGAAGTGAACCGGCCACTGCACGCAGTCCCCTGCGGATGCGGTTCTGGCTGAGCCTGTGGGGCATGGTCTGGGCGGCGTTCGGCCTGGCCGCCTTCCTGGTGACGGGACGTCCCGGCTGGGCCGCCGCCTGCGCCGTACTGCTGGTGGTCACGGTCACGGACTGCTGCCTCGTCGTCCGCCACATCCGCCAGGGTCCGCACTACCAGCCGGGACGGGACGTACCACCGTACGAACCCGACACGGCGGCCCTGAGCGACGAGCGCGCCTCGAAGCACCGCTGACCGCGGGGAGCGCGGCCGCCGGGACCCCCGTCAGGGGCGGTCGTCCTCAGGACGGTCGTCGAAGCGGGCCGCCCGCAGGTACTCCGGGTTCGGGTCCAGTGCGGCGGCCAGCCGGAAGTGCCGGGTCGCCTGCTCCGGGCGGCCGGCGCGCTGAAAGGTGCGGGCCAGGGCGAAGTGCGCGAAGGCGTTGTCCGGTTCCCTCTCCAGGACCAGCTCGAACTCCAGCTCCGCCGGGCGCAGTTGCGCCGCCGCGAAGAAGGCCCGCGCGCGCAGGAGGCGAGCGGCCGTGTTCTCCGGGTGGGCGGCTATCACGGAGTCGAGCAGCTTGACCGCGCCCCGCGGGTCGCGCGCGGCGAGCAGCTGCTCCGCCGCTCGGAAATCGATGACATGGGTCTCCGGGTTGCTCTCAGGCACAGTCACATCCTTCCCCTTGCCTTCCGCTCCTCAACATGCGGCGGGCTGCCGGTATTCCGGACCGGCCGCACCTGGGCGGACGACGGCACAGGCTCCCGGCCGCGCCCTCGTCAGGCGGCGGGACCCGCCCCGAGCCGCGCCTCAGCGTGCGGCGGCACGCGCCTTCAGCTCCGCCCAGACCGCGCGGACCTGCGGTTCCAGCTCCTCCAGGGGCCCGTCGTTGTCGATGACCAGGTCGGCGACGGCAAGCCGCTGCTCCCGTGCGGCCTGCGCCGCCATCCTCGCGCGGGCGTCGGACCGGGTCATGCCTCGGAGCCGTACGAGCCGGTCGAGCTGGGTCCCGGGTGCGGCGTCCACGACGACCACCACGTCGTAGAGGGGAGCGAGGCCGTTCTCCGTGAGCAGGGGGACGTCGTGGACGACGACCGCGTCCGGGCCCGCCGCCTTCTCCTGCTCGGCGGAGCGGGCGGCGACGAGCGGGTGGACGATGGCGTTGAGCGCCGCCAGGCGGTCCGGGTCGGCGAAGACGATCGCGCCGAGCGCCGGCCGGTCCAGCGTGCCGTCGGCCGCCAGCACGCCGGGGCCGAAGGTCTCCACGACGCGGGCGAGCCCAGGGGTACCGGGCTCGACGACCTCGCGCGCGATCCTGTCGGCGTCGACCACCACGGCTCCGTAGCCCGCGAGCAGCCGCGACACTTCGCTCTTGCCGGCGCCGATGCCGCCGGTCAGGCCCACTTTCAGCATGCGACGAGCCTAACGGCTGCCCTGTGGCCCGCGGCGTGGCCGTCGGCGAACGCTCAGGAGTCACCCTCCCGTTCGGCCAGGAAGCGTTCGAACTCGAGGCCGATCTCGTCGGCCGAGGGGAGGTCGGAGGGTTCCGCGACGAGGTTCCCGCGCGTCTCGGATCCCGCGACCGCGTCGTACTGGTGCTCCAGACCTTCGACGAGTGCGACGAGCTCCTCGTCGCCCTGGCCGACCTGCCGGTCGATCTCGGTCTGGGTCCGGTGCGCCTCCGTGCGCAGCGTGTGCGCCACCGTCGGCAGGACGAGACCCGTCGCCGCGGTGATCGCCTCGAGCGCGGTGAGCGCGGCGTCCGGGTAGGCGGACCGGGCGACGTAGTGCGGCACGTGGGCGGCGACGCCCAGAACGTCGTGACCGGACTCCATCAGCCGGTACTCGACGAGCGCCTCCGCTGAACCGGGGACCTGCGCCTCGTCGAACGGACTGCGGTGCCCGGGCATGAGGTCGGTGCGGTTGCCGTGCGGGGTGAGACCGACCGGGCGGGTGTGCGGGACTCCCATCGGAATGCCGTGGAAGTTGACCGCGAGGCGGACGCCGAGCCGCTCGACGATCTCCTCGACGGCGGCGGCGAATCGCTCCCACTCCACGTCGGGCTCGGGCCCCGACAGCAACAGGAAGGGCGCGCCGGTGGCGTCCTGCACCACCCGCACGTCCAGCGTGGGGGCCTCGAAGGCCGTCCAGCGGTCGCGCCGGAAGGTCAGCAGCGGGCGGCGCGCTCGGTAGTCGACGAGCCGGTCGTGGTCGAAGCGGGCCACGATCTGGTGCGGCAGCGTCTCGAGCAGGCCGTCGACGATCTGCTCGCCGGTCTCACCCGCGTCGATGTATCCGTCGAAGTGGTAGAGCATGACCAGGCCGGCCGACTCCTGGGCGAGCGCCATGTCGACGACGGCCAGGCCCTTCGGCTCCCATTCGTACAAACTCTGCGGATCAGGCACGGTTACCGCTCCTCCTCGTGTTCCCCGGCAAGAACACCCCGCGCGGCGCCCGCATTCCCGCCCGCGCCGCTTTCGGTCTCGCCCGGGGAGCGGGTGTGCGCGGTGACCGCCTTGCGGCGGAATGAGGGCGCCGTGCTGCCGGGCGTCGGTGCGGCGGCGGTCACCGGCGAAGTGGACATGTCCGGCGGCCTGTTGAGCGGTGCGCGGACCGCTGCGAAGGCCGGTGCGGCCGGGCCCCGGCGAGGAAGTGCCAGGCCGTCTCCAGGTGCGGGGTAGGGAGCCGGGTGGGGGGCACCGGCCGCCTGGGGAGGGGCCTGCGAGGTGCGTGAGCTGCCGGACGTACATGCCATGGCCTTGGCTCCCCCCTGCGGTTCCGCGGTCGCCGGGAATCCCGGCACGAGCGTTACGGGCCGTCAGCTTCCGCGGCAGCGCCCCGGAACTGACCGGCGCTGCCGGCTCCACCCCGGCACGCCGCATTCGTCCCGGACGGACCGGGCCCCGACTGCCCACCACCGTCCACAACGAGCAGGACGGGCACCGGCGGCAAGGGCCGACCGACATCGCCACGCCCCTGAGACGACCGACCACCCGCTCCCGCCCAGGGCACAAGGTCTCCGACGGACGACGACCGCCGCACCACACGAGTGAGGCCCGCCCCCCGAAGGGAGCGGGCCTCACCTACAGCTCTCCAGCTACCGCAGCCGATGAGCGACCGGGATCAGAGCGTCAGCTCTGGCCGCCGGCCAGCTTCTCGCGCAGCGCGGCCAGGGCCTCGTCCGACGCCAGGGCGCCGGAGTTGTCCGCCGACTCCGAGGAGTACGAGCCGCCACCGCTGCCGCCGGAGGCAGCCGGGGCGTTGCCGCCGGCCGGGGCCGCAGCGCCCTCGGCCGCAGCGGCCTCGTCGGCCTCGCGGGACTTGATGACCTGGGCCTGGTGCTGCTCGAAGCGCTGCTGCGCCTCGGCGTACTGGGTCTCCCAGACCTCGCGCTGCGCCTCGAAGCCCTCGAGCCAGTCGTTGGTCTCGGGGTCGAAGCCCTCGGGGTAGATGTAGTTGCCCTGGTCGTCGTACGACGCGGCCATGCCGTACAGCGTCGGGTCGAACTCGACCGAGGCCGGGTCGCCGCCGAAGGCCTCGTTGGCCTGCTTCAGCGAGAGGCTGATGCGACGGCGCTCGAGGTCGATGTCGATGACCTTGACGAAGATCTCGTCGTTGACCTGGACGACCTGCTCCGGGATCTCCACGTGGCGCTCGGCCAGCTCGGAGATGTGGACCAGGCCCTCGATGCCCTCGTCGACGCGCACGAACGCACCGAAGGGAACGAGCTTGGTGACCTTACCGGGAACGACCTGCCCGATCTGGTGCGTGCGGGCGAACTGCTGCCACGGGTCTTCCTGCGTCGCCTTGAGCGACAGGGAGACGCGCTCGCGGTCCATGTCCACGTCGAGGACCTCGACGGTGACTTCCTGGCCGACCTCGACAACCTCGGAGGGGTGGTCGATGTGCTTCCAGGAGAGCTCGGAGACGTGCACGAGACCGTCGACGCCGCCCAGGTCCACGAAGGCACCGAAGTTGACGATCGAGGAGACGACGCCGGAGCGGACCTGACCCTTCTGCAGGGTGGTGAGGAACGTCTGGCGCACCTCGGACTGGGTCTGCTCGAGCCAGGCACGGCGGGACAGGACCACGTTGTTGCGGTTCTTGTCCAGCTCGATGATCTTGGCCTCGAGCTCCTTGCCCACGTAGGGCTGGAGGTCGCGGACGCGACGCATCTCGACGAGCGACGCCGGGAGGAAGCCGCGGAGGCCGATGTCGAGGATGAGACCACCCTTGACGACCTCGATGACGGTACCGGTGACGATGCCGTCTTCTTCCTTGATCTTCTCGATGGTGCCCCAGGCACGCTCGTACTGAGCGCGCTTCTTCGAGAGGATCAGGCGGCCTTCCTTGTCCTCCTTCTGGAGAACCAGGGCCTCGATCTCGTCGCCGACCTTGACGACCTCGTTCGGGTCGACGTCGTGCTTGATCGAGAGCTCGCGGCTCGGGATGACGCCTTCGGTCTTGTAACCGATGTCGAGGAGAACCTCGTCCCGGTCAACCTTGACGATGACACCGTCAACGATGTCGCCGTCGTTGAAGTACTTGATCGTCTCGTCGATCGCCGCGAGGAACGCGTCCGCGTCGCCGATGTCGTTGACCGCAACCTGCGGAGTGGTGGCGGTGGTCTCGGTGCTGCTCGTCATGTGGGAAAGGGCTCCGGTACGGACAGTGAGTCGTAGGTACTGCTACGCCGAAAGCCCGTATCGCCTCTGCAGACGCCGGACAGCCTGGAAAGCACCGCCCCGGAGATCGGGAGGCACCTCGACAACCGAGGGGACATGCAACAGACGCGAGCGCGGCCTGCTAGGTCTGAGGCGCGCAGGCTCGCAGCGCAACTTGTAGCATACGGGGGCAGCCGGACAGGGTCAATGCGCGAAGGCGCACACCCGGGGCACAACGCCCCAATCCCGGCACAACTCGCGTTCGCCGAGGCCACATCGGTTCCGGCGGACAGGCGACGCGCGCGCGGACGTACTCACCGGTACACCCCGGGGGCGCCCCCGTACGGCGGGTGAAGGCAAACTACAACGACGGGCACGATGAGCCAAGAGACCTACGACCCCGAACCCGAAGCGACCCGCCGGGACGCCGGCGAGGCGGAGAGCAGCCGGGCCAGTCGCGGCTGGTGGGACCGGAACGCCGACGCGTACCAGAGCGACCACGGAGCCTTCCTGGGGGACGACCGCTTCGTCTGGGGCCCCGAGGGCCTCGACGAGGCCGAGGCCGCCCTGCTGGGCCCCGCCGAGGCCCTGAAGGACCGGCGCGTGCTGGAGATCGGCGCCGGCGCGGCCCAGTGCTCGCGCTGGCTGGCCGGCCGGGGCGCCCGCCCTGTCGCCCTGGACCTCTCCCACCGCCAGCTCCAGCACGCCCTGCGCATCGGCGGGGACGTCCCCCTCGTGGAGGCCGACGCCGGACGGCTGCCCTTCCGGGACGGCACCTTCGACCTGGCCTGTTCCGCCTACGGCGCGGTGCCCTTCGTCGCCGACCCCGTCCAGGTCTTCCGCGAGGTGCACCGGGTCCTGCGCCCAGGAGGCCGCTGGGTCTTCTCGGTGACCCACCCGATCCGCTGGGCCTTTCCCGACGAACCCGGGCCGGAAGGACTCTCCGTGGCCGCCTCCTACTTCGACCGCGTGCCGTACGTCGAGCAGGACGAGCGGGGCGACGCCGTGTACGTCGAGCACCACCGGACACTCGGGGACCGGGTGCGCGACGTGGTGGCGGGCGGCTTCCGGCTCCTCGACCTGGTGGAGCCGGAGTGGCCGGTCTGGAACGACCAGGAGTGGGGCGGCTGGTCCCCCCTGCGCGGCAACCTCATCCCCGGCACGGCGATCTTCGTCTGCGAGCGGGACCGCCGCACCTGGTGATCCCGCGGCCGGACCGGGCCCGGCGACGCGGGCCGGCCCCGGCGTACGAGACTGGGGGCGTGATCCGTACCGACGCCCTCGAACAGCTGCCCGTACGCACCGCTGTTCCCGCCCTGGAGCAGGCACTCGACGACCGCGGGGTGGCGGTCCTCTGCGCGCCGCCCGGCACCGGCAAGACGACCCTCGTGCCCCTGGTGCTCGGCGGACTGACCGGCGGCGGCCCGGTGCGCCGCGTGCTCGTCGCCGAGCCGCGGCGCATCGCGGCCCGGGCGGCGGCCCGGCGGATGGCGTGGCTGCTCGGCGAGCGGCCCGGCGCACGCGTCGGCTTCACCGTGCGCGGGGAACGCCTGGTGGGGCCCGGGACGGTGGTGGAGGTCGTGACCACCGGTGTCCTGCTCCAGCGGCTGCAGCGCGACCAGGAGCTGACCGGCGTCGACGTGGTGATCATCGACGAGTGCCACGAGCGCCACCTGGACGCCGACACGGTCTCCGCCTTCCTCCTGGACGTGCGGGCGGCGATCAGGCCGGACCTGCGGCTCGTCGCGGCGTCGGCGACGACGGACGCCGAGGGCTGGGCACGGCTGCTGGGCGACGCGCCCGTCGTCGAGGCACGGGGGGTGTCCCATCCGGTGGAGGTGGTGTGGGCCCCGCCGGCCGTCCCCGTACGGGCGCCGCACGGGATGCGCGTCGATCCGGCGCTGCTCACGCACGTGGCCGCCGTGGTGCGCCGGGCGCTCGCCGAGCGGGACGGTGACGTGCTCTGCTTCCTGCCGGGCGTCGGCGAGATCGGCCGGGTGGCCGGGCAGCTGGACGGGGTGGCCGCCGAGGTGCTCCAGGTCCACGGACGCGCCCCGGCGGCCGTCCAGGACGCGGTGCTGGCCGGGTCCTCACGGGGGCGCCGGGTGGTCCTGGCGACCTCCGTGGCCGAATCGTCCCTGACGGTGCCCGGCGTGCGGGTCGTCGTCGACTCGGGGCTGGCCAGGGAGCCGCGTACCGATCACGCCCGGGGGCTGAGCGCGCTCACGACCGTTCGGGCGTCGCAGGCGGCGGGGCGCCAGCGCGCGGGCCGGGCGGGGCGTGAGGCGCCGGGCACGGTGTACCGCTGCTGGGAGCAGGCCGAGGACGGCCGGCTCGCCCGTTTCCCGTCCCCGGAGATCAGGGTGGCCGACCTGACGGCGTTCGCGCTGCAGGCGGCCTGCTGGGGCGATCCGGACGCCTCCGGCCTGGCGCTGCTCGATCCCCCGCCGGCCGGGGCCATGGCCGCCGCCCGCGAGGTGCTGACGGCGGTCGGCGCGGTGGACGCGGCAGGGCGGGTGACCGGCCGGGGGACACGGATGTCCCGCCTCGGACTGCACCCCCGCCTCGCGCGCGCCCTGCTGGACGGCGCCCAGGAGGTCGGCGCCCGGCGGGCCGCTGAGGTGGTGGCGCTGCTGAGCGAGGAACCGCCGCGGGCCTACGGGGACGACCTGGCGGCCGCGCTACGTACCGCCCGGCGGGGCGGGGACGCCTACGCCGCACAGTGGCGGCAGGAGGTCCGCAGGCTCTCGTCCGCCCGCGACGCAGCGCCCCGCGAGAGCGCCGCCCGGGAGAAGGGCTCCGGGCAGGGAACCGGCGGTTCCGGGGCCGGCACGGACGACGCGGCCGCCGGTCTGGTCGCCGCCCTCGCGTTCCCGGAGCGGGTGGCACGGGCCCGGGGCGGCGGCGCCTTCCTCATGGCGTCGGGCACCGGCGCCGAGCCCGGGGACGGGTCGGGGCTGCGCAGCGCCCCGTGGCTGGCCGTCGCGGTCGCCGACCGTCCGGCGCACGCCGCCTCGGCCCGGGTGCGGCTGGCGGCGGTCATCGACGAGGACACGGCACGGCTGGCGGCCGGGCATCTGGAGTTCTCGGGTGAGGAGGTCCGCTGGGTGGACGGTGACGTGGTGGCGCGTTCCGTGGAACGGCTGGGCGCCGTCGAACTGTCGGCACGCGCGCTGCGGCAGCCGGCACCCGGCCTGGTGCGTGAGGCACTGCTGGAGGGCCTGCGGCGCGAGGGCCTCGGGCTGCTGCGCTGGACCCGGGACAGCGAGCAGTTGCGGCTGCGGCTCGCCTTCCTGCACCGGGTCCTGGGGGCGCCGTGGCCGGACGTGTCGGACGCCGCACTGTCTGCGCGCACCGAGGAGTGGCTGGAACCGGAACTGTCGCGGGCCCGGCGCCGTACGGACCTGGCGCGGATCGACGCCGGACAGGCACTGCGGCGGCTGCTGCCGTGGTCGACGGGCGACGCCGCCCGGCTGGACGAGCTCGCCCCGGAGCGCATCGAGGTACCGAGCGGCTCCAAGGTCCGGGTGGAGTACGGCGGTGAGCAGCCCGTCCTCGCGGTGAAGCTCCAGGAACTCTTCGGGCTCCGGGAGACCCCCCGGGTCGCGGGGGTGCCCGTACTGGTCCACCTGCTGTCCCCCGCCGGGCGCCCCGCCGCGGTGACGGCGGACCTGGCGTCGTTCTGGCAGGACGGGTACAAGGCCGTACGGGCGGAGCTGCGCGGCCGGTATCCGAAGCACCCGTGGCCCGAGGACCCCGCGACGGTGGCGGCGACCCGCTTCACCTCCGCGCGGCTGCGCCGCGGATGACGGGCGGGTTGCGGCCGGTGTCCGCCGGCCGCAACCCGCCCTAGGTGTATTGACCCGTGAGGTTGGGGACGCGGCTGGCGGGTGGTTGGCCTTTCAGCGCGGTGTGTCCGCGGTGGTGATTGTAGGTGTGCAGCCACTGC